>NZ_JBVJMW010000014.1:0-199300 GCF_055583985.1 Streptomyces sp. NPDC104313
CCTCCCCTTCGAGCGCCTGGTGGAGATCCTCAACCCGCCCCGCAGCCTCGCCCGCCACCCCCTCTTCCAAACCATGCTCGTCCTCCAAAACACCAACTCCACCACCACAGCCAACACCTGTCAGTTCCCGGGGCTCATCGCGACACCATCAACCACCGAGACCGCCATTTCGAAGTTCGACCTGCTCTTCAGTTTGAGAGAACACCAAGCTCCGGGTGCCACGTCCGGCGGCGGGATGAGCGCTGTGCTGGAGTTCAGCGCCGACTTGTTCAACGAGGAGAGTGTGCAACTGCTGGCCAGGCGGTTCATGCGAATGCTGGATGCCGTTGCCTCCACCCCCGAGACGAGGATCGGTCAAGCCGAGCTACTCGAAGCCGATGAGCGAAGCCGAGTGCTCGGGGAATGGAACGACACAGCCAGGGACACCACAGACGTGGACCTAGTTGAGCTGTTTCAGGCTCAGGCAGCACGAGCACCGGAGGCCACGGCGCTCCTCTATGACGGCACGTCATTATCGTATGCGGAGTTGGATGCGCGCAGCGACCACTTTGCTCGGATCCTGACCGAGCAGGGTATGGGACCGGAGCGGTTCGCTGCGCTCATGCTGCCTCGGTCGCTGAACCTGGTGGTGGCCTTGCTGGCGGTACTCAAGAGCGGAGGCGCCTACCTGCCCATTGACCAGGGCTTCCCCACCCAGCGTATCGAATACATGCTCACCCAAACCCTGCCCGTACTGGTCCTGGATGAGCGCTGGCTGGCCGCTGCGGAGGACAGAGAGCCGCAGCACGAAGCGCGGCTGCACACGGCCGTGGACGGCTCGCAGGCCGCCTACGTCCTTTACACCTCCGGCTCGACGGGCCACCCCAAGGGGGTGGTGATCTCGCGGTCCGCGCTGACGAACCTGGTGTGCGACATGCGCCAACGCATTCCACTCACGAACCAGGACCGGCTGTTGGCGGTCACCACTATCAGCTTCGACATCGCCGGGCTCGAACTGCTCACCCCATTGGTATCGGGAGCGGCCGTAGTGTTGGCGCCTTCGGGGCTGGTTCACGACCCGTCCGCATTGCACAACGTGATCAACCGTGAACACGTCACCGTCATGCAAGCCACCCCCAGTCTGTGGCGGGCTGTCGTTACTGCTTCCAATGCCCGGCGCACCCTGGCGTCTGTGCGGGCGTTGGTCGGCGGTGAAGCTCTGCCCACTGACCTCGCCGAGCTCCTCGTCCACTGTGCGGCCGAGGTAACTAATGTCTACGGGCCCACCGAGACCACCATCTGGTCCACCGCCGCCACCCTCGCAACGGATAGCGCGGTCACCATCGGCCACCCCCTGGCCAACACCCGTGCGTACGTGCTCGACATACAACTGCAGCCGGTACCGATCGGAGTGCCGGGTGAGTTGTACATCGCTGGCACCGGTGTGGCTCGTGGCTACCAGCATCAGCCGGCTCTGACGGCGGCGCGGTTCGTCGCGAACCCGTTCGGTCCGCCGGGCTCACGGATGTATCGAACTGGCGATTTCGTCCGATGGAACGACGCCGGGCAGCTCGAGTACCTCCGCAGAGTCGACACTCAGGTCAAGGTCCGCGGCTTCCGTGTCGAGCTCGGCGAGATCGAGGCCGTAGTGCGGCGTCAGCCCTCGGTCGTTCATGCTGCGGTGGCCGTTCGGGACGATCGTCTCGTTGCCTACCTCGTCGCCACTCGACAAGAGCCTGTCGATGTGGCCCTCGTACGGGAACATGTTGCTGCGGTCTTGCCTGACTACATGGTTCCCTCCGCCTATGTGGTGTTGGACGCGCTGCCACTGACCCCGAATGGGAAACTCGACCACAAACAGTTGCCAGCACCCGACTACGCCACCAACGGCGGCCGTGCCCCGCGTACTGAGAAGGAAGTGGTTCTCTGCGGACTGTTCGCCGAGGCTCTCGGGCTAGAGGAGGTGTCCATCGATGACGGGTTCTTCGACCTGGGCGGACACTCCCTTCTCGCCACCCGCTTGATCAGCCGCATCCGTGCGCTCCTTGGTGCCGAGATATCCGTGCGGACTCTCTTCGAAGCACCCACTGTTGCCACCTTGATCGAGCAGCTGGATCACTCATCCCGAGGAGACGCCCTCAGCACCCTCCTTCCCCTTCGTACCTTCGGGCAGCGCCTTCCTATCTTCTGCGTGCACCCCGCCGGCGGGACGAGCTGGTGTTACTCCGGGCTGCTGCAACACTTCGGACCAAACTATCCGCTGTACGGAATACAGGCTCGCGGCCTGAACGATGACTGTGCCCTTCCACAGTCGATTGAGGAAATGGCCAGAGGCTATGTCGAGGAAATCCTTGCGATTCAACCAGATGGGCCGTATCGCCTCATAGGATGGTCCATCGGCGGGACGATCGCCCACGCAATGGCGATAGAACTGCAAAATCTTGGCCTCAGTGTTGAGTTTCTTGCTATGCTCGACTCCACCCCACACCCCCTTTCCGGTCAGGAAGAATTTGAGGGGAATGAAGGCGTACTGAGAGGGATAATAGAAGCCTTCGGTGCAGAAATCGGTGGGCTGAGCGAGTCTCCTCAAGTGGAGCAGGTTATTGAAGTCCTGCAAAAAAACGTCAGCGTACTAGGGTCTCTGGAATTCGAAGCGGTGCAGAGAGTGCTCGACACGGCCCTGAACACCTCCCGCGTATTCGGTCTTCCGCGTTCAGCAGGGCTCATGGAAGGCGACCTGTACTTCTACGCAGCAGTAGGCGACAAGGAAGGTATCTCTCCAGACGCTGCAACTCTCTGGGAAGAGCATTGCACCGGACAAGTTCACGTATACAAGATTGACTGTTCACACGGGGAAATGACGGCCCCGGAGCCGCTGGCAGTCATCGCGAGCACTCTGGTGGCCAGAGTGCGGGAGTTGGAGTGGAACAGAGATGAGTAATCCGTTTGAGCGGGACGACATCCTTCACTACGCCCTCGTAAACGGTGAGGGCCAGTACTCGATGTGGCCGACCACGAATGAGATACCCGAAGGGTGGACTGTGGCTCATGGCCCATCGAGCAGGCAGTCCTGTGAGGAGTTCGTCGAGGGCGTGTGGACAGACATGCGCCCCAAGAGCCTTGTCGCCCTCATGGACCCCCCGGCCTAGATGCGTCAGCTGCAACCCGTCCACGACCCATCACCAATGCAGATGGAAGTCGAGTCGCCTGTCGCAGCGGAGTCCAGTGATCCTTTTGAGGGGCGCCGGCCCAATCGGCACAGTCGCTAGGCGCTGCCTTCCATCGGGACGCGACCAACGGATTCTCGCCCCAGCAAGTACACCTCGCACGATTCGGCCCGGCCCTCTATGCAGAGTCGCACAGCGAATCTTTCGCAGCGAATAACCAAAGGAGTTCCCCATGGGTAAGTTGTCGCCGCTTTCAGACCCCGGCATCGTCTCCAATCCCTATCCCGTTTACGCTGACCTTGCGGAGCGCAAGCCGGTCCACTGGGATGAGGGGCTGAATGCATGGGCCGTGATGACGCATGCGGACTGTGCGAGCGTGTTGAAGGATCCGCGCTTCAAGGCTGAACGCATGGAAGAGATTCTGAGCGGGAAGTTCGAAGGCCAGGCACTGCCCGCCGATAACATCTACCACCGGTTCACCAAGAACGTCATGATGTACACGGATGCTCCTCGCCATACTGTGTTGAGAAAGTCCACACATGCGGGTTTCACTCGCGAAGCCCATGAGTATTACAGTCAGGTTGTCGAGCGTGTCGCCTACGATCTGGTCGCCACCCTCCCGGAAGGCGTGAAGGAGATCGACGCCATCTCCGCGCTGGCAGCGAAATTTCCCGTGAATGCTGCTGTCCACGCCTTCGGAGTTCCGGAGGAGGACCTCGACGTCGTGGTGCCGAGCGTAGACAAGGTGATGACCTACTGGTCGGGACCCCAGGACCAGCCGCTGGAGCTCGATTATCTGCTCGAGCACCTCACGGACCTGCACACCTATGCGTTGGAACTCGTCCAGGGCAAGCAGGGCAAAGTCCTCCCGGACACAGTCATCGCACGTCTTGCTGCCAGCCAAAGGGACCAGACCGAGGTCACGCTGGAACAAACCGTGCATCAGCTGGTGCTCTTGCTCATAGCGTTGTTTGCACCCACCACGCCGGGGTCTGTTGGCAGCGGCATGCTCACATTCGCGACGAACCCTGACCAGATCACCCGCTTCCTGGACAACCCTGCGTGCGTCGACAACACCGCGAACGAGGTGGTTCGATACAACGCGTCAAACCAGTTCACGTGGCGCGTTGCGGCGGCAGACGTTGACATGGGTGATGTCCGGATCCAAGAAGGGCAGCGGGTCGCCCTGTTCCTGGGGGCCGCAAACCGAGACCCGAGCGTGTTCGACCAGCCGGACAGGTTTGACCTCGACCGGCATAACAGCGGCAAGCACCTCTCGTTCGGATTCGGACCGCACGCGTGCCTCGGGCGGCAAATAGCCAGCCTCGAAATCAAGTGGTTCTTCGTTGCGATGTTCGCGCGTTTTCCGATGATCCGGCTGGCGGGCGATCCCGAATGGAACTCGAACCTTGAGTTTCGATCCTTGCGGTCTCTGCCGCTGAGCCTCGGCTGACGAAGTACCGCATCTGATGACGCCCAGCTGCTCAGACTGCATCCGCGCCGAGGGACAGAGCGGACCACGCTGCCAGGTACCCGCCAGGCAGCTCGGAACCCGGATGCGGTCTGAGCCGCGAGGACTCGTGACCGCCACTTCTGCATAGGTGAAAGCCTCAACACACAACCCTGCGTTGGCATTATCAGCGTCTTGTCACGCTCCCCGGCGCATGCGAAGGGCTGGCACACCCAGGTGCAGTCCGCGGATACCGGCGGTGGCCCACCTCACCACCGAGCCCGACAGTGCCGCAGCGCCACCAGTGCGGGACCAGATGCCGGCCCGCCACAGACCAGGCCCTTCGACACGTGGGTGCCTCCGCGATGATGTCCATCCCGCAGGCTGCTCGATACCCCGAGCGGATGGTCACCCACGCGCGTCAACCCGACACTCACCCCGACAACGGGGAAGCAGACGGAAGTGCACGCTAACCGCGAGGAAGTCCATGAACACCAAAGCGCTCCTGGTACGCACCCCCGACCACCACGCCACCTCTGGCACCGGTAGCTCAACACCGCTCTGCCCAGCTACCAATCCCGGGCCCCGTTCCAGCCGTGCTGCCGACCGGGACGAAGCGGAAGAGTTCCTGCATCAATACTATGCCGAGCAGCCTGACCAGCCCATCCCGCTTACCGAGCGCCTCAGCCAGATCCTCACCGACATCGATACCACCGGCACCTATCACCAGACCCCTGATGAACTTGCCTTTGGTGCCCGCGTGGCCTGGCGCAACTCCAGCCGGTGTATAGGGCGGTTGTACTGGAACAGCCTTCGTGTCTTGGACCGCCGCGACGCCACATCCCCCGAGGAAATCCACCAGCACCTTTGCGAGCACCTGCGTCAAGCGACCAACCTCGGGCGTATTCGCCCTGTCATCTCCGTCTTCGCCCCCGACACGCCAGAACAGCCCGCCCCTAGAGTCTGGAATGACCAGCTCATTCGCTACGCTGGCTACCGTCGGGACGACGGCACCGTCCTCGGCGACCCGGCTTACACAGGCTTCACCGACCTCGCCCGCCAGCTGGGCTGGCAGGCCCCCGAAGGACCCTTCGACGTCCTACCGGTAGTCATCGAAACCGCCGACCACAAGCCTCAGCTCTTCGAGCTTCCCCCCGATCTGATTCTCGAAGTCCCAATCACCCACCCCGACCACCCGCAGATTGCCAACTTGGCGTTGCGCTGGCATGCCGTACCAGCGATCTCCAACATGCGCCTGCGCATCGGAGGCATCGACTACCCTCTTGCCCCGTTCAACGGTTGGTACATGGGCACCGAGATCGGCGCCCGCAGCCTGGTCGACGAGGACCGATTCAACCTGCTCCCCGCCATTGCCGAGTGCCTTGGCCTGGATACCAGCAACGAAGCCAGCCTGTGGCGCGATCGCGCGTTAGTCGAGCTCAACGTTGCCATCTTGCACTCCTTCAACACCGCCGACGTCAAGATCAGCGACCACCACACCGAATCACGCCGCTTCCTCACCCACCTGGCACGGGAAGAACGCAACGGCCGCACCGTGCCTGCGGACTGGAGCTGGATCGTCCCCCCAGTCTCCGGCGGCATTACCCCAGTCTTCCACCGCTACTACGACGAAGCCGAGCAGCGCCCCAACTTCCACCTTGACGACCATGCCCGCGCCCTGGGCAGAGGGCGATGCCCTCACCCGCATTGACCCGTCCGTTTCGTCAGACCGACGGAGGGAGAGAGCACGGCCCATGAGGAAGCGGCGTGACCGCAGGAATGTTCAGCTCTCCTATCACGCGAACGCCAGGCCGTAGACAGCCGAGCCGGTCCAGGCGGTACCCGATCAGACTGAATGTGCCCTGGAATGACAGGTGCCGGCGAGTTCGGCGGTTGCAGAGGCGCTACGCGACGCTGCAACCGAGGCAAAGCGTGGTGGGGACCATTGCCGACGGGATTGGGCGATGGTCCAGCGGTGGCAGTTGGCAGGTGTGAGATCGACGCCGCTGTCCACCATGACACCGGAGTATGTCGGTCGCTGGTGGCATGCACCCCACACATCAACCACACCTGCTCTATCAGCCGTGTCAGCAGAGAACAAGGCGGGACGCCTTCGCCTCCGACACGGCGTCGGGGCCCCTGGCTTACCGCTACCCGCAGGCCCTGCCTCAGGAAGTGGGGGGTTTGGTCGCTTCAGGTGCCAAGATCAGGCGCAGCGCGTCCCCGTACAGTTCTGCGTCGAATTGGGTTGCATCAAGCAAGTACTGCAACCCAATTCCGAGATCGACGGCGGCGACTAGGCGGCCGAGGCTGCGGGGGGAGAGCCCCTGAGGCGGGGTGATGGTTGCGCTGTCGGTCCAGCTGGCCAGGCCCTTCTCTAGCCTCTCCACGAAGAGATCTCTCGCCTGGGGATTCCGCAGGGCGTAGAGCCAGAACTCCAGGTAGAAGAGCGCAAAGAGGCGGCGCTTCTTGATGCTGTCAGCGTAGAGGCTTCCGATCACCGCGAACCGGTCGCCGCCTTCCTTCGAAGCATCTGCGCCAGGTTGCTCCGCAGGGAACTGGATCTCCGGGACATGCCCGTGACGTTCCATCACCGCCATGACGAGATCATCCCTACTTGCGAAGTTCGTGTAGATCGCTCCTTTAGTCATGCCGACTGACGCCGCAACCTGCTCCAGGGAGACGCTTGCGATGCCGCGCTCGGCGAACAGCCGCATGGCTGAATCGATCAACTGGGTGCGCGTCCGCTCACGCTGCTCCTGCCGGCTCAAGCGCTCGACCATCGTGACACTCCCTACCGCCGCCTCAAGGTTGACATTCTGCATGGTATCTGAATACCGTGCGGTATCTGAGTACTGATCGGTATCTCAAGCCGACTGGAGGGGCATTGCTAACCATTACGAACCTTGTGAAGTGCTACCGGCGGGGCGCGCGCGCCAACGATGACATCAGCCTGCACGTCGATGCTGGCGAGGTGGTCGGGCTCCTGGGGCACAACGGTGCAGGCAAGACGACACTCATCAACCAGGTAGCAGGGCTCGCCCTGCCGACCTCCGGCACCATCAGAGTGGCCGGGTGTGATCCTGTCGCAGAACCCGGCAAGGTGCGCCGCATGGTCTCGGTGATGCCTCAGGCGCATGCGCCGTTGTCGGGCGTGACGCCTCGGCAGGCTATCGAGACGTTGGCCCGTATCCGCGGAATGAGCAAGCGCGCGGGCAGTGCACGAGCCAAGGAGCTGATTGGTGCACTCGATCTTGAGCCGTGGTCTGACACCGCAGGGGAGCGCCTCTCGGGAGGCGTTCGGAGACTGACCGCGTTCGGCATGGTCGCGGGTGCTCCTGGGCGCGTGGTGATGCTCGATGAGCCGACCAACGACGTGGATCCCGTCCGTAGGAGGCTCCTATGGGACCAGATACGCAGACTCGCGGATGAAGGCTGTGCCGTGGTGCTCGTAACCCACAACGTGATCGAGGCCGAACGAAGTGTGGACCGCATCGTCGTGCTGGATGCTGGCAAGGTGGTTGCGGAAGGCACGCCCGCCCAACTCCGCTCCCGAGCTGTCGGTGACCTCAGGCTGGCGCTGACGGCCCCCAGCGCAGACCAACTCCCCGCCATCCCTGATCACATCCGACCAGCAGGAGCGCCGCTGCATAACGGCCGTCGCCTTGTGGTGCCTTTGGGCTCTGATTCGGCGCCCGAGGCGCTCGCTTGGGCCCAGCGGCTCAGCACATCGGGGGCCATCGATGAATTCGCACTGCTGCCAGTCGGCCTCGAAGACGTCTACCTGGAACTAGTTGGGAGCGGCGCTGCAGAGGAGGGCCACGATGCGTCAATGGCTGCGTAGTTACGGCCTGCTACTTCGCTGGACTGGGCTGCGAAGCCGCGCCTCCCTACCCTTGAGTCTCGTAGTCCAGACTTGCCTGGCGTTGGGGGTTATCGTCGGATTCACTTACCTGGTGCCGAACATGAACGAGCGCACCGCGCTCTACTTCGCTACGGGAGCGCCAGTCCTCGGACTGATCACGGTTGGCATGGTGATAGCGCCTCAAGAAGTAGCCTCTGCGAAGCAGCAGGGCATCTTCGACTTCAATCGCTCGCTGCCCGTGCCGCGCAGTGCAACCATCGCCTCGGACACCACCATTGCCTTGATGACGGCTTTGCCCGGGATGATCGCCGCACTGATTGTATCCAGCCTCCGATTCAATCTGACACTCCAGATAAGCCCACTGATCATCCCAGCAGTCCTTCTGACGGCGTTCGCCGCCATCGGCATCGGATACGGCATCGGCTACGGGCTGCAACCAGCGGCTGCGCGCATGATATCGCAACTCGTCGTGTTCATTGCGCTCATGTTCTCGCCGATATTATTCCCGGCTTCGCGCCTGCCGGACTGGTTGGAATCGGTTCACACAGTACTCCCGTTTCAATACATGGCTGAATGCATTAGGGAATGCCTTTCCAGCCCTCCAGGCGGCCCTTCTGGTCTTCCCTTTTTGGTGCTCTCCGCTTGGTCTGTTGCTGGGTTTGTAATTACCTACAGAATGATGTCCCGGCGGCCCTGAGGGGAAATTCGGCCGCTGTTGTCATGAGTAACGATGAAGCTCCTGGTAGACGGGCTCTCGACCAAGATCACCCGTGTCCGCCAGGAGCTTCGCGCGCTTGTCTATCCTTTGCGGTTCCTGACCGGACAACTGACAGCCAGGCAGCAGAAGATCGGGGCGCGACGCGGCGTCTTCCCCCGCGACAGGCCTTGCTCGCCCTCGACTTCAGCTACCGCATCGACCGCTTCGGTACGAACCTCGAGGGTTTGCGTATCACCGTCGCCGACCGGTTCGAAGACGGCGAGTTCGCCGATCGTGCCACCGCTCTCACCGACGCTACCGAGACCGTCTCCGAACGCACCTGCGAAACCTATGGAAACCCCGGCCGCATCCGGCTTCGTGGCGGCGGGCCGCGCACCTGGATGCAGAGCAGCTGCGACATCTGCCGCACCCGTCACATGCGGCTGGCGGCGCCGGTGGACTTCACCCGGGACGTCCGCTCGGATGCCTCACACCAGTAGAGTCTTCTCCGGCCACCAAGTTCGGCGTGACGTGACGTCCGCCACAGGTCTCAGTCAAGAGAGGGACACAATGGCGGGCCGCAACACGACGCGCACCAGAATCTCACCCCTGGTGTAAAGCGACACGACCTGCGGGGGACACGGCCTTTGCGGAAACAAAGACGCTCGACCGGCTCGGAGCCTCCCCGTCCGCGCTCGGCGTGATCATGGGCGTCGGCGGTGTCGGGGGCGTGGCCGGTGCGCTGCTCGCGACGAGGATCGCCGACCGGATCGGCATCGGCCCCACGATCATCGTGGGATTCGCGATCAGCCCCCTCGCCCAGGTGCCCCTGCTGTGCGCCGGACCCGGACTGCGGTGGCAGATCATCCTGGCCGCCACACTCGCCGGGCAGCTGTTCTGGTCGACGGCATCGGGAACCAGCCAACGGTCCCTGCGCCAGGCCGTGTGCGACCCTGCCTTCCAGGGCCGGGCGCAGTCCGCCAGCACCACGCTCACCGCCGGGGCTCGCCCGCTCGCCGCCGCCACTGCCGGCGGCCTGGTCCTCGTTCTCGACGTCCGGGCCACCCTCGCCGTCGGCGCGCTCCTCCAGATCGTCCCCCTCGTCCTGCTGCTGGCCTCGCCCATCCGCGCGATGCGGAAGATCCCCGCCCGCGAGGCCGTGCCTCCCGCCCGTGAAAGAGCTCGACCGCCAGGCCCAGGCGGGCCGGTCATCGCGCCGATGAAGCTGCTGCGCTGCGAGTACGCCGAGGAGATCTTCAATGCCCTGGCCAAGGACGGCGTTGAGGTACCACCTCCTCCTGCACGCCGACTCCGACGCCATCGCGAAGCGCATCGAGGGCAGCATGGAGTTCCCCGGCGACGGGGAGCGCAGCGAGAAGGTCCGGGCCTTTAGGCGCCGGAAGATCGAGGTCTACGAGCAGGCGTACGCGACTTGGCTGGGCGAGCGGGCCGAGGTGATCGACACCACCGCGCTCAATCCGGATCAGGTCGTCGAGGAGGCCCTCACCCCCCTGTACCTTTCGTGAACAGCTCCGCGATAACGAGGATGGCCGGACCAGCCGAGGTCGTCGCCGACCACAGCTGGCCCGGCACGTCCACCACGGCACTCCGCCTGCGGGCCCCCGACGGGCGGCAGATGATCGTCAAGTCCAACACCAGCCGCGACAGTTTCCGTCGCGAGCTCACGGCCCTCTCCGCCTGGGCCCCGGCGCTCGGCGCGAGCGCGCCTCAACTGCTCGATGTCGACGAGAACGCGCAACTCTTGCTGATGACCGCGGTCACCGGCCAACCTCTGCAGTACCTGACCCTCACGGGCCCGCAGGAGCGCCGCGCCTACGAGCGAGCCGTGACCGGTGCGCTGCTCACCGCCAGGGAGATCCGGTATGCGAGAGGTTGATCCTCAATGTCCGCTGCGACCCTGCGCGGGTCGAGCGGGAGTTTAGGTGATCGAGTTCGCGTCGGATACGTCAGCGACTGCGTCCAAGGCGGCCCGCCACGGGTAGGTGGCTGGGTTGCCTTGGCCCGGCAAGTTCGGAATGAAGCCGCCTTCCCCGTACAACACCCGGACCCCAGCCTCCCTGAGGGTGTCGATCGACCGGTCGAACTGCGGATGATTGACGAACGCCCTGTTCACGCAGGGCATCATCGCCATCGGGATGCCCTTGCCGATGCCTTCGGCGACCACTCCGACGATCCACTTGTCGGTGATCCCGAGCGCCCACTGGTTGATCACGTTGAAGGTGGCCGGGGCGAGGACGATCGCGTCCGGCTTCGGCCACACGTCCGGCTGGCCGGGCATCCGGTAGTCCCAGCGGACCGGGCGACCGGTGAGGACGGCCAGCGCGTCGAGAGAATCCTTAAGCCAGCGGGCGGCCGTGGGTGTGAGTCCGAGGCACACCTCCCAGCCGTCGGCCTGCGCTTCCTCGATGACGCGGGCAACGTCAAACACTGGCGGAGCCGCGCTGCCGAACAGGTACAGGGTCGGTTTGGTCATGCCGACCATCCGACCACAGCCGAGGCGCCATCGAGGCGGCCGGGGAACCGGCGGTCCGAAGCAGCGGACAGCGCGTACCGTACGAAGGACGGGTCGGAGACGGGAGACCGCGGTGCCGAAGCAGAGCGGCGATCACACCGGTACGCGGATCCAGGAGCAGCGGAGGCTGGCGAGGCTGACACAACGGGTCTTACTGATCGTTTCAGAATGAGTTGAGCTGCGGGTCTTGTGTCCGACGATCTTGGTCGGCAGAGTGTCCGGGTGCGTGCTGATCTTGTTCCTGACGACCTGTGGGAGCGGGTGGCTCCACTGCTGCCGCCCGTTCCCGAACGGCGCCGCCGGTATCCCGGACGGCTGCGTGTTCCTGACCGAGTGGCACTCGTCGGCGTCATGTATGTGCTGCGGACCGGTGTCGCGTGGCGCGATGTTCCCGCCGAGACCGTGGGCTGCTCCGGAGTAACTGCCTGGCGCCGGCTGCGGGACTGGACCGAGGCCGGTGTCTGGCCGCGCCTGCACGCCACCCTGCTGGCCGAGCTTCGCCGCGCCGACCTGCTGGACCTGGACGACTGCTCCGTGGACGGCTCGCATGTCCGGGCCCTCAAAGGGGGGATCACGTCGGCCCCTCGCCCGTCGACCGTGCCCGCCCGGGCTCCAAGCACCACCTGATCGTCGACCGCCACGGAACCCCGCTCGCCGTCACGCTCACCGGCGGCAACCGGCACGACGTCACCCAGCTCCTGCCGCTACTCGACGCCATTCCGTCGATCCGGGGACTGCGCGGACGTCCCCGCCGCAAGCCCCGGCGCCTGTACGCAGACCGCGGCTACGACTTCGACAAGTACCGCCGCCTGCTGTGGAAGCGCGGCATCAAACCCATGATCGCCCGACGCGGCGTCGCCCACGGCTCCGGACTGGGCAAGGTGCGCTGGGTCGTCGAGCGTGCCTTCGCCTGGCTGCACCAGTTCAAACGACTCCGCACTCGCTACGAACGACGCGCCGACCTCCACCAGGGCCTGCTCGAACTGGCCTGCAGCCTCATATGCCTCCGTCGGCTCCAGCGGGCGGTCAATCGCGCCAGTAGCGGAGACGGGCCTCAGACCCGTTGATACGCACGATGCAGTCCTTGAAGAGCCGCAACGGAGGCTGGCCGTCAACTACTGGAGCCAGCGTGAGCCCCAGATCCTGCAACGGCTTGGCCAGGGCGACGAACCTGAGCCCATCAGGATCAGGGCCCTTGTAGTCCGCCCATGCCTCGAACAACGACCTCACGCGTTCCCAGCCCGGCCCTGGGGCGAAGCGCGCCAGAAAGAACGGCTGATCACAGCCGTACTCACTGAGCTCGCCGACCAAGACGTCTCCATGCAAGAGCTGCCATCGCGTCACCTGATGTCCCCGCCCCCCACCGCCCAGTCGAGTCCGCATCATCGCAGCGCGCAACCCTCTGGCCAAGCGTTTCATTCTGAAACGATCAGTTAGCTGACCGGATTCCGTACTCGTACAGCTGGCTGACCCAGGTGGAGTGCGGGGCTCGGCCGGCATCCGTGGATTTCACCGCGGCGGTCGCGCGGGCGCTACGGATCGACGTCACCGTGCTGACGGGGCAGCCGTACGTGACGCAGCTACAGGAGGACCGGCTGGCGGAGCTGGTGCGGCCGATCCGTGAGGCCATGGACCTGTACGACCTCGGCGACGATCCGCTGGTCACCACGCGGGCCGTTGCCGAACTCATCGCTGCTGCAGAGGAGTTGTGCGCCCGTGTTCGGGCTACTCGTCTACATGCTGCGGCAGCAGCGCTACCGGACGTGATCACGGAGCTGACCGCCCTGTGCTGGCGGGCGCCGACGACGGAACTCTGGCAGGCACTGGCATCCGCCTACCGCACCGCACACGACATCACCGTGAAGCTCGGGTTCTACGACCTCGCGACCGTTGCGCTCGACCGGCTCGGCTGGGCCGCGGAGCGGGCTGGGGATCCGCGCCTGGCCGCCATGAGGCAGTATTTTTGGGGATTGGTGTATTTCCGCGAGGGTGAGTACAGCATCGGCTTGCGTCTGATCCGCTCCGGCCACGGTCTGCTCGGCGCGGACGGATCGAGCCGAGCGGCTCTCACCGTTGCCGGCCAACTCCACCTCGGAGGATCGGTACTGGCCGCCCGGGCAGGGGAGGCGGGCCTGGCCGCTGAACACATCGCGCAGGCACGCGAGCATGCCGGGCGGGTCGGCGACGCCAGCCGAGTGCATTGGTTGAACTTCAGCTCGACGAATGTCGCTCTGCACGAGATGAGCGTGGCGATGGAGATGCGCCGTTTCGACGAGGCCCTTCGTCAGGCCAAGGCAATCCGGCTGCCGGCAACGGTCGCGACATCCCGTCGCGCGCACTTCTACATCGACCGAGCGCGCGTGGAGTTGGAGCTGGGCCGGGGCGAAGCGTCGCTGAAATCGATGATGGCGGCACGTCGGTCGGCACCGGAACAGACCCGGTATCACCCTGGGGCCCGGGAGACGATCCGCGGTCTCGTGCACCTTTCCCGCCGGGCTCCAGAGCCACTGCGGGCGATGGCGACCTGGATCGGCATGTAGGTCCGCTAGCCTCGGGCTTTCACGAGGTGGGCTGTCCGAAGCGTGATCGAAAACGCGAGAAGTGCTCCTGACCTGCAACGATAGGACTTGTCGAGGGTCCAGATCGTGCCGTGGAAAGAAGCACTTCTCAGGTGAAGAAGAGTATCGGGTCCTACCCGCGTGTCCGTATCGAGGGCGGCGGCCGGGCGGTGGTCTCCCAGGCCGGGAGCGTGCTGCTGGTCGAGACGGTCCGCAAGGCCGGGCTGGACACCGCGATATCAGCGGCGCTGGCGCCGTGGCGGAAGGCTCGGGCGGTGCACGATCCAGGCAAGACCATGCTGGACGTGGCCCTCGCAGTCGCGCTGGGCGGGGACTGCCTGGCCGATGTCGGGATGCTGCGGGCCGAGCCGGCTGTGTTCGGCCCGGTGGCCTCCGACCCGACCGTCTCCCGCCTCATCGACACTCTGGCCGCGGCGGGCCCGAAGGCCCTGGCCGCGATCCGGTCAGCACGAGCCGAAACGCGCGAGCGTGTCTGGAACCTGGCCGGAGCATCGTCGCCGGACACCACCGGGCAGGTGATCGTGGACCTGGACGGAGTTTTGGTGCTGGCCCACTCCGAGAAGCAGGACGCCACCGCGACCTGGAAGAAGACCTTCGGACATCACCCGCTGATGGGCTTCGTCGATCACGGAAGCGGCGGGAGCGGGGAGCCGGTGGCCGGCCTGCTCAGGCCGGGCAACGCGGGCAGCAATACCGCCGCCGACCACATCACCACCACCCAAATCGCCCTGGCCCAACTGCCGAAGAAGTACCGGCGCGGACGCCACACCCTGATCCGCACCGACTCCGGAGGCGGCACCCACGAGTTCGTCGCCTGGCTCGCCAAGCGGGGCAGGTGGCTGTCGTACTCGGTCGGCATGACCATCACCGACGCCATCCACCACGCCGTCCTCAAAATCCCGCCCGCCGCATGGACAGCGGCCGTCGAGCCGGGCGGCGAGATCCGCAACGGTGCCTGGGTCGCCGAACTCACCGGCGATGTCCTCACCGGCTGGCCGAAAGGGATACGGCTGATCGTCCGCAAGGAACGACCCCACCCCGGCGCCCAGTTGCGCCTCACCGACGCCGACGGCCTGCGACTCACCGCTTTCGCCACCAACACCACCGGTGATCCGATCGCCGCGCTCGAGCTGCGTCACCGCCAGCGGGCACGCGCCGAGGACCGCATCCGAGCCGCCCGGGCCACCGGCCTGCGCAACCTTCCCCTGCACAGCACCGCGCAGAACCAGATCTGGCTCGAGATCATCCAGATCGCCCTCGACCTGCTGGCCTGGATGCCCATGCTCGCTCTGACCGGTAAAACCCGCAGGTGGGAGCCTCGTCGTCTCCGGCTCCGTCTTTTCTCCGCCGCAGCCCAGATCATCACGACCGCCCGCCGCCGGCACCTGAGGTTCGCACGCCACTGGCCCTGGACCGACGTGATCACCAAAGCCCTGGCACGGCTCGAAGCCCTCCCGAACCCCGGCTGACCAACCTGTTCCCGTTCCTGCGAGCAGCACCACCCTGACCGGAGCCGTGGAACCCGGCGCCCATCCGACGCGACAGTCCGGCCATCAGCCTGGCCGCCAGCACCCCGAACAAGCGAAACGGACCGCCGGATCACCGGCGGCCCGTCACGAAAGTTCGAGGCTAGGGATGACGACATCACCGTGGCGGCCGCTCTCCGCCCGCGAGGCCGGCCTTCCCGTAGACCGGACGGTCCATGAAGGAGTTCCCGAGCATCTGGAACCGGGACTTCGGTCGTGGATCCGGGAGGCGGTGGTGACGGAATCGCTCGTCCACCGCGTCATAGCCGCGCTGAAGTTGACCGCCGGTGCTCACGCCTTCGACAACAGCCGCCTTCCGTCGAGCGCACGTGATCTGTCCAGGGTGTCGGCCAGTCTGCTTCTCGATGTCGTCGACTGTCTGCTCTACCTCGGTGTCGGCGAGGTCGCCCACCACGAATACCTCGTCAAGCACCCGAACGCAGACTCTCCCTTGGCGGCAATATTCTCCAAGCCAGCGAAGTTCGTGAATCCGGTCGACACGCTGGACGCACTGCTCAGCGATGCCACCTCCGCGTACCAGGTTCGCGAGGCCGACGACGTTGCGCACGCCGGCCTGGAGCGGGTCGTCGACGCGACCGTCGCCGAGTCCGCCGTCACGGCCATGCAGCAGGCCGAATCCTCCGGCCGCGACGACGCCAGCTTCTATCTACGCAGTTCCTGGGCCAAGGCGTACTCACTGCACCCGGACGCAAGTGGCGCCTACGTCGATGCGGTGCGGGCAGTGGAAGATGTGGCAATCCCCCTGTACGCCAGCGCCAACCCCCGGGCGACCCTCGGCAACGTCATCCGCGAACTGGACGACAACGGGACGACGTACTCGATGGTAATCCTCGACAACAAGGCGGTACCCGCCAAAGTCGACACAGTCCTCTCCCTCATGAAACTCCTCTGGCAAGGGCACCGCGACCGACACCCCGGAGGACAGACCAGCGCACCCATCACCCCGGAAGCCGCCCAGGCCGCCGTCCACATCGCGGTGCTCCTCGTTCAGCTCCTCAGCACTTCCGCGGTGACCAAGAACCTTCCACCGCAACCATGACAGCCGGACGGTCTGCCTCCCACAATCCCCGTATCCGTCTCCTGGCCATCTGCGGCAAGAAGTGAAGCCGCGTGCCGACTTCTATCTCGTGGCACTCCGACCGCCCTGTTTGAGGTAACCGCGGACGATGGCATCCTGGCCGCTGCGGGGCCGGAAGTAGACACGTTGCTGTGCTGCCTCAATCTGAAGCCGGTTGAGGAAGCCAACCGTCTCCTCGGTGGCAATGCTCATACCGTTGCGGGGGGTCCTGCCGACCAACAGATGCCTGGGGCCGAAAGGCAACACGATGGCAGTAGAGTCGCCAATGGCAACGTTGAAGGCGGTTCTGTTTTCACTCTGCTGAATGGCCAGGGCCGGGGTGTCGCCCAGGAGAAACTCCCCGCTAGCAGGCACCAGAATCTCCAGACCGGCATCGCTGATCATCTCCTTCGCCTTGGCGAAGGTGTTCTCGATCCGCGCCCGGAAGTCCGCACCATTCTCGAAGTTCGCCAGGTGCGGGCTCAAGATCTGGTCTGCCGCCGCGGCCAGGCCCTGCGGTCCAGAGAGGTGAAGCCCGCTGCGTTGCAGTACCGCGCGGCGCAGCAGGTCGGACTTGTCGGTAAGCAGGGCCGTGCGGGTCTCGGTGTAGACGTTGGTGACGATGCGCTCGTGGACGTTGCGGTAGTTCAGGGAGCGGACCAGGTGCAGGGCGATGAGGTCCTTCAGGGTCTGCACGTGCTGTGCGTGCTGGAAGACGTCTCCTCGGTCCACCGCGCGCGCGGTGTCGGGTATTCGTGTCTCGAGCTTGCCCCATACCTGTTCCAGGGAGGCAGAAGCGAAGCGTGCGAAGTGCGGCACCTTGCCGCATTCGCGCGGACTCGCCATCTTGTGCAGACGGTCGGGGTGGTCGAGGTTGAAAGGCACGAGCTTGAGCCCTTGGCTGCCGAACGGAGTGGCGAAGCGCTTGAGTAGCACTTTGGAGATCACGTGCTGACCGACCACGTGGCAATCGGCCTCGGGCCGGAGTTCCTCGATCCGGGCATCGATCTGCTGCGCCGTCGCCTGCCACGGATTGGATGATCCCTCGTTCATCCGCCCAGTGTGGCAACCAGGTCCGACAAGCGAGACCAAATTTCCGACTGCCGTCCGTCAGCGCCTGATCGCCCGAGAGCCGTAGTCGGCTGCCGCGCGACGCCAGGTTCGCCCTTGATCCACACTCGGCATCTGATCACCCTCGGTGGCTGGCGAGCGATGCAGCAGACTGTCTTCTCCACAGTTACTTCGGTCAAGGTCAGTGGGCCTTCTCCTGCCGGTCCCACGCCGGCAACCCTGCTCTAAATGCAGGCGGCCAACGAACTCCTCGGCCTGCACGTCACCGACCCCCAGGCCGGGTTCAAACCGTTCACCCGCGCCGCCCTCGCCGCCGCCCTGCCCCCAGGTCACCGATCACCGGCTGTCCTTCGACACCGACCTGCTCGGCGCCCTCCAGCACACCGGCAACCACGTCATCGAGGTCGGTATCGCCGCCCTGCACCGCTACGTGGACGGCCAGGTCGGCACGCCCCGCGACTACGACACCATGCTCGCCGCAGTCCACCAGCAGGCGGTACGCCACGGTCTCGGCCCCAGCGACCGGGACATTCCGACCTGGGACCGGATCCGCGAGGCCGGCTCGCTGACCGCCGCCGCGGCCCCCAAATCCCTCTCCGTTTCGATCACACCCCCACCCGCTGATCCAGAAGACGCATTCCGCCAAGCCGCCTCGCTCAACAGCGCTGGTGGCCTGGCCAGTTGAGCGCCACCGCTGCGGACTGCGGGTTCAAAGAAATAGTGCACGGTATGCGTAGACTGTCGCGCCTATCCCGCCCCGCCGGGCCCTGCCGGAGGACCTCAGGCAGAGCCCGCACCCACCCGAAGGGCCCGCGTGAGTCGCGCCGTCATCGCCGTAGCCGGAATGGGAACCCGCTTCTTCCCCATCGCCAAATCGGTCAACAAGTGCATGCTGCCGGTACTCGACCAACCCGTCCTCGCCTACGCGGTCGCCGACTGCCTGGCAGCGGGCGTGCGCGAGATCGCGATCGTCACCTCGCAGGGCGAGGGTGGGCGGCAGGTCCGCCACTACTTCACCGAAGACGACGGCATGCGGGACTACTTCGCCGCCCGCGGCTGGCAGACGAAGTACGAACCGATCGCACACCTTCACGACCAGGCGGACTTCCACTTCATCGAGCAGCCCCGCGACGGCGACCGGTATGGAACGGCCCTGCCCGCGATCCTGGCTGCCGGCTACATCGGCGACCAGGACTTCTTCCTCATCGCCGGCGACGACCTGCTCCTGCGGACCGACGGCGGATCCGACCTCGCCGACCTGGCCGCCGCCCGCGGCGCCGCCGGCGCTGCGGGTGCTGTCGCCGCCGCCACCGTCCGCGGCGGCGACGCCCACCGGTACGGAATCCTGAAGCCCCGCAACACGAAGGACGGCCAGCAGGTAATGGATGACCTGCTGGAAAAGCCGACCGCCTACGGCGCACCGACGGCCTACATCAACATCAGCCGCACCCTGCTTCCCGCCGAGGCCACCGCCTACTTCGAGAAGCTCACCCCGGCCGCGAACGGCGAGTACCAGGCCACCGACGCCATCAGCGCCTTCGCCCGCGACCACAACGTGCTCATCCACCCCGTCACCGGCCAGTACTTCGACTGCGGCAACCCGACGGGCTGGCTGGCCGCCAACAACGCTGTCGCCCTCCAGTCGCGGACGGACTCATGACCACGACGGGCGCCGTTCCGGCCATCGCGATCCGCACCTGCGCAGCCATCATCGAAAGCGACGAGATCTGCCTGATCCGCCGGGCCCGCCCCGATGGAGACCAGTACTCACTGCCGGGCGGTCTGCTCCACCCGGACGAGCAAGTACCTGTCGCCCTCGCCCGCGAACTCAAGGAAGAGCTCGATCTCGATGTCAGCGCCCTCCCCGACCGTCCCCGGTTGCGCTGGGCACAGGACCAGATCACGACACGCCCCGGCAGAAGCGGCACGTTCCGCCGGCTCCACCTCATCCATCTTCTGGCCGTCCCCCGCCACGTACGGGCCGCCCTTCCGGCAACCGAGCAAGACGCCGAAGACGTCACCAGCGTGGTCTGGGTTCCCCTCGCGCAGGCCGCCCGCCGCCACCTCTACCCCGCCGTCGGCAACGCGCTCAGTGAGCTGACCGAGCTCGCCGGCCCGCCCAGCGACGTGCTGCTCCCCCCGATCACCGACCAGACGTACACCTGGCGCTGATCAGACGGGTGGGAGCCGCCATACCGCGCAACAGACGCGGAGGCCGCGCCCCTCCAGCCGGTCAAGGCCGCCACACCACTGCCCCTACGCCCCGGCCCGCTGGGGCGTCGCCATCCGACTTCTTGATCGCTCGGTGCGACGCCGCAAAGGCGGATGCTCTACCTCGTGACCATCAACTCCCACGCCGTCTTCCCAGACTGCGTAACGAAGTCGGCAAACGCGCCAGATCACCGCCGCCCTGGAAGCCCGAACCGACCTGCCCCCGAGCCGCACCCTGCTTCCCGCCGAGGCCACCGCCTGCCTCTCGGCAGCAGCTCACCGTGACTGCTGGAGGACTGCCGTGTCCGCCGTCGGAATCCTGGCATTGAGCGTGCAAACTCCGACGGCGACTAACTGAGTAGCGGCGGCAATATACCGGCCGTTCCCCGGTTACCGAAACCGGGGAACCGCCGAATACTTGTAGATCTACCGCCACTTCCTGATCAGCCGACGAGAGGCAGCACACGACGAGCGACTACTCCAACCGCGAAATTCGCCCGGCAGTACGGAACATCGCCCCTTCACGCAGCGGCGTAACTGAGTCGGAACAGTTCCTGGGCTCGCTCCACGTCGCCCTCGGTGCGAAGCTGAACCTCCAGATCGCCCGTGCCATGGTGACCAAGCCCCGTCACGTCCCGAGTGAATCCGGGCACTAGGTCCACCGCTGTTGGAGCCGCCTTCAGGTAAACCACCACTTTGGCCTGCTGCGGCGGGATGAGGCACGCGAAGTTCCGGAGCCGCTGATAGGCGCGGTACTGCTTACGCTGTACACGAGTGACGTTTCCGCCCAGTCCGATGAGGACCTCGTCGACCGCCTGTGCCAGCTCGGCCATTGCTCCGCCCTGCTTTCGAAGGGGCAGCTCCCCGACTGCGCGGCGACGTACCCGTTTGCCCTGAGCCGACCGCCCCGTGACGGAAGCCACGGTCTCAAGGCTGAAGTGATTGCTGCCGAAGTACTGGTAGCGGACAAGATCGATCGACCGTCGGTGCTCGCGCACGGCGTGCGCGTCGTAGCGGGTGAAGTCGCCGGCCACACAGATCAGCCGAGGTGCGCTCCACAGGATCTGGGACGCGATCGTAACCCCGAGCCGGTCGCGAACCAGGTTCCGGAAGACGTCCTTATGGTTCACCAGCCAGGCCATGTAGTAGAGGCCCTGGTTGATTACGCCGGCGTCTGTGCCGCGCTTGTACTCGACGATCACGGGTGCGCCATTCTCATCGAGGCCCAGCGAGTCGATACGTCCGCCATCGGCGCATCCGATTACGTACTCGCTCGTCAGGAACCGCACCCCCAGCATTGTCTCCATGTGCGCCTCTATGAGGCTCTGTACATCCGCCTCAACGTCGGCAAGACGCGGCGTGACCTCAGTCACGCCGCCTTTCGTTGTGTGGAACAGCTTCACGCCCGACTTCCCCCTCGACTAGGAGATCGACAACGTCGGGCGGGTGCAGATTTGTTTCCGTACGAGACCACGAGGACGTGAAGAAAACGTGTGGATGAAGCCTCTTCCTGCTCACCCGTCGCACCGGGCAGCGGACTGTCCGAAACTCAGTACAGGCGTTCCCATCCCATCCCAGCACGATCCCAGCACGGTAGGGATGAGCAGGGGTGATGACAGGTGACGGGGGGGCAGCTATTCCAGCACCATCCCAGCACGGAAAAAATCAAGGGCCCGACTCAAAAGAGCCGGACCCTGACTGACCTGCATGTTTGCCAGATCAGCGACCTGGTGATACGTCAGCCGCTACACGTTGAAACGGAGTTCGACCATGACACGACGCGCTGACGTCGGCCGGTGGCGACCGACTCCACCATAGCCCTCTCACCTGAGGCCAACCCGCTGTACCGAATCCGCCGCGAAAGACAAAGACCGAGCTCCCACTAACCCGTACCTGACGTTCCATCAGGGATATCCACGATCTCCTGACACCCCATCAGGACGTGCGTCAAACGTGCGTCAAACGTGCGTCACGTGCGTCGCTCATGCGTCAAGATATCGCCCGTAACGCCCACAGCGCACATAACGCACACTCGGCGAAACGGCAGGTCAGACACCCTTTGCGGCGGGCTCAAGGATCGCGACGCACTCGACATGGTGGGTCATCGGGAACAGGTCGAAAGCCCGCAGCGTCCGCACCTTGTATCCCCCGTCCCGGAAGTACGCCAGGTCCCGTGCGAGCGCCGCCGGGTCGCAGGCCACGTAGGCGATCTTGCGTGCGCCCAGCCCTGAAAGGTGCTTGACGACCTGCTTGCCCGCGCCCGCGCGCGGCGGGTCCAGGACGATCAGGTCGCACTCCGTGATACCGGTGCGGGGCAGGACCTGGTCGACCTTGCCGTGTTCGATGCGGACCCGGTCGAGGTCACCCAGGTTGTGGCGGGCGTCCTCGACGGCGCGCTTGCCGGACTCGATGCCGAGGACCGCGCCCTTTTCGCCGATGCGCTGGCCGATGGCTCCGGCGAACAGGCCGACGCCGCAGTAGAGGTCGAGGGCCGTGTCGTTCTTGCGGGGCAGCAGGCCCTGCATGACCGCGCGGACCAGAGTGTTGGCCGCCTGCGGGTGGACCTGCCAGAAGCCGCCGGAGCCGACGCGGTAGGTGCGGTCGTCGGCGCGCTCGCGGACGAAGGCGCGGCCGTGGACGCGGTGGACGCCGCCGTCCTTCTCGTCGACGCGGAGCACGGAGACCGGCTTGTCGAGTTCGACCAGGGGGAGCCGGCCGCCGGGCTTCGGGGTGAGGATGACCTGGCGGTCGTTCGAGCCGGTGGCGGTGATGGCCTCCACCGCGGCGATCTGGGGCCATTCGCGCTTCTCGACGCCGAGCTCCGAGACGCCCGGCGCGGCGATCAGGCAGCGGTCGATCGGCTGGACGTCGTGCGACCGGTGCTTGCGCAGGCCCGCGCGGCCGTCGGCGTCGACGGCGTACTGGACACGGGTGCGCCAGGCCGGCACCTCGCCAGCGGGGAGCTTGTCGCCCTCGGCCGGCATGACCGTGCCGTCCCAGCCGGCCTCCTCGGGGGTCAGGCCCGCCAGGCGCAGGAGCTGCTCGGCGATCACCTCGCCCTTGAGGCGGCGTTGCGCGCCCGGCTTGGCGTGCTGCCAGTCGCAGCCGCCGCACATTCCGGGGCCGGCGTACGGACAGGGCGCCTCGACGCGGTCCTTGGACGGCTCGATGATCCGCACCGCGTCGGCCCGCAGGAATCGGGAGTCCGTGTCGCCTTCGGTGACCTTGGCGATGATCTTCTCGCCGGGGAGCGTGTGGCGTACGAAGAGCACCTGGTTACCGTCGGTACGGGCGATGCAGTGACCGCCGTGCGCGACGGGCCCGACCTCGACCTCGTACTCCTCCCCGACCAGCGACGACGTGGGTTCGTTCTGCATGAGGGGAGGCTCCAGGGAGAAAGGGGGGAAACGGTCGGGCCTGCGGCCGGACGACAGCCCACCAGTCTACGTGGACGCGGTCAGGGTGCTTACCACGACCGGCCCCGCCTTCTCGCGCGTTCCGCCGTGCTCCCGGTGCCCGCACGCCACCGGGCCGACCCGTCGTCCGTCGCGCCGGCGTCTCACGCCTGGGCCGCCCGTCGTCCGTCGCGCCGGCGGTCTCACCCCTTGCGGTTCGGCTCCCTGTATCCCCGCTCCACCGGGCCCCGGCGGACCGACCCCGGAGCGTTCCAGTCGGCGCGCCTGCGGGCCCGCTTCTTCGCCGCCTCGGAGGACTGGAGCTGGTAGGGGACGGAGGTCACCATGACGCCCGGGGTGAAGAGCAGGCGGCCCTTCAGGCGCAGGGCGCTCTGGTTGTGCAGCAGGTGCTCGTACCAGTGGCCGACCACGTACTCGGGGATGTAGACGCTGATCACGTCGCGCGGGCTCTGGCGGCGCAGGCCCTTCACGTAGTCGATGACCGGGCGGGTCACCTCGCGGTAGGGCGAGTCGAGGATCTTGAGGGGGACGTTGATGGCACGTCGTTCCCAGTCCTCGCGCAGCGCCTTCGTCTCGTCCGGGTCGACGCTGATGGAGAGCGCCTCCAGGTGGTCGGCGCGGATCAGTTTGGCGTAGGCGAGGGCGCGCAGCGTGGGGCGGTGGAGCTTGGACACGAGGACGATGGCGTGGACGCGGGAGGGGCGCACGCTCTCGTCAGCGGGCGTCTCGTCGGCGGCGATCTCGGCGGCGACCCGGTCGTAGTGCTTCCGGATCGCGGTCATCGTTCCGTAGAAGATGACCATGCCGAGCAGCGCCACCCAGGCGCCGTGGGTGAATTTGGTGGCGAGAACGATCACCAGGACGACGCCGCAGAAGAAGGCACCGAAGGCGTTGATGGCGCGGGAGCGGACCATGTGGCGGCGCTTGGCCTGATCCTGTTCGTCGGCCAGCAGGCGGTTCCAGTGCCGGACCATGCCGGTCTGGCTGAGGGTGAAGGAGACGAACACCCCGACGATATAGAGCTGGATCAGGCGCGTGGAGTCGGCGCCGTAGATCCAGACGAGCAGGATCGCGGCGCCCGCCAGCAGCACGATGCCGTTGGAGAAGGCGAGGCGGTCGCCGCGCGTGTGCAGTTGGCGCGGCAGGTAGCGGTCCTGGGCGAGGATCGAACCGAGCAGCGGGAAGCCGTTGTACGCGGTGTTCGCGGCGAGGAAGAGGACGAGCGCGGTGGCGACGGCGAGCACCAGGAAGAGGAAGGACCCGTGGCCGAAGACCGCCTCGGCGACCTGGGCGATGACCGGGTCCTGGGTGAAGCCCGCGCCGACCGGGACGCCGTCGCGGATCAGGTCGACCGCCGGGTTCTCGGCCATCTTGACGTCGGTGGCCAGGGCCAGGCCGATGATGCCGCAGAACATGGTGACGGCCAGCAGGCCCATCATGGCGAGCGTCGTCGCGGCGTTCTTGCTCTTCGGCTTCCGGAAGGCGGGCACGCCGTTGCTGATCGCCTCGACCCCGGTGAGGGCGGCGCAGCCGGAGGAGAAGGCCCGCAGGAGGAGGAAGACGAGGGCGAAGCCGGCCAGTCCCTCGTGTTCGGGCTTGATCTCCAGTTCGGAGGTGGGGGCGTGCATCGTGTCGCCGAGGACCACCCCCCGGAACGCTCCCCAGAGGATCATGAGGAAGACGCCGGCCACGAAGAGGTAGGTGGGAATGGCGAAGAACTTTCCGGACTCCTTGACGCCACGCAGGTTCATCAGGGTGAGCAGGACGATGGCGCCGATGGCGCAGAGCGTCTTGTGCTCGATGACGAACGGGATCGCGGAGCCGAGGTTCTCGATGCCGGAGGAGATCGACACGGCGACGGTGAGGACGTAGTCGACGAGGAGGGCGCTGGCGACGGTCAGTCCGGACTTCGGGCCGAGGTTGGTGGTGGCGACCTCGTAGTCGCCGCCGCCGCTCGGGTAGGCACGGACGTTCTGCCGGTAGGAGGCGACGACCGTGAACATCAGGACGACGACCGCGACGGCGATCCAGGGGCTGAAGTGGTACGCCGACACCCCCGCGATGGACAGCACGAGGAGGACTTCTCCGGGTGCGTACGCCACCGAGGACAACGGGTCGGAGGCGAAGACGGGGAGCGCGATGCGCTTGGGGAGGAGGGTCTCCCCGAGCTTGTCGCTGCGCAGCGCCCGGCCGATCAGGATCCGTTTGGGCAGGTCGGTCAGTTTGGACACGCTGAGGATCGTAAGCGGAGCCCGTGGCCGAAACGCACGCCCTTTCGACGTGGCCCCGGAATCTCCTGCGGTCGGCGGAGAACGTCCCGCCATTCCTTAACGCAATCCTTGCGTTCGCCCCGGCGTATTTTGCTTTCCCTTTGCCGGACCGCGCGAGGATGCGGACACTCGGATGAGGGATTGACTTCCCCGGCGCTTAAGCTCGTCTCCGGGCCACGCCGCGGGTGTGTGTCCCGTTGTTTGCCCAGCCAGCTGAGAGAGAAGTGTGAGCAGCGTGTTTTCGCAGGTCAGCCGGATGACCAGGACGGCGGGGTAGGCGCACAGTGCACATCGTCATCATGGGCTGCGGGCGCGTCGGAGCCGCTCTCGCACAGACCCTGGAACAGCGGGGGCACACCGTCGCGGTGATCGACCAGGACCCCACGGCGTTCCGTCGCCTCGGGTCCGGTTTCGGCGGTCGCCGGGTCACCGGGGTCGGCTTCGACCAGGACACCCTCCGTGAGGCGGGGATCGAGGACGCCGGGGCGTTCGCCGCGGTCAGCAGCGGTGACAACTCGAACATCATCGCGGCCCGGGTGGCCCGCGAGATGTTCTCCATCGAGAACGTCGCGGCGCGGATCTACGACCCCCGGCGCGCCGAGGTCTACCAGCGCCTCGGCATCCCCACCGTGGCGACGGTCCGCTGGACGGCGGACCAGATGCTGCGGCGGCTGCTGCCCTCGGGCGCCGAGCCCCTGTGGCGCGATTCGAGCGGGGGTGTGCAGCTCGCCGAGGTGCACACGACGCCGTCCTGGATCGGCCACAAGATCAGCACGCTCCAGGAGGAGACGGGGGTCCGTGTCGCCTTCCTCACCCGTTTGGGTGAGGCCATACTGCCGACCTCACAGACCGTCCTCCAGGAGGGCGACCTGGTCCACGTGATGATGCGTACGGACGAGATCGCCAAGGTCGAGGAGGCCTTCGCCCAGGGTCCCGAGGAGGACGGTCACTGATGCGTGTGTCGATTGCCGGGGCGGGCGCGGTGGGCCGTTCCATCGCCGCCGAGCTGCTGGAGAACGGGCACGAGGTGCTGCTGATCGACAAGGCACCGACCGCCATCTCGGTGGAGCGGGTCCCGATGGCCGAGTGGCTGCTCGCGGACGCCTGTGAGATCACGTCGCTGGACGAGGCGGCTCTGCAGCGGTGCAACGTGGTGATCGCCGCGACCGGGGACGACAAGGTCAACCTGGTCGTCTCGCTGCTCGCCAAGACCGAGTACGGCGTGCCGCGCGTGGTGGCCCGGGTGAACAACCCGAAGAACGAGTGGCTGTTCAACGAGTCCTGGGGCGTGGACGTCGCCGTCTCGACACCGCGTCTGATGTCGGCCCTGGTCGAGGAGGCGGTGAGCGTCGGCGATCTGGTCCGGCTGCTGCGCTTCAGCCACGGCGACGCCAACCTGGTGGAGCTCACGTTGCCGCCGGAGTCGGCGCTGGCCGGGACCCGGGTCGGGGACGTCGCCTGGCCCGAGGACACCTCGCTGGTGACGATCATCCGGGGTACGCGGGTGCTGACGCCGAGTCCCGAGGAGTCCCTGGAGTCCGGTGACGAGCTGCTGTTCGTGGCCGCCCAGGCGCGCGAGGAGCAGTTGGAGGACCTGTTGTCGGTCCGGCGCGATCTGGCGGAGGACTGACCGCCCACCTTCTGCGAAAGGGGCCCGGAACCGCCTCAGCGGTTTCGGGCCCCTTTCGCATGGGATGGCTGGTGTACGGGTCAGGCGTCCGGGTCGCGGAGCGCCGCGGCGCTCCGCGCCTTGCGCTCCTTCTCCGCCTGTTCCTCGGCCTCCATCTCGGCGAAGACGTCGATGGGCGCAGGCGCCTTCGCGAGGAAGACCCAGGTCAGATAGACCGCGAGCAGGAACGGCGGGATCTTCAGCGCGATGAGCACCCAGCCGAACTCGGTGGTGTCGGCCCACCAGTAGAGCGGGAAGAGGATCGCGCACTTGGCCAGCAGGATGAAACCCCAGGCGTAACTGGCCCTGGTGTACGCCTTCTTCCGGCCGGGGTTACGAGTCCGCCAGGAGAGGTTCTCCTTGAAGACCGGGCCGAGGATCAGGCCGATCAGCGGCACCCCGGCCGCCGCGGTGCCGATATAGGCGACCGCGAGGCCCAGGGTGTAGAGCATGCCCGGCAGGTAGAAGTCCTTGGCGTTGCCCGTCATCTTCGCGAAGACGACACCGAAGGCCACCCCGAAGACGCCGCTGAAGGCGTGCTTGACGGTGTCCCGGCGGATCAGCCGGACGGCGACGAGGGCCAAGGCCACCGCCAGGGCCGCGATGGCCGAGGCGTTCAGGTCCTTGTTGATGGTGAAGATCGTGACGAAGAGCAGCCCGGGCAGGACTGTCTCCACCATGCCGCGCACGCCGCCGAAGGCCTCGAAGAGGGCGGCCTCGGTGACGGCCTTCGCCTCGTCGTCCTGCTGGGCGGCGTGCCTCCCGCCGACGTGCTGCGGGTCCGTGCGGTGGGGCTGGTCCGTTTCGGACGTCGGCTTGTCGAGAGACGTCACCGGCTACTCCTTGGCGAGCGGTCGGAGTTCGTATGTGGGGTTGAACAGCACCCGGCGGCCATGGCTCATGGCGACCCGTCCCGAGGCGATGATCCTGCGGCCCGGTTCGATGCCGACGATGGAACGACGGCCGAGCCAGACCACGTCCAGCGGCTCGGTGCCGTCGAAGAGCTCCGCCTCCAGGGCGGGCACTCCGGCCCGGGGACGGAGGGTGACGGTCCGCAACGTACCAGCCACCTTCACGATCTGCCGGTCGGAGCACTCGGAGATCCGGGTGCATCCGGTGGCCTGAGCGTCCTCCCGCAGCTCCTGGGACTCCAGGTCCTCCTGGGAACTGGAGAGCCGGTCGAGCATACGGCGGAAGCGCCCGGAAGGTCTCGCCGCCTTCCCGGCCTTCCCGGCTTTCTCGGATCGGCGAACAGCACTCATACCCGAAGCGTACCGGTCCTGCGGACGGTACACGGAGGGCCTGGGTGACCACTCGAACGAGTGAAGCGGCGCCTGTCAGCCGCGCTCGAAGCGGTAGCCCATGCCCGGTTCGGTGACGAAGTGCCGGGGGTGCGAGGGGTCCGCCTCCAGCTTGCGGCGCAGCTGGGCCATGTAGACCCGCAGATAGTTGGTCTCGGTGCCGTAGGAGGGGCCCCAGACCTCCTGGAGAAGCTGCTTCTGGCTGACCAGACGGCCGCCGTTGCGGACGAGGACTTCCAGGAGATGCCATTCGGTGGGGGTGAGGCGTACGTCGCGGCCGGACCGGTGCACCTTCTTCGCCGCCAGGTCGACGGTGAAGCCCTCCGTCTCGACGAGGGCGATGTCCTCGGCGCCACCCTCCTGGCCGACCGGTTCCGCCCGGCGTACGGAGGCGCGCAGCCGGGCCAGCAGCTCGTCCATGCCGAACGGCTTGGTGACGTAGTCGTCCGCCCCCGCGTCCAGGGCCTCCACCTTCTCGTCGGAGGTGTGGCGCGCGGAGAGTACGAGGATGGGGACCCGGGTCCAGCCGCGCAGGCCCCTGATCACGTCGACCCCGTCCATGTCGGGCAGCCCGAGGTCGAGGAGGACGACGTCGGGGTGGCGGGCGGCGGCCAGCTGGAGGGCGGTCGCCCCGTCGGGCGCGGCGTCGACCTCGTACTGGCGCGCCTTCAGGTTGATCACGAGGGCGCGGACGATCTGCGGCTCGTCGTCGACCACAAGCACCCTGGTCATCGCGGACCTGCCTTTCTGCTGCACGGGGAGGAGGGAAGAACCCCGCTGTACGGGGAAGAGGGGGAGGACGTGGCGGAGGGAAGCGCGCGGGGGCGCACGGCGTACGCCCGGGGGCGTCCCGGGCCGCGACTGCGTGTCATGAGGTGGCCCGGGACGCGGGGACATGTCATGAGGTGGCCTTGGCCGGCAGCTCGGCGTCGGTCCGGACGCCGCCCGGCGCCGCGGAGAGGGTCAGGACCATGGTCAGCCCACCGCCAGGGGTGTCCTCGGCGTCGAGGGTGCCGCCCATGGCCTCGGCGAAGCCCCGGGAGACGGCGAGGCCGAGGCCCACTCCGGCACCGCGCGGGGCGTCCCCGTACCGCTGGAAGGGCTCGAAGATCCGTTCCTTGGCCTCGTCGGGGACGCCCCGGCCGCGGTCCACGACCCGTAGCTCGACCCGGCCGCCGAGGGCGCTGGCGGCCACGGCGACGGGCTCCTGGCCGGGGTTGTACTTGACGGCGTTCTCCACGATGTTGGCGACGACCCGCTCCAGGAGTCCCGGGTCGACGGCGACCATCGGCAGCGTCTCGGGAATGTCGAGGTCGACGCTGCCCTCCGGGACGCCGCCGAGCGCCATGGGGACCACCTCGTCGAGGTCGATCTCGCGGATCAGCGGGGTCACGGTGCCGGTCTGGAGGCGGGACATGTCCAGCAGGTTGCCGACGAGGTGGTCCAGCCGGTCGGCGCCGTCCTCGATGCCTTCCAGGAGCTCCGCCTCGTCCGCCTCGGACCAGGCCACGTCGTCGGAGCGCAGCGAGCTGACGGCGGCCTTGATGGAGGCCAGAGGGGTACGCAGGTCGTGGCTGACGGCGGCGAGCAGGGCGGTCCTGATCCGGTTGCCCTCGGCGAGCCTGCGGGCCTGCTCGGCCTCCCCGACCAGGCGCTGGCGGTCCAGGACGACGGCGGCCTGGGCGGCGAACGCGCCGAGCACCCGGCGGTCCTCGGCGGGCAGTACCCGGCCGGACAGCGCGAGGGCCATGTTGTCGCCGACCGGCATGTCCACGTCGGCGTCGTCGGGGCGGGTGACCGGGGCCGGCCCGACGAATCCGGCGCAGGTCCACGGTTCGACGTCGCTGCTGCGCTCCAGCAGGGCGACCGACTCCATGGCGAAGGTCTCGCGGACCCGTTCCAGCAGGGCGTCCAGGGCGGTCTCGCCGCGCAGCACGCTACCCGCGAGGAAGGAGAGGATCTCCGACTCGGCGCGCAGCCGGGCGGCCTGGTGGGTGCGCCGGGCCGCGAGGTCGACCACGGAGGAGACCGCCACCGCCACCGCGAAGAAGATCACGATGGCGACGAGGTTCTCCGGGTCCTGGACGGTCAGGGTGTGGGTGGGCGGGGTGAACCAGTAGTTCAGCAGCATGCTGCCGACGGCCGCCGAGGCGAGCGCGGGCCGCAGTCCGCCCAGCAGGGCGGCGGCCACCGTCAGGAAGAGGAAGAGCAGGACGTCGTTGGCGAGGCCCGGGGCGTCCTCCATGCCGCGCAGCACCACCGCGAGCAGGACGGGGCCGACGACGCCGACCAGCCAGCCCCAGATGATTCGGGCGCGGCCGAGCCGGGCACCGCGGGCCATGGGCAGACCGCGGCCCTTGGCGACCTCCTCGTGGGTCACGATGTGGACGTCGAGGTCGGGACCCGACTCGCGGGCGACGGTCGCGCCGACCCCGGGGCCGTAGATGTACTGCCAGGTCTTCCGGCGGCTGGATCCCAGGACGATCTGGGTGGCGTTGACGCCGCGGGCGAACTCCAGCAGGGCGGCCGGTATGTCGTCGCCGATGACGTGGTGGAAGGTGCCGCCGAGGTCCTCGACCAGGGTGCGCTGGACGGCCAGCTCCTTCGGGGAGGCGGAGGTCAGGCCGTCGCTGCGGGCGATGTAGACGGCGAGGATCTCGCTGCCGGAGCCCTTGGCCGCCATCCGGGAGGCGCGGCGGATGAGGGTGCGGCCCTCGGGCCCTCCGGTCAGTCCGACGACGATGCGTTCGCGGGCCTGCCAGGTGGTACGGATGTTGTGCTCGCCCCGGTACTGCTGGAGGTACTCGTCGACCCGGTCGGCGACCCAGAGCAGGGCCAGCTCACGCAGGGCGGTGAGGTTGCCCGGGCGAAAGTAGTTCGAGAGCGCCGCGTCCATCTTGTCGGGCCGGTAGATGTTCCCGTGCGCCATCCGCCGGCGCAGCGCCTGGGGCGACATGTCGACCAGCTCGATCTGATCGGCCCGGCGCACCACCTCGTCCGGCACCGTCTCACGCTGCCGGACCCCGGTGATCGACTCCACGACATCACCCAGCGACTCCAGATGCTGGATGTTGACCGTGGATATGACATCGATCCCCGCCCTCAGCAGCTCCTCGACATCCTGCCAGCGCTTCGCGTTGCGCGAACCGGGAACATTGGTGTGCGCCAGCTCGTCCACCAGCGCCACCGCCGGAGCACGCTCCAGAACGGCGTCCACATCCATCTCGGTGAACACACTCCCCCGGTACTCCAGCTCCCGGCGCGGCAGAAGCTCCAGCCCGTGCAGCATCACCTCGGTCCGCGGCCGGTCGTGATGCTCCACGAAAGCCACCACACAGTCGGTCCCACGCTCGACCCGGCGATGCGCCTCGGAAAGCATCGCGTACGTCTTGCCGACGCCCGGTGCCGCGCCCAGGTAGATCCGGAGTGTGCCGCGTCCCATGGCCCCATTGTCTTCTTCCGTCCGGCCCTGTCGTGTCGAGGGTCGCTGGCGCCCGGTGCGGCTGCCGTCCTCGACGCTACTCCGCCCGGGGCCGTGGTTCGGCCCCAGGAGTGCAGGTGGGGAGCGTATTGACGGAACTCTGATGCGCGCCGGGGCCGGTGCGGGGGCGCTACGGGAACGTCATCCGTGTTCGACGATGTGGCCGTCGCTCAGCTCCAGGACCCGGTCGGCGAGGCCCAGCAGCTGGGGGTCGTGGGTGGCCACGAGGGCGGTGACGTTCTCGCTGCGGACGACCGCGCGGAGCAGTTCCATCACGGCGAGCCCGGTCTCGGCGTCGAGCTGTCCGGTGGGCTCGTCGGCGATCAGGAGGGCGGGGCGGTTGGCGAGGGCGCGGGCGATGGCGACACGCTGCTGCTGGCCGCCGGAGAGCTCTCCGGGGCGCTGCTCGGCGTGGTCGGCGAGGCCGACGAGGGAGAGCAGCAGGGCGACCCGCTCGTCGCGCTCGGCCGGATCGGCCCTGCGCAGCCGCAGCGGCACGCCGACGTTCTCGGCGGCGGTCAGGATCGGGATGAGGCCGAAGGACTGGAAGATGAAGCCGACCCGGTCCCTGCGTAGCTCCAGAAGGCCCTTCTCGCCGAGCTCCGACAGCTCGGTGCCGTCGACGGTGATCCGTCCGCTGTCCGCGGTGTCCAGGCCGCCCACCAGGTTGAGCAGGGTGGTCTTGCCGGAGCCGGAGCGGCCCTTGAGCGCGACCAGCTCACCGCGGGGGATCTCGAACGAGACCCCGCGCAGGGCGTGCACGGCCGCCGCTCCGCTCCCGTACGAGCGGTGCAGGTCCTCGACCGTGACCATGACCGTACGGGCCGGGTCCTCGGCAAGGGCCGTGCCGGACTGCCCGCTGGTGCTCTCGGTCATGCTGCTCCCCCGTCATCACGTGGCCTGCGTCGTCGCCCGCCAGTATGTGCGTGCGGGACACGGCCGGGCAATGGCCGGTGGGCCGCACCCGCGGAAAGGGTACGGCCCACCGGCCTGTGCTGCGAACACCGCGAAGTCCTGCCGCGTACCGCTAGCGGACCTCGGTGATCTCGGGGCCGCGCTGGAGCTGCCCCATCCCACCGGAGAACTTCGAGCTCTCCTGGTCCTCCTGCTGTACGCCCTCGGGCACCATCTGGGCGTCGTTGGGGAGCTTGAGGACGATCGGGTCGCGGGGGGCCATCGGCCCGTCGCCGCGGACGACCACCGTGTCCCGGAAGATCGTCTCCAGCAGCCCGGCGGCCTCCGGCTGGACGGCGCCCTGGCCGGAGATCACTCCGCGCAGGAACCAGCGCGGCCCGTCCACGCCGACGAAGCGCACGAGCTGCACACCGCCCGTGCCGTCCGGGAGCTGTACGGGGACCTGCGCGCGCAGCTCCCAGCCCAGCGGGCCCTCGACCTCGTCGATGATGCCGCCCTGCTGGGTGATGCCCGAGGCGATCTCGTCGCGGACCTCGCCCCAGATGCCCTCTTTCTTGGGGGCGGCGAAGGCCTGCAGCTGGATCGCGCTGTCGCGCAGCACCACGGTGGCGGCGACGATCGCGTCCCCGGCCACCTCGACGCGCAGCTCCATGCCCTCGACCCCGGGGACGAAGATGCCGCCCAGGTCGACCCGGCCCTCGCCGGGCTGGGAGACCTCGGTGCTGTCCCAGGGTCCGTCCGGCCTGGGGGCCGGCGGAAGGTTCATCCGACGGGCGCCCTTGACGGCGCCGTCACTGCCCTCGGGCTCGTCGGCGACCTGCTCGGCCTCGCGCACCTCGTCCGCCGCGTCCTCGGCGGAACCACTCTTCTTGCGACGTCCGAACACGTCACTGTCCTTCCCGGTCGGATACGACCGAAGCGTAGCTGTTCCCACCGTGGGTGTTCCCGCCCTCGGCGCCGTCCACCGACGCGTGGCCGCCGGTGGACCCGAAGCCCCCTTCGGCCCGCGCCGAGCCGGGAAGTTCCGCCACCTCGTGGAAGCGCACCTTCTCGACCTGCTGGACAACCAATTGGGCAATCCGGTCGAACCGTTCGAATCGCACGCTCTCGCGTGGATCGAGGTTGACCACGATCACCTTGATCTCCCCACGGTACCCGGCATCCACGGTCCCCGGGGCATTCACGAGGGCCACTCCGCAGCGGGCCGCGAGGCCGGAGCGCGGGTGAACGAACGCGGCGTACCCGTCGGGCAGGGCGATCGACACCCCGGTGGGGAGCACCGCGCGTTCGCCGGGGGCGAGTTCGGCGGCCTCGGTGGTCACCAGGTCGGCCCCGGCGTCGCCCGGGTGTCCGTACGCCGGAATCGGCACGTCCGGGTCGAGGAGGCGGATCAGTACGTCGACGGGGTTGCGCGTCACGGGTTCACCTCGAAGGCGCGGGCGCGCCTGACCTGGTCCGGGTCGGACATGGCCGCCCGGATCTCGGCGGGCCTGCCGTTGTCGATGAAGTGGTCGACCTTGACCTCGACGAAGAGGGCGTCGGCCCGGACGGCGACGGGCCCGTCGGGGCCGCCGATCCGGCCGGTGGCGGTGGAGTAGATCTTCCGGCCGTGCACGGCGGTGATCCGGGCGTCGAGGTGCAGCACGGTGTCCACGGGGACGGGGCGGACGAAGTCGGTCTCCAGCCGTCCGGTCACCGCGATCGTGCGCAGCAGCCAGTTCAGCGAGCCGAGGGTCTCGTCGAGCGCCGTGGCGAGCACGCCGCCGTGGGCGAGGCCGGGGGCGCCCTGATGGGCGGGCTGCACGGTGAACTCGGCGGTGACGCTCACGCCTTCGCCGGCCCGCGCCATCAGGTGCAGTCCGTGCGGCTGTCCCCCGCCGCAGCCGAAACAGTGTTCGTAGTGCGCTCCGAGGAGCTCGCCGGGGGCGGGCGCGCCGGGGTGCCGGACCGGCGCGACGGCGTCGGCCGGGGGTGTCAGAGCTGCTGATGTTCCACTCACAGGCGCAGACCTTACCCGCGCGGCAGTCCGTCGGTCGCGCCGTGCCAAGCTTGGTTCCATGCAGCCCTCCGCACCGCCCTTCGACGAACGTCTCACCGCGCCCCGCTCCTGGTGGTTCATCGCCTTCGGGGTCGGTATCGCCTGTGCTCTGATGCTTCTGCCGCTGGGCACCCTGCCGCTGCTCACCGGGCTGGCCGGTGGCACGGTCGCCGCAGCGCTCCTGGTGAGCGGCTACGGCTCCGCCCGGATCCGGGTGGTGGCGGGGTCGCTCGTCGCCGGCGACGCCCGGATCCCGCTGTCGGCGCTCGGCGAGCCCGAGATGCTGGATGCGGAGGAGGCGCGGGCCTGGCGCACGCACAAGGCCGACGCCCGTGCGTTCATGCTGCTGCGCGGCTATGTGGAGACGGCGGTGCGGGTAGAGGTCACGGACCCGGACGACCCGACTCCCTACCTCTACCTCTCGACCCGGAACCCGCAGGGCCTGGCGGCGGCGCTGAGCGCCGTCCCGACCGCCTGAGCGGACGTCCGGGGGGCGGGGCCTGGGGACCAGGTGCCGGTTCTCAGGGGCCCTTCCTCGCTCAGGGGCCCTCGATCTCCTTGGGCAGCTCGGCCGGCTCCAGGGGCTGCTCCAGCGGAGGCAGCGCGGGCAGGCCGTCCCAGCGGATCTGGTCCCTGCGCAGGTCGTTCCTGACCCGGTCGGCGAGCTTGCGGGTATCGCGGCGGTTCATCGTGGCGCCGACGGCGGCGCCGATCATGAACGGGATCAGGTTGGGCAGATTGCGCGCCATGCGCTTCATGATCTGCTGGCGCAGCTCGCGCTTCATCTGGCCGCCGAGCGCGGCGTTGAGCGTGGTGGGGCGGGTGACGTCGATGCCACGCTCCTCCGTCCACGACGTCAGATACGCGGTGCTGCGCTGGCCGAGATTGCCGGGGGGTCGGCGGCCGTAGACCTCGTGGAGCTCGGCGACGAGCTTCATCTCGATCGCGGCGACGCCGGTCACCTCCGCCGCCAGCTCGGCGATCATGGCGGGCGGTACGGGCATCATGGCGGCGGCGCCGATGCCCGCGCCGACGGTCGCGGTGGCCCGGCAGGCTCCCGTGACCAGCTTGTCGGCCAGCTCCTCGGGCCCCAGCCCGGGGAACTGCTTCCGCAGGGTGGCGAGGTCGCGCACCGGCACGCGCGGGGCCGTGTCGATGATGCGATCGGCCAGCTGTGCGGCCAGCGCCTTCGCGCTCTCCCGGCCCTTGCGTACACCCCGTTTCACTGTGCGCAGGCGGCCCCCGGTCGTGGGCTCCGCCTGATCCTGCTCTCCGGGCCGGTCCGGCGACGCCGCCCCGGCCACCTCGAGCGAGGCCGATCGGCCTCGCTCGTCGTCGAAATCGCCGGAGTGATCCGGCAGGACGGCGGACCGCTCGGCAGACGCGTTACCGCCTTCTGCCGGGCCTGTGCCGCCTGTACCGTCCTGGTCCGCCTCCGGGCCGTGCCGACGCCAGGGGCGCCGCTTCCGGAACGGTGTCTCGTCTGCCACGGCCTACTCGACCTCAGTCGCAGTCGCGGCAGACGGGCTGACCGTTCTTCTCGCGGGCCAGCTGGCTGCGGTGATGCACCAGGAAGCAGCTCATGCAGGTGAACTCATCGGCCTGCTTGGGCAGCACCCGGACGGCCAGCTCCTCGTTGGAGAGGTCCGCGCCGGGCAGCTCGAGTCCCTCGGCCGCGTCGAATTCGTCGACGTCGACGGCGGATGCCGTCTTGTCGCTCCGACGTGCCTTGAGCTCTTCGAGGCTGTCCTGGTCCACGTCGTCGTCGGTCTTGCGTGGGGTGTCGTAATCCGTTGCCATGTCGCTCTCCCCCTCTTGGGTATCTACGGGTGTCTCAGCGCACGTAACGCGTGAGAGGCCGGACTTGTGCCCGACCTGAGGCGGAGATCTTGCCTCACATCAAGGTCTGTTACTCAATCGACACCCAACCGGGCGCCTCGGCGAGGCTCGGCTTGGGTGGCGATGGGGACCGTACACGGTCCCGGCTGCGCAGTTCACGGGTTCCACCCCGTGTACTTCCCGTGATAACGATCCTCGAAAACCCGGACGATTACCGGCTTTCCGACGGAGTTGCGATCACGGAGAGTTGATGGCCGGAAAATCGGCCCTGTGATCGATCACACACGAACCGCCCGGGAACGGGTCCTGAAAATTCCGCCCAAAGCGAACATGAAGATTCGGTGCAGGGTCACATCGTGCAGCCTCTCAGACCGGCAGCGTGACGCGCATCACGAGACCACCGCCCTCGCGGGGCTCCGCGATGATACGGCCTCCGTGGGCCCGCGCGACGGACCGGGCGATCGACAGGCCGAGCCCGACACCCTTGTCGCTGCCCGTGCGCTCCGTGCGCAGCCGCCTGAAGGGCTCGAAGAGGTTGTCGATCTCGTAGGCCGGTACCACCGGGCCGGTGTTCGAGACGACGAGCAGGGCCTGCCCGTCCCGCGCCTCGGTGGTGACCTCCACCCAGCCGTCCTCGGGCACGTTGTAGCGCACGGCGTTCTGCACGAGGTTCAGCGCGATCCGCTCCAGCAGGACGCCGTTGCCCTGGACCACTACCGTGGCCCGCTCGCCGCGGATCTCGGCCTTCTTCGACACCGCCTCCGCCCGGGCCTGGTCGATGGCGCGCTCGGCGACCTCCGCGAGGTCGACCGGCTTGCGCTCGACGATCTGGTTGTCACTCCGGGCCAGCAGCAGCAGCCCCTCGACCAACTGCTCGCTGCGCTCATTGGTGGCCAGGAGGGTCTTGCCGAGCTGCTGGAGCTCCGGCGGGGCCTCCGGGTCGGAGAGGTGGACCTCCAGCAAGGTGCGGTTGATCGCCAGCGGGGTACGCAGCTCGTGCGAGGCGTTGCCGACGAATCGCTGCTGCGCGGTGAAGGCACGCTCCAGCCGGTCCAGCATGTCGTCGAAGGTGTCCGCCAGCTCCTTCAGCTCGTCGTCCGGGCCATCCAGCTCGATCCGACGGGTGAGGTCCGTCCCGGCCACCCGGCGCGCGGTCCGGGTGATCCGGCCGAGCGGGGACAGCACGCGTCCGGCCATGGCGTAGCCGAAGGCGAAGGCGATCACGCTCAGGCCGACGAGGGCGAGCAGCGAACGGTTGAGCAGGGTTTCCAGCGCCGCCTTGCGCTGGTGGTTGACGCAGGTGTTCATCGCCGCGTTGAAGGCGTCCGGGCTGGCGTTCGGAGGCAGGTCACAGATCTCGCTGGTGACCTTGCCGCTGACGATCTCGAACGGCAGATCCGTGCCGACGCTCAGCGCCTGGGCCGCCAGCATGTAGATGATCGACAGCAGCACGATGCCCGCGATGAGGAACATCCCGCCGTACAGCAGCGTGAGCCGTATCCGGATGGTCGGACGCAGCCAGAGGTACGGGGGCTCCTGCTGTTTGGGCTCCCAGGTGGGTTTCGGAGGCGCCGCCGGGGGCCCCGGGGTGGTGGCCATGGCCCTCAGATCCGGTATCCGGAGCCCGGCACGGTGACGATGACAGGCGGTTCGCCGAGCTTGCGGCGGAGCGTCATGACCGTGACCCGCACCACGTTGGTGAAGGGGTCGGTGTTCTCGTCCCAGGCCTTCTCCAGCAGCTGCTCCGCCGAGACGACCGCACCCTCGCTGCGCATGAGGACCTCCAGCACCGCGAACTCCTTCGGGGCGAGCTGGATCTCCACCTCGTCGCGGAAGACCTCGCGGCGGTTCGGGTCGAGCTTGATGCCGGCGCGCTCCAGGACGGGCGGCAGCGCCACCGTCGTACGACGGCCCAGCGCGCGCACCCGGGCGGTCAGCTCGCTGAAGGCGAAGGGCTTGGGCAGATAGTCGTCCGCGCCCAGCTCCAGGCCCTCGACCCGGTCGCTGACGTCTCCGGACGCGGTGAGCATGAGCACCCGGGTGGGCATGCCGAGTTCGACGATCCTGCGGCAGACGTCGTCCCCGTGCACCACCGGGAGGTCCCGGTCCAGCACGACGACGTCGTAGTCGTTGACCCCGATGCGCTCCAGGGCCGCGGCACCGTCGTAGACGACGTCGACGGCCATGGCCTCCCGGCGCAGTCCGGTGGCCACCGCATCGGCGAGCAGCTGCTCGTCCTCGACGACGAGTACGCGCACGGCGCAGTCCTTCCTTCGGTCCTTCGATGGGTTCACAGAGCGAGCGGCCCACGCGGGGCACGCTCGGACACGGGCAGCAATGCCGACTGTGCGCCTACATCCTGCCCGCAACACGCATAAACCGGCGGTAAGACGACGGCGGGCCGGACCTGGCGGCTGCTGCTCGCCGGGAAACCGGCGGATTTCCGGGCCAGTTGAGGTTTCTCTGAGTCATGGCGCGGGGAAGAGGGGTTCACACCCGCGATCACGCCTGTCACGTGGCATGCCACGGCCCGCCCCTTTTCCCCGGAGCGGCGGCGCGATCACCCGCTCCTCCGGCCCCCCGGCCGGGGGGATCCCGGGCACACCCCCGTGCCACCGACCCACGATGAGGGGGCGCATCATGGACGCTTTCACCGCAGGTCTGCTGCAACGCATCAAGACGACCGAGACCGACCTCACGCAGGCGCGCGAGGACGGCGACGACTTCCTGGCGGACGTCGAGCAGGGCGAGCTGGACGATCTGCGCCGTCTCGCCGCCGAGCACGGCGTGGAGATCGGCGCCGCCAGCGTCTGAGCCGTACGCCACGGGGCCCCGGACACCGTCATGGTGTCCGGGGCCCCGTGAAGTGTGCGGCGGCCTCAGGCCCCTCGCCAGGGCCTTCCTCGGCGGGACCCCGTCAGTCGTGCCAGGCGCCCAGCTCGTCGAGTGCGGCCTGTAGCGGTTCGAAGACGCCGGGGGTGGCGGCCACCGTCAGGTCGCCGTCGGCGGGCAGCCCGGGGCGGCCTCCGGTCAGCGCGCCCGCCTCCCGGGCGATGAGGTCGCCCGCGGCCAGGTCCCAGGGGTGCAGACCGCGCTCGTAGTAGCCGTCCAGCCGGCCCGCCGCCACATCGCAGAGGTCGACGGCCGCCGAGCCACTGCGCCGGATGTCCCGGAGCCGGGGGATCAGCCGCTGGGCGACGTCCGCCTGGTGGGCGCGGACGTGTCCGACGTAGTTGAAACCGGTCGAGACGAGGGCCTCGTCCAGCGGCGGGGCGGGCCGGCAGCGCAGGGCCTCGCCGTTCGCGAACGCACCGCCGCCGAGGACCGCACGGTAGGTCTCGCGGCGCATCGGGGCCTCGACGACGCCCACGACCCGCTCGCCGTCGCGCTCGGCGGCGATGGAGACCGCCCAGGTGGGCAGACCGTAGAGGTAGTTCACCGTGCCGTCGAGCGGGTCGATGACCCAGCGGATGCCGGTGCTGCCCGGAGAGCTGGCCCCCTCCTCGCCGAGGAAGCCGTCGTCGGGGCGGAAGTCGGAGAGGTAGCCGGTGATCAGCTTCTCGGCGGCGATGTCCATCTCGGTGACCACGTCGATAGGGCTGGATTTGGTCGCGGCCACCCCCAGGTCGGCCGGGCGGCCGTCGCGCAGCAGGGCTCCGGCGCGGCGGGCGGCCTCCAGGGCGAGGTCGAGCAGTTCGGACAGTGCGGGGTCGGTCACGGTGCTCCCAGGGGACTCGGCGGAACAGGCGCTCTGCGGGACGCCCGTAGGGACGTCCACGGATCAGGCGTACGGACTGTCGGCCCCGGCGGCGGCGGGTTTCGGGGCCCTCGCCGGGCAGCAGCCGACCGGACACAGGTCGTGGGAGGGCCCCAGGGACCCCAGCGCGCAGCGCTCCACCACCCGGCCGCGCCCGGTCGCGGCGCGCTCCAGGAGCAGGTCCCGTACGGCGGCGGCGAAGCGCGGGTCGTCGCCCACCGTGGCGGACCGGCGGACCGGCAGGCCGATCTCGGCGGCCTTCGCGGTGGCCTCGGTGTCGAGGTCGTACAGGACCTCCATGTGGTCCGAGACAAAACCGATGGGCGCCATCACGACCGCGGGGGCGCCCTCGGCGCTCAGGGTCTCCAGGTGGTCGCAGATATCGGGTTCCAGCCACGGGATGTGCGGGGCGCCGCTGCGGGACTGGTAGACGAGCTGCCAGGGGTGTTCGACGCCGGTCTCCTCGCGCACCGCCTCGATGATCAGCCGGGCCACGTCGAGGTGCTCGGCGACGTACGCGCCGCCCTTTCCGTGCGCGTCCGCGGGGCCCGAGGCGTCGGCGGCGGAGGCCGGAATGGAGTGGGTGGTGAACGCGATGTGCGCGCCCGAGCGGACATCCTCGGGGAGGTCGGCGAGCGAGGCGAGGACGCCGTCCGCCATGGGCTCCACGAAGCCGGGGTGGTTGAAGTAGTGCCGCAGCTTGTCGACCCGGGGCACGGGCAGCCCCTCTGCCTCCAGAGCGGTCAGCGACTCGGCGAGGTTCTCGCGGTACTGGCGGCAGCCCGAGTAGGAGGCGTAGGCGCTGGTGGCGAGGACGGCGATCCGGCGATGCCCGTCGGCGGTCATCTCGCGCAGGACGTCGGTCAGATACGGGGCCCAGTTGCGGTTGCCCCAGTAGACCGGGAGATCCAGGCCGCGCTGCGCGAAGTCCTTGCGCAGCGCGTCGAGCAGTGCGCGGTTCTGCGCGTTGATCGGGCTGACCCCGCCGAACAGGAAGTAGTGCTTGCCGACCTCCTTGAGGCGTTCCTCGGGGATGCCTCGGCCGTGGGTCACGTTCGCCAGGAACGGGACCACGTCGTCCGGGCCCTCGGGACCGCCGAAGGAGAGCAGCAGCAGGGCGTCGTAGGGAGCGGGATCGCGCAGATCGGACATGACATCGATCCTGCCACCCGCCTCCGACAGGGCGGCAACCGACATCCGACGCCCCGTCGGAAAGACCGGGAAGGCCGGGAATCCCGGGGTCCGGGCACCCGTGCCGCTCCCCCCGGACCGCCTCCGGATCCGGTGTCCGGGATGTCCGGCCCGGCCGTAAGCTGTATCGGCCAGCTATACGCCTGACAGGCACGACCGGAGTACCCCTTGCCCAGCCCTTACCGCGCCATCTTCTCCGCCTCCGGCTCCAAGGAGTTCTCCGCCGCAGGCTTCTTCGGCCGGATGCCGTTGTCCATGATGGGCATCGGCGTCGTGACGATGATCTCCCAGCTCACCGGCGGCTACGGGCTGGCCGGGGCGCTCTCCGCGACCCTGGCGATGTCGGCGGCGGTCTGCGGCCCCCAGGTCTCCCGGCTGGTCGATCGTTACGGGCAGCGCCGGGTGCTGCGCCCGGTCACGCTGGTCGCGGTGGCGGCGGTGGCGGGTCTGCTGATCTGCGCCCAGCAGGGGGCGCCGGAGTGGACGCTGTTCGTCTTCTCGGTGGGCGCGGGCTGTGTACCGAGCGTGGGGTCGATGGTCCGGTCGCGCTGGGCGGAGATCTACCGGGGGTCCAGCCGGGATCTGCACACCGCCTACGCGTGGGAGTCGATCGTCGACGAGGTGTGCTTCATCTTCGGCCCGATCATCTCCATCGGTCTCTCCACCGCCTGGTTCCCGGAGGCGGGGCCGCTGATCGCCGCCGCCTTCCTGCTGGTCGGCGTCTTCTGGCTGACGGCGCAGCGCGCGACCGAGCCGGTGCCGCACCCGAAGTCGCAGCACACCGGGGGCTCGGCGCTGCGCTCGCGGGGACTCCAGGTCCTGGTGGCCACCTTCGTGGCGACCGGCGCGATCTTCGGGGGCGTGGACGTGGTGACCGTGGCCTTCGCCGAGGAGCGCGGCCACAAGGCCGCGGCCTCCCTGGTGCTGGCCGTCTACGCGCTCGGCTCGTGTCTGGCGGGGGCCGTGTTCGGGCTGCTGCACCTCAAGGGGAACCCCGGGACCAGGTGGCTGGTGGGTGTCTGTGCGATGGCCGTGAGTATGATCCCCCTCCAACTGGCCGGGAACCTTCCGTTGCTGGCCGTGGCGCTCTTTGTCGCGGGCCTCGCCATCGCACCGACGATGGTCACCACCATGGCCCTCGTCGAAGCGCACGTACCGCGCACCAAGCTGACCGAGGGCATGACCTGGACCAGTACCGGGCTCGCGGTCGGGGTGGCGCTCGGCTCCTCGGCCGCCGGCTGGGTCGTCGACGCCGCCGGGGCGAAGGCGGGGTACGCGGTGCCCGCCGGGGCGGGAGCTCTCGCGGCGGCGGTGGCGTTCCTGGGGTATCGCCGGCTGTCCGGGCCGGCTGCGACGGGAGGGCGCGGGCAAGATGACCGACACCTACGCACGGACGACGACGAGCGCGTGGCGTAACTGGGCGGGCACCGTCACCGCCCGGCCTGCCCGCACCGAGTCCCCCGCGTCCGTTGCCGAGCTCTCGGACGTGCTGCGCCGGGCGGGCGCGGAGGGGCTGAGGGTGAAGCCGGTCGGCGCGGGCCACTCCTTCACCGCGGCTGCCGCCACGGACGGGGTGCTGATACGTCCGGACCTGCTCACCGGGATCCGGGACATCGACCGTAGGTCGATGACCGTGACGGTGGAGGCGGGCACTCCGCTCAAGCGGCTCAACACCGCCCTCGCCCGCGAGGGCCTGTCGCTCACGAACATGGGCGACATCATGGAGCAGACGATCGCCGGGGCGACCTCCACCGGTACGCACGGCACGGGCCGGGACTCGGCATCGATAGCGGCGCAGATCCGCGCACTGGAACTGGTCACCGCCGACGGCACGGTCATGGTCTGCTCGGAGCGGGAGAACCCGGAGGTGTTCGCCGCGGCCCGGATCGGGATCGGCGCCCTCGGGGTGATCACCGCCGTCACCCTCGCCGTGGAGCCGATCTTCCTGCTGACGGCCCGTGAGGAGCCGATGAGCTTCGACCGGGTCACCGCGGACTTCGATGCGCTGGTCGCCGAGAACGAGCACTTCGAGTTCTACTGGTTCCCGCACACCGGCAACTGCAACACCAAGCGCAACAACCGCAGCGCCGGACCGGCCGCCCCGCCCGGGAGGGTGAGCAGCTGGATCGACGACGAGCTGCTGTCCAACGGGCTCTTCCAGGTCGCCTGTTCGCTCGGTCGCGCGGTCCCTGCGACGATCCCCTCGATCGCCAGGCTCTCCAGCCGGGCGTTGTCGGCGCGTATGTACACCGACATCCCGTACAAGGTGTTCACCAGCCCGCGCCGCGTGCGGTTCGTGGAGATGGAGTACGCCGTTTCGCGCGAGCAGGCGGTGGCGGTGCTGCGGGAGCTGAAGGCCATGGTCGAGCGGTCACCGCTGAAGATCAGCTTCCCGGTCGAGGTGCGCACCGCTCCGGCCGACGACATGACCCTGTCGACCGCCTCGGGCCGGGACAGCGCGTACATCGCCGTGCACCTCTACAAGGGCACGCCTCACCGGTCGTACTTCACCGCGGTCGAGCGGATCATGGCCGCGCACGCCGGCCGGCCGCACTGGGGCAAGATCCACACCCGCGACGCGGCCTATCTGTCCGAGGTCTACCCGCGCTTCGGCGAGTTCACCGCGCTGCGCGACCGGCTGGACCCGGACCGTCTGTTCGGCAACGACTACCTGCGGCGCGTGCTCGGCGACTGAGCGGCTCCGGATACGCCGTCGGCCCCGGCGCCCACTGTCGGGAGAGGGCCGGGGCCGACACGCTTCGCCGGTACACCGATCATTCGGCGTCGGCGCCGGGAGGGGCCTGTTCCCCCTGCCCGGGGGGCGCGCCGGTGCCGGTCGAGGGGGCGCCGGTTCCGGTGCCGGCGGAAGCCGACGGGGTGGGCGGCGCCGGGTCGGACGTGACCCCGCCGCCGGATCCGGAGGGCGTCGGCGTGGGAGTGGACCCGGTGTCCGGGTTCTCGCCACCCGTGCCCGTACCGGGGTCGGGGCTCTTGTCGCCGCCGTCTCCGTCCGTGGCGGGGGCGGAACCGGTGCCGTCGCCGGGGGTCGGCCGCTGCTCGCCTTCCTCCCCGTTCCGGCCGGTGTCCCCGGAGGGCGTGGGATCGGCGGGTCCGGAGTCCCGGTCGCCGCCGTCTCCGCGGACGACGGAGCTCAGAGTCGTGCCCTGGCCGCCGCTGAGATCGTTGCCCGAGATCATCTCGAACGCGGTGATCCCGGCCATGGAGACGGCGAAGACCGCGGCGGCCGCGAGTGCGGGCCGCTTCCAGCCGCGCATCCGGGTGCCGTGGGTGACGCCGTCGCTGAACGCGTCGTCGGGAGCGGCCTGGCCCGCTCCGGCTCCCGGACGCATCTGCGTACGGTCGCCGGCTTGCGGCAACAGCCGCGTACGGTCGGCTCCGGTCTCCGCTCCCCCTCCCGGGTCCGGCGGGACCCGGAGCATCCGGGTCCGGGCGTCGCCGAGGTCCAGCAGCTGGGTCCGGTCCGTGTCGACGGGCTTCGGCGACCGCGTGCTCCCCGTGTCCGGAACCACCTCCGGGACGGTGCCCGGGTCGACCGTGGCCAGCACCGTGGTGGCGTCCTCGGCAGGCTCCGGCCCGGACCGGCGGGCGGCGCCACTGTGACCGGCCGGCGTCGTTTCCTTGGTGTGCACCGTCACCTGGCGGCCCTCCGGGTGGGTCACCTGGACCGTCACCTCGCGGATCTGCTCGCCGGTGCGGCGGAAGAAGTGCTGGAAGACCGAGCCGCCGCAGGTGGCGACGACGCTCATCACGCCCGCTCCCGCGATCGTTCCGTACACGCCCAGCTGCGAGGCCAGCACCGCCGCCGCGACGGCTGCGACGGCGCTCCCGGCGACCTGCGGGAGACTCAGATCTATGCGCCTTTCCTTGGGTTCTGTGTCACTTTCCGGCTTCTGAACCATTACCAGCCCCTGCTTGACATCTCTCCCACCATGCAACAGGAAGGGACAAATGAGCGAAGCGGATAGTTCCATTTCCGGAGATTGTGTGAAGCACAACACGCATCAGGGGCATTTCACGGAGAACTGGGTATCTCAACTCCCGCGCCCCGCGAGAACTTCGGCGGCGCGCCGGTCCACCCCGGTGGCCCGAATGGAGTACTGTGACGAGCCCTGGGGCGGACTCCGACGTGGGAATCCGCAGCCACCGGAGGGTCCGGCGGCGGCACTCGAACCGGCAGCGTCAAGGCATCACACGGATGCCTGCTGCACAGAGCGGCCAAATCGGTCACTTTGGGTCGCAATGGGTAACCGTGTCATGGTGGTGCATCAGGACGAGCGCCCGACACGCCGGGCAACTTGGCAAGGTTGTGGCAGGCTGCACCCGGGCAGGTCACACTCGACTAGCGGAAGCAGCGACGCACGTGACGTCGGCAGGCACCACCCGGGAGGTCCCCATGCCCGAACTGCGTGTCGTGGCCGTCTCCAACGACGGCACACGACTGGTGCTCAAGGCTGCGGACAGCACGGAGTACACGCTTCCGATCGATGAGCGGCTGCGCGCCGCCGTGCGCAACGACCGCGCCCGGCTCGGCCAGATCGAGATCGAGGTGGAGAGCCACCTCCGTCCCCGCGACATCCAGGCCCGTATACGGGCCGGTGCCTCCGCGGAGGAGGTCGCCCAGTTCGCGGGCATCCCCGTCGACCGTGTACGCCGCTTCGAGGGCCCCGTGCTCGCGGAGCGCGCCTTCATGGCCGAGCGGGCCCGGAAGACTCCTGTGCGCCGTCCCGGCGAGAACACCGGCCCCCAACTCGGCGAGGCGGTGCAGGAGCGTCTTCTGCTGCGCGGCGCCGACAAGGAAACCGTCCAGTGGGACTCGTGGCGTCGCGACGACGGCACCTGGGAAGTCCTGCTCGTCTACCGGGTCGCGGGTGAGCCGCACTCGGCGAGCTGGACGTACGACCCGCCCAGGCGGCTGGTCCAGGCCGTGGACGACGAGGCGCGCTCGCTGATCGGCGAGACCGACGACGTCGCCGCGCCCGAGCCCAGTTTCCCGTTCGTGCCCCGGATCGCCCGGCTGCCGCGCGACCGGCCGCTGGACCGGGCCCTCGACCGGCAGATCGAGCGGCCCGCTCCGGCCGCCGCCGAGCCCGAGGAGTACGTGAGCAGCGCCTCGGCCGGTGAGCGCGACTCGCTGACCAGCCTGCTGGAGGCGGTGCCGAGCTTCCGCGGCGACATGGTCGTCCCCGAGCGGCCCGCCCAGCCCGAGCCGCCCGCGCTCGAACCGGCGAAGGAGACGGAGGCGGCCGAGCCGCCCGCCGCCACCTCGGCCGGCGCGGGGTCCGCCTACGCGGATGTGCTGATGCCCCGGGCGGTGGCCGGTCACCGCGACCGGCTGACCGGGACGACGGACCGTCAGGCCGAGGCGGACGGAGTCCGGCCGGGCCGCCGGGCCGCCGTGCCCAGCTGGGACGAGATCGTCTTCGGCACCCGGCGCAAGAAGCAGGACTGACCGGGAATGACCACCGGTGGGAGCGGGGTCCGTACGCGGTCGCGTACGGACCCCGCTGCCTTACCGTTCGCCCGCCCCCGACCGGCCCGTATGGCCGGTGCCGCGGGACTACTGGGGGTCGGGCCCCGTGGCGACCGGCCGGGAGGGGTCGAAGGACCACTCGGACCAGGAGCCGGGATACAGGACACCGGTGAAGCCCGCGATCTCCAGGGCCAGCACCTCGTGCGCTCCGGAGACCCCGGATCCGCAGTAGACGCCCACGCCTTCGGAGCTTCTCTCCGCGCCCAGGCCGGCGAACCGCGCGGCGAGCCGCTCGGCCGGCAGGTAGCGACCGTCCTCGTCGACATTCAGCGTGGTCGGCGCGGAGACGGCCCCGGGAATGTGGCCGCCGACGCGGTCGATCGGCTCCACATCGCCTCGGTAGCGCTCCGTCGCGCGCGCGTCCAGCAGCAGACCCGAGCGGGCGAAGGCCGCCGCGCTTTCCGCGTCCAGTGTGGGCAGGCCCCCCGGCTTCGGCCGGAAATCACCCTCGGCGGGGCGCGGGATCCCGGTGGAGAGGTCGCCCGTCCAGGCGGCGAGGCCGCCGTCCAGGACCCGTACGTCCCCGTGCCCCGTCCAGCGCAGCAGCCACCAGGCTCGCGCCGCGGCCCAGCCCAGGCCGCCGTCGTACACCACGACAGGGGTGTCCTGGCCGACCCCGGCCCGGCGCATCACGGACCCGAAGGCCTCCGGGTCCGGGAGGGGGTGGCGGCCGCCGTCACCCGCCGGTCCCGCCAGTTCCGTATCGAGGTCGACGAAGACCGCGCCGGGCAGGTGACCGGCCTCGTAGTCGGGACGGCCATGCGGACCGCCGAGCTGCCAGCGGACGTCCAGGAGCACCGGCGGTCGCGACCCGGCCGACTCGCTCGCGCATTCGGATGCGGTAATGATGGGCTTCATGGGTGCCATCCTCGCGCAGCGGCACCGGCGCCCGTAACAGCATCGAAAGGGACGGCCGGCGGGAATCCGGCCGTCCTTCGTCGAGAACCCGTACGACGCGGCGCGGCCGGTCGTCTCCCACGCCGGGGGGTGCGAGCATCTGCACGGGACACGCGGACCGCTTCCCGACCCGGGACGGCGTACCTGTCCCGTCCCCCGCACGGCCACCACAACGGTCCGAGGAGAGAAGACGATGACCGAGGCCCACGCCCGGCGCACGCCCGGAACACCTTGCTGGGTGAGTCTGATCGTGCACGGCCTGACCACGACCCAGGAGTTCTACGGGGCCCTGTTCGACTGGGAGTTCCGGCCGGGTCCCGAACAACTGGGCCCCTACGTCCGCGGGCTGCTGCACGGGCAGGAGGTCGCGGGCATCGGCCAGCTGCCCGACCGTCATCTTCCGGTCGCCTGGACCACCTACCTCGCCACGGACGACGCCGACGCCACCGCGGAGGCCATCCGTTCCTGCGGCGGGACGGTCGCGGTCGGACCGCTGGACGCGGGCGAGGCTGGACGGCTCGCCATCGCCTCGGACCCGAGCGGGGCGGTCTTCGGCATCTGGCAGGGCTCGGAGCACATCGGCACGATGACAGCGGGCGTGCCCGGCACCCCTGTCTGGAACGAACTGGTGACCCGGGAGACATCGATGGTCGCGAAGTTCTACCAGACGGTCTTCGGTTACGAGACGGAGGCGGTCGTCTCCGCCGACTTCGACTACCAGACCCTGCACCTGGACGACGTACCGGTGGCGGCGCTGCACGGGGTCGGCCACGCGCTGCCGCGCGACCGGGGGCCGCACTGGATGACGTACTTCGAGGTCGCCGACACCGACCGGGCCGCGGCCCGGGTGGTGGAGCTGGGCGGGCGCGTCCTGCAACCGCCGCGCGAAGGGTCGAGCGGCCGGCTGGCGACGGTCGCGGACCCGGAGGGCGCCGTGTTCACGGTCATCCGGTCCGCCGCCGGGGGCAGGTCCGCGGGAGGCTGAGGGCTGTCCCGTGATCCCTGGCGGGCGCACGACGACCGCTACGGCACCTCGCCGCGTTGCCGGAACGCCCGAATACATCCAGGATGCGAACGCCCCTCCGCCTTGCGACGCACCGCACCTGACGCCGGGCGCTGATCAACCAGGGACTACGGGAGCCCTCAGACGTCGGAGGCGACCGGCAGGACGTCCGGGGAGAGGATGCCCGCGCGGGCGGTGCCCGCGGTCGTGCGGCGGCTGTGGTGACGGCGGCACAGCACCTCGTAACCGACCTCGCCCGCCTGCCGGTTGACGTCGCCGACGACGACCTGGGCGCCCTCGACGACCATCTCGCCGTCCACGGTGCGGGCGTTGTGCGTGGCGCGGGCGCCACACCAGCAGAGCGCCTCGACCTGGAGGGCCTCTATCCGGTCGGCCAGCTCGATCAGCCGCTGGGAGCCCGGGAACAGCTTGGTCCGGAAGTCCGTGGTGATGCCGAAGGCGAAGACGTCGAGCCCCAGGTCGTCGACGACGCGGGCCAGTTGGTCGATCTGCTCCGGTGCGAGGAACTGCGCCTCGTCCACGATCACGTAGTCGACCCGGCCGCCCCGGCTGACCCGGTCGACGATGTGCGCGTACAGGTCCATGCCCTCCTCTGCCTCGACGGCGTCCGTCACCAGACCGAGCCGGGAGGAGAGCTTGCCCTCCCCCGCACGGTCGTCCCGGGTGAAGATCACGCCCTGGAGCCCGCGTGCCGAACGGTTGTGACCGATCTGCAGGGCCAGCGTGCTCTTTCCGCAGTCCATGGTTCCGGAGAAGAACACCAGCTCGGGCATGAGGGGTCGAGCACCTTTCGGAGGGGGGTGGGCGCGGTGGGAGAGGTTACGAGCGTACTTCGAGGAGGGGGACGAGCTGTTCCACGGGGGTCAGGGAGCCGTGCACGCCCGCCATCGCCGACTCGTGCGGCTCACGCACGGAGGCCGTGATGATCACGTCGTCGTGGGCGGCGGCGACCACGTCGCCGATCCGTCCGTACACCCGCTCGTCGATCGTCGGCCCGAACCATCCGGCCGCGATGGCCTCGTCCCGGCTCGCGACCCAGAACTGTTCACCGAGCACCTCGCGCCAGACGGTCAGGACGTCGGCCTGGGCGCCCGGCACCGCGTAGACGTGACGGGCGCGTCCCTCGCCGCCGAGGAGGGCGACGCCGGCGCGCAGCTCCCAGTCCTCGTCGAAGTCGATCCGGGACTGCTCGTCGAACGGGATGTCGATCATGCCGTGGTCGGCGGTGATGTAGAGCGCCGAGCGCGGCGGGAGCTGCTCGGCGAGGCGTCGGGCGAGCCCGTCGACGTACATCAGCTGGCCGCGCCAGGCGTCGGAGTCGGTGCCGAAGCGGTGGCCCTTGCCGTCGACCTCGCTGTAGTACGTGTAGACGAGCGAGCGGTCGCCGGCGGCCAGGCGCTGGGCGGCGACGTCCATCCGGTCCTCGCCGGAGAGCCGGCCGAGGAAGGAGCCGCCGCTGAGCGCGACCTTGGTGAGGGGGGTCTGCTCGAACGTCGGCGCGGAGACCTGGGCGGTGTGCACGCCCGCGGCGTCGGCGCGTTGGAAGACCGTGGGGTAGGGCTGCCAGACCTTCGGCGCGGTCCACGGCTTCCAGCGGAGCTGGTTCATCAGCTCGCCGGTCTCCGGGTTGCGCGCGGTGTAGCCGGCGAGGCCGTGCTCACCGGGCGGCAGCCCCGTGCCGACCGAGGCGAGCGAGGTGGCGGTGGTGGAGGGGAAGCCCGCGGTGAGCGGGCGGCCGGTGCCGCCGCGCGAGGTGGGGAGAAGGGAGTACAGGAAGGGTGCCTCGTCCGGGTGGGCCTTGATCTGCTCCCAGCCGAGGCCGTCGATCAGGAAGACGCAGTTGCGGTCGGCCGGGGCCAGCTCGGGGATCGCGGCGGTGAAGCCGGGCACTTCCTGTCCGGCGGCGAGCGTCGGCAGCAGGTCGGCGAGCGAGCCGCTGCCGTACTCGGGCACGGGCGCGGTGTCGAGGGGCAGCAGGACGGGGTCCTGCCAGGCGGGCTGGGCCATCAGCGGCCGGTCACCGCGGTGGCGGCCGTGGCCTCGGAGAGCGACTGGGCGAAGGCGAGGGTCTGGCGCACGGCGTCGAGGCCGTCACCGGCCTCGCTGACCCGCAGGCTCAGGTCGTCGGCGGTGGAGCTGCCGGTGTAGCCGTGGTCGGCCTCGCAGTTGGCGTCGCCGCAGGCGGCGGGCTCCAGATCGATCCGGGAGACCGCACCCCAGCCGATGGTCAGGACGACCTCGCGGGGCAGCGTGCCCGGGACGTACTTCTCCGGGTTGGCCACGACGCGGCTGACCACGACGGAGGAGATCCGCCCCAGCTTCACCGACTCGGTGGAGGTGGTGGCGTACGGCGTCGGGGAGCTGGTGTCGGCGGCCTGCTCGTCGGTGTGGCTGACGATGAACCGGTGCTCGGTCAGGACGAGGACCGTCACATGACGGCGCACCTCGTTGGAGTCGAACGTGGTCTCCTGGTGCACCAGGTACGAAGCGACCGGTTCCCCGCCGACGGCGGCCTCCACCGCCTCGGCCACGAGGGCCGGGTAGTAGCCGCTGCGCTCGATCGCCGCGCGCAGCCCCTGGGTCGTCGTACCGGTCTTTGCCATGGGAACCATCCTACGGCGGACCGGTGGCTGCCGGGGACGCCCCGGTGGGCACCGGTGGTTCAGTAGTTCGGAAGGCGGCGGGGGCCGAGGTCGCTCCGGGCGGGCGGCGGGGCGAGCCGGACGCTCGCGCCGAGCACGGTCAGTCCGTGCGGGGCGACGACGACCGGTTCGAGGGCGACGGAGACCACCTCGGGGTGGTCGTCGACCAGCCGGGACAGCCGCAGCAGCAGCTCTTCGAGCGCGGCCGTGTCGACCGGGGCCGAACCCCGCCAGCCGAACAGCACCGGGGCCGCCCTGATGGACCGGATGAGTTCGGCGGCGTCGCGGTCGGTGGCGGGGACCAGCCGGTGCGCGGTATCGCCGAGCAGTTCGGAGGGCGCGCCCGCGAGGCCGAAGGAGAGGACGGCCCCGGCTGCCGCGTCGATGGAGGCCCGCACGACGGTGTCCACGCCGCGCGGGGCCATCGCCTGGACGACGGGGAGCAGTTCGGCGGGCTTGCCGAGGAGATCGGTCAGCTCTCCGTACGCCCGGCGCAGCGCCTCCTCGTCGGCGATGTCGAGGCGCACCCCGCCGAGATCGGCGCGGTGACGCAGATGGGGCGCGGTGGTCTTGAGGGCGACCGGGTAGCCGAGCCGGGCCGCCGCCGCGACGGCCGCCTCGGGGTCCGGGGCGGGCAGGGTGGGACGGACGGCGATGCCGTAGCGGCCGAGCAGTTCGCGGGCCTCGTCGTGGGTGAGCGGGCGGCCACGCGGGTCGGGGGCGGTGGCGAGCTGTGCCTCGATCAGAGCGGCGGCCCCGGACTCGTCGATGGTGTCGTCGAGGAACTCGGGGATCTTGCCCGGCACGGCCGCTTGGCGGCGCCATTGGGCATACTTCACGGCCTCGGCGAGGGCCCGCACGGCGCGTTCGGCGGCGGGGTAGGCGGGGATACGGCCGGGGCCGGGGCCCGTGGCGGTTTCCGGGGTCGGGCTCGCCTCCGGAGCGGCGGGCGTGCCGGGGCCCGGGGCGGGGGCGGCGCTCACGTCGGGGGCGGCGGGAGTGGCTGGAGCGGTGCTCGGGGCCGGGGCGGTCGAGGAGGTGGTGTCCGCCGGGGTCCGGGCGGCGGGCGTCACCGTGCGGGGGCGTGGCGCGGCGGTGCTGGACGCGGCGGCCAGCGCCTCGGCGAGGCCGCCGATCTCGACGTGGACGACGGCCACCGGCTTGGCCGAGCCCCCGGCCACGGCCTTGTGCAGGGCGGTGGCCAGCACTTGGCCGTCACCGGTCTCGGCCTCGCCGTTCTCCCCCACCCATGGGATGGCGGTGACGACCACGGCGTCGCAGGTCCCGTCCGCCAGCGCCTCGGCCAACGCGTCCCGGAAGTCCTGCGGGGAGGCGGCGGTGGTGAGGTCGATCGGCGGGCGCGGGCGCAGTCCCTCGGCCAGACAGGCGTCGTACGTCAGGAGGCCCAGCGACTCGGAATTGCCGAGGATCGCGACCCGGGGGCCGGCCGGGAGCGGCTGGCCCGCCAGCAGGAGTCCGGCGTCGACCATCTCGGTCACGGTGTCGACCCGGATGACGCCGGCCTGGCGCATCAGCGCGGAGACCGTGGCGTCGGGGATACGGCTGACCGGGACGGCGTGGCCGGGTGGGGTGGAGCCACTGTGCCGGGCGCCCTTCACCACGACGACGGGCTTCACGGCGGCGGTGCGGCGGGCGAGGCGGGTGAACTTGCGGGGGTTGCCCAGCGATTCGAGGTAGAGCAGGGCGACATCGGTGTCCGGGTCCTCGAAGGAGTACTGGAGGAAGTCGTTGCCGGAGACGTCGGCCCGGTTGCCCGCCGAGATGAACGAGGACAGGCCCGCCCCGCGCCGGTGGAGGCCGGAGAGCAGGGCGATGCCGATCGCGCCCGACTGGGTGAACAGGCCGATCCGGCCGCGGGCGGGCGACTCGGGGGCAAGCGAGGCGTTCAGCCGGACGGACTCGGCGGTGTTGATGATGCCGAAGGCGTTGGGGCCGATGATCCGCATGCCGTACGAGCGGGCCTGGCGGACCAGCTCGCGCTGGAGTCCGCGGCCCTCGGCGCCCCGCTCGGCGTATCCGGCGGAGAGGACGACCAGCCCCTGGACGCCGTGCTCCCCGCAGTCGGCGACGGCCTCGGGGACCCGGTGGGCGGGGACGGCGATGACCGCGAGGTCGACCCGCTCGTCGATCTCGCCGAGCGAACGGTGGGCGGGGACGCCGTCGAGGGTGGCCGGGCCCTCGTCGAAGGCATGGTTCACCGCGTACGTGCGGCCGGTGTAGCCGGAGGCGAGGAGGTTGCGCAGGACGGTGCGGCCCACTCCTCCGGGGGTGCGTCCGGTGCCGATGACCGCGACGGAGCCGGGGGCGAGCAGGCGCTGCACCGAGCGGGCCTCGGCGCGCTGTTCGCGGCCGCGCTGGACGGCGAGGGACTTCGCGGTGGGTTCGAGGTCGAGGGTGAGGTGGACGGAGCCGTCCTCGAAGCTGCGGCGCTGGGTGTAGCCGCCGTCCCGGAACACCTTGATCATCTTGTTGTTGGCGGGGAGCACCTCGGCGGCGAAGCGCCGGATGCCGCGCTCCCGGGCGACGGCGGCGATGTGTTCGAGCAGCGCCGAGGCGACGCCGCGCCCCTGGTGGGCGTCCTGGACGAGGAAGGCCACCTCGGCCTCGTCGGCGGGGGCGGAGGCGGGGCGGCCCTCGTCGTTGATGCGGTCGTAGCGGACCGTTCCGATGAACTCGCCGCCGATCGTGACGGCCAGTCCCACCCGGTCGACGTAGTCGTGATGGGTGAAGCGGTGCACGTCCCGGTCGGATAGGCGCGGATACGGGGCGAAGAACCGGTAGTACTTCGACTCGTCGGACACCTGCTCGTAGAAGCTGACCAGTCGCTCGGCGTCGTCCGTGGTGATCGGCCTGATGCGCGCGGTGCCACCGTCGCGGAGCACCACGTCCGCTTCCCAGTGGTCGGGGTACGCGTGATGCGGACTCGGCTCGGGCGTGGGCTCCATGGGCAAAGCCTACGGCGGGGACCCCGGTCGCGGAGAGATCGGCGCCCGGGCGGTCGGAGGCGGCCCGGACCGGAGCCGCCGGAGTACGGGATCCGGACAGGAGGCCGGGCACAGCACCACGCACTGCATGAGAGACTGGTCTAGACAACCATTGATATGTGAAGGGCTGAACCATGGCTGAGCGCCGCGTAAACGTCGGTTGGGCCGAGGGCCTGCACGCCCGCCCCGCTTCCATCTTCGTCCGTGCCGCCACGGCTTCCGGCGTCCCCGTGACGATCGCCAAGGCCGACGGCAACCCGGTGAACGCCGCCTCCATGCTCGCCGTGCTCGGCCTGGGCGCGCAGGGCGGCGAGGAGATCGTGCTCGCGTCGGACGGGGACGACGCCGAGGCCGCTCTGGACCGGCTCGCGAAGCTGGTCGCCGAGGGCCTGGAAGAACTTCCCGAGACCGTCTGACCCACGCGACCCGGCCCGGCCGGATTCGACAGGCGCGAGAGCCGTGAACCCTTTGAGGGAGCGCGGCTCTTTCGCTTTCCGGAAAGAGCCGCGCAGCGACAATTCGGGCAGCACAGATAGCGCCCGGCGATTACTTCTCCGTGTTCCGAAATCACTTCTCTGCGTATACGGCTGTTCTGTTAATAGCGGACGCCCGCGATGTTCACGTCACGTTGCGAAGTGCTCACACGGGGAGCCGGCGCGGTGCGCCGCCCCGGCGGATCCGGGCGGCGCAGCCGGTGGGCCCCGGTGGCGCGTTCCGCGTGCAGGGCGGTCAGCAGCCTCGCCCGATCCGCGTCGCCGCGCGCCACGGCGTCCACGATCGCGCCGCGCTCGGCCCAGGAGTCGTCCGGGCGGGCCGGCTGTTCGACCGCGTACATCCAGGCGATCTTGTGGCGGAGCTGGGTGAGCAGCGCGATGAGTCCGGGGCTGCCGGAGGCCTGGGCGAGGGTCTCGTGGAACCAGCCGGCCAGCGAGCGCAGATCCTCGCCCTCGCCCCGGCGGGCCCGCTCCTGGCCCAGCCCGACCAGACCCCGGAGCACCTTCAGGTGGGCTTGGGTGCGGCGCTGGGCGGCGCGGGCCGCGCCCAGCGGCTCCAGGAGCATCCGCATCTCCAGGAGGTCGGCCGCCTCCTGCGCGGTGGGCTCGGCGACCCAGGCGCCCGCGTGTCTGCGGGTGACCACGAAGCCCTCGGACTCCAGCGTGCGCAGGGACTTGCGGACCGGGACGCGGGAGACTCCGTAGCGGCGGGCCAGCAACTCCTCGGTGAGGCGGCTGCCGCGCTCGTGGGCACCGGAGACGATGTCGCCACGGATCGCCGTGCATACCGAATGCGCGGGAATGCGCATACCCCGAACCTCCGCCTTGATCCCCGCGAAAACGCGGCCGCCCGACGCCTGTTCCGTGACTCTATTGCAATCTGTCGGAATTTCCGATGGCGGACCGGAATCCATGGATCTCTTCGGGCCGGAATCGCCGAAGGCCCCGGCGGGTACCGGGGCCTTCGGGCGGAGTCGCGTGGGGCGGGTCAGACGTCCAGTCCGTGGGAGCGCAGGTAGCCGACGGGGTCCATGTCGGAGCCGTACTCGGGGGTGGTGCGGGCCTCGAAGTGCAGGTGCGGGCCGGTGGAGTTGCCGGTGGAGCCGGAGAGGCCGAGCTGCTGGCCGGAAGAGACGCCCTGGCCGACGGAGACGCCGATCGAGGAGAGGTGGCCGTACTGGGTGTACGTGCCGTCCGCCATCCGGAGCACGATGTTGTTGCCGTACGCGCCGCCCCAGCCGGCCTCGACGACCGTGCCGGCGCCGACCGCGACGACGGAGCTGCCGGAGGAGGCCATGAAGTCGACGCCGGAGTGGCTGCCGGAGGACCAGAGCGAACCGCCGCTCCGGTAGCCGGTGGTGACGTGGGAGCCGGCGACCGGGAGGTGGGAGGCGTCTCGTCGGGCGCGCTCGGCGGCGCGGGCGGCTCGGGCCTTCTCCTCGCGGACCTCCTTGGCGCGGGCCTCGACCTCGCGCTGGGCCTCCGCTTTCGCCTTGGCCTCGGCCGCCTTCGCACGGGCTTCCGCGGCGGCCTCTGCCTTCGCCTTCGCGATCGCGTCGGCCTGCCGCTGCTGGACGTCGGCCTGCGCGTCGATCTCGTCGGCGAGGGTGGCGTCGAGGGCGACGGCCTGGGTGAGGCCGGTGTCAGCGGTCCCGGCGCCCTCGGTGTCCGCGGCGAGGGCCGGGGAGGCCGGCGAGCAGAGGACTCCGGTGGTGGCCAGAGCCGCGATGCCGACGGCCTGGGCGCTCCGGCGCGTGAGGCGGCTCGGGGCACGGTGCTTCCCGGTGGCACGGGTGAACGCCATGGAGGGGCTGATCCTTTCCTTCCTTCTCGCCTACCGGGTTAGCTGACGGGTTCGGAGCAGGAAGGTCTCCTACGGATCCCCGTGCCGGCTTCGCGGTACGGGTCTCCGATTCACCCCAGGGACTGCGTGGGTCCCCGGCTCCCCGGGCTCGCGCCTGACGGGGACTCGGCGATGACTGCCCGGCGCCGCGGCTGCGGCATACGGGTGGCGGACAGCCGAGCCGACGCTAGGCGGGGGGACTTCCCATCACCAAACGGACAAGGGGATTTGTCGCACATCCCACAGGACGGACAGCCAACCTCTCCACCAAAAGGGATGTAATGAATTAATCGGGCAAAAAGGAGAACCCCGACGAACTTTCATCCGTCGGGGTCCTGTTCGCGGCAGCGTGTGCCGCGGATGCGTCAGCCGGTGACGACGGACACCTCTCCGATACCGAGCGCCTTCACGGGCTCCTCGATCCGCGCCGCGTCCCCCACGAGGACCGTGACGAGGCGGTCCACCGGGAAGGCGTTGACCACGGCTGCGGTTGCCTCCACGGTGCCGGTCTCGGCGAGCCGGGCGTAGAGGTGGGCCTGGTAGTCGTCGGGGAGGTGCTGCTCGACCTGGTCGGCCAGGGTGCTGGCGACGGAGGCGGCGGTCTCGAACTTCAGCGGGGCGACGCCCACCAGGTTCTGCACGGCCGTCTCGCGTTCGGCGTCGGTCAGCCCCTCGGCGGCCAGCGTCCGCAGGACCTTCCAGAGGTCGTCCAGCGCCGGGCCGGTGGACTCCGTGTCCACCGAGCCGCTGATCGCGAGCATGGCCGCGCCGCCCGAGTCGGGGCCGCTGGAGCGCAGCACCTGGGCGAAGGCGCGCACCCCGTAGGTGTAGCCCTTCTCCTCGCGCAGCACCCGGTCCAGCCGGGAGGTGAGGGTGCCTCCCAGGCAGTACGTGCCGAGCACCTGGGCGGGCCACACGCGCTCGTGCCGGTCGGCGCCGATACGGCCGATCAGCAGCTGGGTCTGGACCGCGCCGGGGCGGTCCACGATGACCACGCGACCCGCGTCGTTCGCGGTGATGGGCGGCACCGGGCGGGTCCGGCCGGCATTGCCCGACCAGTCGCCGAGGGTCTCCGCCAGCAGCGCGTCCAGATCGATGCCGGTCAGGTCGCCGACGATCACGGCCGTCGCGGTGGACGGACGGACGTGGGCGTCGAAGAAGGCGCGCACGGCCCTCTCGTCGATCCGCCGGACCGTCTCCTCGGTGCCCAGGCGCGGGCGGGACATCCGGGCGGTGGCCGGGAACAGCTCCTTGGAGAGCTGCTTGGCGGCGCGCCGGGACGGGTTGGCCTGCTCGTGCGGGATCTCGTCGAGGCGGTTGCCGACAAGGCGCTCGATCTCGCTCCCGTCGAAGGCGGGGGCCCGCAGCGCCTCGGCGACCAGCCCGAGGGCCTTGGCCAGCCGGGAGGCCGGGACCTCCAGGGAGACCCGGACGCCGGGGTGGTCGGCGTGCGCGTCGAGCGTGGCGCCGCAGCGCTCCAGCTCGGCGGCGAACTCCTCGGCGCTGTGCTTGTCGGTGCCCTCGGAGAGCGCTCGCGACATGATCGTGGCCACGCCGTCCAGACCCTCGGGCTCGGCCTCCAACGGCGCGTCCAGGAAGATCTCCACCGCGACGACCTGCTGGCCGGGGCGGTGGCAGCGCAGCACGGTCAGCCCGTTGGGCAGGGCGCCGCGCTCGGGCGCCGGGAAGGCCCAGGGGCGGGCCGTGCCGGGCGTGGGTTGCGGGTGGTACTCCATGGCTACTCCAGTCACGACGGCGTCGCTCACTTGTCCGCCCCCTCGTGCGCGTCGGTGCTCTCGGGGCCGGCCGCGCCCTCATCGGACTCATCGACCTCGTCGGCCGGCTCGATGGGCTCGTACACCAGCACCGCCCGGTTGTCGGGGCGCAGGGCCGCCTCGGCAGCCGCGCGCACCTCCTCCGCGGTGACGTCCAGGACGCGGCCCACGGCGCTCAGGGCGAGCTGCGGGTCACCGAACAGGACCGCGTACCGGCACAGTTCGTCGGCGCGACCGGCGACCGTGCCGAGCCGGTCCAGCCACTCCCGCTCCAACTGCGCCTGGGCCCGCTCCATCTCCTCGGGAGTGGGCCCCTCGGCGGCGAACCGGGCGAGCTCCTCGTCGACCGCGGCCTCGATCGTCTCCACCTCGACACCGCCGGACGTCTTCACATCCAGCCAGCCCAGCGAGGGCGCGCCGGCGAGCCGCAGCAGCCCGAAACCGGCCGCCACCGCCGTACGGTCGCGGCGGACCAGGCGGTTGTGCAGCCGGGAGGACTCGCCGCCGCCCAGCACGGTGAGCGCCAGGTCGGCGGCGTCACTGGCGCGGGTGCCGTCGTGGGGAAGGCGGTAGGCGGCCATCAGGGCGCGCGCCGGGACCTCCTCGTGGACCACTTCGCGCAGCTGCTCGCCGATGGTCTCGGGGAGTGTCCCGTCACGCGGCGGCTGCTTGCCGTCGTGGGAGGGGATGGAGCCGAAGTACTTCTCGATCCAGGCGAGGGTCTGCTCGGGGTCGATGTCGCCGACCACCGAGATCACCGCGTTGTTGGGCGCGTAGTACGTACGGAAGAACGTGCGGGCGTCCTCCAGCGTGGCCGCGTCCAGGTCGGCCATGGAGCCGATCGGGGTGTGGTGGTACGGGTGGCCCTCGGGGTAGGAGAGGGCGGTCAGCTTCTCGAACGCGGTGCCGTAGGGCACGTTGTCGTAACGCTGGCGGCGTTCGTTCTTGACGACGTCGCGCTGGTTCTCCATGGACTCCTCGTCGAGCGCGGCGAGGAGGGAACCCATCCGGTCGGCTTCCAGCCAGAGCGCCAGCTCCACCTGGTGGGTGGGCATGGTCTCGAAGTAATTGGTCCGCTCGAAGCTGGTCGTCCCGTTGAGCGAGCCGCCGGCCCCCTGGACGAGCTCGAAGTGACCGTTCCCCTTGACCTGGCCCGAGCCCTGGAACATCAGGTGCTCGAAGAGGTGAGCCAGACCGGTGCGTCCCTTGACCTCGTGGCGCGAGCCGACGTCGTACCAGAGGCAGACCGCGGCGACCGGGGTCAGATGGTCCTCGGAGAGCACCACACGCAGGCCGTTGGCCAAGCGGTGCTCGGTCGCTGTCAAGCCGCCGGAGCCGGCCTGTGCGGTGGCCGTGTGACCCATGGGCATGTACGTCCCTTCGATCGCGATACTGGACTTCCTGCCAGACCTGCCACTCTAAGCAAGCGCACCGGCACCTGGCGAAGTTCCCGTTCCGTGGATGTTTCCGTCGATGGTGTCGCGGACGCCCCCTCGGCCCGCTTCGGACGGGTCGAGGTCGGCGTTGTCAGTCCGGCGGTCCACAATGGACCGCGTCAGTAGCTCGTGTTGTACCGAACAAGCTCAGGTTGTCCGAACAGAATCTGTGAAGGAGTCGCAGCCGCGATGGCCCGCCGTAGCACGAAGACCCCGCCGCCGCCGGACGACTTCGAGGAGAAGATCCTCGACATCGACGTCGTCGACGAAATGCAGGGCTCCTTCCTCGAGTACGCGTACTCGGTGATCTACTCCAGGGCCCTGCCCGACGCCCGCGACGGCATGAAGCCGGTGCACCGCCGCATCGTGTCCCAGATGAACGAGATGGGGCTGCGCCCCGACCGCGGCTATGTGAAGTGCGCCCGCGTCGTCGGCGAGGTGATGGGCAAGCTGCACCCGCACGGCGACGCATCGATCTACGACGCCCTGGTGCGCATGGCGCAGCCGTTCTCGATGCGCCTTCCCCTGGTCGACGGCCACGGCAACTTCGGCTCACTCGGCAACGACGACCCGCCGGCCGCCATGCGGTACACCGAGTGCCGGATGGCCGACGCCACGTCATTGATGACCGAGGCGATCGACGAGGACACCGTCGATTTCCAGTCGAACTACGACGGCCAGGAGCGCGAGCCGGTCGTCCTCCCCGCCGCCTACCCCAATCTCCTGGTCAACGGGGTGTCCGGGATCGCCGTGGGCATGGCCACCAACATGCCTCCGCACAACCTGGGCGAGGTCATCGCCGCCGCCCGGCACCTGATCAAGCACCCGGGCGCCGACATCGAGACGCTGATGCGCTTCGTCCCGGGACCCGACCTGCCCACCGGCGGCCGCATCGTCGGGCTGGGCGGCATCAAGGACGCGTACACGGCGGGCCGCGGCACGTTCAAGATCCGCGCCACCGTGGCCGTTGAGGACGTGACGGCCCGCCGCAAGGGCCTCGTCGTCACCGAACTGCCCTTCACCGTCGGCCCGGAGAAGGTGATCGCCAAGATCAAGGACCTGGTCTCGGCGAAGAGGCTCCAGGGCATCGCCGACGTCAAGGACCTCACCGACCGGACGCACGGACTGCGTCTGGTCATCGAGGTGAAGAACGGCTTCGTGCCGGAGGCGGTGCTGGAGCAGCTCTACAAGCTGACGCCGATGGAGGAGTCCTTCGGCATCAACAACGTGGCGCTGGTCGACGGCCAGCCGCTCACCCTCGGCCTCAAGGAGCTGCTGGAGGTCTATCTGGACCACCGCTTCGAGGTGGTCCGCCGGCGCAGCGAGTTCCGCCGCACCAAGCGCCGCGACCGGCTGCACCTGGTCGAGGGCCTGATCGTCGCCCTGCTCGACATCGACGAGGTCATCCGGATCATCCGGGACAGCGACAACTCCGCGCAGGCGAAGGAGCGCCTGATGGCGCACTTCTCGCTGAGCGAGATCCAGACGCAGTACATCCTGGACACCCCGCTGCGCCGGCTCACCCGTTTCGACCGGGTCGAGCTGGAGAGCGAGCGGGACAGGCTCACCGGCGAGATCGACGCGCTGACCGCGATCCTGGAGTCGGACGCGGAGCTGCGCAAGCTGGTCTCCTCGGAGCTGGCCGCCGTGGCCAAGAAGTTCGGCACGGACCGGCGCACGGTGCTGCTGGAGTCGGCCGGCGCGCAGATCGCGTCCGTGCCGCTGGAGGTGGCGGACGACCCGTGCCGGGTGCTGCTCTCCTCGACGGGCCTGCTGGCCCGCACGGCGAACGCGGAGCCGGTCGAGATCTCCGAGGACGCCCGGCGGACCAAGCACGACGTGATCGTGTCGACGGTGGCGGCAACGGCGCGCGGCGACGTCGGGGCGGTGACCTCCACGGGCCGGATGCTGCGGCTCTCGGTGATCGACCTGCCGCGGCTGCCGGACACGCACGCGGAGCCGAATCTCTCGGGCGGGGCGCAGATCTCCGAGTTCCTCAGTTTGGAGGCGGACGAGGAGCTGATCTGCCTGACCACCCTGGAGGAGTCCTCGCCGGGCCTCGCGATCGGCACCCTTCAGGGTGTGGTGAAACGCGTCGTGCCGGATTACCCGGCCAACAAGGACGAGTTGGAGGTCATCTCCCTCAAGGACGGTGACCGCATCGTGGGCGCGACCGAGCTGCGCACGGGCGAGGAGGACCTGGTGTTCATCACCTCCGACGCCCAGTTGCTCCGCTACCCGGCGGCCCAGGTGCGCCCGCAGGGCCGGCCCGCCGGAGGGATGGCGGGCGTGAAGCTGGCGGCCGGAACCGAGGTGCTGTCGTTCACTGCGGTGGACCCGGCGGCCGAGGCGATCGTGTTCACGGTGGCCGGCTCGCACGGCACGCTGGACGACTCGGTGATGACGTCCAAGCTCACCCCGTTCGACCAGTATCCGCGCAAGGGCCGGGCGACCGGCGGAGTGCGCTGCCAGCGGTTCCTGAAGGGCGAGGACGTCCTGGTGTTCGCGTGGGCGGGCCCCACTCCGGCACGGGCCGGGCAGAAGAACGGCACCCCGGCAAAGCTGCCGGAGCCGGACCCGAGGCGGGACGGCTCGGGCACACCGCTGCTGGAGCCGGTGGCCGTGATCGCGGGACCGCCGCTGTAGGCGGGGCGCCTGCTCGTACGGCGGGGAGCGGCCCGGGGCGTTACGCCTCCGCGGCCGCTTCCCGTGGGTCGGCCGTCTCCGGTGCGTCGAAGGCTTCCGGTTCGGGAGCCTGTTCCTGTACGTAGCGGAGCACGCCCCACATGGCGCGCCCGACGTCAGCGGCGTCCGCAGGCTCGGGCTCGTCCCCACGCTCGGGCCTGTGCCCAAGCTCGGGCTCGTCCGCGCGGCAGGCGGCGAGTCCTGCCAGCAGCGCTTCGGCGTCGATGCCCGCGCCGATCATGACGAGCTGGGTGAGCCGCTGTTCGCCGCGCGCCCACGGGCGGGGGACGAAGCGCAGGAAGCGGCCCACCGAGTGCAGCGCGTACGTGTTGTCCCGGTCCCCCGCGCCGAAGTCCGCGAACCCCTTGATCCGGTAGAGCCCGTCGGGCCGGGAGTCGAGGAACTCCATGAAACGGCGTGGGTCCATGGGGATGTCCGAGGTGAAGTCGACGCTCTCGTACGAGGCGTGGAGGTGATCGCCGTGCCCCTCGTGCCCGTCGGGCCCCTCGGGTGCCTCCTCCCGCAACAGGTCCTCGAAGGTGAGCTGGCGGACCTTGTCCTCGTGGTCCGGCCGCAGGGCCGGGTCGAAGAGGAGCTCGGGGTCGATCCGGCCGTGCACGGCGGAGATCACGGCGGCGGGGCCGCTCAGCTCCGCGACCGTCGCTCGCAGCCGCTCCTGTTCCCCCTCCCCCACCCGGTCGGTCTTGTTCAGGACGACGAGGTCGGCGACGGCGAGATGGCGGTCGATCTCGGGGTGCCGCTGGCGCGTGTGGCCGAATTCCGCCGCGTCGACCACCTCGACGAGGCCCCCGTACAGGATGTGCGGGTTGTCGCTGGCCAGCAGCATGCGGACGAGCTCCTGGGGTTCGGCCAGCCCGCTCGCCTCGATGACGATCACGTCCAGCCGGGCGGACGGCCGGGTCAGCGTCTCCAGGAAGACGTCGAGTTCGCTCGCGTCGACGGCGCAGCACAGGCAGCCGTTGCCCAGCGAGACCGTCGAGCCGACCTGCCCCGAAACGGTCATGGCGTCGATCTCGATGGCCCCGAAGTCGTTGACGATCACGCCGATCCGGGTGCCCTCGCGGTTGCGGAGCAGATGGTTCAGGAGCGTGGTCTTGCCGGAGCCGAGGAAGCCCGCCAGGACGACGACCGGGATCTGCGGGGTGCGGGGCGGGGTCAACGGGGGCCTTCCTGGGGACGTTGTTCAGAGTGCCGGAACCGGCTGCGGCGGGGATGCGCCGGCGTAGCGGGCCGGTCAGGCGGATGATCTTCGAGTCCTCCGCCTGCTCCAGGATATTGGCGCTCCAGCCGATCACCCGAGCCGCACAGCAGGTGGGGGTGAACATCGTGCGCGGCAGCCCGCGCAGCTCCATGACCGCCCCGGCGTAGAACTCCACATTGGTGTGCAGTTCCCGGCCCGGCCCGGCTTGAGCTCGGCGAGGATGGCCTCGACCTGGCGTTCCACCTCCACGGCGAGGTCGACGAGCGGTCCGCCGAAACCCTGCGCGAGGGACTTGAGCATCCGGGAGCGCGGGTCCTCGGTGCGGTGTACGGGGTGGCCGAAGCCCATGATGCGGCGGCCCGAGAGGGCCTGTTCGCGGATCCACCCATCGATGCGGTCCGGGGTGCCGATGGCGTCCAGGGTGTCCAGGGCCCGGCTGGAGGCTCCACCGTGCAGCGGTCCGGAGAGCGCGCCGACGGCCGCTACCAGGCAGGCGGCCAGGTCGGCTCCGGTGGAGGCGACGACCCGGGCGGTGAAGGTGGAGGCGTTGAAGCCGTGGTCGACGGTCGAGATGAGGTACTGCTCGACGGCCCTGGCGTGCTCCGGCTCCGACCCGGTCAGCATGTACAGGTAGTTCACGGCGTGCGGCAGGTCCGCGCGGGGCTCGACCGGCTCGAGCCCCTGACCCAGCCGGTGGAGGGCGGTGAGGATCGTGGGAACGGCCGCGCAGGCGGCGAGCGCGTCCTCCCGCCGCCGCGCGGTCCCGATGTCGTACACGGGGCGGAATCCGGCCGAGGCCCCGTCCGTCTCCCGGGGGATGCCGGCGGACGCGGGCGAGACCGTGTTCGCGGTGTCCCGCACCGCGGGCTGGATCGCCCACGCACTGGAGGAGTAGGGGGAGCGCCCGCTCCGCATCCGCCCCATCGGGCAGTACACGGGACCCCGACCGCCGCAGCCACTGCCCGGCCTCCGGACCACCCCCTGGCTCCGGACCAGTGACCCGGGTAGCGCGAATGGGCCACTTGAGCAAGTCGTCGCATCATGTGCGCAGGATTTGTGCAAGAAATGCAAGCTCATCGCGTTGATGGCGAACTCCTCGGGAACGCTCACAGTCGCAGCGCCGCGCATCAAGGGATGCGTACGGCGGAGGCCCCGACGGAGCCCGAAACGCGGCCGAATTTCCGCCTCGGCCGCCCGACCCTTACCGTTCGTACGATGAACGCCCCACCGACCCCCGGCAGGGGACCGCGCCGGTTCGGCTGGCCCCAGCGGGTCTTCTCCCAGGTCCTGCTGATGCAGCTGACCATCATCACCGGCGTGACCATCCTGGTCACCGGCCTGTTCCTGGCCCCCCTCAGCGATCAGCTGGACGACCAGGCGATGCGCCGCGCCCTCGCCATCGCCCAGAGCACCGCCGCCCAGCCGGGGATCGTGAAGGACCTGAGCAGCACGGACCCGTCGGTCCGGGGTCCCGTCCAGACGGCCGCCGAGCGGGTCAGGAGGGCGACCGGAGCGGAGTACGTCGTCGTCATGAACCAGCGCGGGGTGCGCTGGTCGCACCCCGACACCCATCGGATCGGCGCGATCGTCTCCACCGACCCCGGCGAGGCGCTGCGCGGCCGCGAGGTGATGGAGATCGACAGCGGCACCCTCGGCCGCTCGGCGCGGGGCAAGGTGCCGTTGTTCGGCCCGTCCGGCCAGGTGGTCGGCGCGGTGTCGGTGGGCATCGCCTACGACAGCGTCCGCGCCCGGCTCCTCGGAGCGATCCCGGGGCTGCTCGCGTACGCGGGCGGGGCTCTGGCCGTCGGGGCGCTCGCCGCGTACCTGATCTCCCGCCGACTGCAGCGGCAGACCCATGACCTGGCGTTCTCCGATATCTCCGCGCTGCTGGCGGAGCGCGAGGCCATGCTGCACGGCATCCGCGAAGGAGTCGTCGCCCTGGACGGGGCCGGCCGCGTCCGGCTGCTGAACGACGAGGCGCAACGGCTGCTGGGCGTGGGCCCGGAGGCGGCGGGCCGGACGCTGGAGGAGGTGCTGGGCGACGGCAGGACCGCGGACGTGCTGGCCGGGCGGGTGGTCGGCGACGACCTGCTGGCGGTACGGGGCAGTCGGGTGCTGCTGGCCAACCGGATGCCCACGGACGACGGCGGGGCCGTGGTGACCCTGCGCGACCGGACCGAGCTGGAGAACCTGGGCCGCGAGCTCGACTCCACCACGGGTCTGATCGACGCCCTGCGCGCCCAGGACCACGAGCACGCCAACCGGCTGCACACGCTGCTCGGGCTGCTGGAGCTGGAGATGCACGAGGACGCGATGGAGTTCGTCACAGAGGTGGTGGGCGTACACCGGGCGACGGCCGAACAGGTCACCGAGAAGGTCCAGGACCCGCTGCTGGCCGCCCTTCTGGTGGGCAAGGCGACGGTCGCCGCCGAGCGCGGCGTATCGCTGCGGCTGGCCCCCGGCACCCTGCTGCCGGACCGGGTGGTCGATCCCCGGGGCCTGGTCACCGTCATGGGCAACCTCGTCGACAACGCCACGGACGCCGCGGCCGGATCGGAGGGGGCGCGGATCGAGGTCGGGCTGTGCACGGAGGGACGTACGGTGATCCTGGAGGTGCGCGACAGCGGGCCCGGCGTTCCCCCGGAGCAACACGCGTCGATCTTCACGGAGGGCTGGTCCACCAAGGAGGTCCCGGCGCACGGCAAGCGCGGCCTCGGCCTCGCCCTCGTACGGAGGCTCGCGGAGCGTCAGGGAGGCAGCGTGAGAGTGTCCGGAGCGGACGGAGGCGGGGCGGTGTTCACGGTCGTGCTGCCGGAGGCGCTGGCCGAGCCCGGGCCGCGGGCACCGGCCGAGCCCGTCGCTTCCCCCGACGGTCCGCCGCCCCCCACCTATCCGGCCTCGACGGGAGGGCAGCCGTGATCCAGGTCCTGATCGTGGACGACGACATCCGGGTGGCGCAGATCAACGCGGCGTACGTCGCCAAGGTCCCCGGCTTCCGGGTGGTCGCCCAGGCCCACTCGGCGGCCGCAGCGCTGGAGGCGGTCGAGAAGGCCCCGGTGGACCTGATCCTGCTGGACCACTACCTGCCCGACAGCAACGGCCTCGCCGTCGTACGGGAACTGCGCCGCCTCGGCCGTCAGGTCGACGTGATCATGGTGACGGCCGCCCGGGACGTCGCGACCGTGCAGGACGCGATGCGGCACGGCGCGCTCCAGTACCTGGTGAAGCCGTTCACGTACGCGGGCCTGCGCTCGAAGCTGGAGGCGTACGCGGCGCTGCGGCAGGCGCTCGACGGGGGCGGGGAGGCCGAGCAGGCACAGGTGGACCGGCTCTTCGGCGCGCTGTGGGCGGCGGACGAGCCTGCCCTGCCCAAGGGCCACTCCCCCACCACAGCCGAGCTCGTCCGAGGGGCCCTGCGCGGAGCCGACGGCCCGCTCTCCGCCCAGGAGATCGCGGACAGCGCGGGGATGAGCCGCCAGACGGCCCAGCGCTATCTGAAGCTGCTGGAGCGCACCGGCAAGGTCAGGCTGACGCTGCGCTACGGGGAGACGGGCCGCCCGGAACACCGGTACGCCTGGGCGGCCGCCTGAGCCGTCCAGGGGCCCGTACCGCGTCCTGCCGGACATAGCCTCCCCCGGAGCCCGCTCTACGCCGCCCCGGCCCCCGTCAGCGCCCGGACCTCAGCCTCGGCGTGCTTGGCCTCGTCGGGCGGCTCGGGCGAGGTGACCGTACCGACCCAGCCGGCCAGGAAGCCGAGCGGGATGGAGACCAGGCCCGGGTTCTCAGGGGAAAGTGCTGGAGGTCGACGCCGGGGAACAGGGACGTGGGGCTGCCCGCGCCGACCATCTGGGCGACCGGACAGAGCACGGGGACGGTGACGGACGAGGTGCCGACGGCGGTACGCACCGGGCGCTCCTCCATCCGCGCCGTGACCGGTCCCTGCGCAGCCGCACATGCCGCACATACGCCCAGGTGAGCAGGAACGTGGTGAGGAACTGGCCGAGATTCTCCACCCCTTCAGGTGACAGAAGTCCCGGACGGCTGCGCGAAACCCGGCGGGACGTACGCGGCCCCCGCTCCGGTGGTACCGGTGGTACCGGAGCGGGGGCCGGGCGGACGTACGGACTCAGGCGTCGATGCGCGAGCGGTCCAGAGTGGCGGCGGAGCTGGTGATGAACTCCTTGCGGGGCGCGACCTCGTTGCCCATCAGCAGGTCGAAGACCTGCTCGGAGGAGTCCAGGTCGCCGATGTTGATGCGCCGCAACGTGCGGTGGCGCGGGTCCATCGTCGTCTCCGCGAGCTGGTCGGCGTCCATCTCGCCCAGGCCCTTGTAGCGCTGGATCGATTCCTTGATCCGGACGTTCTTGCGCTGGAGCTCCAGGAGAGTCTGGCGCAGCTCACTGTCGGAGTAGGTATAGACGTACCTGTCCTGGCCCTTCTTGGGCTGGACGAGCTCGATCCGGTGCAGCGGCGGAACCGCGGCGAAGACCCGCCCCGCCTCGACCATCGGGCGCATGTAGCGCTGGAAGAGGGTCAGCAGCAGGCAGCGGATGTGGGCGCCGTCGACGTCGGCGTCCACCAGCAGGACGATCTTCCCGTAGCGCGCGGCGTCGATGTCGAAGGTCCGCCCGGACCCGGCTCCTATGACCTGGATGATCGCGCCGCACTCGGCGTTCTTCAGCATGTCCGAGACAGACGATTTCTGTACGTTGAGGATCTTGCCGCGGATCGGCAGCAGCGCCTGGAACTCGCTGTTCCGGGCCAGCTTGGCCGTCCCGAGCGCCGAGTCGCCCTCGACGATGAACAGCTCGCTGCGCTCGACGTCGTCGCTGCGGCAGTCGGCGAGCTTGGCGGGCAGCGAGGAGGACTCCAGCGCGGTCTTGCGACGCTGGGCGTCCTTGTGCTGGCGGGCGGCGATCCGGGTGCGGGCGGCGGCCACGGCCTTCTCCAGCACCGACCTGGCCTGGGCCTTGGCGTCCCGCTTCGTCGAGGTCAGGAAGGCCTTGAGCTCCTTGGCGACCACGCCTGCCACGATCCGGTTGGCCGCGGAGGTGCCGAGCACCTCCTTGGTCTGCCCCTCGAACTGCGGCTCGGCGAGCCGTACGGTGACGACGGCGGTGAGCCCTTCGAGGGCGTCGTCCTTGACGACGTCGTCCTCGGCGACCCGCAGCATCTTCGCGGAGCGCAGCGCCTCGTTCACCGTCTTGGTCAGGGAGCGCTCGAACCCGCTGATGTGGGTACCGCCCTTGGGGGTGGCGATGATGTTGACGAACGACCGTACGGTCGTGTCGTAGCCGGTGCCCCAGCGCAGGGCGATGTCGACCGCCAGCTCGCGGGTGACCTCGGTGGCGGTCATGTGGCCGCGGTCGTCGAGGACGGGCACGGTCTCCTTGAAGGTGCCGGTGCCGCTGAGGCGCTGAACGTCGCAGACGGCCTTGTCCTGGGCCAGGTACTCGCAGAACTCGCTGATGCCGCCGTCGAAGCGGAACGTCTCTTCCGTCTTGCCCTCGCCGTCCAGCCCCCGCTCGTCGCGGACGATGATCGTGAGACCGGGAACGAGGAAGGCCGTCTGGCGGGCACGCTGGTAGAGCGTCTCCAGATTGAGCTTGGCGTCCTTGAGGAAGATCTGGCGGTCCGCCCAGTACCGCACTCGGGTACCGGTACGGGTCTTGGGAACACGCTTGCCCTTGCGCAGGCCGTTGGCCGGGTCGAACGGGCTGTCCGGCCCCTGCTCGGTGAACATGCCGGGGACACCGCGCCGGAAGCTGATGGAGTGGGTCGCGCTGTTGCGGTCGACCTCGACGTCCAGGCGGGCGGAGAGGGCGTTGACCACGGAGGCGCCGACGCCGTGCAGGCCGCCCGACGCCGCGTAGGAGCCGCCGCCGAACTTGCCTCCGGCGTGCAGCTTGGTCATCACGACCTCGATGCCGGAAAGGCGCGTCTTGGGCTCGACGTCGACCGGGATACCGCGGCCGTTGTCCCGGACCTCGACGGAGGCGTCGTCGTGGAGGATGACCTCGATCTGGTCGCAGTGACCGCCGAGGGCTTCGTCGACGGAGTTGTCGATGATCTCCCAGAGACAGTGCATCAGGCCACGGCTGTCGGTGGACCCGATGTACATGCCGGGGCGTTTGCGGACCGCCTCGAGCCCTTCGAGGACGAGAAGGTGCCGCGCGGTGTAGTTGGAGCTGTCCCGGTCGCCGCCTGCTCCGGTCAGCATCGCGGTGGACGGCACGGACGTTTCGGCGGTCACGCGGTTCGCTCCTCGCTGAATTTCATCTGGGCCCCCGTGGGTACAGGGCTGGCCTTCGGTTGCCGCTGAGAGCCTACAGAGGCCTGGTAGAGCGGTTGTAACGCCACCCTCGGGGAATCCTCATGCTAGTCGAGCTTCATCCAGGCTCGCATGGGTGTTCGATCATTCGTTGGAGTGACGTGCACATCACGTTCCCTTCGGCGCATGAACCATTTAGGCTCCGGGCACGTCCTCAAGAACAAACCGGCAAGCCGGCCGGCGGGACCCACCCCCTATGACAAGCAATGCGAAACCGTAGCGCTCCGCATACGGCACATTCGCCGCCAACCGGCAACAGACAGCCACACTGAGAAGAAGTTTCGAAGAAAAGCCACGAGCGGGAACGTTTTCGGCCTGGTTGGATGTTGACCCTGGTACGACAGCTCGTCGAGCTAGAGAAGAGGCGACGTGACTACTGTTCTGACCCCCGCGAGCCCGCTGACCGCAGCAGACCGCTGTGACCGTTGCGGCGCCCAGGCATATCTGCGCGTCGTCCTGATCAGCGGCGGTGAACTGCTCTTCTGCGCCCACCACGGGCGCAAGTTCGAGCCGGAACTCAAGAAGATCGCCGCGGAAATACAGGATGAGACGGATCGGCTCACCGCCGTGCAGACGGCTGCTGCCGACGAGGAACAACACTGATACCTCGCATCCACGACGAGCCAGGGGCCGGTTCATGACCGGCCGACGGGCGGCTCCCCCATCGGGGGAGCCGCCCGTTCTCGTCAGCGGCCGCGAGGATCGCGTACGCACACGCCGAGGGGATTCACCTCCGACATCGGGCCCCGGCACGGGTCAGAGGCGGCCCTCGGCCCATTCCAGCGCGGTGGAGACCCGTGTGTACACCCCGGGGCTGCCAGCGCGCCCGCAGCCGCTGCCCCAGGACACCAGGCCGATGAGCCGCCCGTGGGCCACCAGCGGCCCGCCGCTGTCGCCCTGGCACGCATCCCTGCCACCCTCCGGATCGCCCGCACAGAGCATCGCCGAGGCCCTGTACGTGCCCTCCTGGCCGCCCGGGTAGGCCCGCGCGCAGTCACTGTCCGGCAGGACCTGCACCCGCGCGGAACGCAGCACGGAGGAGTACGCGCCGCTGCCCGTCGTGTCGCCCCACCCGTAGACGGCCGCCGCGGTCCCGGCCCGGTAGGCGGCGTCCCCACCCTTGGCGGTCGGGATGACGCTGCCCTTCGGCATCGCGACGGACAGGGTCAGCACCGCGAGGTCGCCCGCGTTGGAGGCGGGGTCGTACGCGGGGTTCACCCAGATGCCCCGGACCGGGATCTCCTGACCGCCGGAGTCACTCAGCCGCTCCCGCCCGGCGATGACTCGCAGGTCCTTCACCCGCTCCGCCGGTCCACCGAGCGCCTCGTCACTCAGACAGTGGGCGGCCGTCAGGATCTTCGTGGGCGCCACGGCGACGCCGCCGCAGAACTGTCCCGAGCGCGCCCCTCCGAACCGGTCCCGGCTCGACAGCGCCACGACCCAGGGGCTGTCCGCCACCGGGGCGGGCTGTCCGCCGACGATGATGCTGTCCGCGCTCGCCGCGGAGGGCGAGGCGAGGGGCACCGCGGTCGCGGCGGCGGTCAGGGCGAGCACCCCGGTCAGGGCGCGGACGACGGAACGGGGCATGGAGGCTCCTGACGCTGAGGCGGTAACGGTCCACCCAGCGTGATCCAGCCGGTCACCGTCCGCACCCGAGGACACGCCGGAGGGCCCGGATCCCCTGGGGGGTCCGGGCCCTCGGCCGGTGAATCTTCCGCGACCCAGTCGCTTTCCGCGATCTAGTCGAGGTAGTCCCGCAGCACCTGCGAGCGCGACGGGTGACGAAGCTTCGACATCGTCTTCGACTCGATCTGACGGATGCGCTCACGCGTCACGCCGTAGACCTTGCCGATCTCGTCGAGCGTCTTCGGCTGGCCGTCGGTGAGACCGAAGCGCATAGAGACCACGCCGGCCTCACGCTCGGAGAGCGTGTCGAGCACGGAGTGGAGCTGCTCCTGGAGGAGCGTGAAGCTGACCGCGTCCGCCGGGACGACGGCCTCGGAGTCCTCGATCAGGTCACCGAACTCGCTGTCGCCGTCCTCACCGAGCGGGGTGTGGAGGGAGATCGGCTCGCGACCGTACTTCTGGACCTCGATGACCTTCTCGGGGGTCATGTCGAGTTCCTTGGCCAGCTCCTCCGGGGTGGGCTCGCGGCCCAGGTCCTGGAGCATCTGGCGCTGCACGCGCGCGAGCTTGTTGATGACCTCGACCATGTGCACCGGGATACGGATGGTGCGGGCCTGGTCGGCCATCGCGCGGGTGATCGCCTGACGGATCCACCAGGTGGCGTACGTGGAGAACTTGTAGCCCTTGGTGTAGTCGAACTTCTCGACCGCGCGGATCAGGCCGAGGTTGCCCTCCTGGATCAGGTCCAGGAAGAGCATGCCGCGACCGGTGTAGCGCTTGGCCAGAGAGACCACCAGACGGAGGTTGGCCTCCAGGAGGTGGTTCTTGGCCCGCCGGCCGTCCTCGGCGATGATCTCCAGCTCGCGCTTGAGCTTCGGCGCGAGCTTGTCGGCGTTCGCGAGCTTGTCCTCGGCGAAGAGACCGGCCTCGATGCGCTTGGCGAGCTCGACCTCCTGCTCGGCGTTGAGGAGGGGAACCTTGCCGATCTGCTTCAGATAGTCCTTGACCGGGTCGGCGGTGGCGCCGGCGACGGCGACCTGCTGTGCAGGCGCGTCGTCCTCGTCGTCGTCGGAGAGGACGAAGCCCTTGTTCTCGCCTTCACCCTCCTCTTCCTCGCCCTTGCCGGCCTTGACTTCCTCGGCTGCCTCGTCGCCGTCGAGGAGCTCGTCGTCCTTGCCGGACTTCTTCGCCGCGGTCTTCTTGGCCGCCGTCTTCTTGGCTGCCGTCTTCTTGGCCGTGGTCTTCTTGGCTGCCGTCTTCTTGGCGGGAGCGGCCGCGACGGCGTCGTCGGCCACCGCGTCCGCACTCTCGACCGCCGGGGCTGCGGCGGCCGCGACGGTCCTGGTCACGGTGGTCTTCGCCGTGACGGTCTTGGTGGCGGTGCGCTTGACCGGGCTCTTCGCTGCGACGCTCTTGCGGGCGCGCTTCGGCGACTCCGCGGCACTGACCATCAGCGTCACACCCTCTTCCTCGAGGATCTGGTTGAGGCTGCGCAGAACGTTCTTCCACTGGGTTGGCGGAATCTGGTCAGCCTCGAAGGCCCGACGCACGTCATCGCCGGCGATCTGCCCATCAGCCTTTCCCCGCTCGATGAGCGCCATCACAGACTCGGACTCGGCGATCTCCGGCGGGAGCGTACGGGATGTGCTGGCCGACACGAACAACCTCTCGGAACGATGGAAACGGCTTCCGGCCCCGCCCTGGAGAGGGCTGGAACCGACGACCGTCGACTGGGGATGTCGCCGACGGCGCGGGTTTGGCCTCAGAACTGCACAGCGCACCCAAGGGTTGCTGTATTCCTTCCGCGACGCTCACCTCTTAAGTCATCGCGCTGCTTCGAGGAGTGTTACGGCCAATCCGCGTGGCCCGAGTCACACCCCATACGCGACGAAATGGTCCAAGGGTGCCATCCCCCCACAATTGTGCCGCCGGACCCGTGCGGTCCGGCGGCACCGGGCCCACGCACCCGACCGCGCCCCGGTCAGTGCTCGCGCGGCGAGGGAACCACACGCTCGACGTCGTGGTGGACGACGAGCAGTTGACGCATGGCCGTCTCGGCGGCCCCGGCGTCGCCGGAGGCCAGGGCGTCGGCGATGCGCGCGTGGTGGGCGAGCGAGGTCTCACCCGGACGGTCGCAGCCGGTGACCGGGCCGCCGGAGACATGAAGAGCGGCCGAGACGATGCCGGAAAGGTGTTCGAGCATCCGGTTGCCCGCCGCCTGGATGAGCAGGGCGTGGAACTCCGCGTCGGCACGGGAGAAGGTGATCGCGTCCCCCTGCCCCATCGCGTGCCCCATGATTTCCACCATGTCGCCGAGCCGCTGCTGAATGTCGTCCCGGCCGTGCCCGGCCGCGAGGCGGGCCGCGAGCGGTTCGATGGTCCAGCGGAGCTCGGCCAGCTCACGGCGCTGGTCGTCACGCTGCGGACCGAAGGCCCGCCATTCGATGATGTCGGGATCCAGGAGGTTCCAGTCGCTGACCGGGCGGACCCTCGTACCCACGTTGGGGCGCGCGCTGACCAGCCCCTTGGCCTCGAGGACACGCAGAGATTCACGTACGACGGTGCGGGACACCTCGAACCGCTGGCCGATCTCTTCGGGAACGAGGGGGCGGTCCGCGCCGAGGTCACCGGAGACGATCATCTGGCCGAGTTGCTGGACGAGTTGGCCGTGGAGACCGCGCCCCCGGCTGGCCGACCCCCGTCGGCTCGCCCGTCCCAGCTCGGAATCGGAACCGCCCCAGGCCCTGGAGGCGGCACGCTCGCCGGCCGGCGCCTCCGTATAGGGATAGCGGTCGAGTTCGCCCGAGCCGGCCAGGCCGGAATCGGCGGTGCGGGCGGCGGTCATCATGGTGTGCGCAAGGGTACTCACGCATCCTTTGTCGGCGCGGCTCACCCGCCCCTTGAGGTCTTTGGTGAAAAGCACACGAAAGGGTGATCGGCGCTCGCTCCGCAATTGACGACATATCCCTACAAACCGGCTATTTCGTAGGGAGTTGTGAACCCTGCCCTCGATTCGGGGCGACGGCGATCACCAACGCACCTTTCCCCGAAGGCTGGTGAACAGATACGCGCAGATCAGAGCTGACAACGACAGGGCGAGTGCGCTGCCGACGGGCTGCGCCACCACTCGCGCGACGGCCAGGACCCAGTGGTCCGCCTCCTGCGGCAACTGCCACCCGGCCAGTTCACGCAGCCGGCCCGGGAGCCCTGCGACCGAACGCGCGGACGGCGCCGCGAAGAGCTTCTGCACCAGCGGAACGACGAGCACCGGAACCGCCAGTACCGCGGCGATCCCCGCCCCGGCCACCCGGAAGACACCGGCGGCCAGCAGCCCGGCCCAGGCACAGCCGACCGTCAACCCGGCCCAACTCGCACCGAGCGCGGCGGCGTTCGAGGGGACCTCGATCAAGTCCGGTCCGTACACGAGCCGGAGGCTCTGCGCTCCGCACACCACGGCGAGGCCCGCGAGCAGCAGAGCGAAGCTCGCGGTCACGGTGAGCTTGGCCAGCAGCAGACCGAGCCGCCGGGGCACGGTGCCGCGAGCGGCGGCGAGCGCCGGATAGCGGAACTCGTCCCCGAAGGACAGCGCCCCGAGCAGGCCCGCGCCGAGCGCGGCGGGAGGGAGCGGCAGCAGAGCGGGCCACGCGGCGAGCACGCGGGGCAGCGCGGTGCCGTCCGTACGCGCGAGCAGGACGGAGACCGCGGCCGACACCACCAGAACGGCCACCATGATCATGGCCGTTGTCCGGACGCCCAGAGAGCGTCGCAGCTCGTATCGGAGCGGGCGCAGGGGGCCTCGCGCGGGGCGCACCCGGATCGGGGGCGGCAGCTCGGACAGAGCGGCGGCCGAGCAGCCCCGCTCCTCGCCCCCGGCCTCCGCCTGGGCGGCCGGCCCGGTGTCGCCGATCTCGTCGGCGAGCCGGTGCACGGGGACGCCGTGCCGGTATGCGGTGTCGCCGATCTCCGCGCAGCTGCTGCCGTACACCGTCAGCCGGCCGCTCGCCTCCTCGACCACTTCGACGGAGCGCCGCGCGGCTCGTGCCTCCCGGCTGACCACCGCCGCCAGCCGGGCCGCGTGCGGGGTGCGGACGGCGACCCTGGCCCGGAGCCGGGTGCGGGCGAAGTCGGAGACGTCCTGGTCGGCGACGAGGCGCCCGCCGCCGATGGTGACGACGCGGTCGGCCGTGCGGGCCGCTTCCTTGGGGTCGCCCGTGGTGTAGAGGACCGTGCCGCCCTGGGCCGCGTGCGCACGCAACAGCCCGTACAGCCAGCTGTTCTCCCGCGGGGACAGCCCCTCCGCCGGTTCGTCCAGGATCAGGGTGTGGGGGTCCCCGAGCAGCGAGGAGGCGAGGCCGAGCCGGCGATCCATCCCCACCGAGAGGCTGCCCAGGCGCTGGTCTCCCAGCCCTGCGAGACCGACGACCTCGAGCACCTCGTCTGCTCGGGCGGCGGGCACACCGGCGGCCGCGCAGAGCATCCGGAGCTGCCCCCGGGCGGTCCGGGCGGGGTGACCCGGTACGTCGCCGAGCAGTACGCCCACTTCCCGTGCCGGGTGGGCGATGCGGTGCAGCGGCCGCCCCTTGAAGTAGGCGACGCCTCGCCCGGCGTCCAGTTCGAGCATCAGCCGCAGGGCCGTGGTCCTGCCCGAGCGGGGGGCGCCCAGCAAGGCCGTGACACGGCCGGGGGGAGCCTCGAAGGTCAGATCGTTCACGGCGGGCGGAGCGTCGCGACGGGGGGTGCTGGTGAGTCCGATGGCCTGGAGCATCGCTTCTCTCACGTCTCTCGCGGAAGGTGAGACCGCTCGGCGGCAGAGGGTACCGCAGCAACATAACGCGACATTTCAGACTTTTGGCGCAGGGGTGGCTCGACAGGCGTTCCGCGGGGCCATCGCAGCGGAACGCCCGGTGGCTCAGACCTCGGGTCGCAGCATCGGTGGATTGAGCACCGTGGCCGCCCCGGCCCGGAACAACTGCGCGGGCCGACCGCCCTGCCGCGTGGTCGTCCCGCCGGAAGGCACCAGGAATCCGGGCGTTCCGGTGACCTTGCGGTGGAAGTTACGGGGATCGAGGACCACGCCCCACACCGCTTCGTACACCCGGCGCAACTCGCCGACCGTGAATTCCGGCGGGCAGAACGCCGTGGCCAGCGAGGAGTACTCGATCTTGGAGCGGGCGCGCTCCACGCCGTCGGCCAGGATCCGCGCATGGTCGAAGGCCAGCGGCGCCGCCTGCTCGCCCTCTCGCCCGGTGCCGGGGTGCAGCAGATCCTCGACCGGCGCCCAGCGCGCACTGTTGGCATCGCCACCCGCCCGGGGCGCGGGCAGGTCCGGCGCGAGGGCGAGGTGGGCGACGCTGACCACCCGCATCCGAGGGTCGCGCGCCGGATCTCCGTACGTGGCCAACTGCTCCAGATGCGCCCCGTTGCCCACGGCCGGTTTCGCCGGGTCGTGGGCGCAGAGGCCGGTTTCCTCGACGAGTTCACGCGCTGCCGCGGACCCCAGGTCCTCGTCCATCCTGACGAAGCCACCGGGCAGCGCCCATCTGCCCTGGAACGGGGTCTCTCCTCGGCGGACGACCAGCGCGCAGAGCGCGTGACGGCGCACCGTGAGCACGACCAGGTCGACGGTGACAGCGAAGGGCGGGAAGGTCGACGGGTCGTAGGGCGGCATGTCGTCATCATAGTCGTCTGCCTGACGATAAACACGCTCTCCGGGCAGGCTCGTGATAGGTCGGGGTGCCACGACTTCGGATTCGTGGCGATCCGTCAGGTCGGCAGGCCGGATTCCGGACGGTCGGCAGGACCCGACGGTCGGCAGACCGGACGTGACCCGCCGATCCCTCGGCTCGTGCCCGGGTCACCGCCGCGTCCTGCTGCCGCGTCGCCCGTACCGCCGGGCCTCGCGCGAGCGTCGCCCGGCCACCGAGGTCCAGGGACGGATCGAACCGGGCGACGCCTTCACCCGCTCCGCACCCGGGCGCCTGTGAGCGCACCCTCGCCGCCGGCCCCCGTCGGACAGCGGGCGGGCCTTGCGGACGCGCAGCGGGGTGGCGCCCCGGTCGGTGGCGATGTCCATCACCGCCTCCACGGCCCGGGCGGCGGGGCTCGTCCCCTCGTCTGCGGCCTCGCGCAAGCAACGGCGCAGGGCCTCCGGGTCGAGCCCTTCGTTGCAGGCCCGGTGCAGCAGCTGGGCGAACGTGTAGCCGGGATCGGCGCGCAGCGCCAGGGTCAGGGCGACCCGTGCGCCCGGCTCATCGCCCGTGGACCAGGAGACCCAGCCCGCCAGGGTGAGCGGAGCGGCGGCGTGCTCCCCGTACGGGCCGACGCAGCGCCGGGCCAGCGTCCGCCACAGCCTCACGGCCGCTTGTGCTTCCGCACCCTCCATCCAGGCGGCGGCCTTGTCCCGGGTCTCCCGGTCCTGGAGCCCGAGAATGACGGCCGCGGCCTCGTCGGAGCCGATCAACCGGTCGTCCCCGGCGTCCGAGAGCGCGGGCGGCGCGGGCTCTGTCTCCTCGATGCGGTCCATGAGTGTGCGCGCCAGCCGGAGAGTCTCCGCCGCGACCTCCCCCCGGGCCCGCTCGTCGAGGAGCCTCGGGATCAGCGCCGGTCCGGCCCTGTCCAGGGCCTCCTCCTGCGCGGTCACGGCGGACGGGGTCCGCCAGGGCTGGAGCCGCGCCTCCATGTCGCGCAGCGTGCCCCGCACATGCACGCCGGCGTAGGCGGCGGCCGCGGCCATCACCGTGGTGCCGGGCATGGCCAGGGGATTTCCCTGGTCGGGGCAGCATCGGGGGTCGGGACAACAGTAGGACCAGTAACGGCCGTCGGAGATGCAGAGCGCCTCGAGGACGGGAACGTCGAGCGCTCCGCACGCCGTGCGCAGGCGTTGCGCGAAAGGCCTGAGCCGCTCCATGGTCAGCCTGCCGCCCGCCCCGTCCGGAGAGTCCTGACACAGGAAGATCACGATGGCGTCCGGCCGTCCTTCACGGCGCTCGCTCCCCGACACCAGGCACTCCGCCAACTGGTCCGCGACCGGCCCCCATTCGCCGGGAGCCTGCGGAATTCCGAGGCGGAGACGGCCGCCGAACCGGCCCCGGCCGCCGTGCAGGGCGACCATCACGACGCTGTCGTTGGGATAGAAGCCCATCAGATACGGGAGGGCGTCGGCGAGCTCGGCGGGTCCGCGCAGGGTGATCTGCTGCTCCGCGGCCGGGCCGGTGGATTCATGGTGCTTGTTCATGCCTTGACGGTCCCGCAGCCCGCCCCGTCCCGCGACCCCTGTGGATAACGTTATCCACAGGGGTCGTCCCTGTCGTTCGGGGCTCGATATCGTGCCGTGTCCAGCGCACAACGGCGTCGTGGGGCGGAAGCTGGAATCGGTGGAGATCTCCAACGGTGCGGGGTGCACGGGCGAGGGGAGCCGGTACGCGTGAACCGCGGTGACGCGGCTGAGAAGCCTTCCCCCCACCGGGGGCGCGTACGTGCGTATGGACAGAAGGGCTACCGGGCAGTCCGGGGCGAAGCATGGCGCGTTCTTGCCGGGTCACCCGAATGCCGCACTCCCTCCGGCGAGGAGGCTCGCTGTCCGGAGCGCAGCAGGAAAGAGCATGTTTCGCTTCTCATTCTGACGACTTTGAGGCCGCCCACGCAGAAGAAGCGTTCCGCTCGGCGTGCGCCGGCGGCAGTTGCCGTGCGGCTTACTCAAGGAGGCGCGGCCTTCAGCATGGCCATGGGCGGACCCCTCACCGGCCGGACAGCACGTCGCGAGCTATCCCCCCACGGCCAGGACGAGCGGGAGCACCTGATCGGCACCGGCCTGGCGCAGCAGACGCGCGCCCACAGCGAGGGTCCAGCCGGAGTCGGTGTAGTCGTCGACGAGCAGAACCGGTCCGTGGGCGTCGGCCAGCGCGGCGGAGAGATCGTCGGGCACCGTGAACGAGTCGGCCAGGGCGCGCAGCCGCTGGGCGGAGTTGCTGCGGTGCGCGGCGTGCTCGTCGGCATGCGGGGTGTAGGCCAGGCTGCCCAGGAGCGGCAGTCTCCCGACCCGGGCCACGCCCTCGGCCAGGGAGGTGACCAGCTGGGGGCGGGTACGTGACGGCACGACGACGATCCCCACGGGCCGTGCCACCGCATCGGGAGTTCCGCCGGCCCAGCCGCCCGGGGAGCGGGCCCAGTCCGCCAGCACCGTCACCACGGCGTTCAGTACGTCGTCCGGGACGGGCCCGTCCGCCGCCTGGGCCGACAGGAGCGGGCGCAGGCGGTTGCCCCAGCCGATGTCCGACAGCCTCCCCAGCGCGCGTCCCGTCATCGCCTGCTGCCCGGCGGGGATACGGCCCTTGAGGTCCATGCCGACCGAGGCGAGGCCCGTCGGCCACATCTTGCGGGGCTCGACCTCGACGCCCGGCCTGTCCAGCTCACCTGTAGCCGCCGAGAGTGCCGTGGAGGAGACGGCCGGGGCCAGCCAGGGGCCGGCGCAGTTGTCGCAGCGGCCGCACGGCACCGCCTTCTCGTCGTCGAGCTGTCGCTGCAAGAACTCCATACGGCACCCCGTGGTCGCCACGTAGTCCCGCATCGCCTGCTGCTCCGCCGCCCGCTGCTTCGCGACCCACGCGTACCGCTCCGCGTCGTACGCCCACGGCTGTCCCGTCGCGGTCCAGCCACCCTTCACACGCTTGACCGCACCATCCACGTCCAGGACCTTCAGCATCGTCTCCAGACGCGAGCGCCGAAGATCCACCAATGGCTCCAGCGCCGGCAGCGACAACGGACGGCCCGCCCGCTCCAGCACGTCCAGGGTGCGCCGCACCTGCTCCTCGGGCGGGAAGCCCACCGAGGCGAAATACGCCCAGATCGCCTCGTCCTCCTTGCCCGGAAGCAACAGGACATCGGCATGGTCCACGCCGCGCCCCGCACGCCCCACCTGCTGGTAGTAGGCGATCGGAGAGGAGGGTGATCCCAGGTGCACCACGAAGCCGAGGTCAGGCTTGTCGAAACCCATCCCCAACGCAGAGGTCGCCACCAGGGCCTTCACCCGATTCGCCAGCAGATCCTCCTCCGCCTGCAACCGGTCGGCGTTCTCCGTCTTCCCCGTGTACGAGGCCACCGGATATCCGCGCTGCCGCAGAAACGCCGCGACCTCCTCCGCCGCCGCCACCGTCAGCGTGTAAATGATCCCCGAACCCTGCAGATCCCCCAGCCGCTCCCCCAGCCACGCGAGCCGGTGCGCCGCATTCGGCAACTCCAGCACCCCCAGCCGGAGGCTCTCGCGGTCCAGCGGCCCCCGCAGCACCAACGCGTCCCCGCCCCCGGTGCCCAATTGCTCGGCCACGTCCGCGGTCACCCGCGCGTTGGCCGTGGCAGTGGTGGCGAGCACCGGCACTCCCGCCGGAAGCTCCGCGAGCATCGTGCGCAGCCGACGGTAGTCGGGCCGGAAATCATGGCCCCAGTCCGAAATACAGTGCGCCTCGTCAACCACCAGCAGGCCGGTCGTCGCCGCGAGTCTCGGCAGCACCTGATCACGGAAGTCCACGGAGTTGAGGCGCTCCGGGCTCACCAGGAGAACGTCGGTCTCGCCGCGCTCCACCTCCCCGTAGATCGTTTCCCATTCCTCAGGGTTGGCCGAGTTGATGGTGCGCGCCTGAATGCCTGCCCGGGCCGCCGACTCGACCTGGTTGCGCATCAACGCCAACAGCGGCGAGATGATCACTGTCGGCCCGGCTCCACGCCGACGCAACAGCGCGGTGGCCACGAAATACACGGCGGACTTCCCCCATCCCGTGCGCTGGACCACCAGCGCACGGCGACGCTCCTCCACCAGGGCCGCCACCGCCTGCCACTGATCCTCCCGCAGCCGCGCCGACCCTCCGGGCGCACCGACCAGCTCAGCGAGGATGGCGTCGGCTTCGGTGCGGAGCTCCAGGGTGTCCATGCCCCCATGCAACCCGATGGGACTGACAATCAGCGAATCCCCCCACCGCGACGGCGGTGTTTCCGCTGGTCCTCGCGATTCAGGGGTGCCGGAGGGAGTCATCCCGGGCGAGGATGGGCAGGGATATCAGTGCCATTCCGGCTGATTCCCGTCAGTCACAGCAATTGCTCGTTGCCGCCTGCCGGTAGGCCAGGGAGAATTGGAGCTGCCCCCGCACAGTTCCTCATCGGGCCCGGAAGGGCTGTGCCGCGGCGCGCCCTCATTCGACCCTGCCCGCATCGTGGGCGCGTAGCGAAGGGAGGACCGTGACCTTCGGATTCGCCCCGTCCACAGCCACTTCGACAGCGGCGTCCTCGGTTTCCGCAGACTCCGTCAACCGCCTTGCCCGGATGCTCGAACCAGCGGAGTGGGCCTCGGCGGGCATACCCCTGCTCCGGAATCCCCGGGAGGTCGTCAGCGGACTGCACTCCCGGCACCGACCGACTCCCGCCACCGCCGTGGTCGCGGTCCTCGATCATGAGGAGCGGCTCACCGCGAGCGCCTCGTTCGCCCGCCGGGCGACGGTGGCCGCGGACGGCTGGGAGTTCCGCAACGCCCTGCTGGCGCAGCTGCGGCGCGTCATCCCGCACGATCTGCGACGCCGCACTCCGGTCCGCACGGCCGTGCTTCTGTACTGCCGTGACGGCGACGAACGCTGGACCGAGGAGGACGGTGCGTGGATGTGGGGCCTCCGGGACGCCTGCACCCTGCACGGCCTCCGTTGCGGCGCCTACATCACGCTCACCCGCGGGGGCTGGCAGGTGCTCGGCGAGGGAAGGGGTGGGCGGCGGCCCAGTTCGCTTTCGGAGCCGGAGCCCCTGGCCGACGCCGTCGTCGAGCACCGGACCGCCCCGACGCGGTCGGGCGGCGGAGCGGCGGAGGCGCTGCGTCGCGCCGCGGCCCGCTGAGCGGGCGCGGCGTGTCTGCCGTGCGGGCGCCGGTCCGCCCCGGCCGCCCGGGCGGCCGGCGGTGGTGCTCCCGGCCGCCCGGGCGGGCGGCCGGGAGCACCGGTGGGGTGTGCTCAGACCCCGGCGCCGAGTGCGGAGTTGATCGTCTGCGGGTCTCCGCAGACGATCAGCAGGGCGGCGGCGCGGTCACGTGCGACGGGCAGGGTACGAGCCGCGGTCCGGTCCGCTTCGTCGTTGACGGCCACGACGACCACGGGCCGGGATGTGGCCCGGTCCGCCGCGGAGACATCGGCGAAGAAGACGTCGTCGCCCGCGTCGTGCTGTGCCCAGTAGGCGGCTTCGCCGAAGGACAGCTCGTGGGCGGCCCACGGGTGCTGTTCGCCGGTGGTGAGCACCAGGATGTCGCCCGGTGCACGACCGGAATCCAGCAGCAGGTCGACGGCTTCCTCGGCCGCGCCGAGCGCGCCGCCCGCCGTGGCCGGGATCAGCTGGATCTGCGGCGTGGAACGGCTCTCCGTCGGCTCCGGACGGGCGGGGGCCGCAGGGGCCGGTGCCGGAGCGGCGGGTGCCACGGGGGCGGGGTGGGTGCGCTGCGCCGGGGGCGCGGGGCGCGCGGGGCCGGGACCCGGACGGCCGGGACGCGGAGTGGCCGCGGAACGCGGACCGGGTACGGGACGGGGGGTCGGCGCGGTGCGGCCGGCGGCCGGAGTGACGCGGGGACCCTGGGCGCTCTCGGGAATCTGAGGCTCCTCGGAGATCAGAGGCATGAAGGTGGTCTGTGGCGGACGCCGATGACGTCGGCGTCGGTAAGAGGGGCGCGTGTGCGCGATCAGAATTCGAAGCCGAGCTGGCCCCCGCTTTCGAGTGCGGCCGCCTCGGCGGAAAAACGGACCTTCTTCAGGTGCTGCCACCGGGGCAGCGCGTCCAGATACGCCCAGGAGAGGCGGTGATGGGCCGTGGGCCCCCGCTCCTCCAGTGCGGCCCGGTGCACGGGCGAGGGATACCCCGCGTTGGCACCGAAGGCGAAGTCGGCGCAGTCCTCGGACGCGGCACCCAGCTCGGCCATCATCCGGTCACGGTGCACCTTGGCGATCACCGAGGCCGCCGCGACCGCGATACAGGACTGGTCGCCCTTGATCACGGTGCGGACCTTCCAGGGAACGCCCAGATAGTCGTGCTTGCCGTCGAGTATCACCGCGTCGGGCCGCACCGGCAGCCCCTCCAGGGCCCGCACGGCGGCGAGCCGGAGGGCGGCGGTCATTCCGAGGTCGTCGATCTCCTGCGGCGAGGCATCGCCCAGCGCGTAGGCGGTGACCCAGCTCCGCAGCACGGGAGCGAGCTCGGCGCGCCGCCGGGGAGTCAACAGCTTGGAATCGGTGAGGCCTTCGGGTGGTCGGCGCAGACCGGTGATCGCCGCGCACACGGTGACGGGTCCGGCCCACGCACCGCGTCCGACCTCATCGACACCGGCGACGGTCCTGGCACCGGTGGTAGCGCGAAGTGAGCGCTCGACGGTGTGCGTGGGTGGTTCGTACGGCATGGCGCCAGTCAGCCTACGCCGAGAGGCACGGCAGCAACACCCCGGGGCGCCGTACGTCCTGCGAATCAGTCGGCGGAGGCCGGCTCGAGGCCCCGCGGACCCCAGAACGCGTGGGCACGGGCCTTTCCGAACGCGTGAGCACGGGCCCCAAGAACCCGTGGGCTCACAGGGCCCGTCGGCTCAGTACGGGTCGTAGCCGTCGTCGTCCGGCTCGTATCCGTCCCGGGCCCCTTCTCTGCCCACGCTGGAGCAGTCACTCGCATCGCCCTTCACCGGGCGCTCCTCCAGGATCTCCCTCGCCCGCGCCGCTCCCCAGCTGGTCGCGTACCAGGGGGTGTCGGCGTCGAGGACCTCGTTCTGGATGATCCGCAGGGCACAGGAGCGTTCCGGTTCGGGCAGTCGGTCCAGGGCCGGTACGGCGTCGGCGGACAGGTCCTTGACGTAGTCGATGTCGATGTCGAGCGTCTCGCTGTCCTCGAAGCGCTGGACGTTCTGCGCCGCGATCAACCCGTCCGGTGAGAGCAGCCCGAAGGCCAGGACACCGGCCGCCGCGCTCACCGCGATGGCGCGGGGGAGGAACCGGGCCCCGAAGACGCCCGCCGCCAGGATCAGGATCACTACCACCCCGAGCCAGAGCTCCATCGCGGCCACCGATATCCGGAGCCTGGTCAGGCCGTACTCGTCGACGTACAGGTCCATGCGGCGCAGCGCGGACGCGACCACGACGAGGGTGAGCACGCAGAGGGGGCCGAGGACCGCCCGCACCAGGGTGCGGTCCCCGGTGCCGCCGCGCGGCGCCCAGCGCAGAGCCAGGGCGATCACCAGGAGGGTGAGCAGGGTGGCCCACAGCAGCTGCCAGAAGCCCTGTCGGGCGTAGTCGGCGTGGCTGAGTCCGGTCACGTCCCGCACCTTGTCGTACCCGCCGAAGAGCACGACGAGCTGGAGGGTGATGAACGCGGCGAAGAGCAGGTTGAGGACTATCAGCGGAAGGGCCCATTCGGCCCGCCCCCGGGGTTTGCCGGGCCGTACGGTGATCCCGTCCCAGCGCACCGGGGCGGCTGCGGCGTGCGCGGCGGCCAGCGCACCGGCCAGCCCGAGCACGAAGAGGAAGATCCGCCACGGTCCCTCGCCGACCGAGGCGTCGGGCATGAGGCTGCCCAGCAGTTCGGCGAACGCGGCGTCCGCGCTGGCGAAAAGCGTTCCGAACACCACCAGCAGCACGAGGGCCACGGCCGTGGTGCGCAGGGCTGCGCCCCAGCGTGCCCGGGAACCGTCGGCCCGTGCGCGTACCCCCCGCACACCCCAGATGATGCCGGGGACGACCGAGTCGAACAGCCCCAGCGAGCCGATCAGCACCCCCAGCCAGCTGCGGCTGCCGTGCAGCGCGAGCGAGCCGAGCGCGAAGGCGGACACCACGGCGAGGAAGGTGGGCCAGCCGGCGTCCCGGAGTGCCGGAACCGCGAGCAGCGCAAGCCCTCCCACGGCCCAGGTCGCAGTCCAGGGCCGTAGCCTGCGGCCCGCCGCCCGTGCGGCGAAGAACGCGGCCAGTGCGGCGGGCACGGCCACGATCAGGAGGTTCGCCCCGAGTCCATCGCCCAGGAAGAGCGCGCTCAGGAGAGCGGTGGCCAGGGCCGACCCGAGCACGGCGGGGCGGATCAGCGGCGGTGCGGGTGGCCGGAGCCGGGTCGTTCCGCCGTCGTCCTTGGTGGCGGGCGCCCCGGCGCCGTACTGCCAGGGGCTGCCCGCCGACCCGGTCTGTCGAGCCGCTTGGGCCCGTTGGCGGACGTCGGAGGCATGCGCCGGGGCAGGATCCCACGCCGCGGAGGGCCGCGCGGCATCGGCGGACCCCGCCGCGGACGGACCCGGTCGGTTCGCTGCCGGTGCGCCCGCCGCCTCGGAGGCCGCAGGCGGTTCCGGTGGCCGTGGCTCGCCGGCTTCCTTGGGATTCTCCGGCGGTCTGGACGCCTCGGGCGGCTGATCGGACATGGGACCCCTCCCCCACCGGGTCCACGCGCGGCCCTGGGCCGTACGCCTGTCCCGGCATCTCATTCGGCGCACGCCCTCAAGATCAACTAGGGGCGGCGTGGCCGAAAGAGTAATACCGAACCCGCGTTCGGGGACACGCAGAGTGATCCTGTGGCAGGACCGTGACAGAGGGCCGCACCCCGGTTCAGGGGCGGTCAGCGCGGGAGGCGATGTGGAACCGGGGCGGTCAGCGCGGCAGCCGGGTCAGCCACGCCGGCGGTTCCTCCGTCTGTGCCAGCCAGCCGGCCGGCGGCGCTCCGGCCGCGCCCGACGCGACGACACCACCGGCGATGGCACACGTCGTGTCGACGTCACCGCCCGCTTGGGCCGTGACCCAGAACGCCTGCTCGTAGTCCCCGAGGCTCCTGGCGGCCGACCAGAGCGCGAACGGCACGGTGTCGTGGGCGCTGGTCCGGCGGCCGTTGCCGAGGACCGCGGCGACAGTCCCGGCGTCCCGGTAGTCCAGCATGTCGCGGGCCCGGCGCAGCCCCGCGCCGACGGCGCTGCGGGGCACGAGCGCGATGACGCCGTCGAGGAGGTCCTCGGGGCTCGGTGGCCCGTCGGGGGCGGCGGCGAGCGACGCGGCGGCGGCCACGGCCATGGCTCCGACGACGGCCTCGCGGTGCTGATGCGTGGTGTACGAGGAGATCTCCGCCTGATGCGTGGCCTGCTCCGGATCATCCGCGTACCAGGCGCCGAGCGGGGCGATGCGCATCGCCGAACCGTTGCCCCAGGAGCCCTGGCCCTGGAACAGCGCCGAGGACAGTTCCCGCCAGTCGCCGCCCTCCCGTACGAGCCTGAGGAGCCGGTTGACTGCGGGGCCGTAGCCCCGGTCGAAGTCGTGGTGCTCGGCGAAGGAGTGGGCGAGCGCGTCCTGGTCGACGCGGCCGTGCGCGGTGAGCACGGCGAGGACCGAGCAGGCCATCTCGGTGTCGTCGGTCCACTGCCAGGGCCCGGGCGGCAGAGCGCGCTGTTTCAACAGGGGATAGTTGGCCGGTACGAAGAACTGGGAGCCCAGGGCGTCTCCCACGGACAGCCCACGCAGGCTGGCCAGGGCGCGTTCGAAGCGCCGCTCGGAAGCAGAATCAGCGGTCATCGCCCTGCCACTCTATCCGGTGCGGCCGTACGGCTCAGGGGTCCGCCAGCGCTGAAAGGGCCGGTCGAGGGTGTAACGGCCGTTCTCGCCCAGCAGCAGGGTCCGCGTCTCACCGTTGCCCGGGTTGGACAGCGACTCGAACTCCGCGACCGACCAGTGGAACCAGCGCATGCAGAACAGCCGCATCGTCAGCCCGTGGGTGACCAGCAGGACGTTCTCCGGGTGGTCCGGCTCCTCGAAGCTCCGGTGCAGGCTCTCCAGGAACGCCCCGACCCGGTCGTAGACGTCGGCGCCCGACTCGCCCTGGGCGAAACGGTAGAAGAAGTGCCCGTAGGCGTCCCGGTAGGCCTTCTGCAACCGTACGTCGTCCCGGTCCTGCCAGTTGCCCCAGTCCTGCTCGCGCAGCCGGGGTTCCTCGCGTACGCGCACGCGCGCCGGGTCGAGGTCGAAGGCCAGGAAGGTCTCGTGGGTGCGGCGGTAGGGCGAGACGTAGACGCTCACCCGTTCCTTGCCGAACTGCTCGCGCAGCCCCTCCCCGGTTTCCCGGGCCTGCCGCAGACCTGCGGCAGTGAGCCGGAGCGCGTGGTCGGGCTCCCGCTCGTACACCGTGTCGTCGGCGTTGCCCTCGGACTCTCCGTGCCGGGCGAGGACAATGCGCTGCGGTCGTGCCATGCCCCGAGCCTAAGGGCTTTCCCGCGATCCCTGGCGGGCGGACGACGACAGCCACGGCACTTCGCCGCGTTGCCGGAACGCCCGAATACATCCAGTACGCGGATGTCCCTCCGCCTTGCGATGCGCCGCATCTGACGCCGCGCGCGCTGATCCACCAGGGATTGCGGGACAGCCCTTGGACCGAGTCGGGCCGGCACGAGTGGCCGGGGCCACGCGGTGCGGGTCCGGGTCACACCGTCCAGGAGGGTTCCAGCTCCACGACGTCTCCCGTCAGCGCGATCACGTCCGTCTCGGTCTGCGCGCGGACCGCCAGCCGCTCGGCCCCCGCCGCGCGGTACTTGCCGCGCTCGGCGCTCGACTTCCACAGGGACAGCGCCAGGAACTCGTTGCCGGGCGCCTCACCGAACACGCCGCGCAGCATGCCGGGCGATCCCGCCATGGCAGGGTTCCACACCTGCTGCTGCATCAGCATGAAGTGTTCGGCGCGTTCCTCGCGCACCCTGCTGTGCGCGACCCTGGCCACGTCCGCCTCCGCGAAGTGGGGCTCGAAGCCCGTCTTCACGTCGAAGCGGCGTTCGAAGAGCATGACGCGCATATCGCGGAACATGCCCGACTGTCCGGCCGCCAGCCGGTCGTGCCCGCGGGCCATGAAGGAGTCGTAGAAGACGCGGTTCTCCCAGAACGCGAAGACATGGGCGACGTCGGGGCGCGTTCGGCTCCACCCGCCGCTCTGTCCGCTGAAACCCGGCTCGCCGAGCAGCCCCGCCCACTTCCGCTGTCCCCGTTCGAAACCATGACGGTCCACCACGGAGCAGCGAATCCACTTCACCAACACCGCGCCATCGTACGGCGCGGAACGTGGCGCGCGTCACGGTCCCAAGGAGCGCGCCCCGGCAGGTCGTTCCGCTCACGCTCCGGGTCGCGGGTGCCGGAGGAGCCGCAACACCCGCGCCGGGGCCGGAGAGTGGCCCGAATCCGCCGCCCGTGGCCGGAGCAGTTGGTTCCGCGGCCGGTTCCGTACATGATCGGGTGAATCGTGTATCAGGTGATGGGAACGGCCCGTGGGCCGTCGGCCGGGAGGGAAGTCCCTTGAGCACTCCGAACAAGGACATCGAGAAGGTCGAGGTGCGGGTCAAATGGGACCCCAGCCCGCACGGGGCGGTGGCCAACGACCTCGACATCATCGCGGCGACCTACCCGGTCGACGAGCCGTACGGCGCGCCCGCCTATCTGGTGCACTTCGACAGCCGCTCTCCGGACGGCACCATCACGCTGAACCGGGACAGCCGGACCGGCCAGGGTTTCGGCTTCGACGAGGTCATGACCATCGAGCTGAACCGGCTGGCGGACGGGTACGGGCGGGTGGTGGTCGGAGTCGCCATCCAGCAGCGCGACCGTCACAAGACCTTCGGCGACATAGGGAACACGGCGATGGAGATTCGCGAGGGCTACACGAGCCTGACCGAGAACGACTTCTCCGACGTGGCGTGGGCGACCGCGGCGGTCGTCGGAGAGTTCACCCGGGACGGCTCGGGGCTCTGGGGTTTCCGGTCGGCCTTGCGTGGCTTCGACGGCGACCCCGACACGTTCGCCACGGTGATGGGAAGCCGGGCCGCCGAAGGGTGACATCGATCAGTTCCGGCCAACCCGGCGTGACGTCGGCGGTCTGTCGAACGCGGGCGTCGATGACCTGCCGAGAAGGGGCCGGGGACATACCGAAGGGGACCGGCCGATGGCCGGTCCCCTTCGTGGACCGCGGGTCAGCCGCACGTCAGTGCGGTCCCGCGTCCGGTCGTCCGGTCAGCTGCAACCGCTGGTCGAGCCGCAGCCCTCGCAGATGTAGCAGGAGCCGGCGCGCTGCATCTTCGTACCGCAGGAGAAGCAGAGCGGGGCGTCGGCGCTGATGCCGAGCTGCATCTCGACCAGTTCGGCCGAGGTGTGCGCCGTCCTCGGTGCGGGCTTCACGGCGGACTCCTCGGGAGCCGCCACCACCTTCAGTGGCTCGGCGCGGACCGGGGCCGACTGGGCCAGGCTGTCCGCGTCGAGGCCGTCCGCCTCGAACGACGGCTCGTAACTGCCGGTGTCCAGGTGGCGCTGACGCTCCTCGGCGGAGTGGATGCCGAGGGCCGAGCGGGTCTCGAAGGGCAGGAAGTCGAGCGCCAGGCGACGGAAGATGTAGTCGACGATCGACTGCGCCATCCGCACGTCCGGGTCGTCCGTCATGCCGGCCGGCTCGAAGCGCATGTTGGTGAACTTCGAGACGTACGTCTCCAGCGGGACGCCGTACTGCAGACCGACCGAGACGGCGATGGAGAAGGCGTCCATCATGCCCGCGAGGGTCGAACCCTGCTTGGACATCTTCAGGAAGACCTCGCCGAGACCGTCGTCCGGGTAAGAGTTGGCGGTCATGTAGCCCTCGGCGCCACCCACCGTGAAGGAGGTGGTGATGCCGGGACGGCCCTTGGGGAGACGCTTGCGGACCGGGCGGTACTCGACGACCTTCTCGACCGCCGTACGGATGGTCTCCTCGGTCTTCGCGGTGACCTCTTCCTTCTCCTTGGCCTTGGTCTTGGCGGAGAGGGGCTGGCCGACCTTGCAGTTGTCGCGGTAGATCGCGAGCGCCTTGACGCCCAGCTTCCACGCCTCGAAGTAGACCTCCTCGACATCCTCGACGGTGGCCGTCTCAGGGAGGTTCACCGTCTTGGAGAGCGCGCCGGAGATCCACGGCTGGATGGCCGCCATCATCCGCACGTGGCCCATCGCGGAGATGGAGCGCTCACCCATCGCGCAGTCGAAGACCTCGTAGTGCTCGGCCTTCAGGGCGGGGGCGTCCACCACGTTGCCATGGTCGGCGATGTGGGCGACGACCGCCTCGATCTGCTCCGGCTGGTAACCGAGACGGCGCAGCGCCTGCGGCACCGTGCCGTTGACGATCTGCATCGAGCCGCCGCCGACCAGCTTCTTGAACTTGACCAGGGCGAGGTCGGGCTCCAGACCGGTGGTGTCGCAGGACATCGCGAGACCGATGGTGCCGGTGGGCGCGATGACCGAGGCCTGAGCGTTGCGGAAGCCGTTCTTCGATCCGAGCCGGATCACGTCCTGCCAGGCCTCCGTCGCGGCGGCCCAGACCGGCGAGTCGAGGTCGTCGACGTGGACGGCCTTGGCATTGGCGTCGGAGTGCTGCTTCATGACGCGCTGGTGCGGCTCGGCGTTACGGGCGTAGCCGTCGTACGGGCCGACGACCGCGGCCAGCTCGGCGGAGCGGCGGTAGGAGGTGCCGGTCATCAGCGAGGTGATGGCGCCGGCCAGCGCGCGGCCGCCGTCGCTGTCGTACGCGTGACCGGTCGCCATCAGCAGGGCGCCGAGGTTGGCGTAGCCGATGCCCAGCTGACGGTAGGCGCGGGTGTTCTCGCCGATCTTCTGCGTGGGGAAGTCCGCGAAGCAGATCGAGATGTCCATCGCGGTGATGACCAGCTCGACGACCTTGGCGAAGCGCTCGGACTCGAAGGACTGGTTGCCCAGGCCGTCGTCCTTGAGGAACTTCATCAGGTTCAGCGAGGCAAGGTTGCACGAGGTGTTGTCCAGGTGCATGTACTCGCTGCACGGGTTCGAGCCGTTGATCCGGCCGGACTCCGGGCAGGTGTGCCAGGCGTTGATGGTGTCGTCGTACTGGATACCCGGGTCGGCGCACGCCCAGGCGGCCTCGGCCATCTTACGGAAGAGGGACTTGGCCTCGACCTCTTCGATGACGTCGCCGGTCATCCGGGCGCGCAGAGCGAACTTGCCGCCCGCCTCGACGGCCTTCATGAACTCGTCGTTCACACGGACCGAGTTGTTGGCGTTCTGGTACTGGACGGACGTGATGTCGTCGCCGCCCAGGTCCATGTCGAAGCCCGCGTCGCGCAGGGCGCGGATCTTCTCCTCCTCCTTGACCTTGGTCTCGATGAAGTCCTCGATGTCGGGGTGATCGACGTCGAGGATGACCATCTTGGCCGCACGGCGGGTGGCGCCGCCCGACTTGATCGTTCCGGCGGACGCGTCGGCGCCGCGCATGAACGAGACCGGTCCCGAGGCGTTGCCGCCGGAGGAGAGGAGCTCCTTGGAGGAGCGGATACGGGAGAGGTTCAGGCCGGCGCCGGAGCCGCCCTTGAAGATCATGCCCTCTTCCTTGTACCAGTCGAGGATCGACTCCATGGAGTCGTCGACGGCCAGGATGAAGCAGGCGGAGACCTGCTGCGGCTGGGACGTGCCGACGTTGAACCAGACCGGGGAGTTGAAGCTGAAGACCTGGTGCAGGAGGGCGTACGCCAGCTCGTGCTCGAAGATCTCCGCGTCCGCGGGAGAAGCGAAGTAGCTGTTGTCCTCTCCGGCCTTCCGGTACGTCTTCACGATCCGGTCGATCAGCTGCTTGAGGCCGGTCTCACGCTGCGGCGTACCGACGGCCCCGCGGAAGTACTTACTGGTGACGATGTTGACCGCGTTCACCGACCAGAAGTCGGGGAACTCGACGCCACGCTGCTCGAAGTTGATCGAGCCGTCGCGCCAGTTGGTCATGACGACGTCACGGCGCTCCCACGCCACCTCGTCGTACGGATGCACGCCGGGGTTGGTGTGGATGCGCTCGATACGCAGACCCTTGCTCGCCTTGGCGCCCTTGATGCGGGAACCTCGTGCCGGGCCGCTCGCCGTCTCTGTCATGCCGCCTCCCATATGTGGGCGAAAACGCCCTGAAGTGCCCAGATCTTCCCAGGCACAATGTGTGTCCGATGCTCCGGAAGCCGCACTCGGCAGCCGGAAGCACATCTCATGTCGCCCTGCCGCCGGTCCGCAGAGCTATGTCTGCGAGCACGGGCGTCCCGGGCGGGTACCGCTCAGTCGGCGGCGATGGCGGGCGCGGGGACCTCAGGGGTCTCTCCGCTTCCGCGGTCCTCCATGGAAGGCCGCTGCGTACGCAGTTCCACGATGGCGGCCTCGAAGTCTTCCAGGGAATCGAACGCCCGGTACACGGACGCGAAGCGCAGGTAAGCGACGAGGTCGAGTTCCTGTAGGGGGCCAAGGATGGCCAGCCCCACGTCGTGGGTGGTCAGCTCGGCGCTGCCGGTGGCGCGCACCGCCTCCTCGACCCGCTGGCCGAGCTTGGCGAGGGCGTCCTCCGTGACCGGTCGACCCTGGCATGCCTTGCGGACTCCGGAGATGACCTTGGTGCGACTGAAGGGCTCGGTCACACCGCTGCGCTTGACCACCATCAGTGAGCAGGTCTCCACCGTGGTGAAGCGGCGGGAACAGTCGGGGCACTGCCGACGGCGACGGATCGACGTCCCGTCGTCGGTGGTGCGACTGTCCACGACCCTGCTGTCGGGGTGCCTGCAGAAGGGGCAGTGCATAGCTCCCAACCCTCCTTCACACGCACGACTGAATAGCCTCTTCAGGGCCCTTCTCGGGCCCTTGGAAGCAGTCCCCAGCATAGGCGATGACCACAGTGTGGTTGAACCGCGACCACAACCTCTGGGCGACTGGAGCAATCCAACCACTAGATCTAGGGTTGAGTCGCGTTTTCGGCCCCATCGCGTGTCGCGCACCGGACCTCGCTCGGAGGCCGCTCGGGGAGAGCGTGGGCCAGAGAAGAGGGTACGGGAAACACGGGAGGGCCGAGCCGCCGGGGCTCCGGCGCACGGGTCCGGATGAAAGACTCGGGCCGGCACCGCGACAGGCGTGCCCGGGGCGCGCTCGCGGCCCCTATTCTGTTGCTCATACACCTGTCGGTAGCACTGCGGCACCCCTTTATTCGTTTTTCACTCGAACGTGTGTTTGGCGCAACCTTTCGAAAGCTACTACCGTTGTCCAGCTAGGGAGAACATTCGAGAGGGGCCGACGTGACCACCACCGCAGACAGTGCCACCATCACCGCCCGGGACCACCGCTCCCAGAGCCGACTTGAGCCGGTGCATGCCATGAATGACTCAGTCACGAACACGGACGGGCCCGAGCCCGCACGCCCGGGACGTTCCATGCCCGGCAGGCCCCCCGGCATCCGGGCGGACAGCTCGGGGCTCACGGACCGGCAACGGCGGGTCATCGAGGTCATCCGCGACTCCGTGCAGCGGCGGGGTTACCCGCCCTCCATGCGGGAGATCGGTCAGGCGGTAGGCCTGTCCAGCACCTCGTCCGTCGCCCATCAGCTGATGGCGCTGGAGCGCAAGGGCTTCCTCCGCCGGGACCCGCACCGGCCCCGCGCCTACGAGGTGCGCGGATCGGACCAGCCCAGCACCCAGCCGACCGACACGACGGGCAAGCCCGCCGCGTCCTACGTACCGCTGGTGGGCCGGATCGCCGCCGGTGGACCGATCCTCGCCGAGGAGTCGGTCGAGGACGTCTTCCCGCTCCCCCGCCAGCTCGTCGGCGACGGCGAGCTGTTCGTCCTGAAGGTCGTCGGCGACTCGATGATCGAGGCCGCGATCTGCGACGGCGACTGGGTCACCGTCCGCCGCCAGCCCGTCGCGGAGAACGGGGACATCGTCGCCGCCATGCTCGACGGCGAGGCGACGGTCAAGCGCTTCCGCCGGGAGGACGGTCACGTATGGCTGCTCCCTCACAACGCCGCGTACCAGCCGATCCCCGGCGACGAGGCGACCATCCTGGGCAAGGTGGTGGCGGTGCTGCGCCGGGTCTGAGAAAAGGCGTCGGTCACGGCTGCCCGCCCCGGGATCCCTGCCTAGGACGTCGATCATGACGTCGGTCCCGGGGCTTTGTCTTGCCCACCCACCCGGAGCCGGGCGGGTGGGAGAGCTACGGCCGGATCAGGCCCCGTCCGCCTTGGCCCGTGCGTCGATGGCGGACAGTGAGCGGCGCGCCTGGTTCCGGTCGGTGGTGTACCAGAAGTCCGGCAACGAGGCGCGCAGATAGCTTCCGTACCGTGCGTTCGCGAGCCTCGGGTCCAGCACGGCGACGACACCCCTGTCGCCCGTGGCCCGGACCAGCCTGCCCGCGCCCTGGGCCATCAGCAGAGCGGCGTGCGTCGCCGCCACCGCCATGAAGCCGTTGCCGCCCGCCTCCTCGACCGCCTTCTGCCGTGCGCTCATCAGCGGATCGTCCGGCCGGGGGAACGGAATCCGGTCCATGACCACCAGCTGACAGCTCGGCCCCGGGACGTCCACGCCCTGCCAGAGCGACAGGGTGCCGAAGAGGCAGGTCTCCGGGTCGGCGGCGAAGTTCTTGATCAGCTCGCCGAGCGTCTCCTCGCCCTGGAGCAGGACCGGCCTGTCCGTACGACCCCGCAGCTCCTCAGCCGCCGCCTTGGCTCCCCGCATGGAGGAGAACAGCCCCAGCGTGCGGCCGCCGGCCGCCTCCACCAGCTCGGCGAGCTCGTCCAGCATGTCCGTACGGGAGCCCTCGCGCCCCGGGGTGTTCAGATGCCGGGCCACATAGAGGATGCCCTGCTTCGGGTAGTCGAACGGGGAGCCGACGTCCAGCCCCTTCCACTGCGGGACGTCCTCGCCCGCCGTGCCCTCGGGGGCCAGCCCGAGGGAAGCGCCCACTCCGTTGAAATCGCCGCCGAGCTTGAGGGTGGCCGAGGTCAGCACCACGGACCGCTCGGCGAAGAGCTTCTCGCGCAACAGCCCGGAGACGGAGAGCGGGGCGACCCGGACGGAGGCTCCGAACCGGTCGTGCTGCTCGTACCAGACGACGTCGTACTCGGAGCCCTGGGTGATGCGCTCGGCGACGCCGTGGATCGACTCGACCGAGGCCAGGGCCTGCTTGCGGACGGCGTTCTCGTCCTCGACCGACTTGTCCCGGGTGGCGCCGATCGCGGAGATCACCGTGCGGGCCGCGTCGCGCAGCGCCATCAGCGCGTACCCGAGGTCCTCGGGCACCTCCTCCAGACGCCCCGGGAGCGCCAGCTCCATGACCCGCTCGAAGCCCTCGGCAGCGGTCTGGAGGGCGTCGGCGGCCTTCTCGTTGACCAGCTTCGCCGCCCGGCGGACCGCGCGGTTGACCTGGGTGGGAGTGAGCTCACCGGTGGCGACGCCGGTGACCCGGGAGACCAGTTCATGGGCCTCGTCGACGATCAGCACCTCGTGCGACGGCAGCACCGGCGCGCCCTCGATCGCGTCGATCGCGAGCAGCGCGTGGTTGGTGACGACCACATCCGCGAGCTTCGCGCGCTCGCGGGCGGCCTCCGCGAAGCACTCCGCGCCGTACGCACACTTCGTCGCGCCCAGGCACTCGCGCGAGGAGACCGAGATCTGCGCCCATGCCCGGTCCGAGACGCCGGGGGTCAGATCATCCCGGTCGCCCGTCTCCGTCTCGTCCGACCAGTCCCGCAGCCGCAGCAGGTCCTCGCCGAGCTTGCTGGACGGGGCCGCCGCCTCGAACTGGTCGAACAGCCCGTCCTCCTCTTCCTGCGGAACCCCTTCACGCAGCCGGTGCAGGCAGAGGTAGTTCGACCGCCCCTTGAGCATGGCGAACTGCGGGCGGCGGCGCAGCAGCGGATGCAGGGACTCGACCGTACGCGGAAGGTCTCGCTCCACCAGCTGTCGCTGGAGGGCGAGGGTGGCCGTGGCCACGACGACCCGCTCCCCGTGCGCCAGGGCCGGCACCAGATAGCCGAGCGACTTGCCCGTACCGGTGCCGGCCTGGACGAGCAGGTGGGATTGGTCGTCGACGGCCTCGGCGACGGCCTCGGCCATGGTGACCTGGCCGGGCCTTTCCGTACCGCCGACGGCGGTGACGGCGGCGTGCAGGAGCTCGGGGAGAGATGGCTTCGTCATAGCCCGACCACCCTACGGCGCACCACTGACATCGGCGATCACTCCCGGACCCGGGCGGAGGGGTGCAACGGGTTGGGGACCGTACCGTGGATCGCCGCGTGCGGGCGGCTGGCACGGTCCCGGTAGCCGTCGACGAGCAGGCGGTTGCGGTTCAGGCAGAGCCGCTCGATCTCGGGGGTGAGCATGTCGAACAGTTCGAACCGCTCCTTCAGCTCCGGGAAGCGGGCGTGGTGGCGGACTATCTCCGCTCGGACGAGTGACCAGAACGCGTCCTCGGAGACGCCTAGCTGCTCCTCGCACAGCGGCGACAGATAGCGGAAGACGCCCACGAAGAGGCCGGAGTGGATGAACTGGGTGAGGAAGGACGGCTCCTCGGTGAGAAGGACGGCGCGCACCTCGTCGGGCATGGTGGCGTGTTCCGGCAGCGGGCGGGCGCTGACGTTGACGTCGTCGACGAAGTCCTTGATGGCGAGCCGTACGGGCACGTCGTTCTCGTCGAACACGACGATGGCGTTCTCGCCGTGCGGGGAGAAGACGGTGCCGTAGCGGTAGAGAAAGTGCAGCAGGGGAGGCAGCAGGGCCCCGAAGAGCCGCTTCAGCCAGGCCTCCGGGGCGAGTCCGGAGCGCTCGACCAGTTCCGTGGTGAACGCCCGGCCCGCCGGATCCGTATGGATGAGCGAGGCCAGCGTGCGGGCTCGTTCGCCCGGGGCGAGGCGGGGCGGCAGGGGCTCCCGCCAGATCGCGCCGAGGATCTCCTTGTACTGGTACGGCGCTTCGGGGAGGTGGTCGTACAGCGGGTGCTCGACGGCGACGGAGGCGACCTCGCCGAGGAGGACGACCCGGCAGGTGTCGCGCAGGAACGGGTCGTCCTCGCACAGCCCCTGGACCCAGGCGGTGACCGCGGGGGCGGCGAGGGTCCGCTCGGTCGGCAGGCCGCGCCAGACCAGCGTGTTGAGGATGGAGAGCGGGAGTTTCACGGTGTGCCGCTCGGGCCGTTCCACGTTCGCGAACGTGCGGATGGACTGCTGCGGGAGGCGGGCGTCCCCGTCGGTGTGCAGGGCAACGATGTCGCCGTCGGCGATGGCCGGGGCGAAGAGCGGCACGATCCACTCGTCCCACTGCCAGGGGTGTACGGGGAGGTAGAGGTAGTCCCGCGGGTCGTGCCCCCGGGCCCGCAGCACCTCGCCGAAGCCGTCCCGGACGCTCGGGTCCAGCTCCCCGGCGTACAGCTGATCGGGGGTGGTGAGGCGGCCCACGCCCCGGTACTGCGCGATGCGGGTGCTGACCGCGATCCACGGCAGCCGGAGCGGGCTGCGGGTCTCGGGGGTGAAGCGGGCCGCGTCGGCGGCGGAGAAGCCGAGCCGCCCCTTGCTCGCCACCAGCCAGGGGTGGCCGGTCTGATGGCCCTCCAGCTCCGCGTAGTCCAGTGCGGCGAGCCGGTCCGCGGTGAGCGCGGTGTGGTCGAGCCGGGCGTCGGCGGACAGGGTCAGGGTCAGCTCGCGGATGAGGTGGCCCAACGTCGTGCCGTCGAGCCCGAGGAGGCCCCGGGCCCGGGTGAGGAACGTCAGCGGGTCGCGGAACGGCCGGGAGCCGGAGGACGAGCCGGTGGACCGCGCCTCGGCGCTCGCGGCGGTGGGTGAGCCGTTGGCATGGGCGGCCGGGAGCCCCGCCGTGACCTCGATCGAGTCCGGATCGACGCGCCAGCTGCCGTAGACGCCGCGCCGGGCCGTGAAGGCGAGCGCTCCTCCGTCGTCGAGGGTCAGCCGGTGGCGTCCGGCGGTCCCGGGCTCCGGGACGGGCTCGATGATCTTCTCGTAGGCGAACTCGCCGAGCATCTTGGCGAGGAGCCGTGCGGCGGCCCGGTCCCAGATCTGCCGGTTCAGCTCCGGAGGGCTGAACAGCTGCGGGGAATCGGCTGATTCACGGCTCGCGGGATATATCGGCACGGGGACTCCTCCGGATGGAACCTATGAGGTTCGAGCGGTGTGGAAAGTGCGGCGAGTAAGTCACAGCTGGGCTCGGTGCGTTCGGTCGCGGATCATCAGCGCGGCGCGTTTGTCGGGGAGATCCACTTCGGCGGAGAAGCGGAAGCCGGCGCTGAGGAACGCGGATACGGATGGGGTGTTGCGCAGGTCCGGCTCGGCGACGACCCGCCCGCAGCGCGGAAGGTTGTCCAGGACGAGGTCGGAGACGGCGCGGAGCAGGGTGGTGCCCACGCCCCGGCCCCGGTTGTTCACGCCGCCGATGAGGAGATGGACGCCGGTGTCGTGGGGGCGGGCGGGGTAGTGGCGGGCCAGGGGGTCGAGGTCGGCGCGGTAGATCTCCCAGTAGCTCATGGGTGTGCCGTCGAGCACGCCCAGGCAGGGGATGCTGCGTCCGTCCCCTTCGAGCTGGGGCCTGAGGTGGTCGGCGGTGACGGCCTCGGGTCCGGCGAGCTCCCAGAAGGCCGCCACGGCGGGGTCGTTCATCCAGCGGCTGACGACGGCGAGATCACGCTCCGGCCGGACGGGGACGAGGGCGAACTCTCCCGCCGCCGTGGTCGCGGGCGGCCAGGCCCCCGGGTCTCCCAGCAGCTCGTGGGTGACCCGGGGCCGGGCCGCCCCGGCGCTTCGCTCCTCGGCGATCAGGGCGAGGAGCTCCTCGGTGAGCTCCAGGTCGAGGGTGTCCTCGACGCCGGCGCTCCCGTCCACGCGGCTGCCGGACCGTTCGGCGGGGCCGTGGTCGGCCGGTACGGCGTCGGGTTCCGCTGGGGGTTCGGCGGGAGGCACGGTGGCGCTCTCCTCTCTGGACCGGGTGCGGTCGGTGGGCATCGTAGGAGCGGGTGCGGTCGGAGTCTGCCGGGGGCGGGTGGTGCTCAGCTGTGCAACGGGTTGGCGATGGTGACGTACACGGACTGGGTGTCGACCGGTCCGACCAGCTCGTCGAGGCCGTGGAGCCGGGTCAGCAGGTTTGCCTTGCAGCGCAGTTGGCGGTTGTCCAGGAGGTACGCGGGCAGCGGTGAGCCCAGTTCCGCGGTCTCGGTGAGGAATCGGCGCAGGACGGTGAGGAGTTCCTGCTCGTCGGCCAGGCGCTGGGCGCCGAACGCCCCGATCAGGCCGAGGATGTTGTTGATGCCGAGGTAGTAGGCGAACCGCTCGTCGGTAACCGGGTCGGAGACGAAGGTGTCGCTGACGGCGCCGATGCCGGGGAGCAGCCGTTCGAGCTCGGCGCGGCGGGAGTCGCGGAAGTAGTAGCCCTGGTTGTCCCGGTAGCGTCCGCCGACGGGCCAGCCGTCCGGGTCGAGGAGGACGAGAGTGTTCTGCTGGTGGGCTTCGAGGGCGACTCCGCCGTGGGCGTCGAGCCAGAGGACGGGACGCACGACGTGGTGCAGATAGCGGCGGAACCATTCGGTGGATACGGCGTTGGTTCCTCGGCCGGTGCGGGCGGCCAGGCCCGAGACGACCTCGGCGAGCCGGGAGCGCATGCCGGGCCGGCCGGGCCGGGGGCGCTGGGCGGTGAGTCCCGCGATGCAGGCGGCGTCGTCGCCCGGGCCGAAGGGGTTGTGGCGGAGCATGACGTCGAGCCCCATGACAGGTGCGCCCTCGAGGTCGTCGACCGCGAGCCAGGCGGGGTCCCGGACGATGTCGAAGCCGGGGTGCTCCCGCTGCCAGCGTTCGGCGAGTCCGGTCGACAGGAGGCGGTGGACCTCGACTCCCCGGTGCAGTTCCTTGCGGAGGTTCTCGCGGCGGGAGTTGGTGATGCGTACGCCGAGGGAGAGCTTGAGCATCACCCGTGCCCCGGGCCGGTGCACGGTGCGGATGGAGGAGGTGGGGTGCCAGTGCTCGCCGTGGGGGCCGAGGTCGTGGAGCAGACCGCTACCGGCGAGGGCACCGACCTGGGGGCGGTGGAGCAGGTCGGCGGCCTGCCAGGGGTGTACGGGAACGGCGACGGTGCCGGGGGGCAGGCTCAGCCCTTCGGCGTGCGGGGCGAGCAGCTCGTCGGCGGTGGCCGGACCGCCCTCGGTCCAGGCGGAGTCGGTGGCGATCAGCGACCGGTGGACGGCGAACCAGTGGAGCGGGAAGGACCCGTGGAGCTCGGGCGAATAGCGGCGGGACTCCGACTCGGAGAGGCCTTCGCGGCTCTTGGGCGTGGGGTGGAGGGGATGGCCGAGCAGCAGGGACTGTTCGGCGGTGAGGAAGAGGTCGGCCTCGGCGGGGTCCGCCGGGCTGCGCCGCCGCTGGTCGATGAAGCCGGCGGTGTGGCGTACGGAGTCGGCGACCCGGGCGACCAGATCGCCCGCGCCACTCTCGCCGCCCTCGCGGCCGATGAGGACGGCGACGGTGGCGGCGTCGGCGGGCGGGGCGCCGGTCGGGGCGCTCTCCAGGGCGGGGGCGCCGAAGCGGTGGGCCCCGGTGGCGGACCAGTAGCGCACGGGGACGAGCAGGGCGGTGCCGCTGGCGGGGAAGGCGATGCGCAGGGTGTCGCCGTCGGGGCGGGGCAGGTCGCTCTCCCGGGTCCAGCACCGCAGGAGGCTCTCCGTGCCCGCCGCGTCGGCGGCCCGCAGCGGGTCCGGGTCGTCGAGCGCGTCGGGCCTCCCCTGGTCCGTGGCCGCCTCGGATCCTGAACCCGACCCGTACGAAGGGGGGTTCGGGTCGCCGTGGTGCGCGGATTTCTGGCGGGGCACGGTCACCGCCTCGACCGTGCCGGGGGCGGCCGGTCCGTCCTGCCCTCGGTGCTGGGGGGTGCCGTGGCCGTCGGCCTCGGACGCGTGGGTGGGGTTCACGGCGTTCTTCCTTGGGGGGATTCCGGGCTCAGGTGGTCGGCCCGGCGGTGGTCCGACGGAGCGGGGAGCGTGTCGCTGCTGCCAGCGCGTCGGCGAGACGGTCGACGACGGCAGTCGCCTGCTCGTCGGTGATGGTGAGGGGCGGCAGGAGGCGGACCACGGCGTCGTGGCGGCCGCCCAGTTCGACGATGAGGCCGCGCCGCAGACATTCCTGCTGGACGGCGAGGGCCAGGGCCGGGTCGGGCGGCGGGGCGGGGTGGTCGTCGCCGGCTTCGGCGGGCAGGGGCACGCGCTCGGGATCCACCAGCTCCAGGCCGATCATCAGTCCACGCCCCCGTACGTCACCGATTCCCGGGTGGTGTGCCCGCAGCTCTGTCAGACGTGCGAGCATCCGGGCCCCCAGGACCGCCGCGCGGTCCGCCAGTTGATTCTCCCTGACGTACGCGAGCGTGGCCGTGCCCGCCGCCATGGCGAGCTGGTTGCCACGAAACGTACCCGCGTGGGCGCCCGGCCGCCAAAGATCCAGTTCAGCGCGGTAGACGATCACGGCGAGGGGCAGGGATCCGCCGATCGCCTTGGAGAGGACCATGACGTCGGGGACGATGCCGCTGTGCTCGACGGCCCAGAAGGCGCCGGTCCTGCCGACCCCGGTCTGCACCTCGTCGGCGATGAGGGGGATGGAGCGGTCCTCGGTGATCCGGCGCATACGGCGCAGCCAGGGGTCGGGGGCGGGATTGACACCGCCCTCGCCCTGGACCGGCTCCACGATCATTCCCGCGGGGGCCGGAACCCCGCCCTTGCGGTCGTCCAGCAGGTGTTCGGTCCAGCGGGCGGCGAGCGCGGCGCCACGCTCGCCGCCGGTCCCGAACGGGCAGCGGTAGTCCTGCGGGAAGGGCAGCCGGGTCACCCGTACGTCGGTCGCGCCGCCGGAGGCCTCCAGGGCCCCGGTGGTCATGCCGTGGTAGGCGCCGGTGAAGGTCAGCAGGCCGGTGCGCCCGGTCGCGGTACGGACCAGTTTGAACGCGGCCTCGACGGCGTCCGTACCGGCGGGGCCGCAGAACTGGATGCGCGCGTTGTCGGCGAACTCCCGCGGCAGGGTGGCGAACAGCTCGGTGGTGAAGGCGTCCTTGACCGGGGTGGCGAGGTCCAGCACATGCAGGGGTGCACCGGAGTCGATGACCTTCCGGATCGCTTCGAGCACGACGGGGTGGTTGTGTCCGAGGGCCAGTGTGCCGGCGCCCGACAGACAGTCGAGGTAGCGGCGTCCGTCCGCACCCTCGATGGTGAGTCCGCGGGCGCGCACCGGGACGATCGGCAGGGACCGCGCGTAGGTGCGGGCCGCCGATTCTCGCAGGGACTGGCGACGGAGAATGCCCTCGTGCGCGGAGGGCGGTGCCACCGGAGCGGGCTCGGTCACGGACACGGCTCTTGATCCTCCTGCGGTAGCAGTCGCGTTGCACGTCAGCACGTTCTCGCGCGGACGGAGCAAAGGCGTGAACGCTGTCATGGTGTCCCCCGTACGTACCAACGACGCCGTCCGCGATGGATCACGGGTAGATCGGAACATCCTCGCGGCGACGGAACCGCGGACCTGCCGCGTACCGTCACCATCGGCACCGGCATAGTGGGGGCCGCACAGCGGCGCGGAAGTATCTGCTCCGGCACCCGAAGTGTCCGCAGCGCAGTACGAGTACCGAGTGACGAAGTCCCAGGGGGATCACGACATGCGACCCATTCGCCCGACCGATACCGCACGGCGCGGGAGGCGCGCACGGCGCATGCCCTCCACCGCGCTCGCCGTCGCCGCGGTGCTGGCGCTCACCGCCACCGCGTGCGGTCCGGAGGAGGACAACGCGGGCGGTACGCCCAGCGCCTCGGCCGACCAGTCGTCCGACGGCAAGGTCACCATTCCTGACGACCTGAAGAACCGGCTCAAGGACCACGGTATCGACCCCGACAAGTGGCGGGACGGGGAGTGGAAGAACTGGGACAAGGACAAGTGGCTGCGTGAGGCCAAGGACTTCGTCAACCCGATCATCGACGGTCTGTGGGACCCGGACCGGATGCGGGAGGCCGACAAGCCCCCGGAGAATCCGGTCGAGAACGACATCTCGGGTGACGACGGCGTGACGGACCCGACGCCGGCCCCGGTCCGGGCCGCCGGTGTCGCGACGCCGTACCACGACAACGCCCCGGAGTCCGGGAAGCTGCTCTTCGACGGCCCGCAGGGCTCGATGGTCTGTTCCGCGACCGTGGTGAAGGACCCGGCGAACCCCGGAAAGTCCAATATGGTGTGGACGGCCGGGCACTGTGTGCACGCGGGCAAGAAGGGCGGCTGGTACCGCAACATCGCCTTCGTCCCCGCGTACAACAACGGCGGCCTGCCGCCGGCCGAGCTGGAGAGCGCACCCAAGGAGAAGATCGCTCCCTACGGTGTGTGGTGGGGCCAGTGGGCCCAGACCTCCGAGCAGTGGATCGCCGAGGGCGCGGCCGTCGGCGGCCAAGGCGCCCCGTACGACTTCGCGGTGCTGCACGTGACGCCGGAGAAGGGCGCGGGCGGCAAGTCGCTGGAGGAGACGGTCGGTTCGGCGCTGCCGGTCGAGTTCAACGCTCCCGCCGTGCCGGAGATCGCCGGCATGACGGCCACGGGCTACCCGGCCGCGCCGCCGTTCGACGGTCAGAAGCTGCTCCAGTGCGAGGACGAGCCGGGCCGGCTCTCCGTCTTCCAGGAACAGCCCACGATGTACCGCATCGGCTGCACGATGACCGGCGGTTCCTCCGGCGGCGGCTGGGTCGCGGCGGGCCAGGACGGCAAGCCCGCCCTGGTCTCGAACACCTCCATCGGCCCGGTCACCGCGGGCTGGCTGGCCGGGCCCCGGCTCGGCAAGGAGGCCGAGGGCATCTACCGTACGGTGAGCGAGAAGTACGCGGGCCAGTAGGCCCCGGTCTTCGGCGACGATCCCCCGCACGAGATATCGTCCGCGGCCCCCGGTACGGCAGTCGCCGGCCGGGGGCCGCGGTCGATCTGCGGCAGGCCCCGGAATCCTTCACGACAAGCGCATGACTCAATGCGCGCACGCGCACGACCGCGCTCGCGCTCGCGCACGCGCACAACCGTATGACTCAGGCGTTCAGGGGAATCTCTGGGTACCGCGACATCGTCTTCGTTCCCTCGCACAACGACCAAGGCGGGAACGCTGCGCAACTGCGGACCGCGCAGCCGCAGGAGATCGCCCTACGGCACCTACTGGGCCGCGTCCTGCGGTGAGTGGACCTCCGGAGGCGGCCCGACGGGAGGAGCGGGCGCGCCGTGCGACTGCGCGATCCCGCACCTGAAGCCTTCGAGCGGCACGAAGTCGTGGGAGGAGATGGTGGGCGACGCGCCGCCGGTCTCCTTCGACGCCCGGCTCGATGGCGATGCCCGACGCACCTTCACGGTGATGAGCGACAGGTTCACCGGCCGGTGAACCCGGCCGGTGAACCCGGCCGGTGACCGTACGCCGAAGGCCCGGTCCCCAACTCTAGGAGTTGGGGACCGGGCCTTCGGTTGTCGCGCGGTCCCGCGGCCGTCAGTGTGCGGCGGGGACGAAGGTCCCGAGCTCCGCGGCCAGCTCCTCGTGGACCTGGGCCTTGAGCAGGGTGCCCTCGGCGGTGTGCTCCTCGGAGAGCACCTCGCCCTCGGCGTGCACCCGGGAGACCAGAGCCCCCTGGATGTACGGCACGAGCACCTCGATCTCGACGGACGGCCGGGGCAGCTCGGCGTCGATGAGCGCGAGCAGCTCGTCGATTCCGGCGCCGGTCCTGGCCGAGACCGTGATGGCGTGCTTCTCGTTGCGCAGCAGCCGCTGGAGGACCAACGGGTCCGCCGCGTCCGCCTTGTTGATCACGACGATCTCGCGTACGTTCACCGCGCCGACGTCCCGGATCACCTCGCGCACCGCGGCGAGCTGCTCCTCCGGCACCGGGTGGGAGCCGTCCACCACGTGGAGGATGAGATCGGACTCGCCGACCTCCTCCATGGTGGAGCGGAACGCCTCGACGAGGTGGTGCGGCAGATGCCGGACGAATCCGACGGTGTCGGCCAGGGTGTAGATGCGGCCACTCGGCGTCTCGGCCCGGCGGACGGTCGGGTCCAGGGTGGCGAACAGGGAGTTCTCCACCAGGACACCGGCCCCGGTCAGACGGTTGAGGAGCGAGGACTTGCCCGCGTTGGTGTATCCGGCGATGGCGACGGACGGCACCTTGTTGCGCTTGCGCTCCTGCCGCTTGATCTCGCGGCCGGTCTTCATCTCCGCGATCTCCCGGCGCATCTTCGCCATCTTCTCGCGGATCCGTCGCCGGTCCGTCTCGATCTTGGTCTCACCGGGACCACGGGTGGCCATGCCGCCACCGCCGCTGGAGCCGCCGCCGCCCATCTGACGGGAGAGCGACTGACCCCAGCCGCGCAGTCGCGGCAGCATGTACTGCATCTGGGCCAGCGAGACCTGTGCCTTGCCCTCACGGGACTTGGCGTGCTGGGCGAAGATGTCGAGGATCAGGGCGGTCCGGTCGACCACCTTCACCTTGACGACGTCTTCCAGGTGGATCAGCTGGCCGGGGCTCAGCTCACCGTCGCAGACCACCGTGTCCGCGCCGGATTCGAGCACCATGTCACGCAGCTCCAGCGCCTTGCCCGAGCCGATGTAGGTGGCCGGGTCCGGCTTGTCGCGCCGCTGGTACACCGCGTCCAGCACCTGCGCTCCCGCCGTCTCGGCGAGTGCGGCCAGCTCCGCGAGGGAGATCTCCGCGTCGCGCACCGTCCCCGAGGTCCAGACGCCCACCAGCACCACGCGCTCCAGGCGCAGCTGGCGGTACTCGACCTCGGTGACGTCCTCGAGCTCCGTGGAGAGACCGGCCACGCGTCGCAGCGCGGCACGCTCGGAGCGGTCCAGCTGATCGCCGTCCCGCGCTCCGTCGATCTCCTGGCTCCAGGCGACGTCCTCTTCCATCAGGGCGTCGGCCCGAAGGCTCTCGGTGAGGCTCTCGGTGGTGTTCTCCGTGGCGCTCTGCGCGTCCCGCGCGTCCTGGGGAAGGGAAGAAGAGGAGGTCATTGGATCCTTACGTCGATAGATGTCTTTACGTCAGTCACAACGTGTGACCTTCCCGGATGATTCCCTGCCGGGAACTCCGGTGCGGTCCGCCGCGCCGACCCGTCGATAGTGGCACGGCCCCACCGGAGCCGTCACGCGGGTTTCGTACTGCTCCAGTCGGGGTGTCCGGGCATCGGCGGGGTCTTCCTCCCGTACAGCCAGCCGTCGAAGAAGTCGGTCAGGTCCCGGCCGACGATGCCGGAGGCCAGCCGGGTGAAGTCCGCGGTGGTCGCGGTGGAGTCCCGGTGCACCCGGACCCAGGTGCGCTCAAGCCGGTCGAAGGCCGCCTCGCCGATCTCCTGGCGCAGGGCGTAGAGCACCAGCGCGCTGCCGTCGTACATGACCGGCCGGAACAGGCTGAGCTTCTGCCCCGGGGCCGGGGAGTCCGGGTGCGCCGGAGGACCGCCGTCCGCGCGCCAGCCGTCCGAGAGCTTGTACGCCTCACGCATCCGCCGCTCCAGCGTCCCGCCGCCCTTCTCCTCGGCGTACCGGGCCTCGTACCAACTGGCGTGTCCTTCGTTGAGCCACAGGTCGGACCAGCTCGCGGGCGAGACGCTGTCGCCGAACCACTGGTGGGCCAGCTCGTGGATCATCACCGATTCGACGTACCACCGCGGGTAGCCGGGCTCGGTGAAAAAGGACTTCCCGAACAGCGACAGCGTCTGGGTTTCCAGGGCGAAGCCGATGGGGCTGTCGGCGACAAGCACCCCGTACGTCTCGAAGGGGTAGCGGCCGACCCGCGCCTCCATCCACTCCAGCTGGGCCGGGGTCTTCCTCAGCCAGGGCTCCAGCTTCTTCCGGTCGGCGGCCGGGACGACATCGCGCACCGGCAGTCCGTGCGGGCCGGTGCGGTGCAGTACGGCGGAGCTGCCGATGGAGACCTGGGCCAGTTCGGTCGCCATGGGGTGCTCGGTGCGGTACGTCCAGGTGGTCGTGGCCCCGTGCCGGGTCTTCCCGGCGGGCAGCCCGGCCGCGACCGCCGTCAGCTTCTCGGGGGCGGTGATCCGGAACGTGAAGTACGCCTTGTCGGACGGGTGGTCGTTGCCGGGAAAGACCCGGTGGGCGGCGTCGGCCTGGTTGGCCATGGCGAGACCGTCGGCGGTACGGACCCAGCCACCGTCGTCCCCGGATCCGCTCGGGTCACTGGTGTGCCGGACGGTGATGTTCAGCGGTACGCCCGCCGGGAGGCGGCGGGGGACCTGGACGACCAGGTCCTCGTTCTTGCTGCCGAAATCGGCGGCCAGTCCGTTGACCTTCACTCCGTGGACGGCGCCCCGGGCGAAGTCGAGGTTGATCCGGTCCAGCGGGGCGGTGGTGCGGGCCCTGATCTTCGTGACGGCGTCCAGGGGCTTGGTGTTGCCGCCGTGGTACGTGAAGGCGATGTCGTACGCGAGGACGTCGTATCCGGGGTTGCCCAGCTCGGGGAAGAGCCGGTCGCCGATGCCCAGGGGCTCGGGGGCGGGCAAGGCTGCGGCGACGAGGGTGGCCGAGGCGGTTGCCAGCAGGGCGGCGCGCAGGCGGCGGGTGAGGAGCGGCATGGACTACCGCTATCAGCGCATCGCCGCCCGGCCGGGGAGCCGCGCGCCGCACCACTCGAATGAGAACGCGCCACGCGTGGGAGGCGCGGTTCAGCGGGTCGGGACGCGCCGCCTCGGGCCCGGCCGCTTCCGGTACTCGCCCCCCTCGGGCCGGGGCGCTTCCGGGGCGGCTCAGCCGGCCGGAGCCGGATGCTGGGCGCGGCTGACGTCGTAGACCCCGGGAACCTCGCGCATGGCGCGCATCAGGGCGGGAAGGCCTGCGGCGTCGGGGAGTTGGAGGGTGTAGGTGTGGCGGACGCGCTGCTCGCTGGGCGGTTCCACGGTGGCGGAGACGATCGCCGCCTCGGCGGTGGCGATGGCTTCGGTGAGGTCGGCCAGGAGCCGGGGGCGGCCGAAGGACTCGGCGACCAGGGTGACCCGGCAGCCCGCGTCGGACTCCCGGCCCTCCGCGTCGGCCCAGCGGGCCCCGACCGGGGCGCGGCCGATGTCCTGCATGGCGGCCACGGCGGGGCACTGACGGCGGTGCACGGTGACGGCGCCGCCACGGACGACGAAACCGGTCAGCTCGTCGGGGGGCACCGGCGTACAGCAGCCGGCGAGGCGCACCGGCGCGTCCGGCCCGTCGACGACGACGCCGGTGGCTCGGGGGCCGGACCGGGCGCGCGCCGGTGCGGTGGCCTGCGCGCCGCGTTCCGGGGCGGCGTGCTCGGCCGGGCCGGGTCCACCCGGGTCCGCGGTCTCCGGGTCGGGCTTCGCCTCGTCGGGGTGGTCGGTGAGCCAGCCGGTGATCGCGATCCGGGCGGCGGGGGTGCGCGTGTGGTCGAGCCAGTCGGGCGAGGGACCGGACGCGGTGTCCTGGGCGAGCAGCAGTTGCACGGTGTCGCCGTCGCTGAGGACGGTGCTCAAAGTGGCGAGGCGGCCGTTGACCCGGGCCCCGATGGACGTATGCGCCCGGTCGCCGTACTGCGCGTAGGCGGCGTCGACGCAGCTGGCCCCGGCGGGCAGGCCGAGGGTGCCGCCGTCGGTGCGGAACACGGTGATCTCGCGGTCCTGGGCGAGGTCGTCGCGCAGGGTGGTCCAGAAGGTGTCGGGGTCGGTGGCGGACTCCTGCCAGTCCAGCAGCCGGGAGAGCCAACCGGGCCGGGTCGGGTCGGCGCGCTCGTCGGACGGCTCGGTCTGCGGGGCGGCGGCGTCCTGGGCGTACGGGTTGCCCAGCGCGACGACGCCCGCCTCGGCGACCTTGTGCATCCGGTGCGTACGGATGAGGACTTCGGCGACCGCGCCCTCGGGGCCGACGACCGCGGTGTGCAGCGACTGGTACAGGTTGAACTTGGGGGCGGCGATGAAGTCCTTGAACTCCGAGATCACCGGGGTGAAGCAGGTGTGCAGCTCGCCGAGGACGGCGTAGCAGTCGGCGTCCTCGCCGACCAGGACGAGCAGCCGCCCGAAGTCGGTGCCGCGCAGTTCGCCGCGTTTCCCGCGGACCCTGTTCACGGAGACGAAGTGGCGGGGTCTGATGAGGACTTCGGCGCTGATTCCCGCGTCGCGCAGGGTGCCCCGTACGTTGTCGGCGATGGTGTCGAGGGGGGCGTCCGGGCCTGCCGCGGCGGCGATCAGGGCACGGGTGTGCTCGTACTCCTCGGGGTGCAGGATCGCGAAGACCAGGTCCTCCAGCTCGGTCTTGAGCGCCTGCACGCCGAGCCGTTCGGCGAGCGGGATGAGGACGTCCCGGGTGACCTTGGCGATCCTGGCCTGTTTCTCGGGGCGCATCACGCCGAGGGTGCGCATGTTGTGCAACCGGTCCGCCAGCTTGATCGACATGACCCGCACGTCGTTGCCGGTGGCGACGAGCATCTTACGGAAGGTCTCCGGTTCGGCGGCGGCCCCGTAGTCGACCTTCTCCAGCTTGGTGACGCCGTCGACGAGATAGCAGACCTCGTCGCCGAACTGATCGCGTACCTGGTCGAGCGTCACCTCCGTGTCCTCGACGGTGTCGTGGAGCAGGGAGGCGGTGAGGGTGGTGGTCTCGGCGCCGAGTTCCGCGAGGATCAGGGTGACGGCCAGCGGATGCGTGATGTACGGCTCGCCGCTCTTGCGCGTCTGGCCGCGGTGCGAGGACTCCGCGAGGACGTAGGCCCGGCGCAGGATGGTCAGGTCGGCGTCGGGGTGGTGGGCACGGTGCGCCTCGGCGACATGTCCGATGGCGTCGGGCAGCCGGTCGCGGGAGACCGGGCCGAGCAGAGCCACCCGGCCCAGTCTGCGCAGATCGATCCGGGGGCGGCTCCGTCTGCGAAGGGGAGCGCCCGGATCGGCGGCCTCTGCACTCATGGGCACCTCCGGCGACGTCGACCGGCGCTGGGGAGGAGCGGATGCCCCTCGGGGCCGGTGCTTGATGCTATCGACCCCACCACGTGGCGCAGTCCAGCTCTCGCCCAGCGTGAAACGGATCACCCATTCGAGCGATGCTCGGGCCGGTCATCGTTTCGAGCGAGCCATTCCTCAGGAGGTTTCGAGCCAGGCAGGGTCGATGACGCCCTCGGCGACGATCACCGCGGGTCCGGTCATGTCGATCGCACCGTCGGGGTGCTCGGTGATGAGGAGGGAGCCGCCGGGGAGGTCCACCCGGTAGGTGACGGGGAGGCCGGTCACGGCGGGGGCGGCGCCGTCCCGGCGGGCGGTGGCGACGGCGACCGCGCAGGCGCCGGTGCCGCAGGAGCGGGTCTCGCCGGAGCCCCGCTCGTGGACGCGCATGCCGACGTGGCGCGGGCCCCGGTCGACGACGAACTCGACGTTGACACCCTCGGGATAGGCGGCCCCGGGGCTGACGGGCGGGGCAGTGAGCAGGTCGCCGGCGTGGTCGAGGTCGTCGACGAAGGCGACCGCGTGCGGGTTGCCCATGTTGACGTTGCGGGCGGGCCAGCTACGGTCGCCGACGCTGACCGTGACAGTCTCTCCGGGCAGCAGGGCGCGGCCCATGGAGACCGTGATGTCGCCGTTCTTGGCGAGGTGTACGTGCTTGGGGCCTCCCCGGGTGGCGACGATGAGGTCGCCCTCCTCGACGAGGCCGGCGCGCTGGAGGTAGCGGGCGAATACACGCACGCCGTTGCCGCACATCTCGGCGATCGAACCGTCCGCGTTGCGGTAGTCCATGAACCATTCGGCCGTGTCCGCCATGGACCGCGCCTCGGGGTGTGCGGCGGACCGCACGACGTGCAGCAGGCCGTCCCCGCCGATACCGGCCCGGCGGTCGCAGAGCCGGGCGACGACGGTGGCGGGCAGCGCGAGGGCGTTGTCCGGGTCCGGGACGATCACGAAGTCGTTCTCGGTGCCGTGACCCTTGAGGAAGGCGATCTGCGAGGTGCTCACATGCCAACTGTACGAGGCGGCGCCGACAACCCGCACGAGCGGACCCGGTGGCCGGTCCGTGACCGGCGCCGGGGCCCCGGCGCCGGGCCCGCGGCCGTCAGCGCAGCCGGGCGACGCGCCAGACGGCGAGGGCGACCAGAGCGGCACCGGTGGCCACGTACAGCGCGATCACCCGCCAGTCGGGGCGGTCGCCGGAACCGCGGGAGGGCAGGCCCGGCCAGGTGTGCCCGACGCGGCGGGCGGCCATCATGCCCCAGCCGGCCGCGCAGCAGCTGATCAGGAGCCCCAGCATGGCGACGATGGCGCCGCCGTCGCCGATCTCGAAGGCGAGGGGGAAGGCGAACATCAGCGAGCCGACCGCGGCCAGCACGACGATGGGCGCGAGCTGCCAGATCCGCAGCTTGCGGGTGGGCCGCAGCTCGACCTCGACCTCGGGGGTCACGTCCAGTTCGTCGGGCCCGTCAGGGCTCAGCCGTCCAGCGGTCTCCCGCGGTGACGGCACGTCGTGCTCTGTGTCGCGCTGCTCCGTGTCGCGAGGGCCGGCCTCCATCGCCACGCGCCCTCCCAACTCGGACTCCACTGGTGGATCGATGCTCGATGATGGCACGATCACGGGTGCCGAATTGACGGGCTGAGCTTCCCGATGCCATCACGTGATCAGGCTGTTACAGCACCGCTTCGGGGTTTATGCAGGTCAGGCGTCTGCCGCTGGTCAGCGAGTCAGCGAGAGGTCAGCAATAGCCGCAGGTCAGCGCCGGATTCAGCGGTTGTGACCAGCCTGAAGAAGGAACCATCCCGATCATGTCGAACAAAATTGCGCGAGGTAGGGGCGGTTTCATCAAGCCCCGCGAGTGCCGCAGGCCCTCAGACTGCCCGCGCCTCTACGCGATCCGCTTCCGCAACACCTGGGGCAACCAGGCCGAGGAGTCGGCTTCCCCACCCAGGACGCTGCCGTAGAGCGTCCGACCGAACTGTACGAAGCTCGCAGGACCACGCCGAGGACCATCGCCCAACGGCTGGAACCCCTCGGCGAGTTGCGCCTCGAGGAGTACACGAAGGTGTGGTTCGGCCGTAAGCGCGGTCCCACCGGGAACGCGAAGGCGGCGACCGAGTGCCGGATGCGCTCCTGCACCTGTCCGGAGATCGGCTCATGCACGAGGCACACCTTCATCACGCTTCAGCGTGATGGGAGAAGGCTCAGCACGCGGCCACCGGCTTCTCCCCGCAGTCCGTGAACAGCCCCGTGTACGCCGGGGTGTGGCCTGCCACACCCCGGGTGTGCGGTGGACCGCAGTGACGGAGGGTGGCCCGGCGCGAAAGAGTCGCCATATGACCCCAACATCACGTTCCGTCACCACCGGCCGCACGCGCGGTCCCGGTCGAGCCGTGGGCCTTCTCCCTCGCACGGGCAGGGCGCTCACCGTTCTCTCCGTGGCCCTCCTCCTCGTCTTCCTCTTCGTCCCCGAACCCTTGGCGACGGTTATGTCGACCGGGGGTGACGGCGAGCGGCGCGATCTGGCCGACCGCTTCTCCGCTTCGTTCCTCGCATACTGGAACTCCGGCCACCGGACCTTTCCGCCGGAACTGGACAGAGCGGTCGACTACTGGTTCCATTTCCACGTCGTCAAGGCCGTGACAGCCGCGCTGCTGCTGATCACGCTCGGCGCCCTGGGGCTTCTCCTCTGGAAGGCGTTCCAGCGGGCCGGCGGGCTCGCGCTGCGGGGCCGGGTCGCGCTCGCATCGGCCGGGACACTCGTCACCACGCTCGTGCTCGTGTCGATGGCCGCCGTCATGGCCAACGTCCAGGGAGCCATCGCGCCCTTCTCCTCGCTGCTGCCGATGCTGCCGATCAAGGCGCCCCACGGAGAACTCGCCGACGCCTTCGCCGACATCAGAGGGCAGTTGGCCGACCGGCCGGGTGCGGGCGCCCAGTACCCTCCCCCGCTCCGGTTCATGCTCGACGACTTCTCCCGGTACCACGCGGTGATAGCGGTGGCCGCCGCGATAGTGGCGGCCACCCTGGCCGGGGTGAGCGCGAGGGCCTGGAGACGGTTCACGAAACCCGTGCAGTCCGTGCGGTCCGTAGAGCTCGCGGAGTCCGTGGGGCTCGCGACGTCCGCCCGGTCGGCCGGGTCCTCGAACTCCGCGACGGCCTGGACGTCCGACAGACGCGCACGGCGCGCGTTCGGGTCACTCGGCCTTGTCGCCGGCGGGCTGGCGCTGGCCTTTGCCGTGGTCTCCGTGGCGAACGTGGGCACCGCGGCCGACCCCGCGCCAGGTCTCCTCGCCTTCTTCGAAGGCGCGTGGTGATCGGGGGGCTGTGAGTACGGGTGCGCTGTGCGTCGGAGCATGTCGACGCTCCGTCGCCGCTGTCAGGCGTTGAGATAGGCGAGGACCGCGAGGACCCGGCGGTGCTGGGCGTCGTCGGGCGGCAGGCCGAGCTTGGCGAAGACGTTGCCGATGTGCTTCTCCACCGCGCTGTTCGAGAGCACCAGCCGCCGGGCGATGGCGGAGTTGGAATGGCCCTCGGCCATCTGGGCCAGCAACTGCCGTTCTCGTACGGTCAGCGCACCCAGCGGGTCGCCCCCGCGGTGCCGGGCCAGCATCTGGGCGACGACCTGCGGATCAAGCACGGTCGCGCCGGCGGCGACGCGCGCGAGGGCGTCAAGGAACTCCTCGACCTTGGCGACCCGGTCCTTCAGCAGATAGCCGACGGCACCGGACCCGTCCGCGAGCAGGTCGGCGGCGTAGGACACCTCCACGTACTGGCTGAGCACCAGCGTAGGGGTGCCGGGGATGCGGTCACGGGCGGTGATCGCCGCGCGCAGACCCTCGTCGGTGTGGGTCGGCGGCATCCGTACGTCGACGACCGAAACGTCCGGGCGGTGGGTGAGGACCGCTTCCACCAGGGCCGGTCCGTCCCCGACGGCCGCGACCACCTGGTGGCCGTCCTCGGCGAGCAGACGGACGAGGCCCTCGCGAAGCAGGACCGCGTCGTCGGCGACCACGATCCGCAGCGGTTCCCGGTGGCCGGGGGACGACGGGCCACCGGGCACGATGCCGCTCCGGGTCAGCTCCATGGCAGCTCCGCCGTGATCGTCGTCGGTCCGTCCTCGGGACTCAGGACGCGCAGCCGCCCACCGGCAGCGTGCACTCGGTCGGCGAGCCCCCTCAGTCCGTGCCCCTTGGCCAGGGCCGCGCCGCCCACTCCGTCGTCGGTGACCCAGACGCGCAGGGTCTGTCCGGCGCGCCGCGCCCCGACGGTGCAGCGCAGGGCGTGGCTGTGCTTGGCCACATTCGTGAGCGCCTCTGCGACCACGAAGTACGCGGCCGTCTCCACGGCGGCGGCGGGCCGTTCGGCCAGCGGGCCGACGTCCAGCTCGGCGGGCACGGCGCTGCGCGCGCACAGGGAGCCGAGCGCCTCGCACAGTCCTCGGTCGACGAGGATCGGCGGGGCGATCCCGCGCGAGAGGGCACGTAACTCGTCCAGCGCCTCCTGGGTCCGCACGACCGCGTCGGCCAGTGCGTCCCGGACGAGTTCCGGCCTGCTGTCGAAGTGGTGCTGGGCGCGGCCCAGTTCCATTGCCAGCCGCACGAGCTGTTGTTGCGGTCCGTCGTGGATGTCGCGTTCGAGCCTCCGCAGCGCCGCGGCCTCCGCCGTCACCGCCGCGACGACCTGCGCCCGGGCGGTGTCCCGCTCCTGCTCGAGTCCGCTGATCCTGCGGTGCAGCGCTGACTTGCTGCTCAGCAGCGCGTGCCCGAGACCGGTCTGCGCGGTGACGCCGGCCCGGGTGACGAGCGGCAGGGTGAGCAGGAACAGCGCGGCGACCGTGAGCGCGAGGACGAGCCGCTCGGATGGCGCTGTCAGCCCCAGGCTGAGGGCGACGTGGGAATGGTCGCTGCCCGCGTACAGGGTCATGGGGTGCAGCGCACCGGGGGTGATGTCGTTGCGCAGCGGATAGGTGGCGGTCGCGAGTCCCACGAACCACCACAGCACGGTCACCAGCGAGGTGATCAGGACGATGGGAAGCACGAGGACCGCGTGGGCCAAGTCGAGCCACGGGCCGGCGGGGTCCGCCGTCTCCTTCTGCCTCGGGTGCCGACCGGCGGCCGGCTCCCGTTGGGAGGAGGCCCGCACCTTGCCGATGCGCCACCGCTCCAGGTCGCCGGGGAGCCGTGCGATCGCCACGGCACGGCTCGCGGCGGGCTCCGAACCCGGTAGCAGGGAGCCGACCGTACCGGCGCACAGGCCGCCCGCCACCACCAGCAGTCCGAGGACGGCGGTCACCGGCGCGGTCAGGAGGTACAGCGATTCCACGAGGGTGCGGCGTACGGCGGAGCCGACGCGCCCGGCTCCCGGCCGCCACCGGCCTGCGGCGGCCACGGCCTCGGAGGGCAAGGAGTCGACCATGCCGTCAGCATAATGTCGCCCCGTTCGGCCGGCGGAACGGTCCACCTCCCGGGGTGGGGCGGGGCGTTGGCGAGATCCGCTGGCCTTCGAGGTCCTGCGGGCCGTCCGAGGCGTCGGAGTTCGACGACCGGCTGAAGGCCCCGATCCTGGACACCGACCGGACCCCCGATACCGCACCGCGGCAAGGCGTCGAAGCCCTCCCGGCCCAACACCTCGTCGTAGCTGGCCAGATCACCGGACAGATGATCGGCCCCGTCTCCACCGGTGCGGCACACAGAAAGCAGGCCGTCCGACAGGAGTCCCAGGTCCCTCTTGCAGACCGGCCGCCCCACGGTGACCGGCCGCCCCACGGTGACCGGCGGCACCCTTCCGGAGGCAGCGCCGCACAAACGTGTGCAGGGCCCGCCCCCGAAGGGCGGGCCCTGCACGTGTGTTCTAGCGGCCGTGGAAGTACTGGGCGTAGAAGTAGCCGCGCTCCGCCTTGAAGTGCTCCCTGTTCTCGTTGGCGTAGGTGATGCCGTGCGGGCCGCCGACGTTCAGGAATTCCGCACTCGCGCGGTGGCCCTCGACGGACTGGTATCCGGCTCCGACCTTGCCGCCCTCCCAGTCGTTGGCGGCCGCGGGGGCGACAGCAACGAATCCTGCGGCCGCGACGGTTGCCACGGTGATCGCGATGCGACGAAACATGAGCTCTCCCTCTCAAAGAAGGCGTAACAGGTAGTGGACAGCAAGAACTATTACTGCTGTCGCGTTGCCTGCCGAGCAGAATCGCCTTGCCGAATGCCGAAACCACTCTTCTGGAGCCATAGTTGAACCCGGCAGTACTCAGCCTCTCGCCCGGAGTTCCGACCGAGGTCAAGCCTCTGAAGCTCTTCTGCTTCCGAGCTCCCCCGGGTGCGGACCGGTTGCCGCGTCCTGAACAGCGTTCCCGGTCCACGCGCCGGCGCCACCAACGGCACCGTCATCGGAAAGGGGTCGCACTCGGCGAAGGCTGCGAACACACGGCGAAGTCCGCTCGGCAGCTCGTGCCGCAAGACCTCGATCACACCATCGAAGTCCTGCCCCTGCTGGCTGAACGGGACTTCAGAGAGGCCTACAGGCTCGACCGGCAGGCCACAGAGTCCTCCCAAGGGGCGAAACCCGCGGGAACCGCGTCTTCGCCCCGCCAACGGAATATGGCCCGCATGCCCTCTTCCTGGACCAGGACGATGTCGAACTCCTCCGCTACGCAGGCGCCCGGTGACCCAAGTCCGCGTGGCACAAGGAGATCAGAGGGGTGAAGTCATCGGCGACGCAGATCAGGTGCAACCGCTCCTGGGGACCTGGGACGCGACCATCGCTCCGAGCCGGTCGCGGACCAGGTGCTCGAACTCCGGGCGGGCGGTGCGGGGCCGGCACTGGCTCTTGCTGATCTCGCCACGATCAGGGGTGGAGCGGTGGGCGAGGATGTCGGGTAAGGGGCGTGCCGGCCCCGGCTGACCTGGCCCTGGGGGCAGGTCAGCCGGTGGCGGTCGTAGTCGATGTGGAAGTAGTCGCGGGCGAAGCCGCCGGCGAGGCGATACTGCCGGGTGGGGTGTCCCGGCAGCGGACCGGTGACGGTGACCTGGTGGTCCCGGGCGGCTTGTTCGGGGTGGACCAGGCAGGTGTAGCCGCTGTCGACCAGGTGCTCGGCGGGCAGCAGGCCGCGGCGGCGCAGGCGGGTGTGGATGCCGGGCTGAGCCCTACTGTCGTGCGTGGTGGCCTCAGTGGTGGCCACGTCCGTGATCACGTTGGGGCTGTCGGGATCACATGTCTCTGTCAGGTGAGCGGAGAATCCCTTCCAGCTGACGATGTGTCCGTGACGTGCGCAGCGGGCCGAGGTGTCGTAGCGAGAGACGATCGCCCTGGACGAAGGCGGCAGCCCGGGCCCGCCGTCCTCGTCGGTGCGCCGGCGCAGGTGTCCTGCGGCGTCGCGGTGGTGGTTCTGCACCATGATCTGGCGCAGTGCTCAAAAGGCGGACCCATCTCTCTACGAGCCCTGCTCTTCGCGCCCACCCAGGTCCTCCACCGCGTCGCGCATCGCACGGACCGACAGCAGCGTCCGGGCCAGATTCCGGGTGACTTCGGCACCCGCTTTTCCGGTCAGCGGGCGATCGCTGCCGTCCTTCACCGCCGCGGCCGAAAGCGCTTCGAGCTCCGCCTGTAGGTGCTGTGCCGTCTGCAGCAGCCGTTCGGTCAGGTCCGCCACAGCGTCCGCCCGCTGCGACAGAGGCATCCCGACGGTTGCCGAGGCCGACCCTGAGAGCGATGCCGCGGCGGTGACCGCCGGCGCCGCCTCGCTCGCCGTGCCCCGGGACGACGGTGGAGACACGAAGGCTCCGAGCGACGCCGACGAATTCCCCGAGGGAGCCGCCGACGAGTGATGCGGGAGCTGGGGAGATACCGCAGGTGTGGGGCTGCCGCTGTTGTTCGGCGCCATGGCCGAGGGACTAGGGCCCTGGCGGGCGGCGGGCACCTTCAGCCGGCGCTTTCCCGATTCCTTGGGGAACTCACGATCGAACCAAGCCGTGCTCATCTCTTCGATCATCCGGTTTCCGGACCGGCTCACCCGGATCGGTTTGCGATCACCCTCGTCCATGGCCCTCGCCAGCTCGCGCAGGACCGCCACCGCCATGATCCGGTTGCTCCGGAGAGCGTTGAGATGGTTCTTCACCGTGCGCCGCACCCGGGCGGCCTTGGCACCGTCGTCGTCGTCCGTCTTCTGGCCGGCCAACGAGCCCCGGTCGGCATCGATGATGTCGAAAGCAGCCAGCCAGTGCGCTGCCCTGAAGGCCACGAGCTCCTCGAATGCGTCGTCGTCCTTGTCCGCGACCTTGAGCAGCTCCCTCAACGGGCGCCCGGAGAACTGCAAACCGGCTCGCACGGTTCCGGCGTTGAACACCTCGGCGATACGAGGGTTCCATGGTGCCGGGTAACTCTCCGAGGTGAGCGCGGACCACGCGCGAGCGCGCCGGTTGATCTCAGGGCTGCTGAGCTGCGAGGGAGGTGACTCGCTCAGTGCTCGGCGAATCAACAGTTTCTTGTGGAGGTCGGACGGGAAGAGCTCTCGCAAGATCTTCATGGAGCGAATATCCCGAAGCTCAGAAACAGTAGCGTCCTCTCCGGCGTCGGGCAGCTCCTTGATGGGTGCCAGCCCCGACAGGACCTGCGACTCCTTCTCGTCGAGTACACCCTGCGCCACGTACATGCCGAGAACGCTACGGCCCAGGGCTCGCCCTCGATCGTTCGGTACGAATTCAAGTGGCGGGTGCACGTGATCCCGACGGTTGCTCATCTGCACGATGCGGTAGATCCGCTCGGGTGTTGGCGTGCCGACCACCAAATGGGCTGTCACCACTGCCACGTTCGCCGCCCGGATCGCTGTCGCCTCGGCGCCATCGGCGAGGTCTGCCTCTGCGTGCTCCTGATTCAGTCGCGCCGACAGTTTCCCAAGCCAGGACTGCGGAACGAAGTCGACCTTGTCCCCGTGCAGCCCCAGCTTGATTTCCGGAACCCCGGTGAGAACCTCTGCGGAGGTGACACCAAAGATGTCCTGACGTCGCTTTGTTCGATTGTTTCCGCGAACGGCCATCCAGCCCACGTAGTCGGTGGGATATTCAAGGGTGCCGTCGACACCCCTTGGAGGCGCTTCATCGAGACGGAAGAGCTGCGGGATGTACATGCCTGGTTCTTGCTGACCGTTCAGGACCAGGTCTTCCTTGAGGTCGTAGGTCCGCAGACCATCTCGCCGATCCAGCTCGTCGGACGCCTCCTCCGTATTGGATGTGAGCCACTGTCGACTGGGTGACCGGCTCATCAGGGCGGCGTACGGCTCGTCGCCCTCCTCGGAGCCTTCACGAGTCCAGGGATACACCCTGGTGAGAGCGCGTTTCGTTCCACCGCCAACCGCCGGGTCAGCAGTGGAATTCCACAATGAGCTGATTCGCTCATTATGTTCCCATACGACTCCTGCCACTCCATGCATATGCACTTCAACTACCAGCATCTCGCCCGCATCGGTTCTCACCCTCCGCAAGGCCCCTTCCCGAAACGTGCGGACACCATTGATGTCCGGCTCACTCAGGGTTTCCTCGGGATTCACGAGGAAGACGGCTGCATTATCCAGCGCGACGCGTGGGCACTTCACTCCGGGAGTTGAGCATGCGGCATCTACCCACGCGCGCTGACGTTCCACTGAAACCGGCAACGGAAACGGCCCGCCGGTTGTAAGTTGGCTCATCGAATACTCCGGTTCACTCGTTATTCCAATCGAACAAGTCCACTGCGACCATGAAGGACTTCGTGGCCAGTGTCGCCGCCTCGTCGCCGGATGCGCGTAGTGCCTCCCGAGCGGCCAGGAGGAGGGCGGCCACCCGGACCGCCAGGGCGAAACGCTGCCTCTTGTTCTGCCTCGCCAGTTCGCGCTCGATCTCCAACAGTTTCCGGGAGATGCCGAGGTCAGCGCTGGAGGGCAGGCCGATTTCGGGCGTGTTGTCAGGCTCATGCGAAGGACCCGAAGTCGAGGCGGCGGACATGAGGGAACCCTTCGAGCGGCGGCTTGGAACGCTAACCATGCCATTGAATATTGGCCGACTCTTGCGAATGCCACACAAAGCAACAAATTGGTCATTTTTGATCAATCATGGAAATAAATCGATCGCTTTGGAGGTGGATCTCCTTTAGTGAGGGGTGTCGTTAGAAAAACGAATGACTAAGCACTCCCCGCGAGGCGGGTAGCGAAATCTCTGCGCAGTAGCACCTCTCACTCCTCTATTGACTTAGCGGTCAATTGATGGTAGGCCCTGGGGGTGCTGCCGCCTCTCTGTCACGCCGTGGTGTTGGCTCGCTTTGGAGCTGCGTGAGGGGTAAGCGTCGGCGAACTCGGCGTACCGCTCCAGGGCGGTTCACCCCGGATACCGCGCCACTTCCGCGACTGGCTTACCGATTTCGCCGCCGGGGTCGCAAACGTGGGCGTCGCGAGACCGACGCCATCCGCGGCACCCCTCGTACGCGCGGGTCGGCGGCAAGGCCCTCGGACCGGTCCTGTTCGACTCCGTCGAGACCTCCACCCACCACGTCGCCGAAGCCGTCTGCCGCGTCGACTGGCGGACAGCCGTCTCTTCCCATGTCCAAAAGAAGTCTTTGACAGTGCGGAGCCGGGACCGGATACTCATCGCCATGTCCGCTGCCGAGAAACGCACGGAGCTCAGCAGCCTGCGCGCGCTGGCTCATCCACTGCGTCTGCGCCTGCTCTCCCTGGTCACGGCGCATGCCATGAGTGCCAGTGAGGCCGCGCGCGAGCTGGGTGAGTCACAGGCGAACGTCAGCTACCACATGCGTCATCTGCATGCCGTCGGCCTGCTGGAAATGGTCGAGGAGACCTCCGTGCGCGGCGGCCGGGCCAAGCGGTACCGCCACAGTCCGGCGAGCGGGGACTCCGTCACCGGAGGATCGCTCGACGACTACGCGGTCCTGGCCTCCGCCTTCGCCGAGGAACTCCAGCGCCGCAGCCTGAAGCGGGTGGCCGGGTCGCCGGGCGCGTTCACCGACGCCGAGCTGTGGCTGCCCCCTGACGCGTGGGAGCGGGTGCATGACCTCGCCCGGGAGCTGGGCGAGGTCATGCACGCCGAGGCGCTGCCGCCGGACACGCCGGGGACCGTACGTGCCAGCGCGACGCTCATGCTGTTCGAAATGGCCCGGGAAGGAACCTCGGAGTGACCGAGCGAGTCAAGAGGGCGTCCGTCCTGGCGTCTCTACGCCACCGGAACTTCCGCAACCTGGTGTTCGGCCGCACGATGACCCACTGCGCCAATTCCATGGCGCCCATCGCCCTGGCCTTCGCCGTCCTGGACATGACGGGCTCGGCGGTGGACGTCGGGATCGTCGTCGGCTCCCGGTCGATCGCCAACGTCCTCCTCGTGCTCTTCGGCGGCATCCTCGCCGACCGTGTGCCGCGCGCCCTCATCCTTCAGGGATCCAGCCTGTCGGCCGCTACGGTGCAGGCGGCGGTCGCGGTGGTGGTACTCACCGACTCTGCCTCGCTCGGGGTACTCATCCTGCTGAGCGTGGTCAACGGCGCGGTGTCGGCGGTGTCGATGCCCGCGTCCGCCTCGTTGGTCCCGCAGACCGTTCCGGTCGCGGAACTGCGTCCCGCCAACGCACTGAGCCGCATGGGTGTGAACACCGGCATGATCGTCGGCGCCTCGACCGGCGGCATGATCGCGGCCGTCTTCAGCCCCGGCTGGGGCTTGGCCGCCAACGCCGTTGTGTTCGCGGGTGCCGCCCTCGCCTACCACGGCGTACGCGTGCCCCGGTCGAAGCCCACATCGGACACGCCCTCCCATCCGATGCGCGAACTCCGGGAAGGATGGACGGAGTTCACCGCACGCACATGGGTGTGGGTGGTGGTGCTCCAGTTCTTTGTGGTCAACGCCGTGACCTCGGGCGGCATCCAGGTGCTCGGACCGACCATCGCCGACAGCACATACGGGCGTACCGCCTGGGGGCTGGTCCTCGCCACCCAGATGGTCGGCGCGCTCATCGGCGGATTCCTGGTGGGCCGTTCCCGCTCCCGGCACGCCCTGCGCATCGGCGTGGCCGTGGTGGCCCTGGACGCCCTGCCGTTGGTCGCGCTGGCCGAGGCGGCTCCCTTGGCGCTGCTGGTGGCGGCGATGTTCGTCAACGGCATCGCGCTGGAGCAGTTCGGGGTCGCCTGGGACGTGTCGCTCCAGGAGAACGTCCCGGCCGACAAGCTGGCCAGGGTCTACTCGTACGACATGCTCGGCTCGATCCTCGCTCTGCCCATCGGCGAGATGACGGCAGGCGTCCTCTCCGAGCGCTTCGGATCGCGCGCGACGCTTCTCGGCGGCGTCTGTCTGGTCCTCTCCGTCACCGTCTTGGCACTGAGTAGCAGGGAGGTCCGGGCGCTGACCGTGAAGGGCGGGCACGAGGACGCCGAGATTCCTAGTGAGGCCGCCGCTGCCGTTGCCGCTGCTGAGCCGATGCGGGACCCGGCGGAGTGAGGACCGTGAGAACCGTAGGTCCGGAAGTGTGAAGGCCCCTGCTTGACCTGGCGGTCGACCACTGCGGCGGTCGACCGCCGTGATGTGCGGGAACACCGCGGGGCAGAGGGCCCGCAGGTGCGCGACCGTGGCGCGTCCTCGCGCCGCTGCCGCATCACCTCCGGGGCACGGGACTGCCGTCGTACGTGCCGCATCGGCCGCCGAACTCCTCCCCGGGCGGCAGCGGCTCCGGGTCATCGACCGCCGTCCGTCCCATGTGTTCCACCCGTCCCGTGCAGTGCTTCCAGCCAGGCCCGCGTCTCCCGCGCAGCCGAAGACACGTGCGGTCGGCGCATGACACTGTGGTGGTCGCCGGGCACCTCCCGGATCGCCAGGCCATCGCCGAGCATCGGCCGCCAGGGCTCCCAGCGCTCCTCGGCCCGTTCGTCACGGCACGCCAGGTAGAGCGCCGGCCCCGGATGTGGCGTGACACGGTGCCGGGACAGCGCCTCCCGGTTGGCGCGGAAGACCTCCAGCCGCCCCCGCAGCTGGTCGAGCTCCGTCTCCTCGCCCAGCACGCCGCGGCGGAGCGCCCACTCCAGAAGCGCGGTCACATCGGGCCACATCCCGTCGTGTACGTTCTCGGTCAGCCCTGCCCCCGCCGCCAGATGGGCACCGAACTCGGCGATCGGGTCGGCGACGTCGAACTCGGGGCCGGGCACGGTGCTGTCGATGAGCACCACCGGGGGCGGCATACCTCCCGCCGTCCGCAGCCGGTGCGCCATCTCCACCGCGACCACCCCGCCCATCGACCACCCCAGCAGCGCCGACGGCCGGTCGACGCCCTCCTGGCGCAGCAGCGTCAGGTAGTGGTCGGCCATTTCGGGTACGGACTTCAGCGGACCCGGACCCGTTACGGGATCGAGGCCGGGCGCGGTGGTCCCGAGGACCGGGAACCCGGCACCGAGAGCGGTGGCGAACTCGGCGTACGCCAGGACATCCCCGCCCACCGGTGGCAGGCAGACCACGGGGGCGCCGCCGGCCCCCTCCCGCAGGACCGTCACCCGCGCCGCCGCACTCGGTGGTCCCGTTTTCCCGTGCAGCAGTTCGGCGTAGAGCTCCACGGTCGGCGCCTCGAACAAGGACGTCGGGGCAAGTCGCGCGCCGGCTTCCCGGTTCAGGCGGCCGACCACGCGCAGCGCCGTCAACGAGTTGCCGCCCAGCACGAAGAAGTCGTCCGCCAAGCGCAGCCCGTCGCGCCCGAGCACTTCGCCCCAGACGTCAGCAACCAGGCGCTGTCGCGCCGTTCGCGGCGGCGGCGAGTCCGGCCGGCCGGCCGGCGCCCCGGGGTCGGGCAGCGCCCGCCGGTCGGTCTTCCCGCTGGCCGTCAGCGGGAGGGCGGGCAGCACCACGTACTGCGACGGCACCAGGTGCGCGGGCAGCCGCGAACGCAGTGCCGTGGCCAGCGCACGGGGGGCGAGCGTTTCCGGACCCGCCACGTATGCCACCAGCCGGGCCTCCGGGCCCTTCCCGTACGCCGTTACGGCCGCGCCGCGCACGCCGGGCGAGCGCAGCAGGGCGTGTTCGATCTCGCCGGGCTCGATTCGCAGGCCGTGCAGTTTGATCTGGTGGTCAGCGCGGCCGAGATACTCCAACTCCCTGTCGGGACGCAGCCGTACGAGGTCACCGGTGCGGTAGATCCGGCCACCGCGACCGGACACGAGCGGACCGGGCTCGAACGGGTCGGGCATGAAATGCGCGGCGGTGAGTGCGGGCCGGCCGAGATAGCCGCGTGCCAGCCCCGTGCCGCCGAGGTACAGCTCGCCCACCGCGCCCTCGGGCAGCGGACCGCCGCGCTCGTCGAGCACGTACGCGAAGCTGCCGTCCACCGGTCGGCCGATCGCGGGCCGGTCCGTCTCCGGTGGCACCTCGCTCCAGGTGGAGTAGACGGTGTCCTCGCTCGGCCCGTAGAGGTTGACGAGGCGGCGGACCGTCCCCTTCGCGTGCACCGCCCTCGCGAGTGTGGCCGGCAGCGGCTCACCGGCGAGGTTCACGGTGCGTACGGTCGCGGGCAGGGAGTGCTCCAGCAGATGGTCCTGGAGGAGGCTGGGGACCGTGTTGACGAGAGTGACCGGCGGGATGTCTTCCCGGTCCGGCAGCTCGGACACCCCTGCCAGGCCGTCGGTGAGCACCACGGTGCCGCCCGCCGCCAACGGCACGAACAGCTCGAAGACGGAGATGTCGAACGATATCGGCGTGGCGGCCAGCACGCCCGCCAACTCCTCTGCCGAGTACGTCCGCAGGGCCCACTCGACCATCGCGACGACACTGCGGTGTTCGACCGCCACGCCCTTGGGCCGGCCGGTCGAACCCGAGGTGTAGAGCACATAGGCGAGGTCCGCGGGACCGAACCGCGCACCGCCCTGTTCCTGCTCCTGGTTCCGGGGCGCGGCTTCGTCCGCGTCGCTCTCGTCGACCCGCACGGTACGCACTCCGGCCGCGCGGAACGCGTCCTGCCCCGCGTCCGTAGCGGTGCCCGCGTCCGCACCGGTACCTGTGCCCGTACCGGTATCGGTGATCACGAGGCGTATACCGCAGTCTTCCAGTATCCAGGCCAGGCGCTCGGCGGGCAGGGCGGTGTCGAGCGGTACGTAGACCGCCCCGGCCATGAGGACGCCCAGGACGGCGACGGGCATCCGCGCGGTCCGCCCCAGATGGATTCCGACCCGGTCCCCCGGTCCGACACCGAACGCCGCGAGCCGGTCGCGGAACGCGCGTGCCCGGGCGTGCAGTTCCCCGTACGTCAGGCGCTCGGTGCCCGCCGCCAGGACGAGGGCCAAGGCGTCCGGGGTGCGTTCCGCCTGCCGCGCCACCAGGTCGCACACGGTGGCCCCGGACGGACCGCCGGGGTCCGCGCCCCGAAGGGCGGCGGGACGGCCCGCAGTCCCCAGCCCGGACAGGCCGAGTGCGGTGCCGTGGTCGGCGACCGCGTGGAGGACGGCGACGACATCGTCCAGCAGGCGCCGCGCCGTCGCCTCCTCGAAGCGGCTTTCGGCGAGGCTCAGGCGCAGGGCGAGGCTGCCGTCCGGCCGTTCACTCACCCACAGGTCCACGTCGAACCGGAATCCGCCGCCGGGAGGCGTGATCGTCTCGCCCGGCACGCCTCCCAGCACCACCGGGTGCTCCGTGAAGCCCTCCATGGACAGGAATGCCTGGAAGAGCGGATTGCGTCCGGGCACCCGCCGAGCGCCCGCCGCGTCCACCAGGACGTCGAAGGGCACGTCCTGGTGGGCGTAGGCGTCCAGGGCCGTCCGCCGCGTGCGCGACAGCAGCTCGGCGAAGGTCTCCGCCCCGGCGGGCGCGCTGCGCAGCACGACGGTGTTCACGAACAGCCCCACCGTCCCCTCAGTCTCCTGACGGTGGCGACCGGACACGGGTGACCCGACCAGTACGTCCTCCTGTCCCGTGAACCGGTGCAGGGTCAGGGAGTAGGCGGCCAGCAGCATCATGAAGGGTGTGACGCCTTCGGCGTGCCCGCGCTCCCGCAGCCGCTCGGCGGTCCCCGCCGGCAGCTCCGCGGCGGCGCCGACGACCCCGTCGGCCCCAGCGACTCCATCCGCCACGACCACCCCGGCCGCACGGTCGGCAGGCAACGTGAGGAGTTCGGGTGCGTCCGCCAACTGCCGCTGCCAGTAGGCGAGGTGCTCGGCGGCCTCCGGGCCCTCCAGCCAGGCACGCTGCCAGGCGGCGTGTTGCGCGTAACGGTGTCGGGGCGCCGGCAGTGCCGCCCGCCGCCCTGCCACCTCGGCTTCGTAGAGCGTGGCCAGGTCGGCGAAGAGGATCTCCAGCGACCAGCCGTCGGCCACGCTGTGATGCAGCGTCAGCAGCAGGACGGTGTCCTGGTGTGTGAGCAGGACCTCGACGCGCACGAGCGGCCCCCCGTCGAGGCGGAAGGGAGTGTCGGCCGCCGTCTCGACGCGCCGCCGAATCTCCTCCGTCGCCTCGCCCTCCGCCGCCTCGTCCGGCGACGCCGGCCCGCGCAGGTCGGTCACGGGACACCGCAGCGGTTCGCCGGAGGGCAGTTGGACCGGCACCCCGTCGATCTCGGTGTACCGCATACGCAGCATCTCGTGCCGCTCGACCAGCGCGAGCAGCGCCCGGCGCAGCGCGGCGGTGTCCACAGGGCCGCGGAAGCGGTAGGCCAGCGGGATGACGTATGAGGCACTGCCGGGTGTCAACTGCCCCATGAACCACATGCGTCGCTGCGCCGCGGTCAGCAGGACCTCGTCACCGAGCCGCTTCTCGCCGCGGACCCTGGCGAGGAAAGCGCTCCGGCGCTCCGGCGAGAGGAGCGAGAAGCGCTCGAAGGGGCCCTCGGCGCCGACGGACGGGCGCATGTCCTCCGCCGGCATCGGCCGTCCGGTGTCCATCGCGCTGTCCGTCACTGCTCGCCGACGAGCACGTGCCGGGTCTCCTTGCTCCAGGCGGGCCAGCTGCGGCCCAGGTCCCTGCTGACGCTGATGCGCTTCAGCCAGCGGTCCTTGCCGTCGTACTGGGCGGCGAACGGCCTGCGCCCGTGCACGGCCGTGCGGTTGTCCACCAGCAGCATGTCGCCCGGCGTCAGCGCCACGGGGCGCAGGGACGCCTCCACCGTGTCGTAGAACCGCCGCAGTGCCTCGGCCACTCGGCCGTCTTCCGGAGGCTCCAGAAAGTACGGGTCCACGCACGCGTACGGGCGCTCGCGCGGCCCGAAGAGCACCGGCCGGAGCTCGGCCCCGTCACCCGTCACACCGTGCGAGTGGTCGGGGAGCTGGCGGAACCTCGGTTCGAAGAGCACGTCGAAGGCCGGGTCGCCCAGGTCCCAGTCGGCCGCGCAGCTCACCGTCGTGGCGGCGGCCGTGGGATTGCGCAGGCACAGCAGGCCGACGTAGTCCGGCCGGAACGGGTGGAAGGCGTCCTCCGTGTGCCACCAGATCGGCTCCTGACTGGCGAAGTTGATCTGGGTGTTCTCGTACTCCCGCATCGGCAGCACGTCGTGCACCACCGCGCCGTCCTGCTGACTCCGCCAGCCGAAGACCTCGCCGACGAGGGAGCCGATGAGCACCGCCTGGATCTCCTGGCGGTGGGTGCGTTCGTGCGCCGCTCCGTCGCCCCACGACGAGGGCGTGGTGCCGACGGCCTCGTCGTCCACCGCGAGGCCGCGGACAAGGGCGTAGGCGGCCGGGCCGTCCTGCCGTAGTCTTCCCAGCGCCCGCCGGAGCCGTATCGGCAGCTCGTGGGCGATCACCGGGGCCTCGCGGCAGAGGTCGTGCGACGCCGCCGCGGGCGCCTCGCCGGCCAGCCGGGACGTGACGTCCTCCAGCACCTGGCGCTCGGCGTCCGTCAGGGTCAGCTCGATGCCAGGGGTGTACGTCGGTGCGCTCATACCCCTCCCTTCGGGTCCCTCGGACTCCTCGGTGAGGTCGACCGTCTCAGCCATGGTTTCCTCCGCCTTCCGCTGCCAGGGCATCGCGCACCGACTTCGGGCGCATATCGGTCCAGTGCTCTTCGATGTACGCCAGGCAGGCGGCTTTGTCCCGCGCCTCACCCACCGTCCGCCAGCCGTCGGGAACGGGGTCGCCGACCGCCCAGATCGAGTACTGGTCCTCGTCGTTGACCACCACGAAGCAGGCGTTCTCCACGCCATCGTCGGTGTCCGTGTTCTCCATGGAGCCGTTCCTCCTCACTCGCGCCGTTCCGCGCCGGGTTCACCGGCGGGGCCCAGCAGTTCGTCGAGCAGCGTGTCCAGTCGCGCGAGACCCGCGGCGTTCTCCGCGCCCATCTCCTCCCGCACACTTCCTTCTCCGGCCTCTTCGGCTTCGCTCTCGGCCCGTGCCACGAGCCCGGCGAGGCCAGCGACCGTGGGGTCGCCGAAGAAGCCCGTGAAGGAGACGCTGACCGAGAACTCCTCCCGGATGCCCGTCAGCAGCCGTGCCACCAGCAAGGAGCTGCCTCCGAGCCGGAAGAAGTCCTCGTCGCGCCCCACCGCGTCCGTGCCGAGGGCGGTCGCGAACCGGTGGGCGACGCGCCGCTCCCGTCGGCCGCGCGGTTCGACGCGCTCCCCGCCGCCACGCCGGGCGGGGCCGAAACGCGGCTCCGGCAGCCCACGCTGGTCGACCTTGCCGTTGACCGTCAGCGGGAAGGTGTCCATCACGACGTACGCGGCGGGCACCATGTAGGCGGGCAGCCGCGCCCGGAGGTACTCACGCAGCGCCTCTTCGTCCGGGTTCGTCCCTGGCAGGGGAGTCGCGTACGCCACGAGCCGCCGGTCGGCGGAGCGCTCGCCCCACACCCGGACAAAGGCGGTGCCGATCTCCGGGTGCTCCTCCAACACGGTCCGGACCTCGCCCAGTTCCACTCGATAGCCGCGGATCTTCACCTGATCGTCGGCGCGGCCGAGGAATTCGAGGGTGCCGTCGGGCTGGTACCGCGCCTGGTCTCCGGTCCGGTACAGGCGGGCGCCCGGATCGCCGGAGAACGGGTCGGGAACGAAGGCGGCGGCGGTGGCGGCGGGCATGCCGAGGTAGCCGTGGGCCAGGCCGATGCCGCCGACGCACACCTCTCCGGTGACGCCGACGGGCACCAGGCGTCCCCACGCGTCCAGGAGATACACGCGGGACGCGGTGACGGGCCGCCCGATCGGAGCCCAGGCGGGCCAGCCGGCCGGATCGGGCCCGAGGGCGTGCGCGGTGGTGACGTGGGTCTCCGAGGGGCCGTACTCGTTGTGCAGCCGCCCGTCCGGCAGGCCGGTGAACAGACAGCGCAGGTCATCCGTGACGACGAGCTGCTCCGAACCGGAGATCACCGTGCGCAGGGTGTCCGGGAGTCCGCCGCCCGCCCGGTGCCCCTCGGCCATCTGCTGGAGCGCCGCCGCGGGGATGAAGAGCCGCTCCACGCGGAGCGAGGTGAGCAGCGCCGCCAGGCCGTGGACGTCGCGCCGCTGGTCCTCCGAGATGAGGACGAGCGTCCCGCCTGCCGCGAAGGTGGAGAAGATCTCCTGGAACGAGACGTCGAAGCTCAGCGAGGCGAACTGGAGGGTCCGCCGCCCCGGCGGCACCGGAGTGCGGCTCTCCAACTGCCAGGCGACGAGGTTGCTCACCGCCCGGTGCGGCATGCAGATGCCCTTGGGGCGGCCGGTGGATCCGGAGGTGTACGTCACGTACGCCACCGCGTCCGCCGGAATCCGGGTCACCGGGGCGGGGACAGGGACGTCGGGGGCATGTTCGTGGGCCTCGGCGACCTCGGCAACGTCCAAGAATCGTGCCGCGGTCGGCGGCAGCCCGGTGCGGGTGTGCGCGTCGACGAGCACCACCGGGGCGGCCGTGTCCTCAAGGATCATGGCGAGGCGTTCCGCCGGGTGGTCGAGGTCCAGGGGCACGTAGGCGGCGCCCGCCTTCAGCACGCCGAGGACCGCGGCGACCATGGCGGGGGAGCGCCGCACCGCCACGGCCACGAAGTCACCCGGCCGCACGGACACCTCACGCAGAGCGTGTGCCACCGCCTCGGCTTGTGCGTCGAGTTCGCCGTACGTCACGCGCCGGCCGTCCTGCTCCAGCGCCGTACGGCCGGGCTCGGCCGCCACCCGACGCTCGAACCACTGGTGCGCGAGCGGGGCGGGAGAGGGCGCGGTACCGGTGTCGTTCCAGGCGCGCAGGACGAGGTCGCGTTCGGCGGTGTCGAGCAGGTCGTGGTCGGCGAGCGGGGTGTCGGGGGAAGCGGCGATGGCGTCGGCGATGCGGCCCAGCCGGCCGGCCATCCGCTCCATCGTGTCCCGGTCGAACATCGACGTGTCGTACTCAAGGGTCAGTCGCGTGCCGTCGCCGGTGCCGGTGGCGAACAGCGCCAGGTCGAACTTGGCGTCGCCGCCCCCGACCGGGATCTCCCGGCACGTGGCCCCCGCCAGCTCCAAGGCGTCCACGCCCTCGCCTTCGGCGGCGAACCACACCTGGAACAGCGGATGCCGCACGTCCTGCCGGGGCGGGGCCACGGCTTCGACGACCGCGTCGTAGGGAGCGGCGGCGTGGGCGTGGGCCTCGGCGAGGGATTCGGAGGTGCGCGAAAGCAACCGCCGGAAGGAGGCGCGGGCCGGTACCGCGAGCCGCAGCGCGAACGTGTTGAGGAAGAAGCCGACCATTCGGTGGGTCTCGGGTCGGTCGCGGAGCGTGACAGGCGTCCCGACCACCATGTCCTGCTCCCCTGTGACACGGTGCAGCAGGGCGGCCCACACCGTGAGCAGTACCGTGAACGGGGAACAGCCCTCCGCGCGGCCGAGGTCCAGTAGCGCACCGAGAGTGGCGGGGCGAGCCGGGACGCGGACATGAGCCGCCGGGGCGCCCCCGGGCGGACCGGAGACCGGAAGGTCCATGCGCCGGGGGGCTTCTCGCAACCGCTCGGCCCAGTAGCTGACCTGAGGCGCCGTCAGCTCCGGCCGCTCATGCTCCCGCACCGCCCAGTCCAGGTACGAAGGCCCCGGGGCCACACCCGCCTCGTTGCCGTCGCCGTCGTCGGCGGCGGTTCGAGCGGACCGATAGAGCTCGGCCAGATCGCTCTGGAGAATGCCCAGGGACCAGTCGTCGACCAGGATGTGATGCAGCACCATGCCGAGCGTCCAGCGGCGCCCGGGGTGCTGGTAGAGCGTCAGCCTCACCGGTGGCGCCTGTGCCAGGTCGAACGGTGTGCCGGCCCGCTCCGCCAGCGCCGCCGCGAGAGCGGCTTCGTCGTCGTACGAGCCCCGGGTCGGGTCCGCGGTCCGGGCAGGGCCGCCGAGTTCCACGATCTCCACCTCGGGCGGGACGTCGAGCACGACCTGTTCCACCGCGTCCCCGTCTCCCGCCGTGCGGAAGACGGTCCGTAGCGCCGCGTGTCGCAGGCACAGCCGTTCCAGGGCGCGTACGAGCGCGGTCTCGTCCAGGTCGCCTTCGAGTCGCCAGGCCGATGCGACGTTGTACGCGGCACTGTCCGGCCGCATCGTCTGCGCCAGCCACATCCGCCGCTGCCCCCGGGAGAGAGGGCCGCTACCGCGGTCACCGCGCGGTAGCGCGCCGTCCCCGCGCGGCCGGGCGAGGCCACGCTGGGCGAGCAGCGCGGCGATCCGCTTTTCGCGACTGTCCATTCTCATGGCGGCCGTCCCTTCTAACCGCGCGGGATTTCGGCGACGAGCGCGTTGTCGCCGACGGTCAGGACCGGGTCGGGGGCTCGGCTCGCGAGAAAGTCGGGGCGCGGGTCGGGCACGTCGCGTAGCGGGTTCTCCACGCTGTTGTAACTGACCAGCACCATGGTCCTGTTGTCCGGGGACATGTTGGGACCGGAGCCGTGGAGGATGCTGCTGTGGAACAGCAGCACGGACCCCGCCGGGGCCTTGGGCGCCACGATTCCCCGTTGCTTGGCGGCGGCAGCCAGCGCCTCCACGCGCAGTGAGTACTTCAGCTTCGACGTGAGGGTCTGGGTCCAGTCCGCGTCGCGCGTGTCAACGGCGCACAACCCGTCCCGGTGCGACCCGGGGACGAACATCAATGGGCCGTTGAATTCGTCCACGTCGTCCAGCAGTATCGCCGCGCTGAGCGCCCGGTCGGTCGGCATTCCGTCCTCGTCACGCCAGAACCGGAAATCCTGATGCCATTCCCACACATCACCCACGAGAGCGATCTTCGCGTTGATTTTGAACTGGAACACATGGACGTCACTGCCCAGCAACTGACGCGCGGGATCGACCAGCCGGGGAAGCCTTACCAGCGTACGGAACACGGGGTTGGTCTCGTGCACCCCGTGCACCCCGCGAACAACGCCGCTGCCCTCCTCCAGTACCCGCCGGGGCGAGTCCTCGTTGAATACCACGGGGATCTCTCCGCGCAGTACGTCGAGTTCCGCGCGATTCACGTACCCGGGCAGCAGAAGATATCCATCCTTCTCGTACTGCTCGACCTGTTCCTCGGTAAGCAAAGGGAAGCCCGCCTCTCCGCTCGGAGGTCTCTCGTATCTCCGCAGGATTTCAACAACGCCGACATTCTTGTGAGTCGCGGAAAGATGGGACTTGACAATCAGTCCCGCCCGTCCGGTGCGACAGCGAAATAGACGCGGCTCACCGCGACTCCCAGGTCGTGCACCGCGAAGGGCAGCAGACAGTACAACTGCGGTACGGCGTCCGGTTCGATATCGACCGTGAACTCCGCCCGCGCGGACTCCCCCGCGGCCACCTTCACGCGCCGCAGCGTCGGCCGCACCTGTACGCGGATGGTCGGCGACGGCACGATGCCCAGGTTGATCGTCCCCGCGCGCCGCGCCACGGCCTCGACCCGCACTGTGACGCTTGTCCCCGGCGCGCCGCCGAGCGGCGTGTCGACGCGCAGCAGCGGGGCCCCGACCAGCGCGTTGTACACGTCGCCGCACCGCGCGCAGACTCCGCGCACCGTGTCCGTCACCTGGGGCAGCACGCCCCGGTGCACATAGCCGTCCAGCGGGCCACCGCACGCGCACGCCACGTCAAGGGCGGGCCACTCCTCCGCGACGCTACGTTCGCCGAAGTACGTCGAGAAGTCGAACACCGGGTCGTCACGGTGCTTGGCGAACCGCTGCGCCAGCGCCAGGTCGAGCGATGTCACCTCCTTCGCGACCGCCGTGAGCACGGCCCGCAGCTCCGGGGCGGAGCCGGTGACCGTACGCACCGAGTCGCGCAGCACGGTGTCCGCCAGGGGGCGCAGCCGGGGACGCAGCGGGTGGTCCTGAGCCATCAGCCCGCTGTCGAGCAGACCCGCAAGGCGGCCCCCCACCACACGCAGATACGAAACCGCGTCCTCGCGGCCCTCGCCGTCACCGGCGTCACTGTCGGGCGCGGTCGGCTCGTCGGCGGCGGGTGCCTGGAACCCCACCTGGACGAAGGCGGGGTAGGGATTGATGTCGGCGAGCCGGTCGTTGAGGGCGCGCGCCGCGCTGCCCCTGTCGCCGGCTCCCACCCAGGCGAGGAGCTCCGGACGCTGCGCGTCGCACGCGAAGAGGGCGGCCACGACGGTCTGGGCCGGTCCGTCCACGGCAGCCAGCAGGCTGAGGTATTTCGGGTCGTACGCCCCGTGGTCGGCCAGCGGGCCGCTGAAGCAGTTGGCGAGGACGAGTTCGGCCGCCCGCACCGCACGTGCCGGCACCAACTTGTCCTCCGGCTTGACGCAGCCGAGCCCGAAGGCGCACTTCGGTCCCCGCCGTCCCGGCTCCCGGTCCCCGGCGGGGCTGAGGCCGCACACGGTGAACTGGCCCAGGTGCAACTGGTCCTCGGTGCCGTTGCCGTGGAAGAGCAGCCTGCGCCACACCCGGTTCAGGGCGAGTCCCTGGATATCGCGATGGCGCATGTCGTCGGCGCCGAACCACTCCACACCGGGCGCGGCGGACGCCGAGTCCAGCGCGGAGAACATCCCGACCGGTCCCCGGGCATCCGGCGCGGCGTACTGCTTGGCAACCATCCAGCTCACGCTGTGCGCGTCACGTCCCGTGAGCAGGAACAAATCCCGCGCCGCACGGTGCGTGGCGTCGATGAGAGGCCGCAGCGCCCCGGCTGTCAGTTGCGGGTACGCGCCGACGACCAGCACCGAGCCGTGCTCGGGCAGGTCGGCCAGATCGGTCACGTCGCTCACCCAGGTCAGGGCGAGAGGGCGGGCGATACGCAGGACAGGTTCGGGGAGGGCGTCGCCCACGACGACACCGATGGCGGCCGGCCGGACCGTGCCGCGGGCCGCGTAGACGTCCTCGGCGAGCGCGACGCCGTCCAACAGGTCCTCCCTCTCCCCCGTCCACACCGGCACGGGCGCCGTGCCGGAATCCACGAACCCCGCCACCGCCGCCCCGTACTCGTCCAGCGACTTGCAGGGCAGGAAGACCGCCTCGACAGAACTCATGGAATCCTCGATTTCCTGGAGGGCCTCGGAAAGGGACCGGCGCACGCCGAACAGGACGCGAAGCGAAGGTCAGACGCCGTCCGTGGCGTGCTCGACGACGTACTCCCGGCACAGTTCGCGGATGTCCTCGGCGTGCACCTCGCGCCAGCCGGCGGGGACGGGCTGGCCACTGGGCCACATCGCGTGCCGCCCCGCCTCGTTCTCGACCACCAGGAAGGTGCCGTACTCGTCCTCGTACGGGTCCTTCGGCCAGGGCTCGGCGAGCACCTCCACCCGGCCGTCCGAACACCGCCGGGCGGCGTGGCCCGCGCGCCACATCCAGGCGCCCGGCCGCCGGAAGGGGTCGGGGACGAACCGCTCCGCGGTCTCGCCCGGCAGATCCGGGTAGCCGGAGGTCACGCCCGCGCCCGCGACGCAGAGCGCGCCGGTGCCGCCCGGCCCCACCGGGCGCATCCCGGCGTCCAGCACGTACGCGTGGTGGTTCGGCGCGACCCGTACCTCCCCACCCGGGCCGTGGACCCTGACCAGGCGCGCCTCCTCGGGCCCGCCGCGGTGGACGAGCCGCAGGCCGAGAGCCCCGGCGGCACGGACCAGGTGGGGATCGGGGTCGTACGCGCCACCGGTCACGGTGAGGGAGCGCAGCGCTTCGGGGCGCCGGCCACCCGCGGCGATCGCGTGGCACAGCCGCAGCGCGGTCTCCTGCCCGGCCATCACGTCCTGGGCCCCGGCCTCCGCCAGCCAGGCGGCGAGCTCCGACGGCTTCCCCAGCGCGCCCGGCCGGGGAACGAGCACGGTGTTGCCCGCGGCGAGCGCCGCGAGGAGATCCACCGCCCCCGCGGTGCCGCCGTACGTACCCTCGGCCAGCCAGGCGGCACGCGCGCCCGGCAACGTCAGCCGGCGGTACTCCGCCGCGGCGGCCACGCGTCGCGCGCCGATCGGGCAGCCGCCCGCGACCGCCCCCGCCCCGGTGTGGAGGGCGAGGCCGCCCTCATCGGCTCCGTCTCCGGATCGGGCGGCGGCCAGCAGGGCGGCTATGTGGTCGACCGGAGAGGAGAGCTCCGAGGGCAAGGGCCCGCCCGGACCGCGCCCTTGGGCGATCGACGCGGCGCGAGACGCCAGTTCCGCGTAGGTGACCACCGTCGTGCTGTCGCTGTCGCTGTCGCGCACCAGCGCCGGGGTGTCGGGGGCCCCGCAGATCGTGGCGTCGAGGAGTCGCGCCAGCGTGCCCGGTTCCAGGGGCCGCTCGTCGCCGTTCCACTGCCGCTGTGCCCGCTCCAGGGCCGCCGCGTCGATCAGATCGAGGCGGCTGACAGGCCGTTCGGGGTCGTCCATGGCCGAGCCGAGAAGGGTGGCCCACGCGTCGACCAGGTCGGCCGCGGTCTCTCGTGCCACCGCCTCGCTCCGGAAGAAGGCCGTGACGCCGATGCCCTCGAAGCCGCCGGTGTGGCTCTGCTCCTCCTTCAGCACCAGGCTCAGGTCGGCCCCGTCGCACGGAACGGGCGCCGGCTCGGCCGCCGCCTCAAGACCCGCGACCGCGACGGAGGGAACGGCCGGGCACCACAGGGCGAGCGCGACGCCCCCCGGCAGGGCCGGTTCCGCGCCCGGCCGCAGGCACGCGTCCACCACCGCCTCGTGCGTCCGCCGGACGAGCGCACCGAACGCCGGGTCGTCCGAGGCGTCGACCCGCAGGGCGCGGGCGATGGCCAGCGGGCCCACCGCCCGGCGGACGGCCGGGCCGCCGGGGCGCGCGACGGGGACCGTGGTGACGATCGGGCCTGGGCCTGCGGCGCCGTGCCGGGTGAGCAGCGCCGCCATCGCCGCGTGCAGGAGCGCGGTCAGGGTGGTGTCGTGCTCCGCGGCGTACGCGGCGAGCCTGCTGTGCAGGTCGGCCGGTACACGGGCGCGATGGACACCGTGCCGCCCCGCTCCGTGGTCCGGTCCGGTGGCAGTGGCAGTGGCGGAGGCGGTGGGAGTGGGCAAGGTCGTGGGCCGCACCGCGTCCGGTGCGGCGCGGTCCCCGGGCTCCGGTCCGAGCGGGGGCAACGGCGCCCAGCTCGGCGCGTGTTCGTTCACCCGGGAGTCGTACGCCTCCAGCAGGTCGGCGCCGAGCGGCGCGAGCGACCAGGCGTCGGCGAGCCACGGGTGCAGTCGGACCAGGAGCAGATGGTCGGCGGGGCCCACTTCGTGCAGCTCGGCCCGCCACGGAGGGGTGGTGCCGTACGGATCGGGGAGCGCGTCACGCGCCGCGGACAGCGCTTCGGCGACACCGGTCCCGGAGGGCGTACGGAGGACCGGCAGGTCGACGCGGACCGCGTCAACGGCGCCGATCGTACGCTCACCACTGCCACTGCCACCGACGTCCCGCCCTGCGGCGGCGAACGTGGCGCGGAGCATCTCGTGACGCCGTGCCACGTCCCGCAGCGCGGTCCGCAGGGCCTCGACATTCAGGGGACCCGTCAGCCGGAGCGGCAGCAACCGGCATGCTTTCGCGTCCGGTCGGGCGACCGGGGCCGGTTGGTGGGCCCTGGTGGTCTCCGCTCCGAGGAGCGCGGCGAGCGCGGCCGGTGTGGGTGCCTCGTACAGCGCCCGCCCGCCGGGGTCGACAGCGAAGATGGTCCGCAGCCGGGAGAGAAGCCGTGCTGCGGCGAGGGAGTGCCCGCCGGACAGGAAGAAGTCGGAGTCGGCGTGGAGATCGCGCCTGGGCATGCCGAGGGTGTCGGCGAAGAGGTCGCGCAGGGTCTCTTCGAGGGGCGTCGCAGGCGGTAGTCCGGGGGTGGACCCGCCGCGTACGGGCTCGGGCAGCGCCTTGCGGTCCACCTTGCCGTTGGCGGTGAGCGGCATGGCGTCCAGCGTGGTGATGGTGGCCGGGACCATGTAGTCGGGGAGGTGTTCTCGCAGATACCTGCGGAGCACGAGAGCCGGGTCGACGGCGCGTTCGAAGGCGGTCGGTGTGTTGGCGCAGTCACCCAACTCGCGGGGGTCGTCCTGCGGAGTGACGAACACGGAGGTCAGGCCGCCCGGCGGGAGATGCCCGGGGTCGAGCAGCATCACGTCCAGCGATCCGTGGGACTCACCCGACCAGGTCGCCAGGGCCTGGTAGCCCACGTGCTCGGCCAGCGCGCACAGCTCCTCCGGGTCCACGGCACCTGCCGCACCCGCGCCGGGCGGCGACGCCAGGGCGGCCAGGGCCGCGGCGACGCCATCACCCCCGTCCAGCGCGGCCATGGCCGCCCGTTCCCCCGCGGTGCGCGCGTCAGGAACGCCGGTGACCCGGAGCCGGGCCGGCCGGTGTTCCTGCAGGAGCCGGACCAGTTCCTCCGCGTCGGCGAGGTCCACCCCCCAGCGGACCCGGGGCGCGTCGCGCAGGTCGGCGGCGGGCGGATCGGTGCCGAGGACCGCGTCGAAGCGGTAGCGCGTCAGCTCGTTGTGGCTCCGGCCGCGCTTGACGCGTACGTCGGCGGAGCGAATGCCGGTCAGCTCGCGCGCCAGGATGTCGAAGAAGCCGGGATCGAGCAGCAGTTCGGTCTCCACGGTGACGCGTTCGTGGATCTCCCGGCGCACGGCGTCGGCCCCCCGCGCCGTGTCGCCGCCGACGGCGGCCAGGGCCACTCCGGTCTGCATGTGGTGCTGCAGCGGAGCGTTGCGCAGGTCGCCGAGGAATACGCAGCCGCCGGGGGCCAGCAGCGGCAGGACGCCCTCGATCACGGCACGGAGGTAGCCCGCGTCCGGGAAGTACTGGACGACCGAGTTGAGCACGACGGCCGTGAAGTGGCCCCGCGGCAGCCCCTCGGTGACGTCGGCGGCCTGTCGGCGCAGGATCACCCTGTCCCGCAGCTCGGGCAGTTCGCCCAGTTGGAGGCGGAGCGCGTCGAGCACGGTCCCGGAGAAGTCGGTGGCCCAGTACTCGTCGGCGCCGGGCGCCAGTTGCGCCAGGAGCAGCCCGGTGCCCACGCCGATCTCCAGGACGCGCCGGGTGTCCAGTTCGCGGATACGGGCGACGGTGGCGTCGCGCCACTCGCGCATCTCGTGCCGGGGTATGGGCTCGCTGTCGTAACTGCTGTTCCAGCCGACGAAGTTCTCGCCGAAGTCCGCCGACTCCTGTGCGCTGTAGAGCGTCTCGTAGATCTCGTGCCACTCGGCCGTCAGCGCGTCGCCGTTCGCGGTCCCTGACGCGGAGGGCACGACGTACGCGGCGAGGCTCTTGTCGCCGGTCGGTGTCCGGCGCGGGATCACACTGACCTGCGCGACGCTCGGATGTCCGGCGAGCACCGCCTCGATCTCGCTCGGTTCGATGCGGAAGCCACGCAGTTTCACCTGGTTGTCGACGCGGCCCTGGAAGAGGAGGGCGCCGTCCTCGCGCACCGTGACCCGGTCTCCGGTGCGATAGAGCCTGCCGTCACCTCCATCACCGCCGTCACCGGGCACGAAACTCTCCTCGGTCAGGGCGTCCTGGCCCAGATAGCCCAAGGCGAGGCAGGGCCCGCCGACGTACAGCTCCCCGGTGCCGCCCGGCCCCACCGGGGAGCCGTGGTCGTCCAGGACGCGGGTGACGGTGGCGCCGATGGCCTTGCCGATGGGGATGGGCCGGGTGCCGTCGCCATCCGCCTCGCCGATCTCGTACCAGGTGGCGAAGGTGGTGGCTTCCGTCGGCCCGTAGATGTTCAGCAGCCGGGCGGGGGGAGAGCTCTCCAGCACGCGCCGCACGGCACGGGGGTCGCACACGTCGCCGCCGACGAGAAGCGTGCGCAGCGGAGCGAAGGCCGAGGGCCGTTCGGCCGCGATCTGCTGGAAGAGCGCTGTGGTCAGGAAGAGGACGGTCACCCCGTGGTCGCGCACTGCGGCATCGAAGGCGATCGGGTCCAGGATGACGTCCTTCTCCAGGCCGACGACCGTGGCACCGGCGCACAGCGCGGCCCAGATCTCGAACGTGATGGCGTCGAAAGCGGGGTTCGCCGCCTGCGCGACGTTGTCGTCCGCCGCGATGCGGACGTAGTCCGTGGAGTTCACCAGGTCGAGAACGGCGCGGTGCGGGATGACGACGCCCTTGGGCGCGCCGGTCGTCCCGGACGTGTAGCAGACGTAGGCGGTCGCCTCGGGTCCCACGGACACCGGGGCGAACGTGCTGTCGCCGCGTGCGATCCGTTCCGCGGCGGTGTCGAGGGCGATCACGGTCGGGCCCGTGCCCGTGCCCGCGTGGGCGTCGGCGAACCGGGCCAGGGTGACAACGGCCCGCGCCGCGCAGTCGCGTACGATCAGCCGTCGCCGCTCGGCCGGGTGGCCGGGGTCCAGCGACACGTAGGCGGCGCCGGCGCGGACGACCGCCAGGAAGGCCACCACCAGATCTGCTCCCGGTGGCAGACAGAGCGCCACGTGGTCCCCGGGTCGCACACCCTGCGACGCGAGGTGGGCGGCAAGACGGGCGGCCCTCCGGTCCAGCTCCCGGTAGGTGAGCGTGGAGCCCTCCGCCGGATACGCCACGGCAATCGCCTCAGGGGCCGACTCCGCGTGCCGGAGGACCGTTTCGACAAGCCCCGCGACGTTCTTGGTCCGCACGCTCTTGGACTCCAGGCTCTTCGGCATGTGCGTACCCCACCCTTCCTCGTTCATTCACCCGGCTCGCCCTTTATTCACCCTGTCGCACTACACGCGACAGCGGCAGCGGAGCCTCCCCTGCCGTTCGCCAGTGAAATGCCGAGGCGGACGATATCCGCATGCGTTTCCACTTGGCACTTCTCGCGTATTCTCCGAATGTAGGTATTGACGGTATGTATGCTGATACCCAGTCTTGTGGCGATCTGACTGTAGGTGAAACCCTGGGAAACAAACGCCGCGACCTGGCGTTCTCTGGGCGAGAAGCTGTGGCCGTTCACTTGTGCCGCATTTTCGGATTCGCTGACTGGCATGCGCAACACACGCTCCCTTTGCGGCTCATCGGCAGATGGAGCTCGACCAAATCCTCAACGCCAAACATAGAACAGCCGAACCCGCGACCACCATTTAATATTGACTCTTGACTTATCCCCGGGCGTATGATCGGCGACTATTCGGCCATTCTTGGTGGTGATATCAAGTCATAAACGGTCCGGGCCACCGCAGGGTCGCGCAGCAGATCTTCCTGACGTGCCGGGAACCGGATTTCCCGCCCGACGGGCACACCGGCCCAGTCCGTGGAGAACAGAGAGGTCGCCGACGCCCAGCCGGTTCCGGGCCCCAGGTGCCGCGCCTCCGAGAGGTAGCCGGCATAGGAACGGAACAGCCTCGTCAGCTGTCGGGCGAAGTCACCGCCGATGCCCATCCGCGCGAGGGCGGCCTCGTACGCCTCGCGGTACAGGGCGACGAACGCCTCTGCCGCCTTGTCGAAGCCGTCGTCGACTCCGCCGCCCGCCGCGTCGCGAATCCGGTCGATGCCGCGGTGCAGTTCGGCCCGCTCCTCGGCGCTCACCTCGTCCATCCCGTCCACCGCCAGGCGAATGTCCCGTTCGAGGCTCGCCACGCCGGGCACTTCCGGGTCGAAGAGCAGCAGCGCGGGACGCTCGCCCTGCCGACGTTCCACGATATCCGCGAGACGGGAGGCGAACACGGAACCGGCGCAGTAGCCGAGCACCGCGCGCACCGGGCGGGCGGTGGGCCCGTACGCCACCTGGCCGGCCCACCAGCTCAGGTAGTGCCGCGCCCGCTCGCCGGCCCGTCCCTCGACGGGCACGTCGGGCGGGGGCGCCGCCTGCCGCACGTCGAGAGACCCCGGCAGCAGCCCGGCGAGGTCGGCGAACGTCGCCTCGTGTCGCCCCGTCGTGGCGAAGTCCACCGCGAGCACCACGTCCCCGTCGGCGCCCGGGACGAGCGGGGTCCAGGCGCGCCCCGCGTCACTGCCGCCCGGCACCGGCGTCCTCCCCGTACACCTCGGCGGCCACGGCCACGATCTCGGTGAAGCCTGGCACCTCGGCGGAGCGTTCCTCAAGGGCGTCCGCGAGTCCGGCCACGGTGCGGTGGCTGAACAGCGTGGCTACCGGCAGTTCGATGTCCAGGACGGCCTGGACCCGGGCGAGGACCCGCACGCCGCGTAGTGAACTCCCGCCCAACGTGAAGAAGTCCGCGTCCGCCGACGGCACTTGTACGTCGAGCACGTCGGCCCAGATCGCAGCCAGCCAGCGCTGGAGGTTGCCGGTGGGCGCGGCGACGTCCGCGGGGGCCGCGCCTCGGGTGGGGGATGTGCCCGCCGCCGCCGGTGACGGTGACGGCAGGTCCATGACCGGTACGAAGCGTGGCCACACGGACTCGCCCGGCAGCACCCGTGCGGTGTGCGCGCGCAGTTCCTCCTCACCGGGCGGCGGCGCCCCGGGCTCCGGCACGTAGTAGACGGTCAGTTCAGAGCCGGTGCTCTCCGGCGGCGCCGTGCTGCCGCCCGCCGTGAGGAGGTCCTCCAGCGCGTCGAGCTGAGAAGGGGAAAGGCCGGCGGCTCCGGGGAAGGACAGGGACACGGAGTTCCTTTCTGCCACTGCTTAGCGGGTCGCGGTTACGACGGTCATCCGGTCCGTCCACCAGTACTGACAGTCCGGCGGTGGCTGGAGACCGTCCACGACCTCCACGGAGAAGGAGGAGAAGTAGCGCAGCAGGCCACGCTGATGACGGCGGCTCAACGAGTCGCGCTCGTTGGTGTAGTACGTGAAGACCCCGCCGGAGCGCAGGTGTGCGGCGGCCTCGCAGAAGAACGCCTCCGCGACCGTGCTGTCCCGCAGTACGTACTGGTCGAACTCGGCCTCGCTGGTGGGGAAGGCGTCCCACAGGATGCCGTCGAAGTCGCCGAGCTGAGGCAGCGCGGCCTGCCAGTGCCCCCGCAGGAACTCGATATCGGAACCGGGACGCTCGGCCGCCCACTTCCGGGCCTGGTCGAGCACGCCGTCGTTGTACTCCACGATGGTGTGCGAACGCACCCCTTGTTCTTCGATGAAGGTCGCCGAGATGCCCAGGCCGAACCCGATCTCCAAGATGTCGCCGTGAGTGGCGGTCACGCGCTCCGCCATGCGGTGCATGAGCCGTTCCTCCCAGTCCTGCATCACCTGCTGCCCCTCGATGAGGAGCTGGTCGTCGTGGTAGTCGGCCTCGCTCTCGTGCCAGTCCGCGTGGATCTCGCCACGCGTGGTGCCGCCGATGAAGTCCGGTGCGATGAGGTCCAGATGGCGCAGTTGCTCGGCCAGCTCGTCGACGGCGCGGTGGATCACCCAGCGGCGCTGTTCCGCGCGCGGCGCGTTGATGAAGGCGTCCCGCCGGATGTCGAGATCCACGGCGAAGTCCTTGTAGCGGCGCAGCATGGTCACCTTCCGTTCGGCGGGGTGGTCGGGAGGGCGTCCGCCCCGGTGACCGCACGCAGCGCGGCGGCTACATCGGGTGGCACGGCGGCCAGGAGTGCGGCGATCCGGTGCGGCTGGGACACGTCGGGCGGTGTCGCGGCCACCGTGGCGGAGCGGACCCCCGGGTGGTCGGCCACATGGGCGGCGATCCGGCCGAGCCGCACCTGGACGCCTCGGAGCGCAGCCCGGTCGTCGGCCGTACCGCACAGCTCCACGGCGCCGGACGGCCGCATCCGCGCGAGCTCGCCCGTCCGTACCAGCCGGGCACCGGCCGACAGTTCCGGGTAGCGGCTCTCCACCAGACGCCGCCGGTCGAGGACGGCGCTCGTGAGGCCGTCGGACGAGTTGGCATCGGTCTCGGGGGCGTCGGCGGTCAGGCAGAGTTCACCGAGAACGCCGTGGGGAACCGCGCGGCGCCGATCATCGACGATGACGGCCGAGCCGTCGCCGGCGACGAGTCCGCGGCCCTCTTCCTGGTCGCCGGTCAGCGACCGGACCAGCGCGGCCAGGCCCCCTCCGGCGTCCGTGTGCAGGTGGTGCAGGCGCACGGCCGGAGCCAGGGTGGCGAAGCGGCGCGCCGCCTCCTCCCGGGGAGCCTCGCCGATGGTGATCACGGTCCGCAGGGAGGAGAGGTCGTCAACACGGCCGGGTTCGGCAGGCAGGTGGCCGGCTTGACCGAGCTGGTCGACCAGTTCGGCCAGCATGCTCGGCAGGAGGAAGAGTGTGTTCACACCGTCCCGGGCCAGCGTCGCCGCCAGCGCCTTCAGGTCGGCCCGTGCGCCGGATTCGGGCAGGACGGCGGTGCCCCCGTGCGCGAGCGGCCACAGCAGCTCCCAGACGCCGTGCGCGCGGGCGGGCGGTGTGAGGTGCAGGACCGTTGGCGCGGCCGTGCCGAAGCCGTCCGCGCCAAAGCCCTCCGCACCGAAGTGCCGCACGGCCCACGCTGTGTGGCGGGCGAACGCCCGGTGCGCGACGACGGCCAGCTGAGGCGGGTCGGCCGGCCCTGTCGTGCACACCGCATACATCGGTCGCCGCTCGTCGCCGGGCGCGTCCGCGGCGTACGGCTCACGGCTCGGTTCCGGCCGATCCCCGACGGGTAGCAGCCGCACACCGGGCGGCACGGCCGGCGCATCCGCGTCCGTGCCCTCGGCCACGACGACGAACGGGTTTCCGGTCCGTGCGACGACGTCCGCGACGCGCCGCGTCGGCCAGCGCGGGTCGACGGGCACGAAGGCCCGCCCAAGGCTGTTCACCGCAAGCATCGCGGCGATCAGCGCGGGCCCTTCCGGGAGGACGAGCGGCACGAACCCCGTCATCGGTAGGGCATCGCGCAACTGGGCGCGGACGCCCTCGACGAGCTCGGACAGCGCACCGTACGTCACGTCCCGGCCGTCCGAGACGAGAGCTGTGCGCTCCGGCCACCGCCGTGCGGCGGCCTCGAACCGCAGTGCCAACGGCGCCCGTTCCGCCGGATCGAGGGCCAGGTCGGCGGCGGCGGCCAGCGACCGGTCCGCCGGGCGCGCGGCGTCCATGTCCCGCACCCGCAGGTCCGGGTCCGCGACGACCTGGTCCACCAGCGTCAGGAAGCTCGCGACCATGCGCTCCGCGGTCTCCGGGGCCAACACCTCGGCGCAGTACCACAGGCGCCCGCTCAGCGTCCCGTCGTCACCTCCGTCATCGCTCTCGCCATCGCCGATGGCCAGCGTGAGGTCGAGCGCGGAGGACCGCACGGGCACGTGCGCGGGACGGACCCGCGAGCCGGGCAGCCGCAGCGAGCCCCGCTGCTCCTCGTCCATCACGAACAGTGTCTGGAACATCGGGTTCCGGGTGGCGGACCCCTGCCTGCCTACGGCACGGGCGATCTCGTCGACCGGGACGTGCCCGGCTGCCTGCGCGGCCAGCGTGCTCTTACTGACGCGGCGCACCGCCTCGGCGAAGGTGGGGTTGTCATCCAGCCGTACGCGCACGGGAAGGGTGTTGACGAAGAAGCCGATCAGCTCCTCCAGCTCCTCCGAGTCACGGTTGGCCGAGGGCACTCCGACCGCCATGTCGTACGTTCCGCTGTAGCGCGCCAGCAGGACGGAGAACAGCGCGAGGAGCGTGTGATAGCGGGTGACCCCCTCGCGCCGGGTGAGGGCTTCGAGGGCGGCGGTCTGACGGCGCGGCACGGTGAAGCGCCGCTCGGCGCCCGCGCGGGTGGGCCGCTCCGGCGGAAGCAGGTCGGCGGGGAGGGCCTGTTCGGGCAGCCCCTCCAGGTACTCCCGCCAGAATCCGAGCCCTTCCGTCACGCGCCGCCGGAACGCCGTGTCCGCCTGCCAGCCGCAGAAGTCCAGGTAGCGCGCGCCGAGCGGACGCCGATCGGACGGCGCGCTGTCCCCGCCGTTCAGGGCGGCGGCGTACGCTCCGCTCAGTTCGTCGACGAACAGCCCCGCCGACCACTCGTCGAACGCCACGTGGTGGACGGCGAAGGCGAGGAGGCTGCGGCCGGCCGCGCACTCGACCACCGTTGCGCGCAGCACCTGGCCCGAACTGAGGTCGAACGGGCGCGAGACGAACGCCGCCAGCACGCCGCCCTGTGAGGACAGTTCCTCCTGGACGGTGTGCGGGACGGACGCCGTCTCGACGGGGATGTCCGGTGCGACCACGATCTGGGAGAGCCGGGTGCCGTCGAGTCGGATGGCCGTACGCAGTGGCTCGTGCCGCACCGCCACCGCCCGCAGCGCGGTCCGCAGAGCGGGTACGCTGACGCCGCCCGTCACCTCGAACGCGAGCGGTATGTGGTAGGCGGCGGACTCGGGCAACAGGCGCTGGAGGAACCACATCCGCTCCTGGCCGGACCAGCACGGTCCCTCGCCTCCTGCCGTGTGCGGCAGCCGGGGCGGACCGCTCGCGCTCTCCCGCGTCAGCGCGCCCGCCTCGACGAGGTCCGCCGCGAGGGCGGCCACCGTGGGCTCCTCGAAGAACCGGGCGACGTCGATAGTCACGCCGTACCGTCCGCTCAACCGGGTCAGCAGTTGGATGGCGAGCAGCGAGTTGCCGCCGAGGTCGAGGAAGTTGTCCCGGGCCGTGATCTCTTGGTCGCCCAGGAGTTCTCGCCACACGGCGGTGACCGCGGCGACCGCGGCACGATGGGTGTCGGTGACCCCGTCGGAGCGCCTGTCGGTGACCTGGTCGGTGTCCGCGCTCCGCGGCGGGCGGGCCGACGGGCGGATGAGCGTGCGCGGCGCGCCGCCCGCGGGGGAGTGCACCACGTACCGCTGCGGGCAGGCGTAGTGCGGCAGCCGCTCGGCCGCCCGCCCGGTGAGTTCCGCCACGAGTGACTCGGTGTCCTCGGCGTCCGCCGTCCCGACCACCTCGGCGACCAGCAGGTCCCTGCCGTCCGGCCCCGGCTCCGCGGTCACCGCGACCTTCTCGACCCGGGCCACTTCGGCCAGTACGCCCTCGACCTCACGCGGCTGCACGGTGAAGCCTCTGATCTTCAAGCGCGTGTCGATGCGCCCGGCGAAGCGGAAACCACCGTCGGTGAGGGCCACAGCCCGGTCCCCGGTCGCGTACATCCGGGTGCCGGGGCGGTCCGTGAACGGGTCGGGCAGGAACCGTTGCGCCGTGCGCCCCGGCTGTCCCACGTAGCCGCGGGCCGTAGCCAGCCCGCCGACGTACAGCTCTCCCGGAACGCCCGGCAGCCGCGGGCGCAGTCGCGAGTCGAGCACATAGGCGCGGACGCCCGGCAGCGGCCGGCCGATCACACCGCTGCCCACCGGGTCGCCGGGGGCGAGGGGCCCGTCCACGACGGAGGTGATGGCCTGCTCGGTCGACCCGTACATGTTGAACGTGCGGCATTCCGGACCGGCGACGGCCTGCCAGCGGGCGATGTCGTCCGCGGCGACCTCCTCGCTGCCGACCGCGACCACCCGCACACATCCGGGAGGCGGCGGCACGTCTCCCGCCTCCACCGCCGAAAGCCACGTGGTCCAGAAGGAGGTCGGCAGATCGAGGGCGCTGACCTGGAATTCCGCCAGGAACGCGGTGAACCGCACGAGGTCACCCGCGGTCGCGGAATCCATCAGGGCGAGCGCGGCGCCTGCCGTCCAGGCGCTGAACGCCTCCTCCAGCGTGATGTCCACACCGAGCGAGGTGAACTGGAGCACCCGGTCCGCCGGGGTGAGCTCCCAGCGGTCGGCCACCCGGGCACAGGCGTTGGCGAGCGCCGCGTGCTCGGTCAGCACGCCCTTCGGCGCGCCGGTCGAGCCCGAGGTGAACACGAGGTAGGCGAGGTCCGAGCCCGTCCCGGCCCACCGCGCCACGGGCGCCCGGCGCTCCGGTGCCTCCGTCCGCGTCGGCACCTCCACCACCGGGAGCACGTGGGACAGCCCGGCGTCGCGGGCGAGGGCGGCGTGCTCCGCGTCGACGAACACATGGCGCAGGCCCGCCACTTCGGCGACGTCCGCGATGCGGGCCGCCGGCCACGACGGGTCCAGCGGCACATATGCCGCGCCGCTGCCGAGCACGCCCAGCACCGTCGCCAGGAAGTAGGGACGGCGCGCCCCCAGGTATCCGACAGGCAGCTCCGCGCACTCGGAGGGGGCGCCGAGCGCCCGTACCGAGGCCACGACGGAGTCCGCCATCGTGCCCAGTTGCTCGAAAGAAAGATCACCGTAGGCACCTGTGACGGCCACGGCGTCGGGATGTGTCACGCGCCGCGCGGCGAACGCCTCGCATACGGAAGTCCATGCCCCCGAATCGACCACTGAGATCTCCTCACCTCATCCGGTTTTCCGTCACATGCACTCAGTTGTCAGTCTTTTTGCTGTCCGAAGATCACTTCGCGAGCTCCCACCAAACCGATAGACACATTTACAGACGGCAAGTGCGCACTCCACTCACCAAAACCCGTGACTTGACAGCCCCACACCCCTGTGGCAACTTCGGCACATCGCGGCTCCGCCCTTCCACCACGTCTGTGAAACGCCGTCCTGCGCACGGCGTCCCGCCTCGCTGGGAGAGCTGAGAGTTGTCACCGTCATCCGCCGTACCCGCCGCTGCGACCGCTTCCTCCACCGCGCGCGTTCCATGGCACGGCCCCCCGCGCAAAATCCCCCCGGCCACGATCCCCGAGTTGTTCGAGGACCAGGTCGCGGCCACACCCGAGCGCACCGCCCTGGTATTCGAGGGCAGCGGGACCCGCTACGACCAACTCGACGCCGCCGCCAACCGCCTGGCGCACCTGCTTGCCCAGCGCGGCGTCGCCCCCGGCGACCGGGTCGCGGTGGCGGTGCCGCGCTCCGTGGACCTGGTGGTCGCGCTGCTCGCGGTGCTCAAGAGCGGAGCGGCGTACGTACCGGTCGACCCGGACCACCCCCGCGACCGCGTCAGCCGCCTGCTGCGCGACTCCGCACCCCGTGCGATGCTCACCACGACATCGGCCGCCGGGGCCGTGGACGCACCCGACGACGCCGTGGTCCTGGACGATCCGCACACGGTCGCGTCGCTGGCGGCGTTCCCCTCATCCCGTCCGGCCGATCCCGGCGACGGAGCCCGGCCCACCCCCGGCCATCCCGCCTACGTCATCTACACCTCGGGCTCCACAGGTCACCCCAAGGGCGTCGTGGTCCCGCACCACGCTGTCGTCAACCGCCTTCTCTGGATGCAGGACACCTACCGCCTGGCGGCCGACGACCGCGTCCTGCAGAAGACCCCGGCCAGCTTCGACGTGTCGGTCTGGGAGTTCTTCTGGCCTCTGATCACCGGTGCCACGCTGGTCGTCGCCCGCCCCGGCGGGCACAAGGACCCGGGCTACCTCGTCCGGCTCATCCGCGCCGAGCGGGTGACCACCGTCCACTTCGTACCGTCCATGCTGCGGTACTTCCTCCAGGCGCCGGGCGCATCCGAATGCGGCAGCCTGCGCCGGGTGCTCTGCAGCGGCGAGACCCTTCCCGCCGACCTCGTGGAGCCCTGCCTCCGCACGCTCGGGGCCGACCTCCACAACCTCTACGGCCCCACCGAGGCGACCGTCGACGTCACCTCCTGGCGCTGCCTCCCGGGCGTCGGCGACGCCTCCGCGACGGTCCCGATCGGCAGGCCCGTGTGGAACACCAGCGTCTACGTCCTCGACGGGTCGCTGCACTCCGTCCCCCCGGGCGGCATCGGCGACCTGTACCTGGCCGGCGTCCAGCTCGCCCACGGCTACCTCGGCAAGCCGGGGCTGACGGCGGGCAGCTTCGTCCCGGACCCCTTCGGAGCCCCGGGCGCCCGCATGTACCGCACCGGCGACCTGGCCGCCTGGCACGAGGACGGGCATCTCCTCTTTCACGGGCGCGCCGACCACCAAGTGAAGGTGCGCGGGTTCCGCGTCGAGCCGGTGGAGATCGAGGCGGCGCTGACCGCACTGCCGGAGGTCGGGCAGGCGGTCGTCGTCCTGCGCGAGGACCGACCGGGCGACCCCCGCCTGGTGGCCTACCTCACCCCCACTGCCGCCCCCGCCCAGCCGGACGGCCCGGACACCACTCACCTGCGGGAACAGCTGGCGGCACAGCTGCCCGACTACATGGTGCCCGCGGCTTTCGTGACCTTGGACGAGCTGCCGCTGACCCCCAACGGCAAGCTGGAGCGGCGCGCCCTACCGGCACCCGGGAGCCCCGCACCGGCCCGCGCCGGCCGGGAGCCGCGCACGCCCGAGGAACGCACGCTGTGCGCCTTGGCCGCGGAGATCCTGGGCGTGGCCGACCTGACCATCGACGACAACTTCTTCCGCCTCGGTGGAAGCTCCCTGTCGGCCGTCCGCTACGCCGCGGGCGTCCACAGCGAGCTGGGCACGCCGATCGACGACATACGGGTCTTCTTCGAGGCACCAACAGTCGCCGAACTCTCCGCCCGCCTCTTCCCCACGGCGGACTGACACGGCTCGGCCGGGCCCACGACGACGTTCGGCCCGGTTGCGCGCGGACGCGCATGGACGGCGCCGGCACATGGCCTTCGATGCGGCACTGAGGGTTCCTGCTACACGTCGTTCTCCTTTCAAGCGATCAGACTGCGACCGCTCGTTCGACCAACGTCAGCGCCCGGTGCGGGAGTTCATCCCGGTCGCGGAGTCCGCCGCCGAGCCACACGACACGCGCGTCACGGCGGAACCACGAGTCCTGACGGCGGGCGAAACGCTTGGTGGCACGCACGGTCTCGGCCCGCGCGTCGTCCTCGGTGCACTCCCCCGCGAGCACCGCGAGGACCTGCTGGTAGCCGAGGGCCCGCGAGGCCGTGAGACCCTCGCGCAGCCCGGACGCCTCCAGCGTGCGCACCTCGTCCACGAGCCCCGCCTCCCACATCCGGTCGACGCGCAGGGCGATGCGCTCGTCCAGTTCGGGGCGGTCCACGTCGACGCCGACCTGCACGGCGTCGTAGACCGGCTCGTCGCCGGGGAGGTTGGCGGTGAACGGCTTGCCGGTGATCTCGATGACTTCGAGGGCGCGGACGATGCGCCGCCCGTTGCTCCCCAGGATGGACCGGGCGGCATCCGGGTCGGCGGCGGCGAGGCGTTCATGCAGGGCGCCCGGGCCGCGCTCGGCCAGCTCCGCTTCGAGGCGGGCGCGCACCTCGGGGTCCGTACCGGGGAACTCCAGCGCGTCGATGGCGCCCTTCAGGTACAGCCCGGAGCCGCCGACCAGGATCGGGGTGCGACCTTCGGCGAGCAGCCGGTCGATCTCCAGACGGGCCAGTCGCTGGTACTCGGCGACGCTGGCGGTCTCGGTGACGTCCCAGATGTCCAGCAGTCGGTGCGGCACGCCATCGCGCTCGGGGACCGTCAGCTTCGCGGTGCCGATGTCCATTCCTCGGTAGAGCTGCATGGAATCGGCGTTGATCACCTCGCCACCGAGCCGCTGGGCGAGAAAGACCCCCAGATCCGACTTTCCGGCTGCGGTGGGGCCTACGACGGTGATGACGCGGGGGGCGGAAGCGGGAGGGGTCACCCGGACAGTCTCCCAAACATCCGGGCCCTCCCGAACACGCCGGGTGTCCGCGGAGACGCGGCCGGGCACGGAGAACGACGTCGAGGACGCACCGGGGAAGCTCAATGAGGCGAGTAAAAACGGCAGGAACGGACAGGTGACGGACAATGGGTACGGGAGAACGCTCCCGCGAACAGTCCTCACTGCACGGAAGGTGACCCAATGGGGTTCCTGGACAACCTGAAGGCCAAGCTGGGGCCGGCCAAGGACAAGGTCGGCGAGCTCGCGCAGCAGCACGGGGGCAAGATCGAGCAGGGCCTCGACAAGGCCGCGCGCACGGTCGACCAGAAGACCAAGGGCAAATACAGCGACAAGATCGATTCGGGTACGCGCAAGGCCAAGGAGGCCGTGGACAAGCTGGGGAACAAGGACGGGGGCACCCCCGGGACACCCGGGAACACTCCTCCTCCGCCGCCGCCCGCTTCCTGACACGGTGACCGCGGGCCGGCGGTGGGTACGGGGCACTCCGCCCCGTACCGGCCGTCGGCCTGTTCAGGACCAGGCGGCAACGGTGTAGCCCACGCCGTACGGAGCGTCCTCGTACAGCAGGCGTCCGGCGAGCCCCGCGTCCCGCGCGGCGCCGCCGAGCAGCTGCCAGGAGGCGCGTCCGGCCGCCTTGAGTTCACGGCCGAGCTCCGCGTCGAGCGCCGCGAGGGCGTCGAGGTCCGCGGAGCCGAGCGCTTCGGTGGCGCGGGCGTCGAAGGCGGCGGCCCGCTCGTCGAGGTAGCCGGGGGCCTTCAGCGTGCGGCAGGCACTGCCGTCGCCCATCACCAGGAGCGCGACCCGCTCGGCACGCCGGGCCAGGGAGTGTCCGGCCGCCGCGCACTGACGGGCGGCCTCGCTCTCCGCCACAGCGAACCCTTCGACGGGAGCGCCCGCCCATCGTGCCCGGCCCAGCAGCCAGGCGCCCACCGTGAGGGACTGAGGCAGCGGCCTGTCCGGCGCGGCGGCGTCCCGCCGTGCCTCGCCGAGCGTCACGTCGAGGTTCACGCCAACGCCCCGGAAGGACCCGTGCGCCCCCGTCGGGTGAGGCCCGGCGCACCGGTCGCCGCCCGGCCCCACGACGACGAGCAGGTCCGGGCGCGCGGCGGCGAGCACTCCCACGGCGTCGAGGCACGCGTCACGTGCGGCGGCGAGCTCGGGGGCGGCCCCGGCGGCGACCTCGGGCACCAGAAGCGGCGGACAGGGGCACACGGCGGCGGCGACAAGCATGCCGGTCAGCGTACTTCGGAAGCCGGGGGCCGGGCCCGGTCGGCCGCGCGGGGCTCGTGGGGAGGGGCGCCGGTCAGCCCCGCGAGGACCCGAAGGCCGGGGCCGGTCAGCCGGCCTCGCCGTCGGGCCCGGCCGGCCGAGACCGCTGGGCGGACCCGAGCCGTCAGCCGATGCCGCAGGCCGGGGCCGTGGCGGCCGGGAGCGGGTCCGGGGCGCCGATGCCGGGGAGGCCGAGCATCACTCCGGCGGGCTTGGCGGCGACCTCGGTGGTGCGCCTCTCCCAGGCGTCGCCCGCGCGGGTGGACCGTACGGCGAGGGGTGTGCCCTCGGCGAGCAGGTGGTGCGGGGCGGCGTAGGTGATCTCGACGGTCACGACGTCGCCGGGGCGTACGGCCTTCTCGGGCTGCGTGAAGTGGACCAGCCGGTTGTCGGGGGCTCGGCCGGAGAGGCGCCGTGTCGCTCCGTCCTTGCGACCCTCGCCCTCCGCGACCATGACGTCCAGGGTGCGGCCGACCTGCTTCTTGTTCTCGTCCCAGGAGATCTGCTCCTGGAGGACGGACAGGCGCATGTACCGCTCCTGGACGACCTTCTTGGGGATCTGGCCGTCCATGTCGGCGGCCGGGGTCCCGGGGCGCTTGGAGTACTGGAAGGTGAACGCGCCTGCGAACCGCGCCTCGCGGACCGCGTGCATCGTCTGTTCGAAGTCCTCCTCCGTCTCGCCGGGGAAGCCCACGATGATGTCGGTGGAGATGGCGGCGTCCGGCATCGCGGCGCGCACCTTCTCGATGATCCCCAGGAAGCGCTCCTGACGGTAGGAGCGGCGCATCGCCTTCAGGATGCTGTCCGATCCGGACTGCATCGGCATGTGCAGCTGCGGCATCACGTTGGGCGTCTCGGCCATGGCGGCGATGACGTCGTCGGTGAAGTCGCGGGGGTGCGGCGAGGTGAAGCGGACGCGCTCCAGGCCCTCTATGGTGCCGCAGGCGCGCAACAGCTTGGAGAAGGCCTCGCGGTCGCCGATGTCGGAGCCGTACGCGTTCACGTTCTGGCCGAGCAGGGTGATCTCGGAGACGCCCTCGGCGACCAGGGCCTCGATCTCGGCCAGGATGTCACCGGTGCGGCGGTCCTTCTCCTTGCCGCGCAGCGCCGGGACGATGCAGAAGGTGCAGGTGTTGTTGCAGCCGACCGAGATGGAGACCCACGCGGCGTAGGCGGACTCGCGGCGGGTGGGGAGCGTGGAGGGGAAGGCCTCCAGGGACTCGGCGATCTCGATCTGCGCCTCCTCCTGGATACGGGCGCGCTCCAGGAGGACCGGCAGCTTGCCGATGTTGTGGGTGCCGAAGACGACGTCGACCCAGGGGGCCCGCTTGACAATGGTGTCGCGGTCCTTCTGCGCGAGGCAGCCGCCGACGGCGATCTGCATCCCGGGGCGCTTGGTCTTCATGGGCGCGAGGCGGCCGAGGTTCCCGTACAGCTTGTTGTCGGCGTTCTCCCGCACCGCGCAGGTGTTGAAGACGACGACATCGGCGTCGCCGTCACAGCCTTCGGGGGCCCGCACGTAACCGGCGCCCTCCAGGAGACCCGACAGCCGTTCGGAGTCGTGGACGTTCATCTGACACCCGTAGGTGCGCACCTCGTAGCTCTTCTGGACGTCCACTGCTTCGCTCCGGTTGCCGCTGCTCATGGGACAAGGGTAGGCGGTTGCCGGGCGACTCCCTCCCGTCCCCTTGCCCGGCCCCGACCGGCCGCCGCCCGGCCCGGCCCGGCGCGCTGTGGGCCGGGCTTCACGCGGAAGCCTGGTCAGGGGGCGGGTGAGCTGGCAGGATCGCCCGCATGCTCCACGCTCTGTCCCGATTCGGCCGTCGGCGCACCCTGCGGACGGGCGCCGTCCTCGCGGTCGTGCTCGGGCTGCTCGCGTGGTGGCTGCAGCCCCGGGAGGACGAGGGGGACCCGAGCGGGTCGCTCACCTTCTCCACCGGAGTGCCCAGCGGCGTATACCAGCGGTACGGGGAGCGGCTGGAGGGCGCGCTCGCCAAGGACATGCCGGAGGTGTCCATACGGCTGCGGACCAGCGAGGGGTCGCAGCAGAACCTCGCCCGGGTGGCGACGGGCGAGGCGGACTTCACCATCGCCACCGCCGACGCGGTGGCCACCTATCTGCGTGACGGCAGACCGGGGGCCCAGCGACTGCGCGGCTGTGTCCGGCTCTACGACGACTACGTCCAGCTGGTCGTCCCCCGCGACTCCGACGTCCGGACGATCTCCGACCTGCGGGGTATGCGGGTGGGCGTCGGCCAGGAGGGCTCCGGGGTGCGGCTGGTCGCGGACCGGCTGCTGGCGGCGGCGGGGATCGATCCGGCCGACGACGTCACACCGGTGCCGGTGGGCATCGACACCATGCCCGTACAACTGGCCCAGGGCCGGCTCGACGCGTTCTTCTGGTCGGGCGGGCTGCCGACCGCGGCTGTGCAGGAGCTGTCGCAGCGCTTCGACATCCGGCTGGTGCCGCTGGAGGCCGAGCTGGCCGCGAAACTCCAGGCGGCGACCGGACCCACCCGCTTCTACCGGTCCGCCATGATGCCCGCCGACGTGTATCCGCCGGCCCAGCAGGGTCAGGCGGTGCCCACGGTCGCCGTCGCCAACCTGCTCGTCACGACCGACCGTACGGACGCGGCCATGACCGAGGCCTTCACCCGGACGGTGATCAACAGCCGGGACCGGATCGGCCGCGAGGTCCACGCGGCGCAGTTGGTGGATCTGCGGACAGCGATCTACACGGATCCGCTGGACGTGCACGACGGGGCCAAGGACTACTACCGCTCCGTGAAGCCGTAGGCGGCGCTGCCGTTGGCCGTACGTCCCGGGACGTGCGGTCCCGGGCCGTGTCGCCGTAGAAGCCCTGGGCCCTTCCCTGTCAGCTCCCCGGCAGGTCGCGGGGGACCGAGACGGTCACCCGCAGGCCGTGCGGTTCGTGGTGCTCGTAGGCGATCGAGCCACCGCCCGCCGCGAGCAGCACCCGGGAGATCGAGAGGCCCAGGCCCGATCCACTGATGTTCTGGTGGCGGGCGCTGCGCCAGAAGCGGTCCCCGACGCGCTCCAGCTCCGCTTCGGTCAGGCCAGGACCCCGGTCGGCGACCAGGACGGTCGCCGCCACGGCTCCGGCGGTGACGGTGACCGTGACGTCCTCTCCGGCGGGGGTAAATTTCAGGGCGTTGTCGACCACCGCGTCCAGGGCGCTGGAGAGCGCGACGGGGTCGGCCCAGGCAGTGGCCGCCGGGGCCCCGTCCAGGATGAGGTTCACACCCTCCCGCTCCGCCATCGGGCGCCAGGAGGCGACCCGCTCCGCGGCGAGCGGGACGATGTCGATCAGCTGGAGGTCCGCCTCGGCGTGCTCGGCCAGCGCGAGGTCCAGGAGGTCGTCGAGAACCCGGGCCAGCCGCTTCCCCTCGGTGCGCACGGCCGCGATCTCCTCGCTGTCCTCGGGCAGCTCCAGGGCGAGGAGCTCGATGCGCAGCAACAGCGCGGCGAGCGGGTTGCGCAGCTGGTGCGAGGCGTCGGCGACGAAGGCGCGCTGCTGCTCCAGCACGTCCTCGACGTTGTCCGCCATCTCGTTGAAGGAACGAGCCAGGCGTCTGAGTTCCGGCGGCCCGGCGGAGGCGGCGACCCGGGAGCGCATACGGCCGCCGGCGATGTCGTGGGTGGCCGCGTCGAGGGTCCGTACGGGCAGCAGGACCCAACCGGTGAGCCGTACCGCCGCGCCGACCGCCACCAGCAACGCCAGCGCCTCTCCGAGGCCGATGAACAGCCACGTCCGCAGGATCCGGGACCGCATCTCGCCGGTGGGCGAGTCGAGGACCACCACAGCGACCACATCGCCGTCGCGCACGACGGGCGAGGCGACGACGACCCGGCCGTCGCGCCAGGGCCACACCTGCGGGGGGTCGTGCGAGCGGCGACCCAGCAGCGCCTCGTTGAAGGCCGTGCGCCCCTCCCCCTCGACGGGCAGGGTCCAGAAACCGGGGGCCTTGGCCAGAGCCCGGTCGTCCCGGAAGAAGACGCCGGCGCGGATGCCGTACACCGAGGCGTAGAGCTCCAGGTCCGTCTGGAGGGTGCGGCGCCGCTCCTCGCTGTCCGGGGTGGTGTCGGTGATGGACTGTGCCAGGGCGGCGAACCGTGCGGTGTCGTCGATCCGGTCGATCACCAGACGCTGCTGCTCGGCGGCGGCCACGCTGATCGCGAGCGGGAAGCCGAGGGTGAGCAGGACGGCGGCCATCAGGACGATGAGCAGCGGGAGCAGACGGGAGCGCACCGGGAGACGTACCCGCCGGTTACGCGGACGGCGCGACGAGCCGGTAGCCGACGCCCCGCACGGTCTCGATCAGGGCGGGCAGCCGCAGCTTGGAGCGGAGGGAGGCCACGTGGACCTCCAGGGTGCGCCCGGTGCCCTCCCAGCTGGTACGCCAGACCTCGCTGATGATCTGCTCGCGGCGGAAGACGACACCGGGGCGCTGGGCGAGGAGGGCCAGCAGGTCGAACTCCTTGCGGGTGAGCTGGACCTCGACCCCGTCGACGCTGACCCGGCGGGTCGGCAGCTCGATGGCGACCGGCCCGAGGCGCAGGGCGACGAGGGGGGGCGGCGCGGTGTCCTCGCCGCTGGAGGTGCGCCGGGCGACCGCGTGGATACGGGCGAGCAGCTCGCCGGTGTCGTACGGCTTGGTGACGTAGTCGTCGGCGCCGAGGTTGAGTCCATGGATGCGCGAACGTACGTCCGCGCGGGCGGTAACCATGATCACAGGGGTCGCGGTGCGTTTGCGGATCTTCCCGCACACCTCGTAGCCGTCCTGGTCGGGCAGGCCGAGGTCGAGGAGGATCACCCCGAAGGGCTCCTTCTCGGCGGGCAGCAGCGCGCGCAGGGCCTCCTCACCGCTACGGGCGTGCACGACCTGGAATCCGTGCCGGGCGAGCACGGCGGACAGGGCCGCCGCGACATGGTCGTCGTCCTCGACGAGCAGCAGTCTCATGGCCCTCCTCTCCGTGTCTCCCCGGGGCCGTGCGGCTCCTCGGGCCTCCGTGCTTCCCCGGGGGCCGAGCGGCTCCTCGGGCTCGTTCGCTTCACCGTCCCGTCCGCGCCACCGTCGCTCGGCGTCACCGGGTAAGGCCCCGACATTAACCCGCGCTTCATTCGCGCGAGCCACCGAGAGCCACCGAGGGCCCCCGATGAGACTTCCCGTTCTGCGGTGCTTCACGTCTGCCTCGTTCAAAGCATCCACGCCGATGAACGGCACAACCGTCAAGAGTCTGCCGGTTACAGCAGGGTTTCTGTTATGCACCCGGTACACCCCCGGGGCAGCGCGTGGCGTCCAGTTCACACGGTGTGTCCGGTTGCCGCCGGATCGTTATGCTCAATTTCCGCTCAGATGTAATGACGTTGGTAGCACTGCGTCATTAGTGTCCTTGTTCAACCGAGGAGGACGGAGCAAGAAGCCGATGAGCGGAGTTTCAGTGACCAAGGACGCCGAGGATGCCGCGCCCGCGGCGAACGACCTGGTCGTACTGAGCAACGTCAACAAGCACTTCGGCGCGCTGCATGTGCTCCAGGACATCGACCTGACCATCGCCCGTGGCGAGGTCGTGGTCGTCATCGGGCCTTCCGGGTCCGGCAAGTCCACGCTGTGCCGCACGATCAACCGCTTGGAGACGGTCGATTCGGGAGCGATCTCGATCGACGGCAAGCCCCTGCCCCAGGAGGGCAAGGAGCTGGCCAGGCTGCGTGCCGACGTGGGCATGGTCTTCCAGTCGTTCAATCTCTTCGCACACAAGACGGTGCTGGAGAACGTCATGCTGGGCCAGGTGAAGGTCCGCAAGGCCGACAAGAAGGCGGCGGAGGAGAAGGCCCGGACCCTGCTCGACCGGGTGGGCGTCGGCGTACAGGCCGACAAGTACCCGGCGCAGCTCTCCGGTGGCCAGCAGCAACGCGTCGCGATCGCACGGGCGTTGGCGATGGACCCGAAGGTCATGCTCTTCGACGAGCCCACGTCGGCGCTCGATCCGGAGATGATCAACGAGGTCCTGGAGGTCATGCAGCAGCTGGCCCGGGACGGTATGACGATGATCGTCGTCACCCACGAGATGGGCTTCGCCCGTTCCGCCGCCAACCGCGTCGTGTTCATGGCCGACGGGAAGATCGTCGAAGAGGCGACCCCCGACCAGTTCTTCAGCAATCCGCGCAGCGACCGGGCCAAGGACTTCCTGTCGAAGATCCTTCACCACTGACGACAACGACCTACGACCTAAGGATTGCTCACATGAAGCTCCGTCAGTCCGCCGCCGTCGCGGCCATCGCCGTCCTCGCCCTGACCGCGACCGCCTGCGGCGGCAAGGAGGGCTCCGCCGGTGACAAGCCGGGCGGCACGAAGCCCGGTTCCTCCGAGGCCCCCGCGCTGCCCACGTACACCGTGGCCAAGGACGTCACGCTGGACTCCCCGGTCTTCAAGAAGGCCAAGGAGCGCGGCAAGCTGATCCTCGGCGCCAAGGCCGACCAGCCGTACCTCGGCTTCGAGGACCAGTCGACCAAGGAGCGCTCGGGCTTCGATATCGAGATCGCCAAGATGGTCGCGGCCGACCTCGGCTTCTCCGACAAGCAGATCGAGTGGAAGACCGTCGACTCCGGTGTCCGTGAGACGGCCATCTCCAAGGGCCAGGTCGACTACTACGTCGGCACCTACACGATCAACGACGAGCGCAAGAAGCAGGTCGGCTTCGCCGGGCCGTACTACAAGGCCGGCGCGGACCTCCTGGTGCGCGCGGACGAGAAGACGATCACCGGCAAGGACTCGGTGAAGGGCAAGAAGGTCTGCTCGATCGTCGGCTCCACCCCGCTCCAGGAGATCAAGAAGCCCGAGTACGGCGCGAGCGTCGTCGAGCTGGCCAAGTACTCCGACTGCGTGCAGCAGCTGCTGACCAAGCAGGTCGACGCCGTCACCACGGACGACTCGATCCTCAAGGGCTACGCGGCCGCCAACTCCGGCAAGCTCAAGGTCGTCGGCGACCCGTTCACCGACGAGCCCTACGGCGTCGGCCTGAACAAGGACGACAAGGTGCTCCGCGAGGCCATCAGCAAGTCGCTGGAGGACCGCGTCAAGGACGGCACGTACAAGAAGATCTACGAGGCCACGCTGGGTCTGTCCGGTTCGGACTACGTCGAGCCGCCGGCCATCGAGCGCTACTGACGCCGTCGGCCGTCGTCCCGCGGGCTCCGGCTCGCCGTCCGACGGCCGGCATCCCGTCATCCGTCACGACGCCCCGCGAGTGACCCAGGCGTCCCGTACGCCACCGCCGTCCCGGCTTCCCCGGGGACGGCGGGCGTACGGGGCGCCCCTTCCCCTGCCCTGATGCCGCTGACCGCCGACGCGGAGACCTCATGAACGTACTGCTCGACAATTTCCCAGAGTTCCGCGACGGCTTCATAGGAACCGTGTCGATCACCGCCGTCAGCTCGGTTATCGCCCTGGTCCTCGGTGTGGTCATCGCCGGATTCCGGGTCTCGCCGGTGCCGCCGCTGCGGTACTTCGGCACCGCCTGGGTGACGCTGATGCGCAACACCCCGCTGACACTGCTCTTCCTGATCTTCTTCTTCGTCGTGCCCGAGATCCTCTTCCCGGGGATGAGCCCGTTCGTGCTCGGCTCGCTGGCGCTCGGCTTCTACACCTCCTCGTTCGTGTGCGAGGCGGTCCGCTCAGGCATCAACACCGTGCCGCTGGGACAGGCCGAGGCCGCCCGCTCCATCGGCATGACCTTCGCCCAGACGCTGCAGATCGTGGTGCTCCCCCAGGCGACCCGGACCGTGATCCCGCCGCTGAGCAGCATCTTCATCGCGCTGACGAAGAACTCCGCGATCGCCGGCGCCTTCAGCGTCGCCGAGCTGTTCGGCTGGCAGAAGCTGATGAGTGACAAGGGCTACGACATCGTCCCCGTCTTCATCTGGGTGGCCATCGGCTTCCTGATCGTCACGTTTACCATCAGCGGCCTCTTCCGGCTGCTGGAGCGTCGCATGGAGGTCGCCCGATGAGCGCCAGCGTTCTCTACGACACCCCGGGCCCCAAGGCCGTCGTCCGCAACCGGATCTACGCGGTCGTCGGCAGCCTCGCCATCGCGGCGCTGATCGGCATCAGCATCATGCGGCTCGCGGACAAGGGGCATCTCGCCCCCGCGATGTGGGACATCTTCAACTACACGGGCATCCGGCAGAACATCGCCGACGCCCTGATCGCCACGCTCAAGGCGTTCGGTCTCGCCGCGATCGGCTCGCTGGTCCTCGGCGTGGTCCTGGTGGTGGGCAGGCTCTCCGACCACAAGCCGGTCCGCTGGGCGGCGACCACCTTCATCGAGCTGTTCCGCTCGCTCCCGCTGCTGATCACCATCTACGCCATCTGGGTCGGCTTCCTCACCGACTACTCGATGTGGGCGCTGGCGGCGGGTCTGTCCGTCTACAACGGCTGCGTCCAGGCCGAGGTGCTGCGGGCCGGCATCAACTCGGTTCCCAAGGGCCAGAGCGAGGCGGCGTACGCGCTCGGCATGAGCAAGACGCAGGTGATGGTCAGCGTCCTGATGCCGCAGGCCGTTCGGTCCATGCTGCCGACGATCATCGGCCAGCTCGTGGTGACCCTCAAGGACACCTCGCTCGGCTTCATCATCCTGTACCCGGAGCTGCTCCAGACCGCGCGTCTGATCGCCTCCAACACCCAGGTGAACGGCCAGTACCCGTACGTCTCGACGATCGTCGTCATCGGCACCCTCTACATCGCGATGTGTCTGCTGCTCTCGGCGCTGGCGACGTGGATCGAGAAGCGCGGCCGCCGCGCCAGGACCGGCATCAAGGTGGCGCCCGGCGCCCCGGCCGCCGGCATCCCCGCGGTGGAGGCCGTTCCCGGTCCGGACGCGGGGGGCGCAGGGGGCGCAGGCCCGACGGCCGACGGTGCCGGTGGGACCGGTGTGACGAAGGGCTGACCGTCCCGGGCCCTTCCCGGCCCTGACGAGCAGGAGCATTCGAGGCAGCGGCGCACGCGTCGCTGCCTCGGTCACTTGACGCAAGCACCACCAGTGGGTTGCATACGTTCTGTGATCACGCACCCGGCTTCCTATGCCACGTTCCGCATGACCGTACGGGCCGGAGGGTACGAGCCGTGGACCCGGTGATCGTCGTCGGCGCCGGGCCCGTCGGCCTGACGCTGTCGCTGGCCCTCGCCGCCCAGGGCGTCCCCTCGGTCGTTCTCGACGAGGGCCCCGGCACGGAGGAGCCCCGTCCCGCCCGCACGGTCGTGCTGCGCGAGGACACCGCCGACCTGGTGGGCCGCCTCGGCTGCCGGGAGCTGGACCGGGTCGGGCTGCGCTGGGCCGGGTGGCGTTCGATGCGCCGCAAGCAACTGGTCCGGAACGTGCCGCTGAGCGGGGGGCGCGGCGACGAGGACGGGGCCCCGCTCACCGGACTCCTTCCCGCGCCGCTCCACCTTCCGCAGCACGAGCTGAGCGCCGCCCTGCGTGCGGCGGCGGACAAGGCGCCGCTGGTCCAGCGGGTGCCGATGAGCCGGATCGACACCCTGGAGCAGGACCCCGACGGCATCACGGTGCACACGAGGGAGCCGGGCTCGACCTGGTGGCGCGGGAGTTATCTGGTCGGCTGCGACGGCGCCCGGTCGACCGTGCGCAAGCTGCTGGACATCCGCTTCCCCGGTCGTACGGCGGTGGAGCGGCATGCCGTCGCCGCGCTCCGAGCCGAACTGCCCTGGCCCGACGAGGCCGTTCTGCACCGGCAGCCGCCCTGGCGTACCGGGGGCGCCGAGGTCTCCGCCCGGCCGCTGCCGGACGGCGTCTGGAGGCTGGACTGGCTGCTGCCGCCGCGTGGCGAACTGGTCACTCCCGAAGCTCTGATCACCCGTATCCGGGACACCCTGGCCGGCTGGTGCGGCGAGACCCCGGCGTACGAACTGCTGGACACCGGGGTCCACACGCTCCACCACCGGCTCGCCCGGCGCTGGCGCAAGCAGCGCGCCTTCCTGGCGGGGGACGCGGCGCACCTGCTGGGCGCGGTGGGCACGCAGGGACTGGACGAGGGCATCCGGGACGCCGAGAACCTGGCCTGGAAGCTGGCCCACGCCTGGCACCACGGCCCGGCCGAGCAGCTGCTCGACAGCTACCAGGCGGAGCGCCGGGCAGCGGTGGCCGCACGGCTGCGCGCCGCCGACCAGTCGCTGCCGATACTGCGCGGCGGAGGCGGCCTTCGGACCCTGGTCCCGGGTGCCGCACGCGGTCACGACACCCTGCTCGCCGACGGCCATCTGGGCTGCGGAGCACTGGGTGCGCCCCCTTCGTACTCACACTCCCCCCTTTCGCCGCCGCACACCGAGGCGCACACCGTTGTCGGTACGCCCCCCGGTGCGCCGGTCGCCGACGTGACGGTGACAGCGCCGGACGGAACGACGGCGCGTCTGCGGGAGCGGCTCGGGCAGGGCCATCCGCTGGTGATCCTGGTCGCGCCGGGGACCGGGGTCTGGGACCGGCGACACTGGCAGACCGCGGGCGTCATGCCCGGCCTCACGGACGCCGTGGCAGCGCTCCCCGGGTCGACGGAGCTGCTGGTCACCGAGAGCTACCCGGGGGCATCGGCCCACACGGTCCTGCTGGTCAGGCCGGACGGGCATCTGGTGACGGCCTTCGGCGGCGTACGGCCCGCGGAGCTGTTCACCGCGGCACAGGCCGCTCTGGGCGGTGCGCCTGGCGAGGCGCGGGAGCCCGTGGAGCCGGGCGACGGCGGGGACGAACGGGGTGCGGGGCACGAGCAGCGGTCCCGGGACCGGGTCCACGCCGACGGGACCTCAGGGCTCCACTGATCGATTGACCGTCACGGGCGCGCGTGGTGTACTCCAGATCATGACCGACACCGATGTGCGCCTGTGGCGGAGGGTCCATATGGACCTCGTCCGTTACGCGGGCTGCGTGTGTCGCCCGTCCTGCTGAATCGCCTCCCTCCGCCGGTGCGTGCCGCTTTCCGCACGGCCCGGAACCCCGCGCGAACTCTCAGGACGGTCCTCGTGTCTTCCGCTCGCTCCGCCGTGCCCACGGCTGCCGCTGTTCCTTCCCCTTCCGCCCCTGTGACCGGGGGCTCCGCAACCTCTTCCGCCGCACCGACGGTCGCGGAGCTGATGGACTTCGTCCGCGGCGCCGCCCAGGACGAGGCTCTCATCGCCTCGCTCCCCCTGGATCCGGAGGGCCGCACCTGGATCCGGCTCGACGGACCGGGCGGCAGCGAGGCGTGGCTGATCGGCTGGCCGCCCGGCACCGGCACGGGCTGGCACGATCACGCCGACTCGTTCGGCGCGTTCACCACCGCGGCCGGTGCCCTCAAGGAACACTCGCTGGCCGTACGACTGCCCACCGACGGCTGGAAGACGCTGGAGCTGACGGACGGGGTGGACCGGTCGAGGAAGCTGGCCACCGGCCAGGGCAGGGCCTTCGGGCAGAACCACGTCCATGAGGTCCTCAACGAGTCCGAGGTCGCACACGCCATCTCCGTCCACGCCTACTACCCGCCCCTGGCGCGGATCCGCCGGTTCAGCCGCATCGGTGCGGTGCTCCGCCTGGAGCAGACCGAACGCCCGGAGGACTGGCAGTGAGCGAGGACCGGAACACGAACCGGTACGAGACCGTACCGGACGCCCCACCGCCTGTGGGCATCGACGAACTACTGGAACGGGCCAGGGCCGGCTACGACCGGATCGGCCCGCCCGAGGCCGCCGCGGCGACGGAGGCCGGGGCCCTCCTGGTGGACATCCGGTACGCGGCGCTCCGCGACCGGGACGGGCTGATCCCGGGCGCGCTGGTCGTCGAACGCAACGAACTGGAATGGCGGCTCGACCCCCGGGGCAGCCACCGCGCCGCCGAAGCGGTCGGCCACGACCTCCAGATCGTCGTCATCTGCAACGAGGGATACGCCTCCAGCCTCGCGGTCGTCTCGCTGCGGCAGCTGGGGCTGCACCGGGCCACCGACCTGATCGGCGGCTTCCAGGCGTGGCGCGCCGCGGGACTTCCGGTCGCCTCCACCTCCACCTGACACCCGGGAACTGACCCGGTATCTGACGCCTGCCACCCGAGCTCGGGTGGCAGGCGTCAGGTATCAGGCGTCAGATATCAGGTATCAGGCGTTAGGTATCAGGCGTCAGATCCGTTCGGATGTCACACACCCGAACGCCACGTTCCACTGGAGCAACCGCCGTGCGTGACCGACATTCGCCTCACATAGAGGACCGAAATGTACGGAGATGGCGCATTCATGACGACTGTTCTCCTCACCCCCGACCAGCTCGACGGCCAGGCTTCCCGGCTGCACGACACCCAGGCCTGGCAGCAGATCGTCACGGGCTGGGAGCGCACAGCCCCCGAGCTCCCCGGGCCCGTGCTCCCCGGGCCCGAGCTCCCCGGGCCCGAGCCCACTCCGGCGGAGCCGGCGTGGGCACGGCTCGTGGAACCCACCCAACCTGCGGAACCCGTGCCCGCAGGGCCCTTCGACTGGCGGACCCTGCTGTCCGTGCCCGTGGACCGGCTCGTCGACGACTCCCTGCGGGCACTGCCCGCCGCACCCCCGCACGAGCGCCCACTGCCCGGACGGCTGGGCGCGATGCTGCCCGACCGCGTTCACCTATGGCGGCGGTTCGGGCAGGGCGACCTGCGCCCGTCGACCCACCTCGGCTACGCACGGCAGATCCTGGCCGAGTGGGGCTGGCAGAACACCCCGTACCGGCTGCGCAACGCCCGTGGCGCACGCTGCGTCTGCGGTGCCCTGATCTCCGCGCACCGCCTCGGCTACGGCTCCCTGGACACCGTGGACCGGGCCGGCGCCTGGCTGATCACGGAGCTGCGCGCGCAGGGCTGGCCCGGACTGATCGGCTCCTGGAACCGGCACCCCGGCCGCACCGCAGCGAACGCCCTGGCCCTCGTCGACGCCGCCATCCGCCGTGCGTCCCTGGCCGGACAGTGACCATGGGCCGCTGACCGTCGGACGTTGACCGCTGGCACTTGGCACCTGGCACCTGGCCGCCGGTATCTCCGGGCCCGGGACTTCAGAAGGGCTCGTCCAGACCTTCCGTCTCCTCGCCCTCCTCCTCCAGCGCCTGCCGCACCACCCGCAGGGCCATACCCTCCCCGTATCCCTTGCGTGCGAGCATCCCCGCCAGGCGGCGCAGCCGCTTGTCCCGATCCAGGCCCCGCGTGGAGCGGAGCTTGCGGGCCACGAGCTCGCGCGCCGTCTCCTCCTCCTGCCCCGGGTCGAGCTGACCGACCGCCTCGTCGATCACGGTGGAGTCCACACCTTTCGTCCGCAGCTCACGGACGAGGGCACGGCGCGCGAGCCCCCGACCGTGGTGCCGGGACTCCACCCATGCCCCGGCGAACGCCGCGTCGTCGATCAGCCCGACGTCCTCGAAGCGCGCGAGCACTTCCTCGGCCGCCTCGTCCGGGATCTCCCGCTTGCGCAGGGCGTCCGCGAGCTGTTTGCGCGTTCGCGGCGTCCCGGTGAGCAGCCGCAGACAGATGTTGCGCGCCTGCTCGACCGGGTCACGCGGCTCCCCCTTCTCGGCCCTCGACGAGGAAGGGGAGCCGCTGCTTCTGGTGCCGGAGCGGGCGCGGCGGCCCGCCCCCTCGCCGAATCCGCCCCCGGCTCCCGCTCCACCGCGTGTGCGGCGCCCGGGCCGCGCCCCGGCATCCTCCTCCGGCTCTGCGGGCCCGTAACCGGGTTCGGGGTCGCCGCCTGGCTCGGCAAGACCGCCCGGCCACTCCGTACGACGTGTCACGGCCTAGCTCTTGGCCGCCACGGTCTTGGCCGGCTTGGCCTTGGCCGCCGCAGTGGTCGCCGGCTTCGCCGCCCCGTCGGCCGCAGGTGCCGCAGCCGCTGTCGCGGCGGCGTCCGCGGCAGGCTCGCCCGTAGCGGCGTCCGGACGAACACCGATACCCAGCTTCTCCAGGATCTTCCTCTCGATCTCGTTGGCGAGGTCGGGGTTGTCCTTGAGGAAGTTGCGGGCGTTCTCCTTGCCCTGGCCGAGCTGATCGCCCTCGTACGTGTACCAGGCGCCGGCCTTGCGGACGAAGCCGTGGTCCACACCCATGTCGATCAGACCGCCCTCGCGGCTGATGCCCTGGCCGTAGAGGATGTCGAACTCCGCCTGCTTGAACGGCGGGGCGACCTTGTTCTTGACGACCTTGACGCGGGTGCGGTTGCCGACGGCGTCGGTGCCGTCCTTGAGCGTCTCGATCCGGCGGATGTCGAGGCGCACCGAGGCGTAGAACTTCAGCGCCCGGCCACCGGTGGTGGTCTCCGGGGAGCCGAACATCACACCGATCTTCTCGCGGAGCTGGTTGATGAAGATCGCGGTGGTCTTGGACTGGTTGAGCGCACTGGTGATCTTGCGGAGGGCCTGGCTCATCAGACGGGCCTGGAGACCCACGTGCGAGTCGCCCATCTCACCCTCGATCTCCGCGCGGGGCACCAGAGCGGCCACGGAGTCGATGACGATCAGGTCCAGGGCGCCGGAGCGCACCAGCATGTCGACGATCTCCAGCGCCTGCTCACCGTTGTCCGGCTGGGACAGGATGAGGTTGTCGATGTCGACGCCGAGCTTCTTCGCGTACTCCGGGTCCAGCGCGTGCTCGGCGTCGATGAACGCCACCGAGCCGCCGAGCTTCTGCGCGTTCGCCACCGCGTGCAACGTCAGAGTCGTCTTACCGGAGGACTCCGGTCCGTACACCTCCACCACACGGCCGCGCGGCAGACCGCCGACGCCGAGGGCGACGTCGAGAGCGGTCGATCCCGTGGGGATGACCTCGATGGGCTCGTTCGGCCGCTCGCCCAGGCGCATCACCGCGCCCTTGCCGAATTGCCGTTCAATCTGTGCGAGTGCGGCGTCCAGCGCCTTCTCGCGGTCGTTACCTGCCATGGGTTCCACCCGATTTGCTTGAGTCGATCGCTTCACGTCTCAGACGCTAACCCCTGCCACTGACAATGGGCCTCGACGTCCTCCCGACCTGTGGACAACTCCACGGCCGGGCCCGGGAAAGCCCGGCCGGAATTCCATCAGAATGGATGTTCGATTTCCATGTCAAGCGCACCACGCGACCCCGCGGCTACCCCTGACCGAACGCAGCCGAGCCTGCACTCCTGAGCCTATCGCCCCGTTTTCAATCGATATGGCAGTGATTGCGGGGGACATCTGGGGCGCCGAGATCGAGGGGGACAAGCCGGTGTGGGGGCGTCGCTCGGCACCGGGCTGCGCACCCTGCGGCCGGCCGTCGATACCCACGCCATCACCAGTCACTTCGCACTGCCGCTGCTGATCGAGACACCGGGCGGCCTGGTCGTCGAAAGACCGACGGGACGGACGAGCACAACGCGTCCCATTACCGCGTCTCGTTCTTCTACGACCTGGCCAAGGCCGCGGTGAACCGGATGGCCCTCGCCCTCGGCCATGAACTCGCCCCGCACCACGCGACCGCCGTGGAGCTCACCCGGGCCGGCTCCGGTCCGAAGCCATGCTCCAGGCCCACGGAGTGACGGGGACCACCTGGCGGGACGCCGTCGCGCACACGCCCCACTTCGCGATCTCCGAGTCCCCCGCGTACGTCGGCCGCGCTGTGTCCGCCCTCACCGGCGACCCGAGGTGGCCCGCTGGAACGGCAGGTCGCTCTCCAGCCGTCAGCTCGCCCAGGTGTACGGCCTCACCGATGCGGACGGGAGCCGGCCCGACGCCTGGCGGTATCTGACCGAGGTCCAGGACCCGGGCCTGCCTGCCTGCCTGCCTGCCGATGTGACGGGCTACCGCTGAGGCCGCCCCGCCGTGTCCGGCTACCGCTGAGGCGGCCCGTCCGGCGTACCCTCCGCGCCCCCGCGTCCGGCGAGCCGGGAGCCCTTCACCAGACGGCGTATCCGTGACGGCAACGGCCTCCCGGGCGCGCGGCTGCTCCCCCCGTGCACGCGTGGGTCGTCGGTGACGTCGTACCGCTTCACATAGGCGCCGAGGAACGCCTGGAGCGTGGCGACGGCGGGAATGGCGACCAGCGCGCCGACCGCGCCGAGCAGGGCCGTGCCGACGATGACCGATCCGAAGGCGACCGCGGGGTGGATGTCGACGGTCTTCGCGGTCAGCTTGGGCTGGAGCACGTAGTTCTCGAACTGTTGGTAGATCACGACGAACCCGAGCACCCACAGCGCGTACCAGGGGTTGACCGTGAAGGCGATCAGCATGGGCAGGGCACCCGCGAGGTACGTGCCGATGGTGGGGATGAACTGCGAGACGAGTCCGACCCAGACGGCGAGTGCCGGGGCGTAGGGCACCCCGAGAATCACCAGCAGGACGTAGTGCGCGACGCCGGAGATCAACGCCATCAGACCGCGCGAGTAGATGTATCCGCCGGTCTTGTCGACCGCGATCTCCCAGGCGCGCAGCACCTCGGCCTGCCGGGCCGGCGGCAGGACGGAGCACAGGGCGCGGCGGAGCCGGGGACCGTCGGCCGCGAAGTAGAAGGAGAACAGGAAGATCGTCAACAGCCGGAACAGTCCGCCGATGACCGTGGTGGAGACGTCGAGCACTCCGGTGGCGCTGTTCTGGACGTACTTCTGCAGCCAGTCGGAGTGCAGCAGGCTGTCCTGGACCTCGACCCGGGAGAGTTCGGTGCGGAAGGTCTGGTTGACCCAGTTGATCACCGAGTCGATGTACTTGGGGAACTCGTCGACCATGTCGACGATCTGGCCCGCGAGCATCGACCCCAGCAGCACCACGAATCCGACGCCGAAGATCATCACTCCGAGGAAGACGAGGAACGTGGCCAGCCCTCGGCGCATGCCGCGACCCGCCATCCGGCCGACCGCGGGCTCGATGGCGAGCGCCAGGAAGAACGCGATCAGCACGTTCGTCAGCAACCCGATGAGCTGATGGAAAGCCCAACTGCCGAGCTGGAAGCAGGCGTAGAGCGCCAGGGCCAGCACCATCGCACGCGGCAGCCAGCCGGGCATGCGGACCCCACCGGCACCGGAGGCCGGCGCCGGTGGCGCGGCCGGCGGGGCGGGCGGGGCGGGCGGGGATGCGGACGGCTGGGCCGGGGCGGTCTCGTCTGTCGATGACACGGGACAAGTCTGGCCTATGCCGCCGGCCACCGGTCCCCCGCCCCGAGTCGACCGTTCCGGTCCCGTTCCCGCCCGGAACGGGGTTCAGTCACGCTCGGCTCTTGTCCACCGGCCGTGCACGGAGTTCAGCGCCCGTCCGCCGGAATGCGCGGGGACTTCAGGGCTCGTCCGCCGGAACGTATACAGGCATCAGCGCCTGTCGGCCGGGACGCCCATGGCCGTGCAGACCCCGCGCCAGACGTCTTTGGCGTCCCAGCCCGCGTCCAGGGCCTGGTGCACCGTACGGCCGCCGAGTTCGGCCATCACATGGTCACGGGCGAAGGAGTCCGCGTAGGCCGCACCGAAGTGGTCGGCCATCCGCTCCCAGAAAATCGTCAACCGCATGCCACCAGTATCCCGCTCCTGAGAGTGCAGCAGGTCCGCCGGGCACCTGCCGGGCACCTTTCCCCTCTACGGTCGGTTCATGGCTCAAACCGGAGCAAACACCCTCGCCCGCGCCGAGCAGTTCATCTGGCTCACGGCCCGTGTCCTCGAACAGCGGAGGTTCACCCATGGCTTCCTGAGCGGAGATCCCGCCACCGTCGAGACGGCCCTCTCCGCCTATCTGAACGAGGACGGCGGCTACGGTCACGCGCTGGAACCCGATCTCCGGGGGCCGGTCAGCCAGCCGTTGCACACCGCCCACGCGCTGAGCGTTCTTGATTCGATCGGCCGCTGCGACGGACAGCGCGTCGAACGGATCTGCCGCTATCTGACCGATGTGTCGACCAAAGAAGGTGCCTTGCCCGCTCTGCTCCCCACGCAGCGCGGCTATCCCGCGGCACCGTTCATCCCGATCGTGGACAACCCGCCGGCGGAGCTGCTGGCGACCGGCCCGGTCGTCGGGCTGCTGCACGGCAATCAGGTATGGCACGCCTGGCTGTTCCGGGCGACGGACTTCTGCTGGAGTGCCGTAGAGGCTCTGGAGCAGTCCCATCCCTACGAGGTCGAGGCCGCGGTCGCCTTCCTCGACGGCGCCCCCGACCGGGCCCGCGCCGAGGCGGCGGCCGACCGGCTCGGCCGTCTGGTGCGCGAACAACGCCTCGCGGTGCTCGATCCCTCCCGGCGGGCGGAGTACCCGGTGGCGGCGGGCTACGCGCCGAACGAGCACCACTTCCCGCACGACTACGCCCGTACGCCCGGGTCCCTGGCCAGACGCTGGTTCACGGACGAGGAGCTGGAGCGTTCGCTCAACCACCTGGCCGCCGAGCAGCAGGATGACGGCGGATGGCCCGTGAACTGGCGTCAGTGGGCGCCGGGAACCGCGCTGGAAGGGCGCCCCCTGGTGACGCTCAGAGCCTTGGGGACGCTCCGCTCGTACGGTCGCCCACTGGGCTGACCACGTATCGGGCGCGGTGGACGGGCTCCTCCTCGCCCCGCCTCCCGGATGCTCGGCTCGCTCAGGCCAGCGCGCGCACGCCCGCCGTGACCAGAACGCCCGCGCCGACGACGACCAGGAAAGGAGCGCGAAGGATCAGGGCGAGTGCCGCCGCTCCGAGACCGGCGGCGCGGGCGTCGAGGACGAGCTGCTGACCGTCGCCGAAGGTCTGCTGCGCGGTGAGCGCCGCCAGCAGCGCCACGGGCAGCAGGGCGGCCATCCGCTGGACGAGCGGTCGCTCCAGCACGCCCGCGGGCACCAGCAGGCCCAGGAGTTTGGCGAGGTAGCAGCCCGCCACGGTCAGTCCGATGGCGATCCAGACGTTCATGAGCGCCGCTCACCCTTCTTCCGCTGTGTCGCCGAGCCGTCCGCGGCGTTCCCGGTGGCCGGTCCCCGCTTCGTCCGTCCCATGAGGAAGAGGCCGACGGGCGCCGCGAGCGCCGCCAGCAGGACGGGCACGCCCGCCGGCAGAACGGGCAGCAGCGTCAGGGCCGGCAGGACGGCCAGCCCCGCCGTGACGCGTTCGGTGGTGCTCTTGAGCATCGGCGCGAGCAACGCGAGGAACACCGCGGGGCTCGCCGCGTCCAGGCCCCACACGTCGGTGTCGCCCAGCGCCTCGGCGCCCAGGGCGCCCACCAGGGTGGTCAGGTTCCACAGCACGTACAGGGTGAGTCCGGTGACCGTGAAGCCGATGCGTGCGGCCCGCCGAGTGGGCTGCGGCAGGGTGACCGCGGTCGTCTCGTCGATGACCCAGTGGGCGGCGAACGGCCGTACCGCGCGGGGAAGGGCGAGCAGTTGGGAGAGGCGCAGACCGTAGAACGCGTTCCGGACGCCCAGGAAGAACGCCCCGGCCGCGGCGGTGTAGGGGTTGCCGCCCGCGGCCAGCGCGCCGACCAGGGCGAACTGGGAGGCGCCGGTGAAGACGAGAAGACTCAGGACGCAGGTCTGCAACAGGCTGAGTCCGGAGCCCGCGGAGGTGACGCCGAAGGCGAAGCCGGAGAGGCCGACGGCGATACCGACGCCGAGCGCGTCCCGGACGACGGCCGCGTCCGGCTTGTCCGGTCGGGCCTCGGCCGCCGGGCCGGGCGGCCCGGAGGACATGGCACCGGTCGGGCCGGTGCTCTCTGGGAGTGCTGTCTGTTCTGCCACGCCCGGAACGCTACGGGGATCGTTCGGTCCTGGTCTTGTACGTTCTTGCACACTCGCCGGTACGTTCTGCGCACTCACCGGCGCCTACCGCACCATCACCGGTACGTTCTCGCGTCCTCACCGGCCGGGCCTCGGCCCGCCGCGCTCGCGCTGGTAGGCGCCGGGCGGCACACCCACGATCCGGGTGAAGTGGCGATTGAGGTGCGGCTGATCCGTGAAGCCGACGGCGGTCGCGGCCTCGGCGGGAGCGACACCGGCGTCGAGCATACGGCGGGCCCTGCGCACCCGGGCGTCGGTGAGCCAGGTGTGGGGCGGCGTCCCGTACTCCTTCTTGAAGGCTCTCAGCAGCGCGAACGGACCGTGCCCAGCTCGGCGGCGAGCGTCTCCAGCGTGGGCGGGGCGGCCATCCGCTCCTCCAGCGCGACCCGGGCGCGCACGGCGTTCCGCGCACCCCCGGTGTGCGCGGCCAGTCCGGGCAGCGGGCTGCCGTGCCGATTGAGGAGCCGGGTGACCAGGACCCGCAGCAGGCTGTCGGCCGCCAGCGCGTTGCCCTCCTCCGCCGCCCGGTGCACCTCGGTGATCAGGCGGGAGGCGTGGGGGTCGGTCACCCGGGTCTCGGCGAAGCCGACCGTGCCGCGCAGGGACGTCACCTCGGCCGCGATACCGTTGACGACCTGTGCCGACGGGTAGAGCGTGGCGTACGCCCAGCCCTCGGGCGCCCCGGAGCGGGCGGTGTGCGGCACTTCCGGGTTGATCATGACGACGGTTCCGGGGACCGCGTGGACCGTGCCGCCCGGCAGCCCCACGTCCTCCACGCCGCCGGTGACCGCGCCGAAGACATAGCCCTCGTGGCTGTGCCGGGGGAAGGTGTGGCGGACGTACCGGGCCCGCAGCAGATCAAGGTCGGGCAGCGCGGCGTACCGCCAGTGCCGTGCCCATTCCTCCGTGCCGTCCGCTCCCGTCATCGGGCCATTCTCGCAGGTCCCGGTCGTGCGCAACCGGCTGAGCGGGCCGCCGCCAGCGGTGTCACCGGCCCGTTGTCAGTGCCGGGGTGCACGATGGGGAGCATGACCGGATCCGCGCTCGACGCGTTCTCGCCCGCGACCCGCAGTTGGTTCGCCGGGGCTTTCAGCGCGCCCACCGCGGCGCAGGAGGGCGCCTGGCGGGCCATCGGCGAGGGCAGCGATGTCCTGGTCGTCGCGCCGACCGGTTCCGGTAAGACACTGGCCGCGTTCCTCGCCTCACTGGACCGGCTGGCGGCCGAGCCGCCGCCCGCCGAGGCCAAGAAGCGCTGCCGCGTGCTGTACGTGTCCCCGCTCAAGGCCCTCGCGGTCGACGTCGAGCGCAATCTCCGCTCGCCGCTGACCGGCATCCGCCAGGAGTCGGTGCGCCTGGGTCTGCCGGAGCCGGAGGTGCGGGTCGGCATCCGGTCCGGAGACACCCCGCCCGCCGAGCGGCGCTCCATGGTGACCAGGCCGCCGGACATCCTGATCACCACGCCCGAGTCGTTGTTCCTGATGCTGACGTCCTCCGCCCGGGACGCGCTGGCCGGCGTCGAGACGGTCATCCTCGACGAGGTGCACGCGGTCGCCGGCACGAAGCGCGGCGCCCATCTCGCCCTGTCCCTGGAGCGTCTCGACGAGCTGCTGCCGCGTCCCGCCCGACGTATCGGTCTGTCCGCGACGGTCCGGCCGGTCGACGAGGTGGCCCGCTTCCTGTCGCCGCAGCGCAAGGTGGAGGTCGTCCAGCCCCGGTCCACCAAGGAGTTCGACCTCTCGGTCGTCGTCCCGGTCGAGGATCTGGGCGAGCTGGGCGGCTCGCCCGCCACGGACGGCGACTCCGGCCAGGCGGACAAGCCCTCGATCTGGCCGCATGTCGAGGAGCGCATCGCCGATCTCGTGCAGTCGCACCGCTCCACCATCGTCTTCGCCAACTCCCGGCGGCTGGCGGAGCGCCTGTGCAACCGGCTGAACGAGATCGCGTACGAGCGGGCGACCGGCACCGCCTTCGACCCCGACGACCCGGCCCCCGCACTTCCGGAGGCCCACGCCCCCGCCGAGATCATGGCTCAGTCCGGTGCGGGCCGGGGCGCCCCCGCGCTGCTGGCCCGCGCCCACCACGGTTCGGTCTCCAAGGAGCAGCGGGCCCAGGTCGAGGAGGACCTCAAGGCGGGTCGGCTGCCCGCCGTGGTGGCCACCTCCAGCCTGGAGCTGGGCATCGACATGGGCGCGGTCGACCTGGTGATCCAGGTGGAGTCCCCGCCCTCCGTCGCCTCCGGCCTCCAGCGGGTGGGCCGGGCCGGACACCAGGTGGGCGCGGTCTCCACCGGGGTGGTCTTCCCGAAGTACCGCGGCGATCTGGTGCAGGCCGCCGTGGTCACCGAGCGGATGCGCGAGGGTGCCATCGAGGCGCTGCGCGTCCCGTCCAATCCGCTGGACGTCCTGGCGCAGCAGCTGGTCGCCATGGTGGCCCTGGACAGTTGGCAGGCCGACGACCTGCTGTCCCTGGTGCGGCGGGCCGCCCCGTTCGCCTCGCTCCCCGAGTCGGCGTTCACCGCCGTGCTCGACATGCTCGCCGGACGCTATCCCTCCGACGCCTTCGCGGAGCTGCGTCCCCGGGTGGTGTGGGACCGCGTCGGGGGTACGGTCACGGGCCGGCCCGGCGCGCAGCGGCTCGCCGTCACCTCGGGGGGCACCATTCCCGACCGGGGACTCTTCGGGGTCTTCCTCGCCGGGGCCGACCCGAAGAAGGGCGGGAGCCGGGTGGGCGAGCTGGACGAGGAGATGGTCTACGAGTCCCGTGTGGGCGACGTCTTCACCCTGGGCACCACGTCCTGGCGGATCGAGGACATCACCCGGGACCGGGTTCTCGTCTCACCCGCCCCGGGTGTTCCGGGCAGGCTGCCCTTCTGGAAGGGCGACCAGCTGGGCCGTCCCCTGGAGCTCGGGCGGGCTCTGGGAGCGTTCCTCCGTGAGATCGGCGGGCTCACCGACGAGGACGCCCGGCCGCGTCTGCTGGCCGCCGGGCTCGACACCTGGGCGGCGGACAACGTCCTGGCCTATCTGGACGAGCAGCGCCGGGCCTGCGGCCACGTCCCGGACGACCGGACGATCCTGGTCGAGCGGTTCCGGGACGAGCTGGGCGACTGGCGGGTCGTCATCCACTCCCCCTTCGGTGCCCAGGTGCATGCCCCTTGGGCGCTCGCCCTCTCCGCCCGCCTCGGTGAGCGCTACGGGATGGACGCCCAGGTCATGCACGCCGACGACGGGATCGTGCTGCGGCTGCCCGACGCCGACATGATGGGTCTGGACCTGCTCGATTTCGACGCCCCGGGACCCCCGGACGCCGGGAACGGCGGACCCGCGCCGGGAGCCGTGGCGTACGACAGCGACCAGCCCCCGGTGGCCGCCGCCGACGTCGTCTTCGACCAGGGCGAGGTCCAGCAGATCGTCACCGACCAGGTGGGCGGATCGGCCCTGTTCGCCGCCCGGTTCCGGGAGTGCGCCGCGCGCGCCCTGCTGCTGCCCCGGCGCTCCCCCGGCAAGCGGACCCCGCTCTGGCAGCAGCGCCAGCGGGCCTCCCAGCTGCTTCAGGTCGCCTCGGAGTTCGGTTCGTTCCCGATCGTCCTGGAGGCCGTCCGCGAATGCCTCCAGGACGTGTTCGACGTCCCCGGGCTCACGGAACTGATGGGCGACCTGGAGGCGCGCCGGGTCCGGCTGGTCGAGGTGACCACCCAGGAGCCCTCGCCGTTCGCCCGCTCGCTCCTCTTCGGTTACGTGGCGCAGTTCCTCTACGAGGGCGACTCGCCGCTCGCCGAACGGCGCGCCGCCGCCCTCTCCCTGGACTCCCACCTCCTCGCCGAGCTGCTGGGCCAGGCCGAGCTGCGTGAACTGCTCGACCCCGAGGTCCTCACCGAGCTGGAGCGGGAGCTGCAGTGGCTCGCCGAGGACCGGCGGATCAAGGACGTCGAGGGGGTCGCCGACCTGCTGCGCGTGCTCGGTCCGCTCACCGACGCCGAGCTTGCCGAGCGGGGCGCCGAGCCGTCGTGGGTACCGGATCTGGCGTCGGCCCGCCGGGCGATCCAGGTCCGGATCGCCGGAGCCGATCACTGGGCGGCGATCGAGGACGCGGGCCGGCTCCGGGACGCCCTGGGCACCGCGCTTCCGGTCGGTGTTCCCGAGGCGTTCACCGAGCCGGTGAAGGACCCGCTCGGAGACCTCCTCGCCCGTTTCGCGCGGACGCACGGCCCGTTCACCGCCGCCAGGGCCGCCGAGCGCTTCGGGCTCGGCACCGCCGTCACCGACGGTGCGCTGCAACGCCTTTCGGCCTCCGGCAGGACCGTCCAGGGCGAATTCCACCCGGCTGGCATCGGCCAGGAATGGTGCGATGCCACGGTGTTGCGCCGGCTCCGCCGGCGGTCGCTGGCGGTGCTCCGCCAGGAGCTGGAGCCGGTGCCGCCCGCGGCCCTCGCCTCTTTCCTCCCCCAGTGGCAGCACTTCGGCTCCAACGGTCTGCGGGGCATCGACGGGCTGGCCCGCGCCGTCGAGCAGCTTCAGGGCGCGCCCGTTCCCGCGTCGGCGCTGGAGAGGCTGATCCTGCCGAGCCGGGTCCTGGGATACGCCCCGGCGATGCTCGATGAGCTGACGACCACGGGCGAGGTCGTCTGGGCCGGCGCGGGCGCGCTGACCGGCAAGGACGGCTGGGTCTCCCTCTATCTCGCCGACAGCGCGCCGCTGCTCCTGCCTCCCCCGCATCCGCTGGAGCTGTCGGCGCTCCACGAGTCCGTGCTCACCACGCTCTCCGGCGGGTACGGCCTCTTCTTCCGCCAGGTCGCCGACCAGGTCCGGGCCACCACCCACCCGGACTGCACGGACCAACAGCTGGCCGACGCCCTGTGGGACCTGGCCTGGTCCGGGCGGCTCACCAACGACACCCTGGCCCCGCTGCGTTCGCTCCTGGGCTCGGGGCGGACAGCGGGCTCCACCGCCCACCGCTCCCGGCGCAGCGTCCCGCGCGGACGCTATGGCTCACTCACCGCCGCTGCCCGTCCCGCGTCCCGGACCGGCCCGCCGACCGTCTCGGGCCGCTGGTCCCTGCTGCCCCCGGTCGAGCCGGAACCGACCCACCGCGCCCACGCCCTGGCCCGGACCCTCCTCGACCGGCACGGCGTGGTGACCCGCGGTGCGGTGCAGGCCGAAGGGGTGGAGGGCGGCTTCTCCGCGACGTACCGCGTCCTGGCCGCCTTCGAGGACAGCGGACAGGCACGGCGCGGCTATGTGGTCGAGGGGCTCGGGGCCGCCCAGTTCGCGATGGACGGCGCGGTGGACCGCCTGCGGGCGGCTTCCACGGCCCGTGACCGGCGGGATCCGGGCACCGAGCCCCAGGCTCTGGTGCTCGCCGCGGCCGACCCGGCCAACGCGTACGGCGCGGCCCTGTCGTGGCCCGGGTCCCCGGACGGCGCCGGACACAAGCCGGGCCGCAAGGCGGGGGCGCTGGTGGTCCTCGTCGACGGCGAGCTGACGCTCTACATGGAGCGGGGCGGGAAGACTCTTCTGGCCTGGCCGTCCGACCCCGAGGCACCGGCTCTGCGGGCGGCGACCGAGGCCCTGGCCGCCTCGGCCCGCGCCGGCGCCCTGGGCACGGTGACGGTGGAGCGGACGAACGGGGTCTCCTCCCTCACCTCGCCGCTGGGCCGGACGCTGGAGTCCGCCGGATTCCTGGCCACCCCGAGAGGCCTGCGCCTGCGCGCCTGAACAGGGGGGCCAATGATCCGAGGAGCCGCCACGGCCCGGTCCCGGCACTTCGGTGCGAACGGCACCCGCCCTCGGCCGACGCCTCCCGGCCCGACGCGGCGGGCCCTGATCGGCGCACGACGCCCCGGCGCGGCCCATCATGGATGGCATGCCCGAAGGAGACACCGTCCTCCAGACCGCCACCCGGCTCCATGAGGCGCTGGCCGGGAGGGTGCTGACCCGGTCGGACCTGCGTGTCCCCCGCTTCGCCGCCGCCGACCTCTCCGGCCGGACCGTCCTGGACGTCACCGCGCGCGGCAAGCACCTGCTGACCCGCGTCGAGGGCGGCCTGACCCTGCACAGCCACCTCCGTATGGACGGCGCCTGGCGGGTCTACGCCCCGGACGAACGCTGGCGGGGCGGCCCGGGGCACCAGATCCGCGCGATCCTCGCCAACGCGGAGCACACCGCGGTCGGCTACCGGCTCCCGGTGCTGGAGCTGCTGCGCACCAGCGAGGAGGACCGGGCCGTGGGTCATCTGGGCCTTGATCCGCTGGGCCCCGACTGGGACCCCGGCCAGGCCCTGGACCGACTGCTCGCCGTGCCGGAGCGCCCTCTCGGCGAGGCGCTCCTGGACCAGCGCAACCTGGCGGGCATCGGCAATGTCTACAAGTGCGAGCTGTGCTTCCTGGCCCACGTCACGCCGTGGTCCCCCGTGGGCGCCCTCCCCGAAGGCGCACTCCTCCGGCTCGTCACGCTGGCCGAGCGGCTGCTGCACGCCAACCGCGACCGCCCCACCCGCACCACGACGATCGCCTCCGAGCTCCGCACCCCGCCGCCCGCGGGGCCCGGGGCCGGGGTCGAGGCCGGAGCGGGAGCTGAGTGCCCGCCTGCCCGGGCTGCCAGGCAGGCCCGACGATCCGTCCGCGTACAGGAGCGGCTGTACGTCTACGGGCGGGCCCGTCGCCCCTGTCTGCGCTGCGGCACTCCGATTCGTCTCGCCGACCAGGACGGCCGGCCCACCTACTGGTGTCCTGGTTGCCAATCAGGACCGACCCCCTAGTTGACGCCCCGTCAGATGCGGTCGTACGGTCCCGTCATGCCTCTCTCCGCGTACGACCTCACGGGCCGCGCCGCGTTCGTCACCGGCGCCGCGAGCGGCATCGGGCGGGCGAGCGCCCTGCTGCTCGCGGAGGCCGGGGCGACCGTGCACTGCGCGGACCGCGACGAGACCGGACTGCGCCGGACGTACGACCTGATCGCCGAGGCGGGCGGCAGCGCCGGCGCCCATCCCCTCGATGTCACCGACCGCGACCAGGTCCGTGCGGCTGTCGGCGCGGCCGGGCGTCTCGACGTCCTGGTCGCCTCGGCCGGGATCATGCACACCAGCAGCGTGCTGGAGACAGCGGACGAGGACCTGGACCGGGTACTGGCCGTCAATTTCAAAGGGGTGCTGTACGCCTGCCAGGAAGTGGCCCGCTCCATGACGGCCCGCTCCGCCCCCGGCTCGCTGATCACGATGGCGTCCGGCGCCGTGGACTCCGCGAGCGCGGGCCTGCTCTGCTACAGCGTCGCGAAGGCCGCCGTGGTGCAGCTCACCAGGACGCTCGCCACGGAACTGGGGCCCCATGCCATACGGGTGAACGCCGTCGCACCCGGCTGGATCCGTACGCCCATGACCGACCGGCACGACGCCGCGGACCGGCGCCGGACGGAGGCGACGATGGCCCGGATCTCCCCGCTGGGCCGGGTCGGCGAACCCGAGGACGTCGCCCATACCGTGCTGCACCTGGCGTCGGATGCCTCGGCCTTCATGACCGGTCAGATTCTCCGACCGAACGGCGGCGTCGCCATGCCCTGGTAGGCCACCGCCTCGTCAACGAACCCAACGAGCCCGACCGCCCGAGCAGGCCCGACGGCCCGAGCAGGCCCGACCGGCCCGACGGGCTCACCGGCACGACCGACGCGGCATGGACCGGCAACAGACTCAGCCCCCAGCCGCCCGCCGCCACCGCCCCCTCCACCAGCCCCGCCTGCTCCGGACGCAGCACCATCCGGAGCACCGCCCACCACCACAGCCCGCCGAGGGCCAGCGCCGGCACCCATCGCCGTTTCATCGCTGCCTCCCGCGGCCGACGTCCTTTCCGGCAGTTTCCCCTGGCAGCGGCGGTGGTGCATCCAGAACGCCCGGCCGAGGGGTCCCCTCACACAGGAGCGCCCCCACCGAAAGGCGGGGGCGCTCGATCCCTGGGAAGGGTGGCTCCGAAGGCCGCGGGACTACTTGCCGTCGTCCCGGCGGAGGGAGTCCTTGACGCCCTTGGCGCGCTCACCGACCCCGTCGGCCGCGTCCTTGGCTCCGCCCTTGACCTGATCGGCCTTGCCCTCGGCCTCCTTGCGGCGGTCACCGGTCAGCTTGCCGACCGCTTCCTTGCCCTTGCCCTTCAGCTTGTCCATGGCTCCGTCGCTCATGCTGTCGCTCCTTCGCTCGTCAGACGTATCGCGGCCCTCGGCAGGGGGCCGGTCAGGCACTTTCCGCCTGGAACATCCACGCGTGCTTCTCAAGGTCTGCCGTCAGCCCGATCAACAGGTCCTGGGTGATCGGATCCGGCTCGTCGGTCACCTCGATGCGCTCCCGCATCCGGCCGATGACCACGCTCAGCGCGTTCACCAGGATCCGCACGGCGTCGGTGTCCTTGATCCAGCCTCCGGGCACGGACGCGATGGCGGTCTCCTTGGCCACCGTGCCGCAGCGCCCGTCCGGATTGACCCCGACGGCCGAGGCGCGCTCGGCGACCGTGTCGGAGTGCTGCCGGGCCGTGACGACCACGTCGTCGAGCTGAAGGTGCACGGAGCGAAAGCGTGGACCGACCACGTTCCAATGGACCTGCTTGGCCACCAGGGAGAGGTCGACGAGGTCGACCAGAGCGCCCTGCAGCGCCGTTCCCACGACTTTGAGGTCGCTCTCGGACAACGTGCTCTTGACCACAGACATGTGCGCTACTCCCATCCGTCAGCCGCTTCGCTGACCGTCTCGGTGCATCACCACGATGGCACATATAAAGCAAAACGGTCATGCGGGCCTTGTCCTCCGTCTGCCCACCTGCCGAGGACTCACACGCGTACGAAGCACACGACTCACAGGTCACAGGTCATGGGTCATGGGAAGGCCCGGCGATCACATCGACGTCACACGCGAAAGTCCCGGCCGACCCCGGTAGGGGCCGACCGGGACTCCGGTCGAGCAACTGCGCCGCGTGGCTCAGGCGGCGACGACGTTCACCGCTTCCGCGGGCGCCTTGATGGTCACCCGGCCCGACGGCACACCTGCGACCGACGAGACGGAGACGGAGTTGAGCATGGGACGAACCGGTACTGGGACCGGATCACTGGCAGCTGCCGACTCGGCCAGCTCAGCGAGCGAGAGCTCGTCGCTCACTTCTCGCATGAGCTCGGACATCCGTACGTCAAGCGCGTCGCAAATCGCGGAGAGCAGCTCGGAGGATGCCTCCTTCTGCCCCCGCTCCACCTCGGAGAGATAACCGAGCGAGACCCGGGCGGACGAGGAGACTTCGCGCAGAGTACGGCCTTGGCGCTGGCGCTGCCGACGCAGCACGTCACCCAGCAGGCGACGGAGCAGAATCATCGGTGGCTCCCTCCTCGGACCGCGTAGCCGCATCCTTCACGCCCTACCGTACCGCCTTGTGCTGCGGCCGTGCGGGGAGCGATGTCGTGTTCACTCAGGGCTGCAAACATCAATTCCCCCCGTTCTGTTCCGTATCCTGTGCCCGCTCGTTCTCACCGAGTTCGTCTGCGAGCAGTTCGAGGGCGCCTCGCACGCTCTCACCACGGATATCCGCCCTCTCACCATTCAACCGCAGAGCCGTCACTTTCTCGATGCCGGAGGGTCCGGCCACGGCGATGTAGACCGTGCCGACCGGCTGCCCGTCCTGTGCGTCCGGTCCCGCGACCCCGGTGGTGGAGACGCCCCAGTCCGCGCCGAGGATCCGGCGTACGCCGACCGCCATCTGCAGCGCGACCTCGGGGTCCACAGCTCCGCGCTCCGCCAGAAGGCTGTTCTCGACGCCCAGGACGTCCCGTTTCAGGGCGGTGGCGTAGGCCGTCACCGATCCTCGGAAGGAGCGGGAGGCGCCGGGTACGGAGGTCAGGTCTGCGGCGACCAGGCCGCCGGTCAGCGATTCGGCGACGGCCAGGGTCTCACCCCGCGCTCCGAGAAGCCGGAGCACCCGGGCGGCGGCTGTCACCGCTCGGCCTCCGCGGCGTCACGCGCCTCGGCAGCACGGCGTACGTCCTTCGCTCCGGCCGCGGCTCCGGCGGCCGGAGCGGCGTCGGCCTCGCTGTCGGCGGTGGTCCGAAGGGCCTCCGCGGCACGCTCGGCCGCGGCGGCCCGCTCGGCGGCGAGGCCCTGGCGACGCAGGACGACGGCCTGACGTACGTAATCGAGTCCGGTGACGACCGTCAGCACGACGGCGACCATCATCACCCAGAAGCGCAAGGTCGCCAGGGGCCCGGTGAGCACCAGGACGTACATCCCGGCCGCCGTCCCCTGCGCGAGCGTCTTCAGCTTGCCGCCTCTGCTGGCCGGGATCACCGCGTGCCGGATGACCCAGAATCGCATCAGCGTGATGCCCAGCTCACGGGCGAGGATCACTCCGGTGATCCACCACGGCAGGTCGCCCAGGACGGAGAGGGAGACCAGCGCCGCGCCCATGATCGCTTTGTCGGCGATCGGGTCGGCGATCTTCCCGAAGTCCGTGACCAGGTTGTACGCCCGTGCCAGATGACCGTCGAACAGGTCGGTGATCATCGCGACGGCGAAGGCCGCCCAGGCGAAGGCGCGCCAGACCGGATCGTATCCGCCGTCGTGGAACAGCAGCAGGACGAACCCGGGTACGAGCAGCAACCGCACCATGGTCAGGATGTTGGCGATGTTCCACAGGCTGGCCTGATTGACGGCCGCAGTGCCCAGCTTGCCGCCGCGGACCGGCTTCGCGCCGGAGCCGCCTGCCGCGGATGCCGGGACTCCGGTCATCTGGCTACCTCCGCAAGCTCGTGGTGTTCGGCCACCAGGTCGACACCCTCGGTGCCCACTGCCCTTGCCTCGACCATACGGCCGGGCACGAGTCCCTCGCGTGTGGTGAAGACCACCTGGCCATCGGTTTCGGGAGCCTGGTGCGCCGCGCGCCCGATCGCGACCTCGCCGTCCTCCTCCGACTCCACGGACTCCACCAGCACCTGGAGGGTCTCGCCGACGCGCTCCTCGGCCCGCTGCGAGGTCAGCTCCTCGGCAAGCTGGGAGATGTGGGCGAGGCGCTCCGCGATGGTGTCGGCGTCGAGCTTGTTCTCGTACCCGACCGCCTCGGTGCCCTCCTCGTCCGAGTACCCGAAGACGCCGATCGCGTCGAGGCGGGCGCCGGTGAGGAAGCGTTCCAGCTCGGCGAGGTCCGCCTCGGTCTCGCCGGGGAAGCCGACGATGAAGTTGGAGCGGGCACCGGCCTGGGGGGCCTTGCTCCGGATGGTGTCCAGGAGCTCCAGGAAGCGGTCGGTGTCGCCGAAGCGGCGCATCGCGCGCAGCACACCGGGGGCGGAGTGCTGGAAGGAGAGATCGAAGTACGGGGCGACCTTCGGCGTCGAGGTGAGGACGTCGATGAGGCCCGGGCGCATCTCGGCGGGCTGGAGGTAGCTGACCCGGATCCGCTCGATACCGTCCACGTCGGCCAGCTCGGGCAGCAGGGTCTCCAGGAGGCGGATGTCGCCGAGGTCCTTGCCGTAGGAGGTGTTGTTCTCGGAGACGAGCATGACCTCCTTGACGCCCTGCTCGGCCAGCCAGCGGGTCTCCTGGAGCACGTCCGAGGGACGCCGCGAGATGAACGAGCCGCGGAAGGAGGGGATGGCGCAGAAGGAGCAGCGGCGGTCGCAGCCGGAGGCAAGCTTCACCGAGGCGACGGGGCTGGTGCCGAGCCTGCGGCGCAGCGGCGCCCGCGGCCCGGAGACCGGTGCGACCCCCTCGGGGAGGTCCTCGGGCGCAGGAGCGGGCGTCTCCTGGGCATGGCCGGGCAGCGCCACTGCGGCGTCCTGCCGCTCGGCGGGGCTGATCGGCAGCAGCTTGCGGCGGTCGCGCGGGGTGTGCGAGGCGTGGATGCCGCCGTTGAGGATGGTCTGGAGCCGGTCGGAGATGTCGGCGTAGTCGTCGAACCCGAGGACGCCGTCCGCCTCCGGCAGGGCCTCGGCGAGGTCCTTGCCATAGCGCTCGGCCATGCAGCCGACGGCGACGACGGCCTGGGTGCGGCCGTGTTCCTTGAGATCGTTGGCTTCGAGCAGGGCGTCGACGGAGTCCTTCTTCGCGGCTTCGACGAACCCACAGGTGTTGACGACTGCGACATCCGCGTCGGAGGCATCCTCGACGAGGTCCCAGCCGTCCGCTGCCAAGCGGCCTGCAAGCTCCTCCGAGTCCACCTCGTTACGGGCGCAGCCAAGAGTGACAAGGGCGACGGTACGGCGTTCGGGCATGGGCTCAAGACTACTTTGTCCCGGCGGCCCCCCTGCCGTGCAGGGGGGCCGGTCCCCGCCGCTGTTACTCCCCGTAGCAGGAGGGCAGGATCGGGGAACGCCGACGGGCGCCCGGCGCGAGGCCGGACGCCCGTCGGGACGTGTACGTGGACGAAGGGCGGCGTATCAGCCGGCCTCGGGGTCGCCCTTGGTGTAGGAAAGCCGTTCGACCTGGCCCGGACCGAAGCGGTCCTCGACCTGCTTTCCGTTGACGAAGAGCTCGATCGCCCCGGCGTCGCCGAGGACGAGGTCGATGCGCTCCTTGTCCTGGAAGGTCTTGGACTCGCCCTGGAGCAGCAGCCCGTCGAAGAGCAGCCGTCCGTTGTGGTCCTTGGCCGAGATCCAGCTCTTGCCGCGGTCCGCGCTGAGCTTGACCGTCACCTTGTCCCGGGGGGCCGCGGCGATGGCGCTCTCGGAGGGCACGGGCTTGGGGTCGGAGGGCTTGGTGGCGGTGGGCTCGGCCGCGGTCTTGTCGGGCTTGGAGCCCTCCGCCATCTGCGCGGTGTTCGAGGGTTCGTCCTCGCCGCTGAAGAGCGTGAAGCCGACGAACCCGATGACAGCGACGATGGCCGCGACCATGGCGGCGGTCCAGTTGGGCCGCCGGGGTTCGGAGCGGATGCGTTCCGCTTCGAACAGCGGAGCCGCGGGGGTCGGTGCGGGACGGCCGCCGTGATCGGCGTCGTACTCCTCGACCAGCGGTTCCGGATCGAGGCCCACGGCACGGGCGAGCGTGCGGATGTGGCCGCGGGCGTAGACGTCGCCGCCGCAGCGGGAGAAGTCGTCCTGCTCGATCGCGTGCACGATGGGGATGCGCACCCGGGTGGAGCTGCTGACTTCCTCGACCGTCAGAGCTGCGGCGATACGAGCCTGCTGAAGGGCACGACCGATCGAAGGCCGGTCGTCTTCGGGGGAGTTGCCGATGGACACGGGGGCGCCTTTCGAGCGTGAGCCACCTGCTGGATGTTCAGTCTAGGGGGGGTACGAAAGGGAGGGGCAACCGGGAGGGACGACTTTTTACGCCATCGGGTTCGCCGGACGGCCCCGCCTCCGGCTCCGGGGCGGAGCAGGTGCGGAGCACAGCCCCGATCGAGGACTGGTCAACCGGTAGTGGGCCGAACGGGGTGGAAGAACGGGTGCGGTGACGACGGAGCGTGCGGCGGGGAGAAGCACGGTTCCGTCCCTCCCTTCAACTTGACGTACGGCCGTACGAAACGGTTGCCCACAAAACCTTTACGGGGGCGGGTTCCGTTACGGAGCGGATTCCCCTCGGATGACGGCCAACATCCCGTCGAGCTCGTCGGGTTTCACCATGACGTCACGCGCCTTGGAGCCCTCGCTGGGTCCGACGATGTTGCGGGACTCCATCAGATCCATCAGCCGGCCCGCCTTCGCGAAGCCGACCCGGAGTTTGCGCTGGAGCATCGACGTCGATCCGAACTGGGTGGAGACGACCAGCTCGGCCGCCTGGCAGAGCAGGTCCAGGTCGTCGCCGATGTCCTCGTCGATCTCCTTCTTCTGTTTCGTTCCCACCACGACGTCGTCCCGGAAGACCGGGGCCATCTGGTCCTTGCAGTGCTGGACGACGGCGGCGACCTCGTCCTCGGTGACGAACGCGCCCTGCATACGGGTGGGCTTGTTGGCCCCCATCGGGAGGAAGAGCCCGTCGCCCTTGCCGATGAGTTTCTCGGCGCCGGGCTGGTCGAGGATGACCCGGCTGTCGGCGAGGGAGGAGGTGGCGAAGGCGAGCCGCGAGGGCACGTTGGCCTTGATCAGGCCGGTCACCACGTCGACCGAGGGCCGCTGGGTGGCGAGCACCAGGTGAATGCCGGCCGCGCGGGCCAGCTGGGTGATACGGACGATCGAGTCCTCGACGTCGCGCGGGGCCACCATCATCAGGTCGGCCAGCTCGTCGACGATCACCAGCAGGTACGGATACGGGGACAGCTCCCGCTCGCTGCCCTCGGGCGCCTTGCACTTGCCGTTGCGCACCGCGTGGTTGAAGTCGTCGATGTGCCGGTAGCCGAAGTTGGCGAGGTCGTCGTAGCGCAGGTCCATCTCCCGCACGACCCACTGGAGCGCCTCGGCGGCCTTCTTGGGGTTGGTGATGATCGGGGTGATGAGGTGGGGGATGCCCTCGTACGCGGTGAGCTCGACACGCTTGGGGTCGACGAGGACCATCCGGACGTCGTCCGGGGTGGCCCGCACCATGATCGAGGTGATCAGGCAGTTGATGCAGGAGGACTTGCCGGAACCGGTGGCGCCGGCGACCAGGACGTGCGGCATCTTGGCGAGGTTGGCCATCTCGTAGCCGCCCTCGACGTTCTTGCCGAGCGCCACCAGCATCGGGTGATCGTCCTCGGCGGCGTCCGCGAGGCGCAGCACATCGCCGAGGTTGACCATCTCGCGGTCGGAGTTGGGGATCTCGATGCCGACGGCGGACTTGCCCGGGATCGGCGAGATGATCCGCACGTCCGGGCTCGCCACGGCGTACGCGATGTTCTTGGCCAGTGCCGTGATCTTCTCGACCTTCACGGCGGGGCCGAGCTCGATCTCGTAGCGGGTGACGGTCGGGCCCCGGGTGAACCCGGTGACCGCGGCGTCGACCTTGAACTCGGTGAAGACGTTGGTCAGCGAGGCGACGACCACGTCGTTGGCGGCACTACGGGTCTTGCCCGGTCCGCCGCGCTCCAGCAGGTCGAGCGAGGGCAGCGAGTACGTGATGTCGCCGGACAGCTGGAGCTGCTCGGCGCGGGCGGGCAGTCCCTCGGAACGCTCCGGCGCGGGCTTCGTCAGGTCGGGAACGGCGCCGGACCGGCCGGAGGGGTCTCCGCCGGTCGCCTCGTCCGCGTCACCGGACCGGCCCTGCCTGCGCCCTGCCCCGGCCTTCCCCGCGCCGTCCCGCTCGGCCTCCCGGGCCCCGGGGACAGGCGTCCCGGTGCGCTCCCGGTCCACGGAGACGCCCTGGGTCAGATCGGCGACGATCGGTGAGGGCGGCATGCCGTTGAGTACGGCCCCGTCGAGTGCGGCGGCAGCGGCCGCCGCGACGTCCACCGCGTCCAGCGGCCGGTTCATCGCGGGCTGCGCGGAGGGCCTGCGGGGCCTCCTGCGCTGGGTGAGCGCTTCCGCCTCGGCCTGGTCGTGGACCGGGTCGGCGTCCGGGCGCCGCGCGCCGCGTCGGCGGGTCCGCTCGGGCAGTGCCTCGCGCCACTGTTCGTCGTAGCGCTCGTCGTCGTCCTCGTACCCCTCGCCGGCCTCGGGTGCCGGTTCCACGATGCCGAGGCGGACACCGAGCTGACGCAGCCGCTGCGGAATCGCGTTGACCGGGGTGGCGGTGACGACGAGGAGCCCGAACACGGTCAGCAGCACCAGCAGCGGTACGGCGAGCACCTCGCCCGTCATGAAGATCAGCGGCTTGGAGCCGGCCCAGCCGATCAACCCGCCCGCGTCCTGCATCGCCTCGGTGCCCTCGTCCCGGCCCGGTGAACCGACGGCGATGTGGACCTGGCCGAGGACTCCGATGATCAGGGCGGAGAGCCCGATGACGATACGGCCGTTGGCCTCGGGCCGCTCCGGGTACAGGATCAGCCGCACCGCCATCGCGCCCAGCAGTATCGGCGCGAGCAGGTCGAGCCGGCCGAACGCCCCGGTCACCAGCATCTCCACCAGATCGCCGACCGGTCCCTGGAGATTGGACCAGGTGCCCGCGGCGACGATCAGCGCCAGGCCGAGCAGCAGCAGGGCGAGCCCGTCCTTGCGGTGGGCCGGGTCAAGTCCCTTGGCTCCACGCCCTATCGAGCGGAACAGCGCGCCGACGCCGTGCGCCGCGCCGAGCCAGACCGCCCGCACCAGCCGGTAGACGCCTCCGGTGGGTGACGGTGCGGGTTTGGGCGCGGGCTTCTTGGCCGCCGCCTTCTTCGCGGGAGCCTTCCGCGCGGGAGCAGCCGACTTCTTGGGCGCGGTCTTCTTGGCGGGCGCGGCTTTCTTCGCCGGGCCCGCGGTACGGCCGACGCGCTTCGCGGTGCCCGCCGTGCCCTGGGAACCCTTGCCGGACGTACGTGAGGCCATGGTGCCGAGGTTACCGCTGTCGTCGCCCGTGAACACGTTCGCCTACTGGTTCACCCGACCGTGTCGCCCTCAAGGGGACGGGAGCTGACGTCGTCTCATGACAGCGGCCGGCACGCGCCGAGCCGGAGGGACCGGAATCGTCAGCTCTGTGCGGGCAGCACGCCCGTACCCCCGCCGGTGCCCGGCTCCAGCGCGTCGAGCGCGCGGCGCAGGCCGGTCAACTTGCGTTCGAGGTGGGCGGCGGTGGCTACCGCCGCGGCATCCGCGGATTCGTCGTCGAGCTGCTTCGAGAGCGCTTCCGCCTGCTCCTCGACCGCCGCGAGCCGCGCGGAGAGTTCGGCCAGGAGACCGGCCGGCTCCTTCTCATGCGCGCCGCCCGCGTGGCCGTCGCCCTCCAACTGGAGTCGCAGCAGTGCGGCCTGTTCGCGGAGCTTGCAGTTCTTCATGTACAGCTCGACGAAGACCGAGACCTTGGCTCGCAGGACCCACGGGTCGAACGGCTTCGAGATGTAGTCCACCGCACCGGCCGCGTAGCCGCGGAAGGTGTGATGCGGACCATGGTTGATCGCGGTGAGGAAGATGATCGGGATGTCCCGGGTCCGCTCCCGCCGCTTGATGTGCGCGGCTGTCTCGAAACCGTCCATGCCCGGCATCTGGACGTCCAGCAGAATGACCGCGAAGTCGTCCGTGAGCAGCGCTTTGAGCGCCTCCTCCCCTGACGATGCCCGGACCAGTGTCTGATCGAGCGCAGAGAGGATGGCCTCCAGCGCCAGCAGATTCTCCGGCCGGTCATCGACCAGGAGGATCTTGGCCTTCTGCACCATGGCCCGTCCTCCTCGCCCCGGAAATGCACCGGGTGCCGCCCCAGGGGACGACTCCCTTACGCCGTCCGTCCTTGTGCCGGTCATGGTAGCCGCACCCCGCCCGTCACCACACCCTGTCACCGCGATGTCACTGCGTACGTACCGCAAACGCGGTGGGAGACAAGAAGGTTCCCCGAATACAGCGCGTTCACACCCGTTCGAGCACAGTCGGTCAACAACTGGCGCCCATTCGTTCCATTCTCAATCACTCTCCGTGCATCCACTGCTCCATCACCGCAAGCAAGTGATCAGGGTCGACCGGCTTCGTCACATAGTCGGAAGCCCCGCAATCGATGGCCTTCTCCCGGTCGCCCTTCATCGCCTTCGCGGTGAGCGCGACGATCGGCAGCCCGGCGAACTGCGGCATCCGACGGATCGCTGTCGTCGTCGCGTAACCGTCCATCTCGGGCATCATGATGTCCATCAGCACCACCGTCACATCGTCGTGCTGCTCCAGGACTTCGATGCCCTCACGACCGTTCTCCGCGTACAGCACAGCCAATCCGTGCTGCTCCAGCACGCTGGTGAGCGCGAAGACGTTGCGGATGTCGTCGTCGACGATGAGGACCTTCTCCCCGCGGAAGCGGAACGTCCGCCGGGGTTCCCTCTCCTCCGCCGCTCGGCCCTCGCTCCGGCCATCCTGCACCCACTCCTCCTGCTGCGGGGAGCTTTCGGGCGTGGTCCGGCCGACCGGCAGCGCGGGCCGGCGGGCCGCGTCCCCAAGGGCCTTGCGCCGCCGGAACATCCCGGCGGAGTTGGCCGGGTCGCCGAACGGAGCCGACTGGACCTGCGGGGACTGCACGTGCCCCACCTCTCCCTCGCCGCCCAGCACCTCGGCGGAAGAACCGGAACCCGCCGGGGGGTAGCCCTGAGGAGGCAGTTCGGCGCGGTGCAACGGCAGGTACAGGGTGAAGGTCGAACCACGTCCGGGCTCGCTCGCGGCATGGATCTCGCCGCCGAGCAGCCGGGCGATCTCCCGGCTGATGGAGAGACCGAGACCGGTGCCACCGTACTTCCGGCTCGTCGTCCCGTCCGCCTGCTTGAACGCCTCGAAGATCACCAGCATCTTGCTCGACGCGATCCCGATCCCGGTGTCGGTGACCGAGAACGCGATCAGATCGGCGTCCGCGTCCCGCAACGAACCCGACTCCAGCAGATGCTCCCGGATCGCGTTGGGCACATCGGCGCCGGCCGGCCGGATCACCAGCTCCACCGCACCGCTGTCGGTGAACTTCACCGCGTTGGAGAGCAGGTTGCGCAGCACCTGGAGCAGGCGTTGCTCGTCGGTGTGCAGCGTCGCGGGAAGCTCCGGCGACACCCGTACGGAGAAGTCGAGCCCCTTCTCCGCGGTGAGCGGGCGGAAGGTCGCCTCCACGTAGTCGACCAGTTGGACCAACGCGATCCGGGTCGGGCTGACGTCCATCTTGCCCGCCTCTACCTTGGACAGGTCGAGGATGTCGTTGATCAGCTGGAGCAGGTCGGAACCGGCCCCGTGAATCGTCTCGGCGAACTCCACCTGCTTCGGCGAGAGGTTGCCCTCGGCGTTGTCCGCCAGCAACTTGGCCAGGATCAGCAGCGAGTTGAGCGGCGTGCGCAGCTCGTGCGACATGTTCGCCAGGAACTCGGACTTGTAGCGCATCGAGACCGCGAGCTGCTCGGCCCGCTCCTCCAGCACCTGCCGCGCCTCCTCGATCTCGGTGTTCTTCACCTCGATGTCACGGTTCTGCTGGGCCAGCAGTTCGGCCTTCTCCTCCAGTTCGGCGTTGGACGCCTGGAGGGCCTTCTGCCGGTTCTCCAACTCCTGCGAACGGTCCCGTAGTTGCTCGGTCAACTCCTGCGACTGCTCCAGGAGCTTCTCGGTCTTGGTGTTGACGCTGATCGTGTTGACGCTCGTCGCGATCATCTCGGCGAGCTGGTTGAGGAAGTCCCGCTGGATGTGTGTGAACGGCTGGAAGGAGGCCAGTTCGATCACGCCGAGGACCTTGCCCTCGAAGAGCACCGGCAGCACGATCACATGCGCCGGCGGTGCCTCTCCCAGCCCGGAGGAGATCTTCAGATAGCCCGGCGGCACGTTGTCCACCTGGATCGTCCGCTTCTCCTCGGCCGCCGTCCCGATGAGCGTCTCACCGGGCCGGAAGGAGGTCGGCATCGAACCCGCGGAGTAGCCGTAACTCCCCCGCATCCGCAGCTCGTACGCGCTGGCCGCACCGTCGTCCGGACCCACCTCGTCCGATTCGCCCGCGGTCATGGCCAGGAAGAACGCGCCGTGCTGCGCCGAGACCACGGGCGTCAGCTCGCTCATGATCAGCGAGGCCACGTCGTCCAGGTCCCGGCGGCCCTGCATCAGACCGGAGATCCGGGCCAGGTTGCCCTTCAGCCAGTCCTGCTCCTTGTTGGCGAGGGTGGTGTCGCGCAGGTTGGCGATCATCGTGTTGATGTTGTCCTGGAGGACCTGGATCTCGCCGGCCGCGTCCACGTCGATCTTCAGGTTCAGATCGCCGCGCGTCACCGCGGTGGCGACGGCCGCGATGGCCCGGACCTGACGGGTCAGGTTCCCGGCCATCTCGTTCACCGACTCGGTGAGGTCGCGCCAGGTGCCGTCGACGTCCCGCACCCGCGCCTGACCGCCCAGCTGCCCCTCGGTGCCCACCTCGCGGGCGACCCGGGTCACCTGCTCCGCGAACGAGGACAGCTGGTCGACCATCGTGTTGATGGTGTTCTTCAACTCCAGGATCTCACCGCGCGCGTCGATGTCGATCTTCTTGGTCAGGTCGCCCTTGGCGATGGCGGTGGTGACCGTGGCGATCTGCCGCACCTGGCCGGTCAGGTTGGAGGCCATCGAGTTCACTGACTCGGTGAGGTCCTTCCACGTACCGGCGACGCCCGGCACCCGCGCCTGGCCGCCCAGCTCGCCTTCCGTACCCACCTCACGGGCCACGCGCGTGACCTCGTCCGCGAACGAGGACAGCGTCGTCACCATCGTGTTGACCGTGTCGGCCAGCTCCGCGACCTCGCCGCGCGCCTCCACGGTGACCTTCTTCGTCAGATCGCCGTTGGCGACCGCCGAGGAGACCCGGGAGATGTTGCGCACCTGGCTGGTCAGGTTGTTGGCCATGAGGTTGACGTTCTCGCTGAGGTCCTTCCAGATGCCGGTCGCCCCGCGCACCCGCGCCTGACCACCGAGAATGCCCTCGGTACCCACCTCACGGGCCACGCGCGCGACCTCGTCCGCGAAGTTCAGCAACTGGTCGACCATCGTGTTCACGGTCGTGACCAGTTCGAGGATCTCGCCCTTGGCGTCGACGGTGATCTTCTTGGAGAGATCACCCTTGGCGACCGCTGTGGTGACCTCGGCGATGTTGCGGACCTGGAGGGTCAGGTTGTTCGCCATGCCGTTGACGGACTGGGTGAGGTCCTTCCACGTACCGGACACACCCTGCACCTCGGCCTGACCACCGAGGATCCCCTCCGTACCCACCTCACGGGCGACGCGTGTCACCTGCTCCGCGAAGTTGGACAGCTGGTCCACCATCGTGTTGAGGGTGTTCTTCAGCTCCAGGATCTCGCCCCGGGCGTCCACGTCGATCTTCTGCGACAGGTCACCGCGCGCCACCGCCGTGGCGACCTGCGCGATGTTGCGGACCTGAGCGGTGAGGTTACCGGCCATGCCGTTCACCGAATCGGTGAGATCACGCCACACTCCGGCCACACCGGGCACCTGCGCCTGACCTCCGAGCCGCCCGTCCGTGCCCACCTCACGGGCCACCCGGGTGACCTGGTCGGCGAAGGCGGAAAGCTGGTCGACCATCGTGTTGATGGTGTTCTTCAGCTCCAGGATCTCGCCCCGGGCGTCCACGTCGATCTTCTGCGACAGATCGCCCCGCGCCACCGCCGTCGTCACCTGCGCGATCTGCCTCACCTGGGAGGTGAGGTTGCCGGCCATGAAGTTGACGGAGTCCGTGAGTTCCTTCCACGTACCCGAGACGCCGTCCACCCGCGCCTGACCGCCGAGGCGCCCCTCGGTGCCCACGTCCCGGGCCATCCGCGTCACCTGGTCGGCGAAGCTGGAGAGCTGAGACACCATCGTGTTGACGGTGTTCTTCAGCTCCAGCATCTCCCCCGCCACGTTCACGGTGACCTTCTGCGACAGGTCACCGTTGGCGACCGCCGTGGTGACCTGCGCGATGTCCCGGACCTGACCGGTCAGGTTGCGGAACGCGGTGTTCACCGAGTCGGTGAGGTCCTTCCACGTGCCCGCGGCCCCCGGCACCTCTGCCTGGCCGCCGAGCCGGCCCTCGACGCCGACCTCTCGGGCGACGCGGGTCACCTCGGAACCGAACGACTGGAGCTGGTCCACCATCGTGTTGACGGTGTTCTTCAGCTCCAGCATCTCCCCCGCCACGTCGACCGTGACCTTCTGCGACATGTCGCCGCTGGCCACCGCCGTCGTCACCTGCGCGATGTCGCGCACCTGGGTCGTCAGGTTCCTGAAGACCGTGTTCACCGAGTCGGTGAGGTCCTTCCAGGTCCCGGCAGCGCCCGGCACCTGCGCCTGGCCGCCGAGGAGTCCCTCGCCCCCGACCTCGCTCGCCACCCGCGTCACTTCGTCCGCGAAGGTGCGCAGCGTCTCGGTCATCTGGTTGATCGTCTCGGCGAGCTGCGCGACCTCGCCGCGCGCGCTCACGGTGACCTTCTGCGTCAGGTCACCGCTGGCGACCGCCGTCGTCACCTCCGCGATCCCGCGTACCTGGGAGGTGAGGTTGCCCGCCATCGTGTTGACGGAGTCGGTGAGGTCCTTCCAGACGCCCGCCACACCCGGCACGGTCGCCTGACCGCCCAACTCGCCCTCCGTGCCCACCTCACGGGCGACGCGTGTCACCTCGGAGGAGAACGAGGACAACTGGTCGACCATCGTGTTGACGGTGTTCTTCAACTGGAGCATCTCGCCGGCCACATGGACGGTGACCTTCCGCGACAGATCGCCCTTGGCAACCGCCGTCGTCACCAACGCGATGTCCCGTACCTGGGCCGTCAGCCGGTACGCCATGGTGTTCACGGAGTCCGTGAGGTCCTTCCAGGACCCGGACATCCCGCGCACCTGCGCCTGCCCGCCGAGCTTGCCCTCGGTGCCCACCTCGACGGCGACCCGGGTCACCTGCTCGGTGAAGACCGACAGCTGGTCAACCAGGTTGTTGACCGTACGGGCGACCTTCAGGAACTCGCCGCGCAGCGGCCGGACCGTCTCGTCCGTCGTGTGCGACCGCAGCTCCATCCGCTGCTCCAGATCACCGTCGGCGACCGCCGAAAGCACCCGGCCCACTTCGGAGACCGGTCGCGCGAGATCGTCCACGAGCTCGTTGGAGGCGTCGATCGCGGCGGCCCAGGAACCCTCGCAGGCACCCGTCTCCAGCCGCTCCGTGAGCTTCCCCTCCCGGCCGACCACGCGCCGGACACGGGCCAGCTCACCGGTGAGATGGAGGTTGCGGTCCGCGACCTCGTTGAAGACCGCGGAGATCTCCGTCATCACGCCGTCGCCGGAGACGGTGAGCCGCCGGCGGAAGTTGCCGTCGCGCATCGCCACAAGGCCCGCGAGCAGCCTGTTCAGAGCTGCCGCGTCCACTTCGACGGTGCCATTGCGCTGCTTTTTCACGGACTGTCCGCCTTTTGTACGCGCCTTCGAACCCTGCGCCGCCACGCCAGACTCCACCGTGTCCCTCCCGCAGGGGTTGACCTTTTCACTCGGGCCTATCAGGAAGCTTGCCCAGTTCCACTTTGGCTCACCGCCACAGCACACCGTCAACGGGCGACCGTGCGGACGTCAAATCGTTGCAACGTACCAGGCCGGAACCGGTCGGCGAGCGACCTGTCCCGGTTGCCCCTCAATCCCTTGCACCGGGAGTCCATACTTGTGCGCCCGCGCACCACTGCCGGACCGTCCTGTCCCGAACTCGGCCCTCGTGTAACCGGCACCCTCGACGAACGTCTAGCCTGGCAAGCGAATCGAAGCGGCGATAAACGGGCACAGGACTCGGGGAAGCGACGAGACACCATATGGGGAGTGCTGTGATCACCGCGCGCGCGGCCGCCACCTTCGAACCGGTCGGGCGCTCTGTCGCGACCGCCCGCGCCTTCGTCCGGGACACGCTCCAGGGGTGGGGCTACAACGATGTCGTCGACGACGCCGTCGTCCTCACCAGTGAGCTCGTGACCAACGCCGTCGTGCACGCGGGGACGGCGGCCGACGTGCTGTGCCTGCGCAGCGGGGACGGCGTCCGCGTCGAAGTCGCCGACCACTATCCGGAACGCGAGGTCCCGCTCCAGAGCAACGGCCTCGACTTCGGCAGCCCCGACCGCGAGAACGGCCGCGGTCTGCTGCTCTGCGCCGCCCTGGCCTCCCGCTGGGGCGTCGAGTACTCCCCCACCCGTAAGCACGTCTGGTTCCAGCTGGACCTGCCCGACCGGCCGGTGGGAATCCGCTCGGCGGGCCCCGTCCTGCCCATCTCACTCCTCCCGGTCACCGACCAACGGGTCCGGGTCGCCGTCGTCCAGATCGACAGCACCGGCGCGATCAGCGCGTGGAACGACGCCGCCGCGTACGTCTTCGGGCACACCGCGGAACAGGTCACCGGCAAGCAGTTCACCGACTTCGTGGCCTGGCCGCACACCCCCGGGACCAACACCGGCATCGCCGACGCCCTCCAGCTCTCCCGCTGGGAGGGCAGCTACGGAATCCGCGGCGCCGACGGCCGGACCATCGCCGTCTACTCCTCGCATCTGCGCGTCCGCGACACCGAAGGCGAACCCTCCACGGTCTGCCTCCTCGTCCGCGACGACGAGCGCGCGGTGCTCCAGTCCCCCGTCCGCGCCCCGGTCTCCGACACCTCCTCCGACAACCGCGCCGCGGACCCGTTCGAGGTCTTCATCGGCTCCCCGGCCCCCGACGATCTCGACGGCCTCCTCCAGCGGACGGTCGAGCGGGCACGCGACATGCTCGACGCCGACGCGGCGTTCCTCCTGCTCGCCACGGACGACGAGACGGAGCTGGAGGTCCGCGCCACAACGGGCCTCCCTTCGGCCCGCCAGCGCTTCGCCCGGGTCCCCGTCGAAGCCGGAACGGGACGCTACGGCTCCGCCCGGATGCCGGCCGTCCACGAGGACCTCACCGCCGTCCCCGGCGCCGTACCCCTGCTCACCGACACCGGGATGCGCTCGGTCGTCACGGTCCCCTTGAAGGTCGAGGGCCGCCTCACCGGCTCCCTCGGCGTCGCGGCGGAAGGCGCGGGCCGCTACACGAACGAGGAGGCCCTGCGCCTCCAGTTCGCGGCGGACCGCATCGCCCTGGCCGTGGAGTCCGCCCGCCTCGGCGAGCTGGAACGGCTGCGCCGCGGCTCCCTGTCCTTCCTCGTCGAGGCCTCCGACCTGCTGGCCGGCACGCTCGACCGGGACCAGACCCTGGCGCTCATGGCCCAGATGACGGTCCCGACCCTGGCCACCTGGTGCGCCGTCTACACGATCGCGGACCAGTCCTCCGAGCCGTACCTCTCGTACGTGCTCCACGAGGACGAGGACCTCATCGACGGGCTCAAGGCCCTCCTCTCCAAGATCGCCCCACCTGACCCCGTACCGACCCCGGGCGCCCGTGTCTGGGCCGCCCCCTCAAAGGCCGGTCACCGTGCCGCGCTGAGCACCTCGACCCGCAGCCTGCAGCGCGACGCGCCGCTGAGCATGAGCACGGCCACCCGCACCGTCCTCGCCACGGCCCAGGCCGTCGGCGGCGAGACGGTGGTCCTCCCGCTGGTCGCCCGCAACCGCGTGATCGGCATGCTGACGCTCGGGAAGCCCTCGGACGACCACTTCCGCCAGGAGATCCTGGAACTGGCCGAGGACCTTTCCCGCAGGGCCGCCCTGGCTCTGGACAACGCCCGCCTGTACTCGGAGCGCATGGCGATCAGCCAGTCCCTCCAGCGCAGCCTGCTGCCCCCGGGCCTCCCCGACGTGCCGAACGTCGAGATCGAGGTCATCTACCGCGCCGCGGGCGAGGGCAACGAGGTCGGCGGCGACTTCTACGACGTCTTCCCGATCAGCGACGGCGCATACGGCTTCGCCATCGGCGACGTCTGCGGTACAGGGCCGGAGGCCGCCGCCGTCACGGGCCTCGCCCGCCACGCGCTGCGCCTGCTGGCCCGCGAGGGCTTCGGCGGTCCGGCGGTCCTGGAACGCCTCAACGCGGCGATCCTGGACGAGGGCGCCCGTAGCCGATTCCTGACCCTCCTGTACGGCGAGCTGTGGCCCCAGGAGGACGGCAGCGCCCTCCTGAAGGTCGTCTGCGCCGGCCACCCGCTGCCGCTCCGTCTGCGTCAGGACGGCTCCGTCGAGTCCGCCGCGGAACCGCAGCCCCTGCTCGGCGTCATCGAGGACCTCGACCTGTACGAGCAGGAAGTCGTCCTCAACCCGGGCGACGTCCTCCTGTGCGTCACCGACGGCGTCACCGAACGCCGCGAGGGAAGCCGCATGCTGGGCGACGACGGCCTCGCGGACGTCCTGTCGACCTGTACGGGTCTGACGGCCGGAGCGGTCGCCTCACGCATTCTGCGGGCCGTGGAACGCTTCGCCGCCGAACCGGCCTCGGACGACATGGCGATCCTGGCGATGCGCGTCCCGGAGCCGCCCCGCGTCTGACCCTCTCAAAGCGAAAGGCCCCCGCCAGTGGCGGGGGCCTTTCGCTTTTCTCTGAGCCCCAATGCGGAATCGAACCGCAGACCTTCTCCTTACCATGGAGACGCTCTACCGACTGAGCTATTGGGGCCTCGTTGCGCTGTGGCAACAAGGTAAACCATACACGGGTTCCAGGGATGCTCATAATCCCGGCCGGCCTGGGTCGCGGCTCCAGGCCGGCCTTTCAAACTGGCTTCCGCAGGCTTCCACCAGCCATCCAGCATGCCCTTGGTGGCAGAGGCAACGCAGGCCGTTCACCGGCCGGACGCAGTGCCCCGGGTCGCGCCGGGCTGCCGTTCGAACCGTGAACGCAGAAAAGCCCCGTGCCAATGGCACGGGGCTTTCCCGGAAAAATTGTTCGGCGGCGTCCTACTCTCCCACAGGGTCCCCC
>NZ_JBVJMW010000015.1:0-185291 GCF_055583985.1 Streptomyces sp. NPDC104313
GGAAGCTAAGCCTTTCAGCGCCGATGGTACTGCAGGGGGGACCCTGTGGGAGAGTAGGACGCCGCCGAACAATTTTTCCGGGAAAGCCCCGTGCCTTGTGGCACGGGGCTTTTCTGCGTTCTGAACGTCTAGGGTCGAACCATGCGCTACGAACTGGTCATCTTCGACAACGATGGTGTGCTCGTCGACAGTGAGCCGCTTGCCAACACCGTCCTCTCCCGCTACCTGACCGAACTCGGTCACCCCACCTCGTACGACGAGTCGCTCCGTGACTACATGGGGTCCGCCGTGCACCGGGTCCACGATCTCGTCGAGGAGAGGACCGGGCAGAAGCTGCCCGAGGACTTCGACTCCACGCTCAACACCCGTACGTTCGCCGCTTTCCAGCGGGAGCTCGTCGCGATCCACGGGGCCGAGGAACTGCTCGGGAAGCTCGTCGCGGACGGGGTGGACTACTGCGTCGCCTCCTCCGGGAGCCACGAGCGGATCCGGGTCGGGCACCGCAAGACGGGCATCGACCAGTGGTTCGAGGAGGAGTGGATCTTCAGCTCGGAGGATGTCGGGCGGGGAAAGCCGGCGCCGGACCTGTTCCTGTACGCCGCCGAGCGGATGGGGGTCGCTCCGGAGAGGTGTGTCGTCATCGAGGACAGCCCGCTCGGGGTGGAGGCGGCCCGTGCCGCGGGGATGGACGTGTACGGGTTCACCTCGATGATGCCCGCGGACCGGCTCGTCGGAGTGACCGGGCACTTCTCCGACATGGCTCACCTTCCCGAACTGCTCACCTGATCCCTCTACCCCCGGGTAGAGCCTGGCTCTACGCTCGCGGCCATGACTGATGCGGGGTTGCGGCACGGCAGGGCCTCCCTGGGGTTGAGCTTCGGCGTTCAAGGGGTGACCTTCGCCCTTCTGGTGACGCGCATCCCCGCCGTTCAGGACCAGTACGGGATATCCGACGGGCTGTTGCCCGTCTTCCTCGCCGCTGTCCCGATCCTGGCGGGGGCCGGCAGCGTGGCCACCGGGAAGGTGGTCGCCCGGGTGCGGCCCGGTGTCGTCCTGCGGTGGTCCCAGCCCCTGGTCCTGCTCGCCCTGCTCGGGGTGGGTGCTGGGCGGGAGGTGTGGCACGTCGCCGTCGCGCTCGGCGTCTTCGGGCTGGCCGTCGGAGCGCTGGACGCCTCCATGAACATGCTGGGCGTCAGCCTCCAACGGGCTTACGGGCGCAGCATCATGATCGGCTTTCACGCCGTCTACAGCCTCGGCGGGATCGCGGGGGCGTCCCTGGCGTGGGCCGGGGCGCGGTGGGACCTGTCGTTGCTCGTGTCCTACCTGCCCGTCGTGGTGGTGCTGTTGCCCGCCGCGCTGGTCGGGAGCCGGTGGTACACGGAGGGAAGGAGGCCGCGGGGGAAGGAGCCGCGCCCCGCCGACGCCGGTGGGGCGCTGTCGTTCAGGCTGCTGCTGCCGCTGTGCCTCGTCATGAGCTTCGCGTACATCGGGGACTCCACCGTCTCCAACTGGAGTGCCAAGTACCTCCAGGACGTGCTGGGCGGTTCGGAGGAGCTTGCGACCGTTCCGTACAACGTCTACATGGTGACGACCCTGCTGGGGCGGGCCGTGGGGGACCTCGGGGTGCGGCGGTTCGGGGCGGTCGCCGTGGTGCGGGGCGGGAGTCTGCTGGCGGCCGGCGGGTTCGCGGTCGTGGCGGTGGCTCCCGGGGCCCGGGCGGGGATGCTCGGGTTCACGATGCTCGGGTTCGGGCTCTGTGTGATCGTTCCGCAGACCTTCGCGGCGGCCGGGCGGATGTTCCCGGGGAACAGCGACGCGGCCGTGGCCCGGTTGAACATCTTCAACTATGTGGGGTTCTTGGTCGGTTCGCCGCTGGTGGGCGCTCTGGGGGATGTGTGGAGTTATCGCGGGGCCATGCTCGTACCGATGGTTCTGGTGCTGGCGACGCTCGTGTACGCCCGCGCGTTCGGGCCGGAGCCCGCCCGATACGGTGGCGGGCATGAGCGGCCGCACACAGCTGATGTGGGATGACGCAGTCACGGGGTACGACTTCGGGGAGACGCACCCCATGGACCCGGTCCGGCTGGCCCTGACGATGGGGCTGGTACGGGCGTTCGGGCTCGACGGTGCGGTGGATCTGCGGTCGGCGAAGTCCGCCGGGGACTCCACCCTGCGGCTCGTGCACCGTGAGGACTACGTGGCGGCGGTGCGGGCCGCCTCCGTGGATCCGCGGGCTGCCGACCAGGGCTACGGGCTCGGGACCGTGGACGATCCGGCGTTCACCGGGATGCACGAGGCGTCCGCTCTGATCGCCGGGCTGTCGGTGGGCGCCGCCGAGGCCGTGTGGCGGGGGGAGTGCGAGCACGCGGTGAACTTCACCGGGGGGCTGCATCACGCCATGCCCGGGTCGGCCGCCGGGTTCTGTGTCTACAACGACCCCGCTCTCGCCATCGCGAGGCTGCTGGAGCTGGGCGCCGAGCGGGTCGCGTACGTCGATGTGGACGTCCATCACGGGGACGGGGTGCAGGCCGCGTTCTGGGAGGACCCGCGCGTCCTGACGATCTCGCTGCACGAGCACCCGAGGACCCTCTTCCCGGGGACCGGGTGGCCGGAGGAGACCGGGTCCGGGTCGGGTGAGGGCGCCGCGGTCAATGTGGCGCTGCCGGCCGGGACCGGGGACGCGGGGTGGCTGCGGGCGTTCCACGCGGTGGTGCCCGAGCTGCTGGCCGACTTCCGGCCCCAGGTACTCGTCACCCAGCACGGGGCCGACACGCACTTCGAGGACCCGCTCGCCCACCTCGCGGTGTCCCTGGACGCGCAGCGGTCGGTCATGGAGTCCTGCCACGAACTGGCCCACCGGTACGCGGACGGCGGGCGTTGGGTGGCGCTGGGAGGCGGCGGGTACGCGGTGGTGGATGTGGTGCCCCGGTCGTGGACGCATCTCGTCGGGATCGCGGCGCACGCGCCCGTCGATCCGGCGGCGGTGGTGCCGCAGTCCTGGCGGGACCTGGTCCACGCCCGTACGCGGCAGTTGGGGCCGGGGAGGATGACGGACGGGCGTACGCCGTCCTGGAAGGCCTGGGAGGACGGGTACGACCCGGCGGACCGGCTGGACCAAGCGGTGCTGGCGTCCCGGAAGGCCTCGTTTCCGCTGCGGGGGCTGCTGACCTGAGGTCCGGGCGGCGCGGGGGCATTGTGCCGTGCGTTACGCCAACGGTGGGGCGTAACGGGATTCCCGCCCGCCGGGTCTCCGCCGTACGGCAGCATCCCAGGGGTGTTGAGCACCGGGGCGCTGCGCGCCCATCTGCTGGCGGCCCGGCTGGCCGGGCCCGTGGCCACTTCGCGCGAGACCAGTCTGCGCAGCTACCGGCTGTTCGCCGCACGGGATCCGCGGGTGATGCTGGGACTGGCGCCCGAACGGGCCTGGGGCGAGGGCGAGTTGTTGCGGCTGATGGCGGACCGGTGCGGGGTCTCGGCCGATCCCGCGCATCTGAGCGGGCCCGACGTGATCGATCCGGAGCGGACGGTGGCCGCGCTGGACGCGTTCGCCGAGCGGTTGGCGCTGCTGGCGGAGCGTCGGGCTCCGGTGCTGCTGGGGACCGGCCATCCGCACCGGCTGCTCGGTTTCTACGCCGGGCTGGCAGACGCTCTGTCGGCGGCGGGCTGTCCTGTGCTCACCCCCGCGCAGGGCAGATGTGTCGACATAACGACCCGGTTTGGCGTACGTACGTACCACCTCGACTACGTACGGGGTGTCGCCCTGGTGCGCGAACCGGGGGGGCGGCCCACGGGGGGCGAGACCGGCGCGCACACGCATTCGCCGCTTCCGGTGCGGCTCGCGCTCCAGGACGCGGCGGAGCGGCTCGGGGTGCTGCCGGAGTTGGTGATCGGGGATCACGGCTGGGTCTGCGGCGCAGGTCAGCTGGGGATCGAGGCGATAGGGCCCGCGGACACGGACGATCCGGCGCTGTTCGTGGGCGAGGCCGAGGGGCGGGTGTCCCTCGTCGTTCCGTTCGACGACGGCGTACGGGCGCCGTTTTACCGGCCGTTGACGCGCTATGTACTCAATCGGGCCCGTCTGTCACCGTAGGCCGTTGGCCGCCCCTCCTCTTCCCCACTCGCACCACGCGCCCCTAATCTGTGGAGTGAGCGCACAGCGACGAAGAGTCACCGGAGGGGAAGCCGGTGCGCGTCCGGTGCGGAAGGTACAGGTGGGTCATGGCTGCTGGCAGCGAGAGGCCTCTCAACGAGGTCAAGTTTCTGACCGTGGCGGAAGTCGCCTCGGTCATGCGAGTGTCGAAGATGACCGTGTACCGCTTGGTGCACAGCGGTCATCTGCCGGCGATCCGGGTGGGCAGGTCCTTCCGGGTGCCGGAGCAAGCGGTTCACACGTATCTCCGCGAGTCCTTTGTGGGGGTGGAATCAGCCTGAGGTTGCCTGCGGATTACGCCCCTCGGACGGTGGCGGGTAGGCTAGGCCGACGTAGGTCGTGTGGGCCCAGACGCCCCGCACCAGTGAAAATGAAGTGAGCGAGGGTAGTCGTGGGCTCTGTTATCAAGAAGCGGCGCAAGCGGATGGCCAAGAAGAAGCACCGCAAGCTGCTCAAGCGCACGCGCGTTCAGCGTCGCAACAAGAAGTAAGCGAACGCAGTTCGTGAGATCCGCAGCCCTTTCGCCGTCCTGGCGGGAGGGCTGCGGTGCGTTTCGGAGCCCGGGGTCGTCACAGGGCGGCGTCCACCCGCTACGGTGACGGCCAGGGAAGTCACCGCGGGAAGCAGGGGAGCCGGGTCTTGGGAAAGGTCGTGCTCGTCACAGGAGCGGCCCGGCAGCTGGGCGGCCGTTTCGTCCGGCGCGTCCAGTGCGAGCCCGGGGTGGACCGGGTGGTCGCCGTCGACGCGGTCGCGCCCGCGCACGAGCTGGGCGACGCGGAGTTCGTGCGGGCGGATATCCGGCAGTCCGCCCTGGCGCGGATCCTGGCCGAGCACGCCGTCGACACGGTCGTGCACCTGGACGTCTCCGGCAAGGCGCTCGGCGCCGGCGGCCGGACGGCGATCAAGGAGACGAACGTCATCGGCACCATGCAGCTGCTCGGCGCCTGCCAGAAGTCCCCGACGGTGCGCCGGCTCGTGGTGAAGTCCAGTACGAGCGTGTACGGGTCGGCGCCCCGCGATCCCGCCGTGTTCACCGAGACCACTCCGCCCAAGTCGTTGCCCAGCGGTGGCTTCGCGAAGGACGCGGTGGAGGTCGAGGGATACGTACGGGGCTTCGCCCGCCGGCGGCCCGACGTGGCGGTGTGCGTGTTGCGGTTCGCCAACATCCTGGGGCCGCGGCCGGACTCGCCGCTCGCGGACTATCTGTCGCTGCCCGTCCTGCCGACCGTCTTCGGCTACGACCCCCGGCTCCAGTTCGTGCACGAGGACGATGTGATCGATGTGCTGGGGATCGCGGCGGGCGAGCCCCGGCGCGGGACGCTGAACAGCGGCACGTTCAACATCGCCGGCGACGGTGTGCTGCTGCTGTCGCAGTGCTCGCGGCGGCTGGGGAGGCCGACCGTCCCGGTGCTGCTGCCCGCCGTCACGTGGGTCGGCTCGGCGCTCCGTACGATCGGCATGACCGACTTCTCGCCGGAACAGATCCGCCTGCTCACCCATGGCAGGGTGGTCTCGACGGCGCAGATGCGCGAGACCCTCGGTTTCCGGCCGGAGTTCACCACGGCGGGGACGTTCGCGGAGTTCGCGCGGAGCCGGGGTCCGGGGCTGCTGCCGCCGGGGACGGTGGGCAGGGCGGTGGACCGGCTGGCGGCGTTGCCGCTCCCGGGAGGCGCCGGACCGCGGGAGCGCGGGGCCGGTGCGGTACAGACGACTCACGGCGCCAGGTAGAGGAGCGCATCGACGATGGCGGACGCCAAGGTCATTCCGTTCGACGAGGACCGTTCGCGGTCCGGTGGCGCGTCGCGTCCGGCTCGGCGCCGGACCGGGGCGGGCGGCCGGGGTGACGGCTCCGCGGCTCCGGTGAGCGCGCTGCCGGGGGCGCAGGTCCCCGAGCTGTCCGGGCTGGCTCGGGAGGCCGGGGAGGGGGATCAGGAGCTCCGTCAGGACGCGGTGGGCACGGACGGTTCCCCGGCCGGCGGCTGGGAGCGGCGGATCGCGGGCGGGCTCGCGTTCCTGCGGCGGCGGGTCACCGGTGACTACGACGTCGACGAGTTCGGTTACGACGAGGAGCTCACCGACCAGGTCCTGATGTCGATGCTGAGGCCGCTGGCCGACAAGTACTTCCGGGTCGAGGTGAAGGGTATCGAGAACATCCCGTCGGACGGCGGGGCGCTCATCGTGGCCAACCACTCCGGGACGCTGCCGCTGGACGGGCTGATGCTCCAGGTCGCGGTGCACGACAACCATCCGGCGGACCGGCATCTGCGGCTGCTCGCGGCGGATCTGGTCTTCCATCTGCCGGTCGTCAACGAGCTGGCGCGCAAGGCGGGGCACACGCTGGCCTGTGCGGAGGACGCGCAGCGGCTGCTGGAGCTGGGCGAGATCGTCGGGGTGATGCCGGAGGGGTTCAAGGGCATCGGCAAGCCGTTCGGTGAGCGTTACAAGCTTCAGCGCTTCGGCCGGGGCGGGTTCGTGTCGACGGCGCTGCGGGCGGGTGCGCCGATCGTGCCGTGCTCGATCGTGGGCGCGGAGGAGATCTACCCGATGATCGGGAACGCGAAGACGTTGGCCCGGTTGCTGGGCCTTCCGTACTTCCCGATCACGCCGACGTTCCCGTGGTTGGGGCCGTTGGGCGCGCTGCCGCTGCCGACGAAGTGGACGATCCAGTTCGGTGAGCCGATTGCGACGGACGGGTATCCGCCGGAGGCGGCGGAGGATCCGATGCTGATGTTCAACCTGACGGACCAGGTGCGTGAGCAGATCCAGCACACGCTGTACAAGCTGCTGGTGCAGCGGCGGTCGGTGTTCTTCTGATCTGCTGGGCCGGCCGGATGAGAAGGGGGCCGGTACGCGGATCGCGTACCGGCCCCCTTTTTTCTGTGCGCCGGGCCGGTCGTTCTACGGCCTGAGGTTCTCGCCGTCGATGCCGAGGCCGGGGAGGAGCCCCGGGAGGAGCGGGGGCAGGGTGACGTCCGGGGCGTCGGGTGCGCCTGGCCGGTCTTCGGGGGAGGGCGGGGCGAGGCCGTCCGTCGGGAGGTCGTCCAGCAGGCTGTCCGTACCGCCGCCCAGCAGACCGTCCTCCGGGGTGGCGTCGGCTGAGTCCGACGGGCCGGAGGGCTCGGGGGTGGTGCTGCCGTCGGTGCGGTTCCCGGGCTTCTCGGGGGTGGCGGGGGGTGCGGGGGGGCCGGTCCGGGGTGAGCCGGTGTCCGGGGTGGTGGCGTCGGAGCGTCCGGTGTCCGATCCCTTGCCCGGGGGGCGGGGGAGGAGGGACTGGAGTGGTGCGACTTCGTCCTCTATGGCGTCGAAGACGGAGCTGACCTCGTCGCGGACGTCGGTGAGCTGGACGGGCAGCCGGTCGCGCAGGCTGCTCCAGGCGTCGCGGTGCGAGCGGGAGAAGGTGTCCAGGGTCTGGATGGGGCCGATCGCTCCGTCGCGCTGGTAGGCGGAGTGGAGCAGTCGGTGGCCCTCGGAGGCGTCGTGGGACATGCCGTTGAGCGCGCGTCTGACGGCGCCGAGGGATTCGTGGTCGAGGGCGCCGGACCGGCCGCGCTCCATGAGTCTGCGGGCCTCACTGAGCCGGGTGGAGGCCTGGTCGAGATAGGCCTCGCCGCGGTCGGCGTCGCCCTTGGCCATGCCGAGGCTGATGTCCTCCATCCCGCGCTTCAGTCCGTAGAGCGAATCACCGGGGAGGGCGTCGGAACTGGCGGCGGCCACGCCGCCGAACGCTCCCGCGGCCACGCCGACGGTGAGCCCGCCGGCAGTGAGCCCCTTCGCCCAGCGTGAGCGGGGTCGCAATTTCCGCAGTGGTGAGGCCCGGTGGGCCCCTTTGCCCCGTTGCACGGGCACCGTAGTGCCCGTGGGCGCGCCGCCCTCGGCGAGCATGGTCTCCATGGCCGCGACGAGCTGGGCTCGCTGCACCATTTTGACCTCGGGGTCCAACTGCGGCTTCGGTAGCTCGCCGAGGCCGTTCGCCAGGGCCAACAGCGGTCCGCGGTCGGCCTGGTCGGCCGGCTCCGCGGGCTGTACGGCCGCCGCACCCTGGGGGGTCTGTTCTTCCAGGGCCTGGGCGAAGGCGTTCGCCCGCCGGTGTGCCGAAACGTTTGCGATCACTGGCGGCACCTCCTCTCGTCATGACGGTCGACTCCCCTGACGGTCCGGAAGGTTGCGCACCTTGAGCGTTTCCACTCGATGGAGTGAGTGGGTACGGACAAGGGGCGACGGCAGGGGGCCTGCAACCGGCACAACGAGACGCTCGGCACTTGGGTTACGCACGAAAGATGATCGGACCAGTGCGTGACGGGACGGTCACGCGGAGGCCGGATCAGCGGGCGTCGTCCGGCAGGAGTCGGGCGAGCGTCCGTACGGCTCGGTACTGGAGGGTCTTGATCGCGCCCTCGTTCTTGCCCATCACCCGGGCGGTCTCCGCGACCGAGAGGCCTTGGAGGAACCGCAGGGTCACGCACTCCTGCTGCTGGGGGTTGAGTCGCCGCACGGCCTGGAGCAGTGCGGCGTTGGAGAGGGACTCCAGGACGGAGTCCTCGGGGCTGCGCGCCACCTCGTTGGCGTCGAGCATTTCGCCGGTGGTCACTTCCAGTCGGAATCGACTGGATTTGAAGTGGTCGGCGACCAGGTTGCGAGCGATCGTGACCAGCCAGGCGCCGAAATCGCGGCCCTGCCAGGTGAACGTGGAGATGCGGCGCAGCGCGCGGAGGAAGGTCTCGCTGGTGAGGTCCTCCGCGGTCGCCTTGCCGCCCACGCGGTAGTAGATATAGCGGTACACGGTGTCGCTGTACTGGTCGTACAGGCGGCCGAAGGCATCCGCCTCACCGGCCTGTGCGCGTTCGACGAGATCCATCATGCGCGCGCTGTCGCTGTCGGCGGTGGGACGGCGGACGGTCGACGTGGTCGAGGCGGCGCGGGTGCCGCGTCTTCCGACCGCCGCACCGCGTTCGGCCAGGGCGTAGCAAGGGCCGGCAGGTGCAGGGGTGGCAAATGCGGGGACGGCGTACGCGGTGGGGACGAGGCCGCGCAAGCGGTCAATGACCGATGCGCGCAGCGTAGCCAGGCCCGAGGCGTCAACCCCGACGTGTGGGTACACGGGACTCCCAGAGGCAGAGCTTCCATCACGAGCAGTTCGAAAAACGTCACCCGTGGAAGCGGGTGGCGGTGTCCATGGTGCGTCTGAGGAGAATAACGCTTCGTGCAGGCGGCACTACACCCAGTTGTCTAAATCACCGATTCCGTCGCTTCTGTTATCACTAAGTGACGTATCAAGTGGCACATGGTGACCGTTTGTTGATCGAATTACTTCGTGATCTGTCTATGGGGGCGACGGGTTGTGGCCGGGCGTCGGCGATCCGGCTGGCCGGAGCGGGTCCTGCCCGTGTCGGCTCACCGGCTCGCGATCGGGGCTCCGGCTCCGGGCGTGGCTGCGCCCCGTGACCGATCGCGGTGGGCGCGGAGGGTGCGGAAGGGGGCGGGTCAGCGGCGGCGGCGGTGGAGGGCGACGGCGGCGGCGGTGCCCCCCGCGAGCGCGCCGACCCCGGCGGCGGCCGGGATGCCGACCTTGGCCGCCTTGCGGCCGGTGCGGTAGTCGCGCAGCCGCCAGTCGCGGGCGCGGGCGTACTTGCGGAGTTTGGTGTCCGGGTTGATCGCGTAGGGGTGGCCGACCAGCGAGAGCATCGGGATGTCGTTGTGCGAGTCGCTGTAGGCGGCGCAGCGCCCCAGTTCCAGGCCCTCCGCGGCGGCGAGGGCGCGGACGGCCTCGGCCTTGGCGGGGCCGTGCAGGGGTTCGCCGACCAGGCGGCCGGTGTAGACGCCGTCGACCGATTCGGCGACGGTGCCGAGCGCGCCGGTCAGGCCGAGGCGGCGGGCGATGATGGTGGCGGTCTCCACGGGGGCCGCGGTGACCAGCCAGACCTTCTGTCCGGCGTCGAGGTGGGCCTGGGCCAGGGCCCGGGTGCCGGGCCAGATGCGGTCGGCCATGTACTCGTCGTAGATCTCCTCGCCGATGGACATCAGCTCGGACACGCGGTGGCCCTTGACGATGGACAGGGCGCTGTCGCGGGCGTCCTGCATGTGTTCGGGGTCCTCGACGCCGGCCAGTCTGAACCAGGCCTGCTGCCAGGCGAACCGGGTGAGCTCGCGGCGTTCGAAGAACTTCCGCTTGTAGAGGCCGCGGCCGAAGTGGAAGATCGCGGCGCCCTGCATGACGGTGTTGTCGAGGTCGAAGAAGGCGGCGGCGCGGTCGTCCCCGGCGACGGGGAACGCGGGCTCCCGCGGAGGCGTCGCGTCCGCCTCTTCCGGGGCCTTGGCCAGGAGGGCGGATTCGTCGTCGGCGGCCGAGGTCCTGCGCGCGGCCTCGGCGGCGGCCTCGCCTGCCAGGACGCTCCGTGCGGTAGCGGAACGCCTACGGGGTGTGAGCCATCCAAGAGCGGCCATGCCGTGAGCATAACCAGTCCGTCCGCACCTGCCCGACCTGCCGCGATGCGCGGGCGTGAACGGTGCGGGGCGGAAGGGTGAATCGGTCGATTCCGGGCGGTCCGGGGTGGTGGCCGGCGGGCGCAGAATGAAGGCATGAGTGCTCTGTTGCGACGTAAGAGGAAGAGGCCCGCCGAGCGGGTGGTCACGCTGGTGGGGAAGCCCGGGTGTCATCTGTGCGAGGACGCGCGGGCGGTGGTGAGCGCGGTCTGCGAGGAGACCGGCGCGTCGTGGGTGGAGAAGGACATCACCGAGGACGAGGGGCTGCACGAGAAGTACTGGGAGCAGATTCCGGTGGTGCTGATCGACGGCGAACAGCACACGTTCTGGCGCGTGGACCCGGCCAGACTGCGCAAGGCGCTGGGTGCGGACGTGAAACCCGGTTAATATTGCGGGCGCTTTGCGTGGCCTCGGGGGCTGAGTTGTGAGGAGTGTGTACCGCTTTGCCCCCTTGGAGGCTGCAACGGGCCGGTGCGGTCCCTGGTTCCGGGATCGCGCGGGAAATGCGCGTGACCCCGGTCACTTTGACCGGACAAAGCGGACACCATCTTTGTGCACGCGTTCACAAAGACATAGCCTGCATTCGACGGGGCGGTCTTGGGACATACGGCCGCCTGCAGCCCCGCTCATCCCGCAGGAGCACCGTGGCAACTGGCCGAACTCACCGACCGGCGACCCGTAGCCGAGGAATTCCCGAGGCCACCGTCGCCCGACTTCCGTTGTATCTGCGCGCCCTGACCGCGCTCTCCGAGCGATCGGTCCCCACGGTCTCCTCCGAGGAGCTGGCCACGGCGGCCGGGGTCAACTCGGCGAAGCTGCGCAAGGACTTCAGCTACCTGGGGTCCTACGGCACCCGCGGCGTCGGGTACGACGTCGAGTATCTCGTCTACCAGATCTCGCGCGAGCTCGGGCTCACCCAGGACTGGCCGGTCGCCATCGTCGGTATCGGCAACCTCGGCGCGGCCCTCGCCAACTACGGCGGCTTCGCCTCGCGCGGCTTCCGGGTCGCGGCGCTGATCGACGCGGACCCCGCCATGGCCGGTACGCCGGTGGCCGGGATCGCCGTCCAGCACACGGACGACCTGGACCGGATCATCAGCGACAACGGTGTGTCCATCGGCGTGATCACCACCCCGCCCGGCGCGGCCCAGCAGGTCTGCGACCGGCTCGTCGCCGCCGGTGTGACCTCCATCCTGAACTTCGCGCCGACCGTGCTGTCGGTGCCCGAGGGCGTCGACGTGCGCAAGGTCGACCTCTCCATCGAGCTCCAGATCCTGGCGTTCCACGAGCAGCGCAAGGCGGGCGAGGACTCCGCCGCCGAGGACGAGGGCGCGCCCCCGATGCGCGCCACGCCCGTCGGCCGGAAGGGACCTGACGGGGACATGCCCGCGGTGATGCCCGCATGAGCCTCCTCGTCGTCGGGCTGAGCCACCGCAGCGCCCCCGTCTCCGTACTGGAGCGGGCCTCCCTCGCTGTCGAGACCCAGGCCAAGCTGCTCCAGGACACCCTCGCCGCGGAACCCGCGACCGAGGCCGCCGTGCTCGCCACCTGCAACCGCATCGAGCTGTACGCGGACGTGGACAAGTTCCACGCGGGCGTCGCCGAGCTGTCCACGCTGCTCGCCCAGCACAGCGGTGTCGGTCTCGAAGAGCTCACTCCGTATCTCTATGTGCACTACGAGGACCGGGCCGTCCACCACCTCTTCTCGGTGGCCTGCGGGCTGGACTCGATGGTCGTCGGCGAGGGCCAGATCCTCGGCCAGATCAAGGACGGGCTCGCGCGCGGCCAGGAGCTGCACACCGCCGGACGGCTGCTGAACGACCTCTTCCAGCAGGCCCTGCGGGTCGGCAAGCGCGCCCACAGCGAGACCGGGATCGACCGGGCCGGGCAGTCCCTCGTCACCTTCGGGCTCCAGCAGCTCGCCGCGGGGGCCGACCCCGAGCGCTGGGCCGGCGGCAAGCGCGCCCTGGTCATCGGTGCCGGCTCGATGTCCTCGCTGGCCGCCGCGACCCTCGCCCGCACCGGCGTCGCCGACATCGTCGTCGCCAACCGGACCCGCTCCCGCGCGGACCGCCTGGTGGAGATCCTCCAGCAGGGCGACGGCACGGCGGTGCGCGCCCGGGCCGTCGAGATGTCCGCGGTCGGTGACGAACTGACACGTGCCGACATCGTCGTCTCCTGCACCGGCTCCACGGGCCTCGTGCTCACCGCCGACGTCCTCGCCGACGCGCTGGGCGTGACCGTGGGCGCCGCGCCCGAGCGGCCGACGGTCACCGTCACCCCGGCCCCGGCCGACGTCGACCAGCACGCCGCCTGGGTGGAGAACGGTTCCTCCGCCGCGCAGGCCGCTCCGGCGACCGTGCCGCGCCGGGTCACCGTGCCCGCCCAGTCGACCGGCCCGGTCCGGCTCGCCCTGCTCGACCTCGCCATGCCGCGGGACATCGACGGCGCCGCCCACCGCATCGACGGTGTGCGCCTCGTCGACATCGAGTCGCTCGCCGAGGCGTCCGCCGATGCCCCGATGGCCGCCGATGTGGACCGGGTCCGCACCATCGTCTCCGACGAGGTGGCCGCCTTCGGCGCCGCCCAGCGCGCCGCGCACGTCGCCCCGACCGTGGTCGCCCTGCGCACCATGGCCGCCGGTGTGGTCGCCGGCGAGATCGCCCGGCTGGACGGCCGCCTTCCCGACCTGGACGAGAAGCAGCGCGCCGAGATCACCCAGACCGTGCGCCGCGTCGTCGACAAACTCCTGCACGCGCCCACCGTGCGGGTCAAGCAGCTCGCCAGCGAGCCCGGCGGCGCCGGGTACGCGGACGCGCTGCGAGAACTCTTCGACCTCGACCCGCAGACGGTGGCCGCCGTCTCCCGGGCAGACCTGAACGACCCGAATAGAGGGCGGTCATGACCGACAACTCACCCCCGGGCGCGCGGAACCCCGCGCCGCTCCGGCTGGGTACCCGGCGCAGCAAGCTCGCCATGGCCCAGTCCGGACTCGTCGCCGAGGCGGTTCGCGAGGTGACCGGGCGCGCCGTCGAGCTCGTCGAGATCACCACGTACGGGGACACCTCCCGCGAGCACCTGGCACAGATCGGCGGCACCGGTGTGTTCGTCGCGGCCCTGCGCGAGGCGCTGCTGCGGGGCGAGGTGGACTTCGCCGTCCACTCGCTCAAGGACCTGCCGACCAGCCAGCCCGACGACCTCGTGCTGGCGGCCGTGCCGCAGCGCGAGGACCCGCGCGACGCGCTGATCGCCCGGGACGGGCTGACCTTCGGGCAGCTGCCCGAAGGCGCCCGCGTCGGCACCGGTTCGCCGCGCCGCATGGCGCAGCTCAACGCGTACGCCCGTTCCCACGGACTGCGGATCGAGACCGTCCCCATCCGGGGCAACGTCGACACGCGGATCGGGTTCGTGCGCGACGGGGAGCTCGACGCGGTGGTTCTCGCCGCCGCCGGGCTCAGCCGTCTCGGCCGGAGCGGTGAGGTGACCGAGTTCCTCCCGGTCGACACCGTCCTGCCCGCTCCCGGCCAGGGAGCACTGGCGATCGAGTGCGCCGCGTCCAGCGCCGACCTCGCCGCCGCGCTCGCCGAGCTCGACGACCCGTTCACCCGGGCCGCCGTGACCGCCGAGCGTGCCCTGCTCGCCGCCCTGGAGGCCGGCTGCTCCGCACCTGTGGGTGCGCTGGCCGACCTCCTGGTCGACGGGCAGGTTGTCAACGAACTGCGCCTGCGCGGAGCCGTCGGTACCACCGACGGTTCCTCGTTGGTACAGCTGTCCACCACCGGTCCCGTCCCCACGTCGCACGACGACGCGGCGGCCCTCGGTCGCGAACTCGCGGCCGAGATGCTCGCCAAGGGTGCGGCCGGTCTTATGGGGGAGCGAGCACTTTGAGCCCCACCGGCCCCGCCGCATCCGACTTTCCTGCCCTGTCCGCCCAAGGCCAGGTCACCTTCCTCGGCGCCGGTCCCGGCGACCCGGGACTGCTGACCCTGCGCGCCGTCGAGGCGCTCGCGAGCGCGGACGTCCTTGTCGCCGAGCCCGATGTGCTCGACGTCGTCCGCAGCCATGCGCGGGCAGGCGTGAGCATGCCTGAGCTGACGGTTGCTGACACCTCGTCAACAACCGTCGGTGTACCCGTTCTCAGGGATGCGGCCAATCTTGTCATGGAGGCCGCGAAGGGCGGCAGGCGGGTGGTCCGTGCTGTCGCGGGCGACCCGGGCCTGGACGGGGAAGCGGGGGCGGAAATGCTCGCCTGCGCCGCCGCCGGGGTGCCCTTCGAGGTCGTCCCGGGCGTCGCGAACGCCGTCGGCGTGCCCGCGTACGCCGGGGTGCCGCTGCGGGACGCGCAGGGCGCGGACGTCCGCTTCGTCGACGCCCGTACGGCCTCCGACCGGTGCTGGAGCGAGGTCGGCGCGAGCGATGCGACCGCCGTCGTCTCCACCACACTGGACTCGGTCGCCGCCGCCGCCGGTGAGCTGGTCTCCGCGGGCCGCAAGCCCGACACCCCGCTCACCGTGACGATCGCGGGCACCACCACCCGCCAGCGCACCTGGACGGCGACCCTCGGGACGATCGCCCAGGTCCTCAAGCAGGCCAAGGTGCTGCCCTCGCCCGAGGGGCACCGGCCGGTCATAGCCGTGGTCGGAGAGCGCAGCTCCGCCGCCCAGCGCGACCAGCTCTCGTGGTTCGAGTCGAAGCCGATGTTCGGCTGGAAGGTGCTCGTCCCGCGTACGAAGGAGCAGGCCGCGTCGCTCTCCGACCAACTGCGTTCCTACGGTGCGGTGCCGCACGAGGTCCCGACGATCGCCGTCGAGCCGCCGCGTACGCCCCAGCAGATGGAGCGCGCGGTCAAGGGCCTGGTCACCGGGCGCTACGAGTGGATCGCCTTCACCAGCGTGAACGCCGTCAAGGCGGTCCGGGAGAAGTTCGAGGAGTACGGGCTCGACGCCCGTGCCTTCGCCGGCATCAAGGTCGCCGCCGTCGGCGAGCAGACGGCCGCGGCGCTGATCGACTTCGGCGTGAAGCCGGACCTGGTGCCGTCCGGCGAGCAGTCCGCCGCCGGGCTGCTGGAGGACTGGCCGCCCTACGACCCGGTCTTCGACCCGATCGACCGGGTGTTCCTGCCGCGTGCGGACATCGCCACCGAGACCCTGGTGGCCGGGCTCATCGAGCTGGGCTGGGAGGTCGACGACGTCACCGCGTACCGCACGGTCCGCGCCTCGCCGCCGCCGGCCGACACCCGCGAGGCGATCAAGGGCGGCGGTTTCGACGCGGTCCTGTTCACCTCGTCCTCGACGGTGCGCAACCTGGTCGGCATCGCGGGCAAGCCGCACAACGTGACCGTGATCGCGTGTATCGGCCCGGCCACCGCGAAGACCGCCGAGGAGCACGGCCTACGGGTCGACGTGCTGTCCCCGGAGCCGTCCGTGCACAGGCTCGCCGAGGCGCTCGCCGCCTTCGGCGCGCAGCGCCGGGACGCGGCGAAGGAGGCCGGTGACCCGGTGACCAGGCCGAGCGAGCGGCGCCCGGGTGCGCGCAGGCGTCGGACGACGACGTAGTGGTACGAGGGTGAGCGGGCCCGGTCGCTTCGGCGGCCGGGCCCGCTGTCTTCGCCGGGGCCGGTCGGCGGGGCCGGTCGGCGGGCCTTTCCCGGCGCGGGTGTCGGTAAGACCTGACCGCGTACAGGTCTATCGTCGAAGGATGACTGCGTACGGAAACTTCCCCGGCTCCCGCCCCCGGCGGCTGCGGACGACCCCGGCGATGCGGCGGATGGTCGCCGAGACACGGCTCGACCCCGCGAACCTGATCCTTCCCGCGTTCGTGCGGGAGGGTATCGACGCCCCGGTCGCCATCTCGTCGATGCCCGGTGTGTACCAGCACACCCTGGACACCCTGCGGAAGGCCGCCGTCGAGGCGGTCTCGGCCGGGGTCTCGGGGATCATGCTCTTCGGTGTGCCGGAGGACGCGAAGAAGGACGCCCGGGGCACGGCGGGCACGGACCCGGACGGCATCCTCCAGGCCGGACTGCGCGCGGTACGCGAGGAGGTCGGCGACGACCTGGTCGTGATGTCGGACCTGTGCCTGGACGAGTACACCGACCACGGCCACTGCGGGGTCCTCGACGAGGACGGGCGCGTGGACAACGACGCGACCCTGGAGCGGTACGCGGAGATGGCCCAGGTCCAGGCGGACGCCGGGGCCCATGTGGTGGGCCCCAGCGGGATGATGGACGGCCAGGTCGGCGTGGTCCGCGACGCCCTGGACCAGACCGGGTACGAGGACGTGTCGATCCTCGCCTACACCGCGAAGTACTCCTCCGCCTTCTACGGCCCCTTCCGCGAGGCTGTCGGTTCCTCGCTCACCGGCGACCGCAAGACCTACCAGCAGGACCCGGCCAACGCCCGCGAGTCGCTGCGGGAGCTGGCGCTGGACCTGGGGGAGGGCGCGGACATGGTCATGGTGAAGCCCGCCGGACCGTATCTGGACATCCTCGCCAAGGTCGCCCAGTCCGTGGACGTGCCGGTCGCGGCGTACCAGATCAGCGGCGAGTACGCGATGATCGAGGCCGCCGCCGAGCGGGGCTGGATCGACCGGGACAAGGCGATCCTGGAGAGCCTGACCGGGATCCGGCGGGCCGGGGCGCAGATGATCCTCACCTACTGGGCGACCGAGGCCGCCCAGTGGCTCGGGCGGGACGCGCGGCGCTGAGCCGCCCCGCCAAGGCCTCTCGTTCGAAAGACCCCAGGCCTGTCGTGGTTCACGGCCCACCCGCTCCGGTGTCCGACCGCTCTCTGGCCGAGAGGCTCTTGTCCGGTGCCGTCATGTCCTCTCCCGTGGTGTCCTCTTCCGTGGTGCCTGGTCCCGCTGCCTGTGGTTCCGCTGTCTCTGGTGCCGCCGGGTCTAGTCCCACCAGAACGACCACGCTTCCTGGTTGAGCACGGCCTTCTCGGCGTAGACGCCGAGGTCGTACGGCGGGGACTGGTCGATGGTGTCCGGGCAGAACGCGTAGTGCTCGGCGGCCAGGGCGCGGGCCTCCTCCATCGTGGCGGGCGGGCGGCCCACGGACACGATCATCGTGTCGAAGCCGAGCACCACGACCCGGGCGTCGTACCGGTCCTCCCAGGAGCGGAGCACCGCGCAGAGCCGCGCCACGTCGTTCTCGTGGTTCATCGGGCCCGACCAGCCGATCGCCGCCGGTATGTCGGCGCTGCGGCGGGCCGGCACGAGGGCCGTCCGCGCCCCACCGAGCCACGCGTCCGGATCGGCGGCGATCACGCCCGCGAGGCCGGCGGCCACCGTGTCCGCGTCCTCCGTCGCCTCCCGGGCGGGGACGGGCGCGAGACCGGGCCAGGGGCCGGGTCCCCCGGACCGCTCCCCGCTCTCCCCGGCCGCAGTGCCGTCGCCCACCTCGTCGTCCGCGTACTCCGTCCAGTAGCCCGCGAGGACCTCCTCGGCGTCGTGGTCGCCGGGATACGACGTGCCGTCCGGGCAGAGGTCCCACTCCTCGGGCCACTGCTCGCGCCGGCCGCCCGTGACCAGCACCGGCAGCAGCCCGACCCGCCGCCCGGCCGTCCGCAGTGCCGACCAGTCGCGCAGGCCGGCCGGGCCGTCCGCGTACCAGAGCAGCGGCTCGTGCCAGGGGCCGTCCAGCGTGGCGTCCACCAGGGAGCCGGGCGGGAGGTCCAGGCCGGAAGTGGCCAGGGAGGGCAGTGGATTCGGGAGAGTCGCCATGGTGGTGAGCCTAGGCGGCGGCACTGACAACGCGTCCGGGGCCGCGAGGAGCGGGCGGGGGACCGTACGGAGGAGCGGGCCGGGGAGCGTACGGCTGGACGGGCGCGGCTAGGGCCCGGTTGTCGGTGCCCGGGGCTATCTTCGAGGCCCGTTGCGCGCCGCCCGGTCGTCCCCGTCGGCCGGGCCGATCCGGCAGGAGCCGCTGTGAACAGGATCGTCACGTCCATCTCGCTCTCCCTCGACGGATTCTTCGAGGGGCCCGACCACGACATCGACTGGCACACCGTCGACGAGGAGGTGCACCAGCACTTCAACGACTACTTCCGGACGATGGGCGGCTTCGTCGAGGGGCGTGTCACCTACGAGCTGATGGAGGAGTTCTGGCCGACCGCCGATCAGGACCCGGACAGCGAGGGCCCGATGGCCGAGTTCGCGGGGATCTGGCGGGACATGCCGAAGTTCGTCTTCTCGCGGACGCTGGAGAGCGTGGGGCCGAACGCGACGCTGCTGCACGAGGTCGACCCCGAGCAGGTGCGCGGTCTGCGGGACGCCGCGTCGGGTGACCTGGCGGTGGGCGGGGCGGATCTGCTGGAGTCGTTCCGGCGGGCCGATCTGATCGACGAGTACCGGATCTACGTCCACCCGGTCATCCTCGGCCGGGGCCGCCGCTTCTTCCGGGACACGGAGGACCGGCAGCCGCTCCGGCTGGTGGAGACCCGGACCTTCGGGAACGGGGTCGCGATGCTCCGTTACAAGACGGTCCGGGCGGGATGACGACGGTGAGGGGTCAGGCGGTGGCCGCGTAGGCGGCGAACGCCGACCAGGCGGTGGGCGCGACGGTGAACGTCGGGCCCTCGATGTCCTTGGAGTCACGGACGTGGACGGCGGCGGGGTGGGCGGCGATCTCGACGCAGGCCCCGCCTTCGTCGGCGCTGTGGCTTGACTTCTGCCAGTTGTACGCGACTTCGAGGCACTGGCCGCCCTCGCTGCCGCTGTGGCTCGACTTCCGCCAGTCGTAGGCGACTTCGAGGCATTGGCCGCCTTCGTCGCTGCTGTAGCTCGACTTGAACCAGCTCAGTGCGGTGCTCATGTCTCTCCCAGTAAGCGGGCCAGTAGGCGCAGGGTCTCCACAGGGCTGAGCGCCTAGGCTCGCAGCATCGCATATTTCTGGGCGAGGATGCTGACCTCATTCCGGTCGGAGATCAGCTGGCTGCCGCGTTGGGTCTCGGTGTACGCGACGTGTTGGTGGTCCGGGGTCTCCAGGAGGGTGAAGGGGCCGGCGAGGCCCGCGTGGACCCTGCTGTCGAGGGGCAGTACCTGGAGGCAGACCCCGGGCAGTTGGGCCATCGCGTAGAGGTGGCGCAGCTGTTCCCGGTGGTCCTCGTCCGAGGTCAGCTTCATCATCAGGACCGGTTCCCAGATCACGATGCTGGTGGTCGGCGGCTTCTTCCGGTCCAGGATCTGCTGGCGTTGCAGCCGCGTCGCCGTCTGCGTCTCGATCTCCTCCGGGCTGTAGACCGGGATCTTGTTGCCGAACACCGCCTGCGCGTACGCCTTCGTCTGGAGCAGGCCCGGGATGACCTGGTTGTCGTACCAGGACAGCGCCAGCGCGTCCTGCTCCATGTCGATGTAGTCCTCGGCCCACAGCGGGATCAGGTCGACTTCCGGCATGTTGTCGACCGCCGTCGCCAGCGCGCCCTTGGTGTCCAGCAGATCGTCGATCGCCTCCGCCAGATCCGGGACGAGTGACCGTCTGCCCTGCTCGACGGAGGCGATCGTGTCCTCCTGTACGCCCGAGGCCAGGGCCAGTTCGACCTGGGTCATGCCCGCCTCGGTACGGAACCGGGCGAGGAGCTTGCCCACGAGCTTCATCGTCGACGCGTTCTTACGCTGTCGCTTTCTGGGGTGCATACGGTTCCCACTCCCACCCCGGGACCCGGTTCACGCATGCGCGACCCGTACAACAAATCTGTACGGGTCGCGCACAGTTACCGCACGTCAGGCACTGGCCTGGGATGGGTCGTTCGCTCAGTACATCAGGGCGCTCTCGACGTCCGACTGCCAGTAGGTGACGAAGCCCAGGCCGTCCGTGTAGGTCTCCGCCGGGAGCTTCACCGTGGACTCGCCCTTCGACCGGTTGTTCTTGTCGACCATGCCGACGCCGAGGTTCGCGCTCTTGACCGGCTCGTTCTGGCCGGGCTCCCCGAGGAGCGCGATGCCCGCGTACGCCTTCTTGCCGGGGGAGAGCGTGACGACCGCCTGCGGCTTGCTGTCGTCGAGGACCGGGTAGACCGCCTGCGCGCCGTCGAAGCGGAGGAACGGCGCGTAGTAGGCGTGGCAGGTGGTGGAGCCGGTGTTGGTCACCGTGAGCAGCAGGTGGTTGATCGGGCGGCTCACCGAGGAGACCTTGACCGTGGAGTTCTTGGGCGTGCAGGCGGGGATCGCCGCCGCGGCCTTCTTGTTCGGCGCGGTCTCCGGCTTCCTGCCCTTGTTGTCGCCGTTGCCGTTGCCCCCGGCGTGCTTCCCCGCGGCGGGGACGGTCTGCGTCTCGGGCAGGCCGGCCTCCGGTGCGTCTGGCCGCGCCTTGTCGTCGGTGCTCGTCGCCGCGGGCTTCGCCGTCCCGGTCGAGGCGGCCGCCTCGGTCCCCATGGCCTTGTCCTCGCCGCCGCCGCAGGCGGTGAGTGAGAGAGCGGCGGCGAGGGCGGTGGCGGCGAGGGCGGTGGTGCGGATGCGGTTGGTGCGCATGGCGGTGGTACTCCCCGTGATCGATTGACGTGTGGGTCCGGTTGAACGGCCGGTCCGCGGTGGTGCTGCCGTGGTCTGGTCCGAGCTTGTGGGGCGGCGGATTCCGGCCGCAACGCCTGGCGAACCATTGGGGACGCTGGAACGTCTACCCGTACGGTGACCTGCGGGAATTCCGCGTCCCTGGAACGCCGTTCCGGGACGCACGAGGAAGGGGAACGCCGTCGTGGCGACGCCGGAGGCCGTTGAGTTCGCGGCTCTGCTGAAGGATCTGAAGGACCGTTCGGGGCGCAGCTACGGTGTGCTGGCGGGAAGGCTGCACGTCAGCACGTCGACCCTCCACCGGTACTGCAACGGGGACGCCGTGCCGAACGAGTTCGCTCCGGTGGAGCGGTTCGCGCGGGTTTGCGGGGCGTCGCGCGACGAGATGGTGGAGGTGCACCGGCGGTGGATCGTGGCCGACGCGGCCCGGCGACGTCCACCGGCGGGGCCGGGGGCGGCGGCATCCGCCCCTGCCGCTGTGCCTGTCGCCGGCCCTGTTCCGGTGCCTGTTGTTGCTCCCGAGGCCGCTGGGCCCGCTGAGTCCGCTGAAGCCGTCAAGCCTTCCGATCCGTCCGAACCGATCGTCGCGTCTGGTGGCGGTGGCGCTCGACCGGGGGCGGGCTCCCGGTGGTCCCGGCTCTCCCGGCGTACCCGGGTGTTCATCGCCGCCGCCGGGGTCGCCGCGCTCCTCGTGCCCACCACCGTCGTCGCCGCCGATCTCGTCGGGTCGGAGAAGAAGGGCGGCGGGAGTGCCGCTGCGGAACGGGTGGAGGACGCGGGCGGAGACCTTGTAGCGGCGCCGGAGGGCTCCGTCCCGGCCGCGCCCCGCCCCTCCGCGAGCCCGAGTTCGGCCGCTCCTTCGGCGAGTGCCTCCGCTTCCCCCTCGGGGCCGCCGTCCGTGAAGCCCTCGGCGGGCTCCGGGCCGGGGCGGTCGCAGGGCGGTGGCGGCTACAGCGGTGGCGGTACGGGCCTCGGGGCTCCGCCGGCCGTCAGCATCTCCTCGTACAACTGGGACGAACCCTGCGGCCAGCACTACCTGGTGAACCGGGGGCCCGACGAGCTGGACCCGCCGCCCGCGCCGCAGGACCGGCGCGGCTGGGCGCAGTCCTACGGCGGGGTCGATGCCGGGAACATGCTGCTCCAGCTCACCGTCCAGGGGACCTCGCGCGAGGCGGTCGTCCTCAAGGGCATGCACGTCCGGGTGCTCTCCCGCAAGGCTCCGCTGCCCTGGTCGGCGTATCTCATGGGCAACGGCTGCGGCAGCGGGATCATGCCCCAGACGTTCGTCTCCCACCTCGACGCCGGGCATCCCACCCTCCGGCCGGTGCCGGGCAAGCAGGGAGACACGGTGGTACCGGCCGTGGACTTCCCGTACAAGGTGACGTCCGAGGACGTGGAGGTCTTCAACCTCGACCTGAAGGCCGTCGGTTACGACGTCACCTGGTACCTGGAGCTGGAGTGGAGCAGCGGCGGGAAGGAAGGGTCGTTGCGGATCGACGATCGCGGGAAGCCGTTCCGGCTGAGCGGGATGAAGGGGCGGCCGGAGTACGTGTACGGCAACGAGGAGGTCGGGTGGCAGCCCGCGTCCTGACGCGCGGCCAGGACACTATCCGAGTGATCTGTCCGATGCCCGCTGGGAGTTGATCGAGTCGGTCCTGCCCGCGTGGCGCTTCCAGCGCAGGCCCGCGCCGAGGCCCGAAGCTGACCCGATGCGCGGGAGCCTCTCCGGGGCCGGGAAACCGCCTGGACCGCCACGGGTCCGGGCAGCGGCTCAGGTTTCCCGGGACCGGTAGCGTGCCGCCACGGCGGAGATCCACACCATCGCGGTGATCGCGCCGATCGCCAGTGTCAGGGTCCCGGCAGTGCCTCCGCTCATTGCCCAGCCGTTGCCGAGCAACAGTGCGGTCGCGGCGACGCGGGAGGCGATCGCCCGTCCCCGCTCCGCGGTGCGGGAGAAATGCCGGCCGAGCACGTAGTTGGTGGCGATCAGTGAGGTGAAGGTCAGCGTTCCGGCGGCCATGTGTGCGTAGCTCGGCCAGGTGAACTCGGTGGGCGTTCCCAGCGGGGTGCCGGTCGGGAAGCCGTCCGCCGGGTCCATCACGAAGGCTCCGGCCGCTATCAGGCCGATTCCGCTGAGCAGGGTCAGCCGGGGTGCCCAGACGCCTCCGGGGGTGCCCCGCAGGACTCGGCGGAGTCCGATCGAGCCGATGACGGTCAGGACCCCGGTGAGCAGGAAGTTGCTGATCTGGAGCCAGCCGAGCGGGCCGTTGCTGAGGATGCTCAGTGGATGGCGGAGGAGGCTGAACCCTTCCCGGGTCGCGGCCTGGGTGAGGGAGAGCACGGCCCACAGGGGCGCTGCTGCGGCGGCGGATCCCAGCAGGGCCCGGGTGGAGATACGGGCGTTCACGGTGGTGGCGTGTGCGGTGGTGGTCATAGCGGCGGGTCCCTCGTCTGTTCGGTGGGTGATCGCTTGTTCTGCCTTCACGTCGAAGAAGGTGATGTGACAGGGAATCCCGCCATTCCCTGTCACATAAGCTGTTCGACGTATGGGCAGAACAGCGATCACCCACCGAGCAGACGGAGATCCCCATGCGCTACCTGATGACGACCAAGCCGAACGATGTCGCCCCCGACGAGAACCTGTTCGCCGCGATGGGCGCGTTCGTGGAGGAGCTGACCGCCTCCGGCGTTCTGCTGGCCACTGGCGGGCTCGCCCCGAACGGAGTGCGCCTGGTCTCCTGCGGCGACGAGATCACCGTCACCGACGGCCCCTTCGCCGAGGCCAAGGAAGCCGTGGCCGGGTTCGCGCTGATCGAGGTCCGCTCCGAGGACGAAGCCGTGGAGCTGGCCCGCCGCTTCCGCCGGATCGTCGGCGACGGCGAGAGCGTTATCCAGCAGGTCTTCGGCCCGTGACCACGCAGACCCCGCCCGCGGAAACCCGAGCGCGACGGATCTGCGCTCCATGAGCGAAAGCGCCCTCCCGGCCGGCGTCCACCCGGCGGAAGCCGGTCATCGGGTCGATCCGCACCGAACCGTCGACGCGGTCTGGAAGCTGGAGTCCGCCAAGATCATCGGCGGACTCACCCGGATGGTCCACGATGTCGGCCTCGCCGAGGAACTGGCACAGGACGCGCTGGTCGCGGCGCTCGAACAGTGGCCCCGGTCAGGCGTCCCGGAGAACCCGGGCGCCTGGCTGGCGGCCATCGCCAAACGCCGTGCCGTCGACCACATCCGCCGGGCCCGCCGCCTGGACGAGAAGCACCACCAACTCGCCCACGAGCAGGACCAGAGGGAGCAGCGGGGCCGGTTCGCCGAGGAACCGGCCCAGGACGACGCCCTGCGGCTGATGTTCCTGTCCTGTCACCCGGTGCTGCCGACCCCCGCCAGGGTCGCTCTCACCCTTCGCCTTCTCGGAGGACTCACCGCGGGGGAGATCGCCCGGGCCTTCCTCCTCCCCGAGACCGCGATCACCCGCCGCATCGCCGACGCCAAACGCGGGCTCGCCGAGGCCCGCGTCTCCTTTGAACTCCCCGACGACAGAGCGGAACTGGCTGACCGGCTCTCCTCGGTCCTCGAAGTCATCTACCTGATCTTCAACGAGGGGTACTCGGCCACTTCCGGCGACGACCTGTTGCGCCCCGGACTCACCCTGGAGGCTTTGCGCCTGGGCCGTCTGCTCGCCGAGCTCGCTCCCGACGAGCCCGAGGCTCATGCCCTGGCCGCTCTGATGGAGATCCAGGAATCCCGCTCGGCCGCCCGGACCGGCCCCTCCGGCGAGCCGGTCCGCCTCCATGAGCAGAACCGGGGCCGCTGGGATCCGCTTCTGATCCGCCGGGGCTTCGCCGCCATGCTCCGGGCCCGCGACACCCAGCACGGCTGCCCGCCGGGCCCGTACCTCCTCCAGGCGGCGATCGCCGTCACCCACGCCCAGGCGCGCACCGCCGAGGACACCGACTGGCCACAGATCACCGCGCTCTACGAAGCGCTGGAGCGGCTGATCCCCTCTCCGATCGTCCGCCTGAACCGCGCGGTGGCCCTCTCCATGGCCCGGGGGCCCGGGGCCGGCCTCGCCCTGCTGGACTCCCTCACCACCGACCCGGCACTGCGTGACTACCATCTGCTGCCCGCCGCCCGGGGCGATTTCCTCGTGAAGCTGGGGCGATATGGGGAGGCACGCCCCGAATTCGACCGCGCGGCGGCCCTCACCCGCAACTCCGCCGAACGCGCGTTCCTGAGGCGCCGCGCGCAGGACCTCGCCCTGGCCGAGACCGAGGGCCCCACCCTGGGCGAAGCGGCGACCGCGTTCCTGGCCCGGGACGGTCTGGACGCCTCCACCGTTCGCGCATACGGCCAGACCCTGCGCCGTCTGTGTACCGCCTTCGGGGAGCGGCATCCCCTGGCCGACCTCACCGCCGACCAGATCACCCGGACTTTCACCACCGCCTGGGGCGGTGCAGCCGCCGCCACCTGGAACCGCCATCGCTCCGCCGCCCGCTCCTTCGCTCTCTGGGCCTCGCTGGGTGACCTGGCGGCCGGGCTGGAACGACGCACCGAACCCCCCTCGCGTACGCTGCCGATCCCCTCGGAGCGACTCGCTGCGCTCTGGTCCCGACCGGGGCTCCCGTTGCGGGAGCACTCCCTCTGGCGCCTGCTTCATGAATCGGGTGCCACGGTGAAGGCCGTGCTGCTGCTGGACGTCGGGGACGTGGATCTCGCCGACCGCCGTGCCCGCACCCCGGACGGGTGGGTGACCTGGCGCTCGGGCACGGCCCGTCTGCTGCCGATGCTGATCGCGGACCGCACCCGGGGCCCGCTCTTCCTCACAGACCGGCGGCCCGGCCCGGCCCGCCGCCCGCGCGACACCGATCTGGACCCGGAAACAGGCCGGGTCCGGCTCTCCTACGAACGCGCCGAGTACGTGTTCAAGCGGGCCACCACCTCGCTCGACCCAGCGGGCAACGGCTGGACGCTGAGCCGGCTCGGAGCCAGGTGACCGGGTACTTGTGGACGTGCAGCGGAAACAGCAATCGGCATCCATCTCTTCGACGGAGGAGAAGTTCGAGGAACTGCACCTGCGGCACCTGTGCTTGTCCTCACGTCAGCGCGAGAGCCGTGGCGGGTTGGCGGGCAGCGCCGGGCCGAGTGTGCGCCCTGGTGCTGGTGTCCTGGCGGTATCCGGACCGAGTGCGGGGTCGGGGGTCCGGCGGTGTTCTTCGAGGAGCACGGTAAGGAGCGGCCCGTTGAGGGTGTCTGTGCCGAGTGCGGCGGACGGCCGGAAGCAAGGGCCCTGCCACGGCGCTGGAAGCGCCACGCGGGCAGGACCGGCTCGATCAACTCCCAGCGGGCATCGGACAGATCACTCGGATACGCACGTCGCTTCGGCATGCATCCGGCGTACCGCGCCGGACCGAATGCGCCCAGGCGCACAACGATGACGACGGAAGCACACAACCGCGAAGACCGAACATCCTGGGATGAGACAGGAGTACGTAGCCTTCCGCCCCATCTGCAACCCCACCCGCCCCGCAGGCATCGCCCGCTACCGCCGACCCCGACTTCGCCTCCCGCACTCGGGACGCGCGCGAGCAGACCGTGCAGCCGGTCACCCCGAACCCGGCGGTCTACGACGTCGTCGTGGAACTCACCGCTCCCTGACCCGGACGGACCTACGTGTGTGGGCCCCGGCACATCACCCGTGCCGGGGCCCACACACGTAAGAACGTTTCGGGTCAGAGCCGCTCGGGCGTCCGGATGCCCAGCAGCGCCATCCCCCGGTGCAGGGTCCGGGCGGTCAGCTCGACCAGGAAGAGCCGGTTCTCGACGACCTCCGGGGCGTTGTCGGGGCTGAGCACCTGGCACTGGTCGTAGAACGTGGTCAGGTGGGACGCCAACTGGTAGAGATACGCGGCCAGCTTGTGCGGCTCGTACCCCGCCCCGACCTCGGCGAGCACCTCGCCGAACTGGTCCAGGTGCAGACCGAGCGCCCGCTCCGCCGGGGCCAGCTCCAGCTCCGGGTGGGCGGCCGGGACCGCGTCCCCCGCCTTGCGCAGGATCGACTGGATCCGGGCGTACGCGTACTGGAGGTACACCGACGTGTCGCCGTGCAGCGCCACCATCTGGTCCAGGTCGAACTTGTAGTCCCGCACGGCGGAGGTCGACAGGTCCGCGTACTTCACGGCGCCGATGCCGACGTACCGGCCGTTCTCGACGATCTCCTCCTCGGACAGGCCCACCTTGTCGGCCTTGTCCCGGACGACCGCCGTGGCCCGCGTGACCGCCTCGTCGAGGAGGTCCTCCAGCCGCACGGTCTCGCCCTCACGGGTCTTGAACGGCTTGCCGTCCTTGCCGAGGACCGTGCCGAACGCGAGCTGCACGGCCTTGACGTCCTCGTTCAGCCAGCCGGCCCGCCGGGCCGTCTCGAAGACCATCTTGAAGTGCAGCGACTGCCGTGCGTCCACCACGTACAGCAGGGTGTCCGCCTTGAGGTCCCGCACCCGGTTCCGGATCGCGGAGAGGTCGGTCGCCGCGTAGCCGTAGCCGCCGTTCGTCTTCTTCACGATGAGCGGGACCTTGTTGCCGTCCGGGCCCTTCACATCGTCGAAGAACACGCACAGCGCACCCTCGGAGCGGACGGCGACGCCCGTCTCCTCCAGGATCCGGCAGGTCTCCTCCAGCATGTCGTTGTAGCCGGACTCACCGACGATGTCCGGGTCGTGGATCTCCATGTCGAGCTTGTCGAACACCGAGTGGAAGTAGATCTTCGACTCGTCGACGAAGCGGTGCCACAGCTCCAGCGTCTCGGGGTCCCCGGCCTGGAGGGCCACCACCCGGTCCCGGGACCGGGCCTTGAACTCCTCGTCGGAGTCGAACAGGGCCCGCGACTCCTTGTAGACCCGGTTCAGCGTCGACATCGCCGCCTCGCCGTCGCTCGCGCCGCCCTCGTGCCTCAGCGCGCCCGGGTGCTCGATCAGATACTGGATGAGCATGCCGAACTGGGTGCCCCAGTCGCCGATGTGGTGCCGCCGGACCACGTTCTCGCCGGTGAACTCCAGGATCCTGACCACGGCGTCGCCGATGACCGCCGACCGCAGATGGCCGACGTGCATCTCCTTGGCCACGTTCGGCTGGGCGTAGTCGATGACCGTCGTGCCGGCGTCGTCCTTCAGCGGCACGCCGAGCCGGCCGCCGCCGTCCGCCGCCCGGGCGGCCAGCGTCTCGATGATCGCCCTGTCGGTGAGCGTGATGTTGAGGAAGCCGGGCCCGGAGACCTCGATGTCCTTGATCAGCCCGCCCGCCGGGAGGGCGTCGGTGACCTGGGCGGCCAGCTCACGCGGATTGCCCTTGAGCTTCTTGGCGAGCGCCAGGATGCCGTTGGCCTGGAAGTCCGCCCGGTCGCTCCGGCGCAGCAGCGGGTCCGCGGCGCCGGCGTCCGGCAGTGCTGCCGTCAGGGCGTCCGCCAGCTGCTGCTGGAGCGTGGAGGCGAGGGAAGGGACCGAGCCGTGCTCAGGCATGGGACGGGCTGCCGTTTCCTTAGGGGTACAAGGGATCACTCCAGTATCCCACGGGGCGTAAAGCCGTTTTCGCGCTGCGGGGGGTAGCTGGGACACTGGTCCGTACCCCATCGGGAAACGACAGACGAGAGAAGGACGTGCCGACCGTGGCCGAGAGTCAGACCAGCACCGAGACCGACTGGGTCTCCCGCTTCGCGGACGATGTCATCGCCGAATCGGAGCGTCGTGCGCCTGGCAAACCGGTCGTCGTCGCCTCCGGACTGTCCCCCTCGGGCCCGATCCACCTCGGCAACCTCCGCGAGGTCATGACCCCGCACCTGGTCGCCGACGAGGTCCGCCGCCGCGGGTACACCGTGCGCCACCTGATCTCCTGGGACGACTACGACCGCTTCCGCAAGGTCCCGAACGGTGTCCCGGGCGTCGACACGTCCTGGGCCGAGCACATCGGCAAGCCGCTGACCTCGGTGCCCGCCCCGGCCGGCTCCGCGTACCCGAACTGGGCCGAGCACTTCAGGGCCGCCATGACGGCGGCCCTGGACGAGCTGGGCGTCGAGTACGACGGCATCAGCCAGACGGAGCAGTACACCGCCGGGACCTACCGCGAGCAGATCCTGCACGCGATGAGGCACCGCGGCGACATCGACGCCGTCCTGAACCGCTACCGGACCAAGAAGGACCCGGCGGCCCAGGGCAAGGGCGGCAAGAAGCCGCAGCAGCAGAAGAAGGTCGACGAGGCCGAGCTGGAGGCCGCCGAGGGCTCCGGCGCCGCCGCCGAGGACGACGGCAGCGGCAACACCGCCGGCTACTTCCCGTACAAGCCCTACTGCGGCAACTGCGAGAAGGACCTCACCGTCGTCACCTCCTACGACGACGACACCACCGAGCTGAACTACACCTGCTCGGCCTGCGGCTTCGCCGAGACGGTCCGTCTCAGCGAGTTCAACCGCGGCAAGCTCGTCTGGAAGGTCGACTGGCCGATGCGCTGGGCCTACGAGGGCGTGATCTTCGAGCCCAGCGGCGTCGACCACTCCTCGCCCGGCTCCTCCTTCGTCGTCGGCGGCCAGATCGTCCGCGAGGTCTTCGACGGCGTCCAGCCCATCGGGCCCATGTACGCCTTCGTCGGCATCTCCGGCATGGCCAAGATGTCCTCCAGCAAGGGCGGGGTGCCCACCCCGGCCGACGCGCTGGAGATCATGGAAGCGCCGCTGCTGCGCTGGCTCTACGCCCGCCGCAGGCCCAACCAGTCCTTCAAGATCGCCTTCGACCAGGAGATCCAGCGGCTGTACGACGAGTGGGACTCGCTGGGCCGTAAGGTCGCCGACGGCACGGTGCTGCCCGCCGACGCCGCCGCGTACTCCCGGGCCGTCCGCACGGCGGCCGGGGAGCTCCCGAGCACCCCGCGCCCGCTGCCGTACCGGACGCTCGCCTCGGTCGCCGACATCACCGCCGGCGCCGAGGACCAGACGCTGCGCATCCTCGGCGAGCTGGACCCGGAGAACCCGCTGACCTCGCTGGACGAGGCCCGCCCGCGCCTCGACCGGGCCGAGAACTGGATCACCACCCAGGTCCCGGCCGAGGCCCGCACCATCGTCCGGGACGAGCCCGACAAGGAGCTGCTGGGCTCGCTCGACGAGCAGGGCCGTGACTCGCTGCGCCTCCTCCTGGAGGGGCTGGACGCGCACTGGTCGCTGGACGGGCTCACCACGCTCGTCTACGGGGTGCCGAAGACGCTGGCGGGCCTGGAGCCGGACGCCAAGCCGACGCCCGAGCTGAAGGCCGCCCAGCGGTCCTTCTTCGCGCTGCTCTACCGGCTGCTCGTCAGCCGCGACACGGGCCCGCGCCTGCCCACGCTGCTGCTCGCGGTGGGGGCGGACCGGGTGCGCAGGCTGCTGGGCGCGTAGCGCCCTCGCGCGTACGGACGCCAAGGGCCGCCGGCCGGGAATCCCTCCCGGACGGCGGCCCTTCGCCGTGCTGTGCGGCTGTGCGTCAGGCGCTCTGGTCGGCCGTCGTGCGCTGGGTGTAGAGGTTCCTGAACTGCGGCATCAGGCCCTGGAGCAGCTCCGTGGAGCGAGGGTGGTGCACGTCGCGCTTGTCGGCCAGGGTGATGTCGAGGGCTTCGAGGCTCGGGTACTGACCCTCCTGATCGGTCAGCGCTGTGTACTCCTCGAACGCCCGGTTGGCGAAGTCCTCGTCCTCCTGGGACCAGGGCTCCAGCTGTGGCGCCTCTTCGGGGACGGCGGGCTCTCCCTCGTCGGCGGTCTGCCGGACGGGCTGGGCCTGTTGGGCCTGTTCGCCCTGTTGGGCCTGCTGTACGGGTTCCGGGGTCTCGTGGAAGTCCTCGTCGAGGTCTTCACGGCGGGGGTGCGGGACCGCGCCGATCGTGCCGACGTCGCCGAGGGGCCGGGTACGGCCGGGGCCCAGGGGGACGGCGGCGGGGGTGGGCTCCAGGCCGTCGGCGTGCTGCGGGTCGTACGCGCTGGCGTGCGCGGCCTCCGGAAGCTTCTGGGGGGCGAACCAGGGGCTGTCATGGGTGGGCGGGGCCTGCGGGGTCTCCAGGGCCTGCTCAGGTTGCTGTTGTTGCTGCTGTTCCTGGTGCTGCTGGTGCTGCTGGTCTTGGTGTTGGTGTTCCTGGAGAGCCTGCTTCTGGAGCGGCATCGGGTGCTGCCGCTGATGTCGTGGGTGCTGCTGGGCCTGCTCCTGCGCGGGCTCCCGCTCCTCGTGCCCCTGCTCGCGCTCCCGCTGGGGCTCGTACACCAGCTCCGCCTTCGGGCGGGACCCCTCGACCGGTGGCAGCAGGGCCGGTTCGATGCCCGCGGCGGCGAGTCCGGCCGGCGCGGTCTCGGCGAGCGGAACGCCGTACTTCGCCAGGCGCAGCGGCATCATCGACTCGATCGGGGCCTTGCGCCGCCAGTTGCGGCCGAAGCGGGCCTGGAGCCGGGCCTGGTAGATCAGCCGGTCCTGTTCGAGCTTGATGACCTGCTCGTAACTGCGCAGCTCCCACAGCTTCATCCGCCGCCACAGCTTGAACGTGGGGATGGGGGAGAGCAGCCAGCGGGTGAGGCGTACGCCTTCCATGTGCTTGTCGGCGGTGATGTCCGCGATCCGGCCCACCGCGTGCCGGGCGGCCTCGACGGAGACGACGAACAGCACCGGGATCACCGCGTGCATCGCGGTGCCCAGCGGGTCGGGCCAGGAGGCGGCGCCGTTGAACGCGATCGTCGCGGCGGTCAGCAGCCACGCCGTCTGGCGCAGCAGCGGGAACGGGATCCGCATCCACGTGAGCAGGAGGTCCAGGGCGAGCAGGACGCAGATGCCCGCGTCGATGCCGATGGGGAAGACCAGGGCGAATCTCCCGAAGCCCTTGTCCTCCGCGAGCTCGCGCACGGCGGCGTAGGAACCCGCGAAACCGATCGCGGCGATGAGCACCGCACCGGCGATGACGACCCCGATGAGTATGCGGTGCGTGCGTGTCAGCTGCATCGCGGCCACGCGCGATCCCCTTCCCGACCTCTGCTGCCCGAACCCGGCTTCTGTTCCCGGCGTTGGTTTTCAGCCGAACATCAGACGCCCGGCGATGGCACAGCCTGGCACATGTGTGCGAGTTGCGTTGCGCGGGGAGGGGGAAAGCCCGGCCCCCATGGGAGCCGGGCTTTCCAACGTGCTTACTGGAGCTGCGGATCGGCGACCTGTGCGGCCGTCAGGTCACGTCGCGTGTGCGACGCCCGGGCGGATCGTCAGCTCGACTTCGCCTTCGGCTTCGTCGCCGACTTGGGGTTGTCGATGTCGCTGCCGCCGCCCTTGGCCGTGTCCTTCTTGGGGTCCTTCTTGCTGTCCTCGGCGCCGCCCTTCGCCGGGGGCGTGAGCTTGGCGTCGGCGGTGTCGGCGACAGCGGCGACCGCTTCCTTCGCCGCCTTCTGGGCGCCCTTGACGATGGTCGCGGACGAGGGCTTCTTCGCACCCGCGTAACCCGCGCCGTTGTACGTCAGGGTGACGACGACATTGCCCGTGCGTGCCACGACGGTGCCGTACGTGAAGTCCTCGTCCGTCTTGCTGAGGCCGTAGGTGACGAGGGTGGCCTCCTCGCCGATGCCCGCGGCGGGCTCGGCGGCGACCTTCTCGGCACCCTCGGAGGCCTTCGCCTTGGCGACCTGCTTCGTGTACTCGGCGGTGGCGCGCTTGGCGCCGCTGCCCAGCGACTGGTCCGAGTCGAAGCGGGTGAAGCCGACGTCCAGCCAGCGGTACTGCGAGCCGTCGACGCCCTTGTCGTCCAGGCCGTTCCAGGAACAACTGCTCCGGGCGGAGAGGTCGTTGGACCGGCCGGCCGTGCCGTTCTTCTTCTTGGCCTCGGGCACCAGGTCCTTGATCGTCTTCTTCGCGACCGAGGAGCACGAGTCGGGCAGATCGTCGAACCTCGCCGCTTCGACGGTGGGCTCCGAGGGCTTGGCGCTGGGGGTGCCGGACGACGAGGAGCCCGCGTTCTTCTTGCTGTCGGAGTCGGAGTCGGAGTCCGACGAGCAGCCGGCGGCTACGAGCATCACCGGAACGGCGGCGCAGGCGAGGATGCGGGACAGGCGCGGGGCTGATCGGTGCATGGTTCCTTCACTCGGATGGCACGGAGCCCTCGGTGCTGGAGGTCTCGGTTCGTGCGGTGTACGGGTGGGCTCGGTAGCGGGGCGGTACGTCTTCCGGACAGCCACGGTACGACGGCCGGCGGCCGTCCCGTGCCGCCGCCGAGGGACCCCGGAGACCGGAATCCGGCCGGTGGGGGCCCGTCGGGCGGGGTCTATTCGCTGAGCGTCTCGGCCAGCTTCCGGGCCAGTGCCTGGGCCTTCTCCTGGAGTTCCCTGCTGTCGGGTACCTGTGTGACGAGGGCCGGCTGCTCGGCGTACCGGACGGTCACGACCACGTTGGATGTGCGGAATACCACGCTCACCGTGCGGTGCTGTGCGGTGGAACCTGCCGGAGTGGGCAGATCGTGCAGAAATGCGGCATCTCCGAGGTCGTCGAGGACGCGCGAGGGGAGGGCGTCCTCCAGCCCGGCGCCGCTGCCCCCGGTGTCGCCTCCGCCGGACGAGGAGGGGGACGAGGGGTCCGCCGAGGCCGTGGCGTCCCCCGCCGCGTCCTCGGACTTCTCCCCGTCGGCGCCCTTGCCCTTCTCGCCCGGGGTCCCGGTGTTCTTCTCCGCGTCCGGCCCGGGGGTCGCCGACGACGACAGGCCGGCGGCCCTCTCCTTCTTCGCGTACACCGTGTCGGCGCGGTCGTCGTCGCTGACCGCGAGGTCGTAGGAGACGACGCGCTCGAAGTCGATGGACAGGCTCCGGGTGGCGTTGGGCCCGTCGGACTTCCAACCGCAGCCGACCTTGCGGTCGGTGTCGTACGTGACGGACGCCGACCCCCGGAACACCTTCTCCTGCTGGTCCCCGGGCAGTTCGGCGGCGCCGGGCAGCAGGTCCTTCAGCGTGGAGCGCGGCACGGCACGGCAGGGGGCGGGCAGGGTCTCGTACTTGCCCGGTGGTGCGGGGGTGACCGTCGGGCCGTCCGCCTTGCTGTCGGCGCCGTTCGCGTTGCTGTCGGAGCCGGCGCTGCAGCCGACGACGAGCGCTGCCAGAAGCGCGACGCCGGGTACGTACGCCATGTCTCGCACCGTCCCAGGCTCCCTTCGGTACGGAAAACGGGTTGCCGCCCGAAGGCGGCCGATGGACACAATGTGTATCGCACGCGCCGCTGTGAATGCCGGTCGGCCAACAGGTTTGCCGATCTTGGCACCGGTTTTGCGCTTTCAGTCTTTTCGGGGGAATCGAGGAGTTATGTCGTACGTGGAGGTACCGGGGGCGAAGGTTCCCATCCGGATGTGGGCGGACCCCGCGTCGGTCGAGGACGTGGCGATGCAGCAGCTGCGCAACGTCTCCACGCTGCCATGGATCAAGGGTCTCGCCGTCATGCCCGACGTCCACTTCGGCAAGGGGGCGACGGTCGGGTCGGTGATCGCGATGCAGGGCGCGGTGTGCCCGGCCGCGGTCGGGGTGGACATCGGCTGCGGGATGTCCGCGGTCAAGACGTCCCTCACCGCGAACGATCTTCCCGGCGACCTGTCACGGCTGCGCTCCAAGATCGAGCAGGCCATTCCGGTCGGCCGGGGGATGCACGGCGACGCGGTGGACCCGGGGAAGCTGCACGGGTTCCCGACGGCGGGATGGGACGACTTCTGGGGGCGGTTCGGGGGGATCGCCGATGCGGTCAAATTCCGCCAGGAACGCGCCACGAAGCAGATGGGAACGCTCGGATCGGGAAATCATTTTATCGAGTTCTGTCTCGATGAGACCGGTTCTGTCTGGTTGATGCTGCATTCCGGTTCGCGGAACATCGGCAAGGAGCTGGCCGACTTCCACATCGGCCAGGCGCAGAAGCTGCCGCACAACCAGGACCTGATCGACCGCGATCTGGCGGTGTTCATCGCGGACACCCCGCAGATGGCCGCCTACCGCAACGACCTCTTCTGGGCGCAGGAGTACGCGAAGTTCAACCGGGCGATCATGATGGGGCTCTTCCAGGACGTGGTCCGCAGGGAGTTCAAGAAGGCCCGGGTGGCCTTCGATCCGGTCATCTCCTGCCACCACAACTATGTGGCGGAGGAGCGGTACGAGGGCATGGACCTGCTGGTCACCCGCAAGGGGGCGATCCGGGCGGGGTCCGGTGACTACGGGATCATCCCGGGGTCCATGGGCACCGGTTCGTACATCGTGAAGGGCCTCGGCAACGAGAAGTCGTTCAACTCGGCGTCGCACGGCGCGGGCCGCCGGATGAGCCGGAACGCGGCGAAGAAGCGCTTCTCGACCAAGGACCTTCAGGAGCAGACGCGCGGCGTGGAGTGCCGTAAGGACTCCGGTGTCGTGGACGAGATCCCGGCGGCGTACAAGCCGATCGAGCAGGTCATCGATCAGCAGCGGGATCTGGTCCAGGTCGTCGCGAAGCTCAAGCAGGTGGTGTGTGTGAAGGGCTGAGGCACTCCCGGGCCGAAGGAGCCCGCCCCGGCCCCGCCCCGCCCCCTGTACGTCGCGTGGTCCGGTGGTCCCGCCGGGCGCTACGGCGTTCCCGTCAGGTCCGCCTCCGTCAGGTCCGCCTCCGTCAGGGAGGCGACCAGCACCGTGCGCGGGCCCGGCTCGATGCCGGGCACCGAGGGGACGGCGAGCAGCCGGCACCCCGCGGCCAGGGCGGCGGCCGCGCCCGTGGGGGTGTCCTCGACGGCCAGGCAGTCCCGCGGGGCCACCCCGAGCGCGGCCGCCGCCGCCAGGTAGGGGTCGGGGTACGGCTTGCCGCGCGCGCTCTCGCCCGAGGCGACCGACGTGTCGAACCGGTGGCGGCCCAGGGTGTCGAGCACCAGGTCGGCCACATGCCGCTCGGACGCGGTCACCAGGGCCGTCGGCACCCCGAGCGCGCGCGCCCGGTCCAGGAGCCGGAGAGCGCCGGGCTGGACGGTCACCCCGGCCGCCACCCGCGCGGTGAACTCCCGGTCGAGCCGGGCGGCGGTCTCCGCCTCCGACAGGGCGGTGAGGCCGTCGTGCACGAGACGGCCGGCCGCGTCGGCCACCGCGGCGCCCGCGAACGGGGCGAGGGTGTCCGCGTCCGTCGGGAAGCCCTGCGTCCGCAGAAACCCGGCGACGGTGTCCAGCCAGGCGTGCTCGGTGTCGACGAGGGTGCCGTCCATGTCGCACAGCAGGGCGGCGGGGCGGGGAAGCGGGGGCATACGGGGCTCGCTGTTCCTGGAGGGTGGGGTGGACCGGGTGAACCCGCTGGTCCTTGTGGTCCGGCGGGGGTGGGGCCCGGGCCCTGTGGGGCGGAGACGGGGCGGGGCCGCCCCGCGTGTCAGTCGGCGGCGGTGCGCACCAGCGGATTGGCCTGCACCGAGTTGCGGACGGTGAAGACGACCGAGCCGGGCCGGTAGCGGTCGTCCGAGGTTTCGACGGGACGGCCCTCGGACGTGGTCGTGGTGCGGCGCACCCGCAGCAGCGGGGAGCCGCGCCGGACGCCCAGCTCCCGGGCGTCCGTGGTGCCGGCGGCGACCGCGTCCAGATGGTGCTCGCCGTGGTCCATGACCACGCCGGCCTCCTCGTACAGGCTCTGGGTGACCGACTCGCAGTCGTCCGGCAGCGCTTCGACGGCCGCCGCCGCCCACCCGGCGTACACCGTGCGCTCCAGAAGCGCCGGCTCGCCGTCCAGGGTGCGCACCCGCAGGACGTGCAGGACCGGGTCGCCCGGGGCGAGCCGGAGTTGGGCGGCCTGTGCCTCGGTCGCCTTCGCACGGCGTGACCGGAGCACCAGGCCGCCCGGAGTGCGGTCGCCGGCCCTGGCCCACTGGGCGAAGCTGCGCAGCTCGGTGAAGCTCTGGCTGGGTGTGGTGGACAGGACGGTCCGGCGGGCGCCCTGCCGGGACCCGATCAGCCCCTCCGACTGGAGCGTGCCGAAGGCCTGCCGGAGGGTGCCCCGGGATACGCCGTGGGCCAGGGCCAGTTCGGACTCGGACGGCAGCTCGGAGCCCACCGGGTGGGTGCCTTCGGCGATGGCGCGGCGCAGCTCATCGGCGATCTGCTGGTGCCGTCGGGTCACGTCTCTCCTGGGGGCTTGAGGCTCGGTGCTTCGGGCTGCCGGGCTTCCGGGGAGGGGATGCGCCGGACGCGCGGTGCGTGGTGGGTGCGCGGGGACGATCATGCCATCCGCGCGAGGCGCGGCGCATCTCCGGGCTGTGCGCAGCAGGTGGATTCCTCAAAAGTGTGAACCCTGCGTCTAACCGCTTTGGGGGCAGGTAAACCTACGTCTCTATAACGCTTCTGACCTGCACTTTTTACCTCATCAAAGCTTTACCCGCTGGTCACCTGACTGCTAACTTCGGCTGGCTTACTGACGATGGCTTGTCCATACAGGTGGCTCGCCGAAGACCCAGGAGTACGCATCGTGAAGGCACACCATCCCCGCCGCGTCCTGACCGCCGCGGCCCTCGCCGGCCTCACCGCCTTGGTGGCCACCGGCTGTGGCTCCGCACCCGAGGACGCCGGTGCGAAGAACAGCAGGGCCGCGAAGGCGGAGTCGGCCGCGGCCCTCGGCGGTATGGAGAAGCTCGTCGCGGCGGCGGAGAAGGAGGGCAAGCTCAACGTCTACGCCCTCGCGCCGGACTGGGCCAACTACGGCGAGATGATCGCGGCCTTCGAGAAGAAGTACGCCATCGAGGTCAACAACGAGGACCCGGGCGGCAGCAGCCAGGGCGCGTTGAACGCCGCGGCCAAACGCAAGGGCCAGGACCGTGCCGTCGACGCGCTGGACCTCGGCACCTCGTACATGCAGGAGGCCAGGAAGCAGGACCTGCTCGCGGCCTACAAGGTCGAGGGCTGGGACGACATCCCGGACACGCAGAAGCAGCCGGACGCCTCCTTCATGAACAACTACGGCGGCTTCATGTCCATCGGCTGCGACGCCAAGGCCGTCAAGAACTGCCCCGGGACGTTCGAGGACCTGCTGAAGCCCGAGTACCGGAACAAGGTCGCGCTCAACGGCGACCCGACCGAGTCCAGCTCCGCGCTGGCCGCCGTCGTCGCCGCGTCGCTGGCCAACGGCGGCTCCCTGGACGACGCGCAGCCGGGGCTCGACTTCTTCCAGGAGCTGAAGAAGAAGGGCAACTTCGTCCCCGCGAAGTCCACGCTCGCCACCATCCAGCAGGGCGAGACGCCGATCTCGATCGACTGGGACTACCTCAATCTGGGCTACGGTCAGAAGCTGAAGCCCAAGGGTGTCGACTGGCAGGTCGTGGTGCCCGCCGACGGTCCGTACTCGCGCTACTACAACCAGGGCGTCAACAAGCACGCCCCGCACCCGGCGGCAGCCCGTCTGTGGCTGGAGTTCGTCTACAGCGCCGAGGGCCAGAACATCTGGCTCAAGGGCTTCTCGCGCCCGGCGCTCCTCGACGCGATGAAGAAGGACGGCACCGCCGACAAGGCCGCCGTCGCCCAGATCCCCGAAGTCCACGGCACTCCCGAGGAGCCGACCGCGGACCAGGAGGCGAAGGCCAAGGAGACGGTCGTCCAGGGCTGGGGCAAGGCGGTCAGCTGACCATGGCCGACCAGACCGCACTCTCCGTCGCGGGCTCCGCGCCCGCGCCGGGCCCCACCGCTCCCGGGCCCTCCGCGCCGCCGGTACGGAACGACGGCGCCCGCCGCCGTGGCGCGCGGCGGCACCGGTGGCCCGTCGTCGTCCCCTTCTTCGCTTTTCTCGCGGTGTGCTTCGGGCTGCCCGCCGGGACCATGGTGTACGGGGCGTTCACCGTCGTGGACTCGGCGAGCGGCGCCGGCCGGTTCTCGACGGACAACGTCAGCGGGTCGCTGTCCGGGGCCTACGCGACCGGACTGACCGGCAGCGTCGAACTCTCGCTGGTGACCGCAGTGCTGGCGACGGTGATCGGCACGCTGATCGCTCAGGCTGTCGTCAGTTCGCCGCGGCCGGCGTTGCGGGGCATCGTCGTCTCGGCCGGCGGGGTGCTCGCCAACTTCTCCGGCGCGCCGCTCGCCTTCGCCTTCATCGCGACGCTCGGCACCACCGGCACGGTCACCCAGCTGTTCCACCTGGACCGTACGGGCTTCAGCCTCTACAGCTTCACCGGCCTGGTGCTGGCCTACCTCTACTTCATGGTCCCGCTGATGGTGGTGACCGTCCTGCCCGCGCTCGACGGACTGCGCGCCCAGTGGCAGGAGGCCGCCGCCTCCTGCGGGGCGACCCGGGGGCAGTACTGGCTCCACGTCGGTATCCCGGTGCTGACGCCCTCGCTGCTCGGCGGCACGGTGCTGATGTTCGGCACGGCGTTCGCCTCGCACGCCACGGCCGCCGTGATGGTCGGCTCGTCGCAGCCGCTGATCACCATCCAGATCGCCAACGCCCTCAACGGCAACGTCCTGGTGGGCCAGGAGAACCTCGCCCTCGCCATGAGCCTCAACATGGTCGTGATCGCGCTGCTCGTGATGGCCGTACAGATACCGCTGCAGCGCAGGAGTACCCGATGGCTCGGATGACGTTCACCTCGCGGGGCATCGTCCTGCCGCTCGCCGCGCTGTACTTCCTGGTTCCCATCGGCGCCTCGATCTGGTTCAGCGTCAACGAGGTGGAGGGCGTCAGCTTCGACGCGTACACGAAGGGGCTCGGCACCGAGGGGCTGACCACCAGCCTGATGCTCTCGGTGCGCCTGGGCCTGGCCACCATCGTCTGCGGACTGCTCCTGATGGTGCCGACCCTGGTCGCGGTCGCGCTCTATCTTCCCCGACTGCGCCGGACCGTCGAGATCCTGTGCATGATGCCGCTGGTCGTCCCGCCGATCGCGCTGGTCGCTGGTGTCACCACGGTGCTGTCCTGGGAACAGGACCTGGCCGACACCCCCCTGTACCTGACCTTCCAGCTCCTGCGGGACGAGGACTTCCCGCTGGTCCTCGTGCTCGTCTACACGGTCATGTCCCTGCCGTTCCTGTACCGCTCGCTGGACGCCGGGCTGCGCGCCGTCGACCTGCGCACCCTCGTCGAGGCCGCCCGCAGCCTGGGCGCCTCGCGCCCGCAGACCCTGTGGCAGGTCGTCGTGCCGAATCTGCGGACCGCCGTGGTGGGCGGCGCGGTCCTCAGCCTGGCCATGGTGTTCGGCGAGTACACCGTCGCCTCCGTGCTCTCCTACCGCCCGTTCTCCGTATGGATGGTGGAGGTCAAGGACTCCGAGGCACAGCTCTCGGTGGCGGCCGCGATGCTGAGCCTGCTGATCACCTGGGGGCTGCTGCTCCTGCTCACCACCCTGGCCGGCGGTCGCAGCCGCCGTCGTACGCGCAGGGACTCCGTCCGCGAGAACCGAAGGAAGACCGTGTCATGACCGTTCCCGTGCACCTCAAGCAACTGCGCCGGAAGTTCGGCTCCACGGTCGCTCTCGACGGACTCGACCTGGACATCGCCGCCGGTGAGATGGTCGCCCTGCTCGGGCCGTCCGGCTGCGGCAAGACCACCGCGCTGCGCATCATCGCCGGGTTCGAGAGCGCCGACGGCGGCGAGCTCCTGATGGACGGCCAGGACGTCACCCCGGTCCCGGCCAACCGCCGTGACATCGGCATGGTCTTCCAGTCGTACAGCCTGTTCCCGAACATGACGGCCGCCGAGAACATCGCGTACGGCCTGCGGGTACGCGGCCGGGCGAACGCCGAGCGCGAGGAGCGGGCGCGGGAGCTGCTGGACCTGGTCGGGATGCCCGGCCGCGAGGGTCACTACCCGCACCAGCTGTCCGGCGGCCAGCAGCAGCGCGTCGCGCTCGCCCGCGCGCTGGCGATCCGGCCCAGGGTGCTGCTCCTCGACGAGCCGCTGTCCGCCCTGGACGCCAAGGTCCGGCTCACCCTCCGCGAGGAGATCCGGCGCATCCAGCTGGATCTCGGCATCACCACCGTCTTCGTCACCCACGACCAGGAGGAGGCGCTGTCCATGGCGGACCGCGTCGCCGTGATGAAGGACGGGCGGCTCGAACAGTGCGCCGCGCCCGGCGAGTTGTACGACCGCCCGGCCACGCCGTTCGTCGCCGAGTTCGTCGGCGCCATGAACCGGCTGCCGGGCACCGTGCGGGACGGCGGGGTCGTCGAGCTGTTCGGGCGGCGGCTGCCCATCCACGGCGAGCTGCCCGCCGCCGGCGCCGAGGTCGACGTACTGCTGCGCCCCGAGGGCCTCGCGGTCGGCGCCGCCGACGACGGGGCGGGCACCCCCGCGACCGTACGGGTGGCGACCTTCCTCGGTGCCACGACCCGGCTGCACCTCACCACGGACTCCGGAGCCGCCTGCAAGGCGGACCTGCCCAGCTGGGAGGCGACCGCGCTGGTGCCCGGAGCGCGCTGCACGATCACCCCGCACGACCACCCGGTGCTCGTCGCCGCGCGAGGCGTCGCCGGGTCCGCGTCCGGGTCCGGTGCCGCGTCCGGGTCCGCGTCCGCGTCCGGGTCCGCGAAGAAGTGATGCGGGCTCACCCGGTGCGGTGGACCTTCGTGTTGGAGGCCTGGGCGCGGGGGCGGACCACGAGGAGGTCGATGTTGACGTGGCTGGGGCGGGTGACGGCCCAGCCGATCGTGTCGGCCACGTCCTCGGCGGTCAGCGGGGCATCGACGCCCGCGTAGACCTTGGCGGCCTTCTCCGTGTCGCCGCGGAAGCGGGTGGTGGCGAACTCCTCGGTCCTGACCATGCCGGGCGCCACCTCGATGACGCGGACCGGGGTGCCGACGATCTCCAGCCGCAGGGTCTCGGCCAGGACGTGTTCGCCGTGCTTGGCCGCCACGTAGCCGCCGCCGCCCTCGTACGCGGACAGCGCCGCCGTGGACGAGAGGATCACGATCGTCCCGTCGCCGCTCGCGGTGAGGGCGGGCAGCAGCGCCTGGGTGACGTTGAGCGTGCCGATCACGTTGGTCTCGTACATCTGACGCCAGTCGGCGGGGTCACCGGTCGCGACGGGGTCGGCCCCGAGCGCCCCGCCCGCGTTGTTGACGAGGACGGCGAGGGAGCGGAACGCGGTGGCGAACTCGTCGACCGCCGCGCGGTCGGTGACGTCCAGGGGGTAGGCCGTCGCCTGGTGACCGGCTTCGGTGATCTCGGCGGCCAGCGCCTCGATGCGGTCCTTGCGGCGGGCGGTCAGCACGACCCGGAAGCCGGCGGCGGCCAGCGTACGGGCGGTCGCGGCGCCGATGCCGCTGCTCGCGCCGGTGATGACGGCGATGGGGGTGGCGGCCATGGCGATCTCCTCGGACTGCTGATCGGGTACGGGGAGAAGGATAGGCAGGCGGTGCGGGGCGCCCCGTGCGCGGGAGGCCACGACCGGGGACCGCGCCGGGCCCGCGGCTCGCCGGTCCGGCATGATCCGAACGAAGGGCCCTACGCCGGCGCACCCCCGAATTCGGTCATCGCCTCGGACACGATCGTCTCCAGGTGACCGTGATGGGCGCCGCGCCAGTAGACCCGGGAGCACTCCGCGCACTGGGCGAACACGTCGTACGCCTCCTGGGTACCGTGTTCGAGCAGTCCGTTCACGGAGTCCTTCGTGGCCCCGGCCAGCGTGCCGTTGCACGCGGTGCAGCGGGTCCACGGTGCCAGGACCGGGGCGAAGCGGCCGAGGACGTCGCGGAGTTGCTCCGCGGGGCGGTCGCTGTAGACGTACGCCCCCGCCCAGAGCTCGCGGCGGCGCAGCAGCCCGCGGTCCCGGGAGAGCAGGACGCGCCGCTCCCGTGCGGAGAGGGTGGCCAGGGCGGGGTCGCCGATGTCCTCGCTCTCGTACGCCGCGTCGACGCCCAGGAGCCGCAGCCGGCGTGCCAGCGTCCCGAGATGGACGTCGAGGAGGAAGCGCAGGGGTGCGCCGGGGACCTGCTGGGGTCGTTCCACGGCGCGTACGTCGACGTGCTCGCCGGGGCCGGGCACATGCGAGCGGTCCGTCGGGGCGCCGTTCACCAGCAGCGTTCCGGCCTCGGTGAGCGGGACGCCGAGGGACTCGATGACATGGCCGAGGGTCGAGGAGCCGTCCGTGACGAGGGAGGTGGGCCCGCCGCGGCGGTCGTGCGGGACGAAGAGTCGCAGCTCAGAGGCTACTTCGAGGGTGATCTCGGGTCCGTTCACCCGGTCAGGATGCCACCGGGACGGGACGGGCTGCCACGGATTTGGCCGGGATTTGGTGCGGAGCGGCGGCGGGCTCGCGGCGGCGGAAGCGCACGTGCGCGAACAGGGCCGGGGCGCCGACGATGCCCCCGGGTGTCGCGGCGAGGTCCGGCGGCCATATCCCGATTCTGGTCCCGCGTCCTCCGCGCGCCTGTCGTGTTTCCTCAAGACGTCGGGCGCGCTCGGGCGCGGGGTGGGAGGCATGACACAGACGATCGGTGAGAGCGTGCTCGACGAACTGGGGCCGGCGCTGGCTCCGCAGGTCCGGGAGACGAAGGTGTTCGGTGAGCCGTTCCCGGTGGGGGAGGGGGCTAGCGCTTTCGAGCGGCTGCTGGCCGTGACGGGCCGCGACCCGGGGTGGCGCCCGCCGGGGCCCACCGGGGCGCCTGGGACTCATGGGGTGCCTGGGGCGTGAGCTCGGCGGGCGGTCCGGCGGGGCGTGGGGCGGCCGTGGCGTCGTAGAGGGGGCCGAGTGCGGCGTGCGCGTCGGCGACGATCTCCTCGGCCAGGAGCAGCATCTCCTGCTCCGCCAGCCGGGCCGCCCGGTGGGTGTAGGGGGAAGGGGGCGCCGGATGCCTGCGGCGCCACCAGCAGTCGCAGGCCGCGTAGATGCCGCTGCCGAAGACGAGCACGGGGATGGACAGGGCCAGCAGAACGTCGCCCACGACGGACCTCCTCGATGGTCGGGTGTCCTGTGCATCGGCGCCCGGGGCGGGTCGGCTGAAGACCGGCCGTCAGCCAAAACCGCGCAATATATGGCTGGATCTTGACCGAATATGTGCACGTGGGTGCGTCCGTTTGAACGCTTCGGCCAGTTGTGCGGGCCAGGTCCCCGGCGATGCCGGTCCCGATGGCCCGGCACGCCCGGCACGCCCGGCACGCCCGGCGGGTCCAGGCAGGCCGGCGGGTCAGGGCCAGACCAGGCAGTACGCCTGATGCCCCGCGTCGTGCAGCCGGTGGGAGAAGTCCTGCCACTCGTGGAGCAGCCGGTAGACGTGGAAGGCGTCGCGCGGCCCACCGCGATCGGGGACCGTGGACCAGATGAAGGCCGCCGCGCCGACCGACTCCTCGCCGACGCCGCGCAGCGGGTCGACGACGGTCATCGGGAGCTTGACCACGGCGTAGTCGGGGTGGAGGACGACCAGTTCGAGCGGGGGCACCTTGTGCAGGGGTATGCCCTGGATTCCGGTCAGGACCATGGCGGCCACGGTCTCCGGCTTGATCTTGGTGAACATGCCGCCCATGCCCAGCTCGTCACCGCCGAGCTCCTCCGGGCGCATCGAGATGGGCACGCGTGCGGCGGTGGCCCCGTCCGGGGCGCCGAAATACTTGTACGTCACCCCCATCCCGCCCCCGCTCCTGGTCCCGGGGGGCGGCGTGCTGTCCGCGCCCCTGCTCTGTGCGCGCTCCGCCCTGCGCCGGTGCCGCCCTCGCCGGGCAGGCTCGGGCCCCAGGTCGTCGGTCCCCTCGCCCACTCCGCCACCGCGATGCATATCTCATCCACCCGACTACTTCTTAGGAGGCACAGCCCCCGCCGCGCAACCCGATCATCGTGTCAGTGACCTCCCCCGCGGGCGTGCGGTGAAACACCTGCCCGCAAGACCGTCCGTGCCTCTGACACCATGGCATGTGTGAGCTTTCCCTATGACGCCCCAGTTTCGCAGATGCGAGGGGGCTGACGCTCTTTCGTGATACGAGGGGAGCGCGCTCCCTGCTCACCGGTGGCCGAGATTGTTAGGGATTTCCCGGCCCGGCCTCCCGATACCCGAATCGCAGATCAGGACCAAAGTGGCGTATTCATACGAAGCCCCAGTTTCGCAGTCGCTGTTCGACCGGGCGTCCGTCGTGACGCCCGGCGGCGTGAACTCTCCCGTGCGTGCTTTCCGGGCCGTGGGCGGTACACCCAGGTTCATGGTGTCCGGCACCGGTCCGTACCTCACCGACGCCGACGGCCGCGAGTACGTCGACCTCGTGTGCTCGTGGGGGCCGATGATTCTCGGCCACTCCCACCCCGAGGTCATCGCCGCGATCCAGGAGGCGGTCTCCCGGGGCACCTCCTTCGGTACGCCGGGTGAGGGCGAGGTCGCGCTCGCCGAGGAGATCGTGGCGCGCATCGAGCCCGTCGAGCAGGTGCGCCTGGTCTCCTCCGGAACCGAGGCGACCATGTCGGCGATCCGGCTGGCCCGCGGTTTCACGGGCCGGGCCAAGGTCGTGAAGTTCGCCGGCTGCTACCACGGGCACGTGGACGCGCTGCTCGCCGCCGCCGGGTCGGGCCTGGCCACCTTCGGGCTGCCCGACACCCCGGGAGTCACGGGCGCCACGGCCGGGGACACGGTCGTGCTGCCGTACAACGACCTGGACGCGGTGCGCGCCGCCTTCGCCGCGCACCCGGGCGAGATCGCCTGCGTGATCACCGAGGCCTCGCCCGGCAACATGGGCGTCGTCCCGCCGGCGGACGGCTTCAACGCCGGGCTCAAGGAGCTGTGCGCGGCGAACGGCGCGCTGTACATCTCCGACGAGGTCATGACGGGCTTCCGTACGTCGAAGACCGGCTGGTACGGCGTCGACGGTGTCCGGCCCGACCTGATGACCTTCGGCAAGGTGATGGGCGGCGGCTTCCCCGCCGCGGCCTTCGGCGGTCGCGGCGACGTGATGGCGCACCTGGCCCCGGCCGGCCCGGTCTACCAGGCGGGCACCCTCTCCGGGAACCCGGTCGCCACCGCCGCCGGGCTCGCCCAGCTGCGGCTGCTGGACGACGCGGCGTACGCGAAGCTCGACGCGGTCTCCGCCGAGCTGCGCGCTCTGGTGGGCGACGCGCTCGCCGAGGCGGGCGTCGCCCATACGGTGTCCGCCGCCAGCAACATGTTCTCCGTCTTCTTCACCGACGAGCCCGTCCGTGACTACGACGACGCCAGGAAGCAGGACGTCTTCCGCTTCTCCGCGTTCTTCCACGCGATGCTGGAGCAGGGCGTCTACCTGCCGCCCTCGGCGTTCGAGTCCTGGTTCGTCTCCACGGCCCATGACGAGCGGGCGGTCGAGCGCGTCGCCGCCGCCCTGCCCGCCGCCGCCCGTGCCGCGGCGGAGGCCACCGCATGAGCGAGAACGCGAACGGAAGGAATGGCGCCGACGCGAACGGCGAGAGCGTCAACCGCGACGAGCAGCTGACCGTGGTGCACGTGGTCCGGCACGGCGAGGTGCACAACCCGGACGGCGTGCTCTACGGTCGCCGCCCCGGCTACCACCTTTCCGACCTGGGCCGGAAGATGGCCGACCGGGTCGCCGACCACCTGGAGAAGCGCGACATCACCCATGTCGTGGCCTCCCCGCTGGAGCGCGCCCAGGAGACGGCCGCCCCCGTCGCCAAGGCGCACGGACTGGACCTCGCCACCGATGCCCGGCTGATCGAGGCGGCCAACGTCTTCGAGGGCAAGACCTTCGGCGTCGGCGACGGCGCGCTGCGCAGGCCGGACAACTGGAAGCACCTCACCAATCCGTTCAAGCCGTCCTGGGGTGAGCCGTACATCGAGCAGGTCGTCCGGATGATGGGCGCGATCGACGCCGCCCGGGACGCGGCGCGCGGGCACGAGGCGGTCTGCGTCAGCCATCAGCTGCCGATCTGGATCCTGCGCTCCTTCGTCGAGCGCCGCCGCCTGTGGCACGACCCGCGCAAGCGGCAGTGCACGCTCGCCTCGCTGACGAGCTTCACCTACCGGGGCGACCGGATCGTCTCGGTCGGCTACTCGGAGCCGGCCCGGGACCTGGTGCCCGTGCACCTGCTGGCCGGGGCCAAGCCGGTGAAGGGGAAGCCGGGGCAGTCCAAGGCGTTCGGCGCGTAGCCACCGCCGCGAGGAGCCCCTGGGGCCGGGACACTCCGGGGACACGGCAGGGCGATCCGGGCCACCCCGTACGGCCTGGCGGTGCTCAGCCTGCGCCGGCCCCACCAGAGGTTCGGTAGGGAGGAACCTCCCGGAGGCCTCGCCGCCTCCACCCTGTCGGCGGTGTTCGGGCTGTAGCCGTGGAGGGGTTGGTCAGGCCTCGTCGGGCGCTCGGCGCCGGGGTGTGCCCGAGCCGGCGCCGAGCACACTGTCGACATGGGCCGCGAGTGCGGCCCGCAGGTCGTGGGGGGACATCTTCCGGTGGTCGATCAGGTGGGCGACGAGGTCGGCGCGGACGGCGGCGAGCAGCGCGTGGGAGGTGAAGTCCGCGTTGTGGACACCGGGCACTTCAGCCAGTTCCGTGCGCAGGGTGTCGTGCCACCAGCCGTAGTGGTCGGCCTGGTAGGGGCTGCTGAGTCCGGCGTCCTCTGCGGCCGACATCAGGTTCCGGTTGTCGATCTTGAAACTCAGCGAGGCGTCGAGGAGTTCCCGCACACGTCGGTGCGGTGAGGATCCGGTCGCCTCCTGGGCTTTCCGTACGGCTTGCTGCAGGGGTTCGAGGCGGGAAGCGATGACGGCGCCGATCAGGCCGGCGCGGTCGCCGAAGCGGCGGAAGAGGGTGCCCTTGCCCACGCCCGCGGCCGCGGCGATGTCGTCCATCGACACGCTGTGGGGGCTGCGGCTGGCGGCGAAGAGGCCGTCGGCGGCGGCAAGGACGGCCTCTCGGTTGCGCAGGGCGTCCGCGCGCTCCGGGCGCTGGGTCATAGGTCCTCCGTGGTCTTCGGCCCGTCCGCGGCGTGGCGTCCGACCGGCTGGAGCGTGTCGTCGAGCCAGTCGAAGATACGCGCTACGGCGAGGCGGATCGCGCCAGGGTGACAGTGGGCGTCGGCTCCCTCTTCCTCAGTGAACGTCAGAAGCGTCTTGGATGCGGTGAGGTGCCGGTACAGCCTGCGCGGATCGGATTCCCCGGCGGCGGGCTGCCCGGGGCCGTCGAAGGTGAGGACGTGGTAGCCGCGTTCTTGTCCGGCGAGTGCGCCGAGGAAGTGGAGTTCCTCGGCGGCGCCGTCGAATCCGTTGTGCATGACCAGCGTCGGCCTCGGGCCTTCGTCGGCCGCCCGGTAGAAGTAGCCGCGCAAGACGGTGTCCTCGTACGGGATCTCGACGGGCGTGACGTCGGGGAGGTGGGCGATGGCGTCGCGGAAGCAGGCGCTCGGCGGTGGACAGCCGGGCGTCGTGCCAGCCGTCGTAGTCGCCGGAGGTGATGCGTGAGGCGGTGGCGATGACCTCGCCGACGTCGGAGCCGCCTATGCGGCGAGACCGAGGTTGCGCAGTGTCTCGAACCAGAACGCCGGATCGTCGTGGAACATCAGCCGTCTCATCGGACCTCCCGTTCGGCGAACGCGCGCAGCGTCCCCGCGGGGCGGCCGGTGAGGCGCTCGACGGTGTCGGTGGTGCGGTCCTCCGCGCCGTCGGCGATGGCACGGTCCATGCCGGCCAGCATGGTGGCGAACTCCAGCGGGATCTCGGCCGCCCAGCGGTCGCGCAGCTCCTCGAAGGTCAGGTGCCGGTGCGTGACGGGCCGGCCGGTGACCTCGGTGATGATCGCGGCGACCTCGTCGTAGCTCAGCGCCTGGGGCCCGGTCAGGATCAGGTCGGTGTCGGGGGCCTGCTCGTCGGTCAGGGCGCGTACGGCGACGGCGGCGATGTCGGACGCGTCGATGAACCCGACACGGCCGTCCCCCGAGGCCGTCCGGATGGCGCCCTCCTCACGGATGCTGCGCGCGTGGGGGGTGTGGCCGGCGAAGTTCTGCATGAACCAGGACGGACGCAGCACGGCCCACTCCTGGAACAGGCCGGGCAGTTCCTCGTGGACCTGCCCGACCGCCGGGCCGCCCGCGGGGATCGCGGAGGAGCTGAGCAGCGCCGCGCGGCGCACGCCCGTCGCGCGGGCTTGGCGCAGGAAGGGGAGCATGACCACGGCCGGGTCGGAGGAGCCGATGGGCGGGACGAGGTAGACGCGATCGACGTCGGCGAGGGCCCCGTCCCAGGTCGCGGGCTCGTTCCAGTCGAAGCGGACGGCCTGCGCGCCGTCGACCGGGGTGGCCTTGCGGCCGGCGGCCTTGACGCGGTGGCCTTCGGTGATCAGGCCGGCGGTGACGCGGCTGCCCGTGGTGCCGGTGGCCCCGATGACAAGAGTGGCGTTGGTGGTGGTCATCGGTTCGCTCCCACGAAGTCGGCGCCGGGCTGCTGAACGGACAGGGGGTTCCAGTAGTCGCGGTAGGAAGTGATGAGCCCGTCCTTGACCGTGACCACGGCGATGTAGGTCATGTCGAAGGGGCTGCCGCTCTCCACCAGGCGTCCGACCCCGCGCATCTCCACCACGATCGTCTCCGGCGCGGTGGTCTGGTGGACCGTCACCTCGGGGAAGTCGTGCAGGTCGACGTGGTCGGGGTAGTGGCGCATGTACGCGCCGACCGCGGCCTTCCCCTCCAGCCGTACGGGCCAGCCCTCGGGCGCGAAGGGGAACTCCAGGACACCCTCCTCGTCCCACAGGTCCACCCAGCCCGCGATGTCCTTCTCCAGCAGCAGGCGCAGACCGTGGTGGTACAGCTCCGCGGCTGGCATCGGCGTTGTCATGATCAAGCCTTCCATCCCGTTCGAAGACACGGCGATCGCGGCCCGGTGGGTACGGCCGTTCATCACGGGACCGGCCCGGACACGCGTGATAGCTCCTCCTGGCAGGCCACCCGAAAGGACGGGACGCCGGACCAAAACGGACTGTCGGTCCGTATGAGTGTGACCATACGGACCGCTGGTCCGATTCGCAAGGCCGAGGCCTGACCCCGCTCCTCGTCGGGGCGGTCTCGCTTTGTCAGGCCGGCAGGACGATCACAGGACGAGCATGAGCTTGCCGCCGGGTCGGCGGGACTGGCTGAGCTCGGCCGCTTCCTGGATCTGGTCGAGCGTGTAGGTGCGGGCGACCGGTACGACCAAGATGCCTTCGCCGGCGAGCCGGGCGAACTCGTCCATCTGCTCATAGCGGATCTCGGTGGTGGTCCGGACGCCCAGCTCGGCCGCGGCGGCGAAGTCCGAGACGGTGAGCACACGGTCGGGATCCCCGGTCAGCCCGATCAGGGCCGGTAGCGAGCCGCCGGCCGGACTTGGCCGGTCGGCGCGGTCGATCCGGCCCCCGGTCGGCGCCGTGTCCAGGGCGCGGTCGACGCGGCCCCCGGCCAGTGCGCTGACACGTTCGGCCATGCCCTCGCCGTAGGCGGTCACCCGGGCGCCGATCTCATCCAGGACCGCGGCCCGAGTCGGCCCGGCGGTGGCGATCACCCGAACGCCCCGGTGCAGCGCGAAGCGCACCGCCGCCTCACCCACGGTGGTACCCGCGCCGTGGACGAGCAGCAGCTCATCCGGCTGGACGTCGAGGTCCTCGAGCGCGCGCCACGCCGTCTCGGCCGCCATCGGCAGCGCGGCGGCCTGCTCGGCGGTGACGCCTTCGGGGATGCGTGCCCAGGCCGGCATCAGCGCGTACTCGGCGGCGCCGGCCGTCGGGCCGTGGAAGGTGGCCGGGCCGAACACGCGGTCGCCGATCCGGACGCCGGTGACGCCCTCGCCGAGCGCGTCGACGGTGCCCGCGATCTCCAAGCCGAGCCCGCGCGGCAGCGGCGGCAGATGGTCGGCGAGGAGACCGTCGACGACGTGCCAGTCGGCCGGTGTCAGGCCGCACGCCCGCACGGCGATCCGGATCTGACCGGGTCCCGGCTCCGGCTGTGGGACGTCGCGGAGCACGATCACGTCCGGGGGCCCGAACCGGTCGAACTGAAGAGCCTTCATGACGGTCTCCCAAGTGATAACAGCATCTGTTGTCATCGACGATATCAGCGTGACGACAGATGCTGTTGTCGTACCCTGGTGGGTATGCCGAGATGGGAATCCGACGCACAAGGCCGACTCGAGCGCGCGGCGCTCGAGCTGTTCGAGACACAGGGATTCGAGCGCACCTCGGTCGCGCAGATCGCGGGCGCCGCCGGTCTGAAGGAGCGCTCCTTCTACCGTTACTTCCCCGACAAGCGGGAAGTCCTCTTCGCCGGTAACGAACTCGAGGCCCACCTCGTCGCCCAGGTCGAGGCGACCGACCCGGGCCTCACGCCGATCGAGGCGCTGCTGACCGCGCTGAGATCCGCCGAGGGGATCTTTCGCCCGCGCGAGTTCCTGCTGCGCCGCGTCAGAGTGATCGCCGCCAACCCGGCACTGGCTGAGCGCGATCTGATCAAACTCGCCGACATCGCCGACGCGCTGGCGTCGGCGCTGGAGCGCCGCGGCGTCGAGCCCGGCAAGGCGCGCTTCATCATCGACGTGGTGCTGGCGATCCACCGGCGCGCCACGTCCCGCTGGCTGGCCTCCCCGGACGCCTCCCTCTCCCAGCTCATCTCCCAGGCCTCCGACGAGTTGCGCGAGGCGGTCACGCTGTCGGCTCCGACGGCCCGCTGAGTCGGCCCAGGACTCCCGAAGCTGTCCGCGACGGACCTGAAGGTGCCCCGTCCCTGGTCGGCCGACATGGCCTGACCGAAGTGGCCCCTTCCCGCTGCGCGAACCCTGCAACAAGGTCGTGACCAGCGGCAACGCACTACCTTGCGCTTGGCCTCGCCGGCCGGTGCGGGCACGGACAACACGATGTACCGGCTCGGCGACCAGCTGCTCATGCGGCTGCCGCGCACCCCGGACAACGCGCAGGCCGTCCGGAAGGAGCGGGCATGCCACAACGGCGGCCGCGACCACGCCTGCTGGCAGGGGCTCCTGGCCGACGCCCTGGTGGAAACCTTCCAGTAGGGCGACCCAGGGGTGGTCCAGAGGCGGTCCAGAGGCGGCCGGCAGGTGGCCGCCGGGCGGTCTCCGTGCCCGCGCGCGAGTTCGACGATCCAGGAAAGCCGATCCGGCGGTACCGGCCGGTGGCCTCAAACCATCGGCACTGACCGGGGGCACCGGCCGTCGGCTCTGACCGGTGGCCCCCGATGCCGGCCGGTGATCCGTCGGTCGACGGCAGAACTGCGGAGGGCCACTCCTGCGTCCCCCACCAGGGCTGCCCGTAAAGACGTGCGAGCGCCGTACATGCGTAGCACCGAGATCAGGCGGACGGCCGGTCGGCTCGCAAGGTAAAGCGTAAAAAAAGTCCCCAAATGCACGGAACCGACGTGTTACGCGCCTCATCTAACCCTTCAGCAGTTTGTATGAGCTTGAGATAAAACGACCGCAGATGGGGATGGCATGCGCGACATCGATCGAAGGGGCCTGCTCGGGGCGGGGCTCGGCGCCGCAGCCGCGATCGGCCTCGCCGGCTGTGGCTCCTCGGGCTCCTCCGGCGACGGAGGGCCCGGCCAGGGCGGCAGAGGCGACACCGGTGGCAACGGCAACAGCACCGGAAACGGCGCGTCGAAGAAGAAGGTCCGGCTGATCGGTGACGGTTCGACGGCCGACACCGGCAAACAGCCCAACCAGCCGCAGGCGCCTGTTCCGCTCGAACCCGGCCAGAAGCCGCCGCAGTTCGTGATCTTTTCCTGGGACGGTGCGGGTGAGGTCGGCAACGGGCTCTTCCCGCGCTTTCTCGAACTGGCCAAGGAACACGACGCGGCCATGACGTTCCTCCTCTCCGGCATCTATCTGCTGCCCGAGTCGAAGAAATCCCTCTACCGTCCGCCGAACAACCCCCGCGGCGCCTCCGACATCGGCTATCTCACCGACGATCACGTCAAGGACACGCTGAAGTACGTGCGCCAGGCGTGGCTGGACGGCCACGAGATCGGCACCCACTTCAACGGGCATTTCTGCGGTGGTTCCGGATCCGTGGAGCGCTGGACGCCCGCCCAATGGCACAGCGAGATCAATCAGGCCGTGTCGTTCGTCACGGAATGGCGGACGAACACCGGCTGGGAGGACGAGGATCCGCTTCCGTTCGACTATCGCAAGGAACTGATCGGCGGCCGCACTCCCTGCCTGCTCGGCCAGGACAATCTCCTGCCGACCGCGAGCAAACTGGGCTGGCGCTACGACGCCAGCTCGCCGGGCGGCCGTCAGACCTGGCCCGTGAAGCGCGGCGGTGTCTGGGATCTGCCGCTACAGGCGATGCCGTTCCCCGGACACTCCTTCGAGGTGCTCTCGATGGACTACAACATCCTCGCCAATCAGTCGAAGAATTCGACGAAGGGCATGCCCTCGCGTTATCCGGGTTGGCGGACCCAGGCGGCCGGGGCGTATCTCGCCGGTTTCCAGCGCGCGTACGAAACGAATCGCGCACCGTTCTTCATCGGCAACCACTTCGAGGAGTGGAACGGCGGCATCTATATGGACGCCGTGGAAGAAGTGATCAAGAAGGTGGCGGACAAGGACGACGTGCGTCTCGTCTCGTTCCGGCAGTACGTCGACTGGCTCGACGTACAGGACCCCGCCGTGCTCGCCAAGCTCCGGACGCTGGACGTCGGACAGGCGCCCACCGGCGGCTGGAACTCCTTCTTTAAACAGGCTTGACAAGGGGCTTTACGGGCACTGAGGGGGGCGCGGGGGAGCCCGGAATCTGCCATGCGAAACTTTTCACATGAGCTTTGGCCGCGCATCCCGACGCCGCTTCACCCTGCTCGCCGCCACCGCTGTGGCCGGTGCCCTGACGCTGTCCGCGTGCAGCGGGGGCAGTAAGGCCGGAGGCGGCGGCAACACCAACTTCATCGCCGGCAGCGGAGGCGTCTCCACCGTCGCGAAGGGCGACCGGGTGGCGGCGCCGAAGCTCGACGGCGAGGCTCTGGACGGCAAGCCGCTCGACCTCGCCGACTACAAGGGCGACGTCATCGTGCTCAACGTCTGGGGCTCCTGGTGCGGCCCCTGCCGGCTGGAGGCGAAGTACTTCGCGCAGGTATCCGAGGAGACGGCGGACCAGGGCGTCCAGTTCGTCGGCATCAACACCCGGGACACCGAGCGGGACGAGCCGATCAACTTCGAGAAGGACTACGGGGTCGAGTACCCGAGCTTCTACGATCCGATCGGCAAGCTCATCCTCCGCTTCCCCAAGGGCACCCTGAACCCGCAGGCCATCCCGTCCACCGTGGTCATCGACCGGGACGGGAAGATCGCGGCCCGCACGCTCCAGGCGCTCGACGCGGACGGGTTGCGCAAGATGATCGACCCGATCATCGCGGAGAAGTGATCCAGTGATCCCGTTCGCCGCCCACCACGAGACCGTCACGCTGGCCGCGTACAACGAGACCGTCATGACCGGGACGCTCCTGGTGTCCCTGCCCATCGCCCTGCTGGCCGGTCTCATCTCGTTCTTCTCCCCGTGCGTGCTCCCCCTCGTGCCCGGCTATCTGAGTTACGTCACCGGGGTCAGCGGCACCGACCTGGCCGACGCGCGCCGAGGCCGCGTCGTGATGGGGGCCACCCTCTTCGTGCTCGGCTTCACCGCCGTCTTCGTCTCGGGCGGGGCCCTCTTCGGCTACTTCGGCCAGGAGCTCCAGTCGCACGCCGGGGTGCTCAACAAGATCCTCGGCGTCCTGATGATCCTCATGGGGATCTTCTTCATGGGGCGCCTGCCGGGGGTGACGCAGCGCGAGTTCCGGTTCCACAAGCGGCCGGTGACCGGACTGGCCGGCGCACCGGTGCTGGGCGCGCTCTTCGGGATCGGCTGGACCCCCTGCATGGGGCCGACCTTCGCCGCCGTGAGCACGCTCGCTTTCACCGAGGGCACCGCCGGACGTGGCGCGATACTGACCGTCGCGTACTGTCTCGGTCTCGGTGTCCCGTTCATCCTCGCCGCGGTCGCCTTCCGCAAGGCGCTCGGAGCGTTCGGCTGGATCAAGCGCCACTACGCATGGGTGATGCGGATCGGCGGCGGCATGATGATCGTGACCGGAATCCTGCTGCTGACCGGTGTGTGGGCCACGTTCATGCAGCACATGCAGAGCTGGACCACCGGCTTCGTTGTAGGGATCTGAGTTCATGGGCAAGTCGAACAGCACGCGGACGCGGCAGCGCGAGGACGAGCGCGGCCAGGGCTCCGCCCACGGCGCGGCGGGCGAACAGCTCTCCACCGCGCCCCGCGAGGAGCGCCCCGACACCGGGGCGGGCGTGCCCGCGATGAGCGTGATCGGCTGGGCGCGCTGGTTCTGGCGTCAGCTCACCTCGATGCGGGTCGCCCTGATCCTGCTCTTCCTGCTCTCCCTCGGTGCCATCCCGGGGTCGCTGATCCCGCAGACCAGCGTCGACGACATGAAGGTGCAGGCCTTCAAGGACCAGCACACCACCCTCACCCCGATCTACGAGAAGCTCCAGCTCTTCGACGTCTACAGCTCCGTGTGGTTCTCCGCGATCTACATCCTGCTGTTCGTCTCGCTCATCGGCTGCATCGTGCCGCGCACCGGCCAGTTCGTGGGCCAGCTGCGCAGCCGTCCGCCGGGCGCGCCGAAGCGGCTGACCCGCCTGCCCGCGTACACCACCTGGCGCACCGGGGCCGAGCCCGAGGAGGTCCGTGAGGCGGCCCTCGCCGTCCTGCGCAAGCGGCGCTTCCGGGCGCACGAGGTGGGCGACGCGGTCGCCGCCGAGAAGGGCTACCTCCGCGAGACCGGGAACCTGGTCTTCCACATCGCCCTGATCGTGATGCTGGTGGCCTTCGCCTCCGGGCAGCTCTTCAAATCCGAGGGCGGCAAGCTGATCGTCGAGGGCGACGGCTTCTCCAACACGCTCACCCAGTACGACGACTTCAAGTCGGGCTCGCTCTACGACTCCGACTCGCTGGCCCCGTTCAGCTTCGTGCTCGACGAGTTCGTCGGTACGTACGAGAAGAGCGGTCCCCAGCGCGGCACCCCGCGCACCTTCGAGGCCCGGGTGACGTATACCGAGGGTGCCGACGGCGCGGAGCGCAAGGACGTCATCAAGGTCAACGAACCGCTCGTCGTGGACGGCACCAAGATCTATCTGATCGCCCACGGCTACGCGCCCGTCGTCACCGTCCGGGACGGCAGGGGGAAGGTCGTCTCGCGGTCCGCGGTCCCGCTGCTGCCGATCGACAACAACGTCACCTCGTCCGGCGCCATCAAGGTGATGGACGGCTACAAGGACAAGAACGGCAAGAAGACCCAGCTGGGCTTCAAGGCCTTCTTCGTGCCGACGTTCGCCGGCGAGGGCAAGGGCCAGATGTTCTCGCAGTTCCCCGGCCTGGACTTCCCCGTGCTGGCGCTCAGTGCCTACCGGGGCTCCCTGGGCGTCGACTCCGGGCTGGCGCAGAACGTCTACCAGCTCGACACGTCCAAGATGAAGGAGTTCAAGGGCGAGGACGGCGAGCTCCTCAAGAAGATGCTGATGCCGGGCGAGAAGCTGGACCTGCCCGACGGTGCCGGTTCCATCACCTTCGAGGGAACCGAGGAGTGGGCCAGCTTCCAGATCTCGCAGCAGCCGGGCAACGGCTGGGCGCTCGGCGGATCCGTCGCCGCCATCGCCGGCCTCGCCGGCTCGCTGTTCATCCAGCGCCGCCGGGTGTGGGTGCGGGCGGTCCGGGGCGCCGACGGCGTCACGGTGGTGGAGATGGCGGGGCTGGGTCGCAGCGAGTCCGCGAGGCTCCCCGAGGAACTGGGCGACCTGTCGGCCGCTCTGGTCGCCACGGCACCCGTCGCCCCCGCCGCCGCCAAGGCCCCGGACACGCCGGAGAAACCGGTCACGCCGGACGGGCCCGGTACGACCGACGCCACGACCGACGCCACGAACGAGGCCGGGAGCCGGCCCGTACATCCTGCCGAAGCACCTGCCGAAGGGGCTGAGAAGTGAATCTCGCCGCCGCGACCAACGAGAGCCTGGCGAACACCAGCAATGTGCTGATCTATTCGTCGATGGCCGTCTACACCCTGGCCTTCTTCGCGCATATCGCGGAGTGGGTCCTCGGCAGCCGCAGCAAGGTCGGCCGCACCGCCGCCGCGCTGTCCGCCCCCGGGGCCGGTGCCTCCGCCTCCGCCGCCACCGCGGGGAAGGCGCGCGCCGGTGGCACGGCCGTGCTGGACCGGCCCGAGGTCATCACCCGCTCCGCCACCGGTACGCGTGACGTGCCCGACGGGCCGGGTGCGGCCGGCGGCACGTTCAAGGGCGACCTGTGGGGCCGGATCGCCGTCTCGCTGACCGTGGTGGCGTTCCTCGTCCAGGCGAGCGGCGTCGCCACCCGCGCCCTGTCGGTGCAACGGGCCCCCTGGGCCAACATGTACGAGTTCTCCATCACCTTCTCCACGGTGGCGGTCGGCTCCTACCTGGTGCTGCTCGCACTGAAGAAGAACGTCCGCTGGATCGGCCTCCCGCTGGTCACCACCGTCCTTCTGGACCTCGGCATCGCGGTCACGACGCTCTACACCGACAGCGACCAGCTGGTGCCCGCGCTGCACTCGTACTGGCTGTGGATCCACGTCTCGACCGCCATCATCTGCGGAGCCGTCTTCTACCTCGGCGCGGTCGGCACGGTCCTCTACCTCTTCCGCGACAGCTACGAGAACAAGCTCGCCTCCGGTGGCACGCCCGGGAAGTTCGCGACCTCGGTCATGGAGAGGCTGCCCTCGGCGTCCTCGCTGGACAAGTTCTCCTACCGGATCAACGCGGCCGTCTTCCCGCTGTGGACGTTCACGATCATCGCCGGCGCGATCTGGGCGGGCGACGCCTGGGGCCGGTACTGGGGCTGGGACCCCAAGGAGGTCTGGTCCTTCATCACCTGGGTCGCCTACGCCGCCTATCTGCACGCCCGCGCCACCGCCGGCTGGAAGGGCCGCAAGGCCGCCTACCTGGCGCTCGTCGCCTTCGCCTGCTGGCTGTTCAACTACTACGGCGTGAACATCTTCGTCTCCGGCCTGCACTCCTACGCGGGGGTCTGAGCCGCGACCACACACGGCAGCCCCCGGACGGGAATCCGTCCGGGGGCTGCCGTGTGTGCCGGGTCAGTGCGGCCCGGAGTCCAGGACCGCCGCGCGGTGGCCGAACGCCTCCGGGGAGTACGGGGGCCGTGGCAGCCGCCCGTGCCGCTCTCCCCGACCGCGCCGAACGGCGGTCCGAGGCGGCTGGACGGGCCTGCGGCAGCCCGGTGCCGACCGCTCCCGCCGGTCCGTCAGGACGCGGGCGGGGCCTTGTCGTCGGGGTTCGTACCGCTGTCGCGGCGGCCCCGCTCCTCCTCGGCGTCGGGCTCGGCGTCCTGGTCGTCCTTGAGCGACTTGAGGAAGTCCGGGTTGTCGTCCGGGGCCACCCACTGCCGGCGCCTGTTCCGCTGCCATGAGCCGGGTCCCGTACCCCCGGCCCTGTTGTGGCGGTTCTTGCCGGCGGCGAGCCACACGATGGGCCCGACGATCCAGAACAGCAGGATGATGAAGACCCAGGCGATCTTCGGCAGATGCTTGGTGTCCTCCTCCGTGGTGTTCAGGCAGTCGATGAACGCGTAGATCGTCAGAGCCAGCGGGACGATGAACATCAGGGCTCTCATGGTGCGTCCCCCAGGAAGCGGCGGCGGGCGGGATGAGCCCGGTGTCGCGGCCAGGGTACCGGCTCGGCATGAACGAACCGGGGCCCGGAGCCGGACCTGCCCGGGCGCGTGCGCGGACGCTCGGCGGACTTTCGGCGCGCGGCGCCGGGGGAGCCCCGGCGGGGCCGCGGGGGCGGGGATGACAAACTGGACCGCATGGCTTACGACGATCTTCGCTCCCTGCTCCGGGCTCTTGAGCGCGATGGTGATCTCAAGCGCGTCAAGGTCGAGGTCGACCCCCACCTGGAGGTCGGCGAGATCGTCGACCGGGTCAACAAGGCGGGCGGGCCCGCCCTGCTGTTCGAGAACGTCAAGGGCTCCTCGATGCCCCTGGCCATGAACGTCTTCGGTACCGACCGGCGCCTCCTGAAGGCCCTCGGGCTGAAGTCGTACAGCGACATCAGCGACAAGATCGGCGGGCTCCTCAAGCCGGAGCTGCCGCAGGGCTTCGTCGGGGTGCGGGAGGCCTTCGGGAAGCTCGGCTCGATGGTGCACGTGCCGCCGAAGAAGGTGAAGTCCGGCGACGCGCCCGTCCAGGAGACGGTGCTGACCGGCGACGACGTCGACCTGGACCAGCTGCCCGCGCTGTTCACCTGGCCCGAGGACGGCGGTTCGTTCTTCAACCTGGGCCTCACCCACACCAAGCACCCCGAGAACGGCGTCCGGAACCTGGGCCTCTACCGGCTCCAGCGGCACGACAAGCGCACCATCGGGATGCACTGGCAGATCCACAAGGACAGCGCCAACCACTACCAGGTCGCCGCCCGGCGCGGTGAGCGGCTGCCCGTCGCCATCGCCTTCGGCTGCCCGCCCGCCGTGACGTACGCCTCCACCGCACCGCTGCCCGGGGACATCGACGAGTACCTCTTCGCCGGGTTCATCCAGGGCAAGCGGATCGAGATGGTCGACTGCAAGACCGTGCCGCTCCAGGTTCCCGCGCAGGCGGAGGTCGTCATCGAGGGCTGGCTGGAGCCGGGCGAGATGCTTCCCGAGGGCCCGTTCGGGGACCACACCGGCTTCTACACCCCGCAGGAACCGTTCCCCGCACTGACCATCGACTGCGTCACCATGCGGAAGAGGCCGCTGCTCCAGTCCATCGTGGTGGGCCGTCCGCCGACCGAGGACGGGCCGCTGGGCCGGGCCACGGAACGTTTCTTCCTGCCGCTGCTGAAGATCATCGTGCCGGACATCGTCGACTACCACCTCCCCGAGGCGGGCGGCTTCCACAACTGCGCGATCGTCTCGATCGACAAGAAGTACCCCAAGCACGCGCAGAAGGTGATGAGCGCGATCTGGGGCGCGCACATGATGTCGCTGACCAAGCTGATCGTGGTGGTCGACGCCGACTGCGACGTCCACGATCTGCACGAGGTGGCCTGGCGGGCGCTCGGCAACACCGACTACGCCCGCGACCTCACGGTCACCGAGGGGCCGGTCGACCACCTGGACCACGCCTCGTACCAGCAGTTCTGGGGCGGCAAGGCGGGCATCGACGCCACCAGGAAGCTGCCCACGGAGGGCTACACCCGGGACGGCGGATGGCCGGAGATGGTCGTCTCCGACCCGGAGACGGCGGCGAAGGTCGACCGTCGCTGGAAGGAATACGGGCTGTGAGCAGTACGGCGGAAGCGGCGTCCGTTCCCGGGCCCGCGCCATCGGACAGCAGGGTGAAGGCCTTCCTGCGGCTCGTGATGATCGAGCACTCGGTCTTCGCGCTGCCCTTCGCGTACATCGCCGCGCTGACCGCGATGTTCCTGCTGGACGGCACCATCCACTGGGGCACGCTGCTGCTCGTCACGCTGGCGATGGTGGGGCTGCGGACGTTCGCGATGGCCGCCAACCGGATCATCGACCGGGAGATCGACGCCCGGAACCCGCGCACCGCGGGCCGTGAGCTGGTGACCGGCGCGGTGTCGGTGAAGTCCGCGTGGACCGGCGCGCTCGTCGCGCTGGCCGTCTTCCTGGGCGCGGCGGCCCTGCTCAACCCGCTGTGCCTGGTGCTCGCGCCGCTGGCCGTGGTGCCGATGGTGGTCTACCCGTACGGCAAGCGGTTCACGAACTTCCCGCACGCGATCCTGGGTCTGGCGCAGGCCATAGGGCCGGTCGGCGCCTGGCTCGCGGTGACCGGCAGCTGGTCGTGGGACGCGGTGATCCTCGGGCTCGCCGTGGGCATCTGGATCGGCGGCTTCGACCTGATCTTCGCTTGCCAGGACGTGGCCGCGGACCGGGCCCACGGGGTGCTCTCCTTTCCGGCGCACTTCGGGATTCCGGCCGCGCTGTGGGGCGCGCGGGTGTGCCACGCGGTCACGACCGGGCTGCTGGTGTGGTTCGGGCTGGCCACGGATGCCGAGGTCTTCTACTGGATCGGCATGGGAATCGTGGCGGCGGCGTTCGTCTACGAGCACCGGGTGGTGCGTCCGCACGACCTGTCCCGGCTGAACCGGGCGTTCTTCTCGGTGAACGGCTTCATCGGCATCGCGCTGTTCGCCTGCGCGCTGCTCGACCTGCTGGTGCGCGGCCTGACCCCGTGAGCGCAGGTCCGGCTCAGACCGTGACCAGGCTGTCCGGTGCGCGGCGGGGGCGGCGGAAGAGGAAGGCCGCCGCCACCCCGCCGGCCAGCCCGAACAGGTGGCCCTGCCAGCTGACGCCCGAGTCGGTCGGCAGGACGCCCCACAGCAGCGAGCCGTAGACCACGGCGACGCCGACGCCTATGAGGACGTCCCAGGGGCGGCGGTCCACGAAGCCGCGGACCAGCAGATAGCCGAGCAGCCCGAAGACCACGCCGGACGCGCCGAGCGTCACCGTGTCCGGCGGGGCGGTCAGCCAGACACCGAGGCCGCTGACCAGGATGATCGTCACGACGACGGCGGCGAACCGGCGCAGTCCCGCGAGGGCGGCGATGAAACCGAGGACCAGCAGCGGGACGCTGTTGGAGGCCAGATGCTCCCAGCCGCTGTGCAGGAACGCGGCGGGCACCACGTCCCGCAGCTCCGCCGTCTCTCGCGGGCTGATGCCGTAGGTGTCCAGGGCGTTGCCCGTGGCCGTGTCGATCCCTTCGAGGACCCACAGCAGGGCCACCCAGCCCGCCATCAGGAGCCCGGCGGTCAGGGCCCGCGCACCGCCGGTGGTGCCGTTGCGCGTGGTGCGGTCGGTGGTCCAGTAGTCGCCCATGGTCTGCCCCTGCCCCCGGATTGCCCGTCACCCGGTGAACGTCTGCGGCGCCCGACCGGTTCCGGGTGCCGGGCGTGAGGGCGTGCCGGATAGGCTCGCAGATGTGGAATCCAGGACTTCAGTGACTCATCAGCAGCGGCGGCCTTGGATTGTCGGGGTGTCCGGTGCTTCGGGTACCCCGTTCGCGGCCGCCGTTCTGCGCGGGCTGCTGACGGCGGGCGAGAGCGTGGACCTGGTGGTGAGCCGGGCCTCGCGGCTCACCCTGCTGGACGAGACCGGTATCGCGTTCCGGGACGGGCACTGGCGCGAGGATCTGCGGGCCTGGCTGGAGCGGGGAGCCGACGGGAAGCCCGACGCGTTCGCGGTGGGGGAAGCGGAGCTGGAGCGCGTACGTCATTGGGCCGCCGGTGATCTGGCCGCCGGGCCGTCCTCCGGGTCGTACCCGGCGAAGGGGATGCTCATCGTGCCGGCCTCGACGGCCTGTGTGGCCGGAGTGGCGCTCGGTCTGTCGAAGGATCTGCTCCAGCGGGCAGCGAGCGTGACGCTCAAGGAGCGCCGCCCGCTCGTCGTCGCGGTGCGCGAGACTCCGCTGAGCGGCCAGACGCTGAAGCAGATGGTGGCCCTGGACGAGGCGGGCGCGATCGTGCTGCCCGCCTCTCCGGCGTTCTACGCGGGTGCGACGCATATCCAGGATCTGGTGGATTTCGTCGCGGGGCGGGTGCTGGACGCGGGAGGCGTGCCGCACCGGCTGTACCGCCGTTGGGAAGGAGAGCTCGGTGGCGGTTCCCGAGGCCCTGTGGACCGATAGGTCCTGGTCAGCGCTTCTTGTGCGCGCGCGGGGTGCGGGTCTTGTCGACGCGGTGCGCGGCGGCGGGCTGGTGGGCACGCGAGCGGTTGGCCAGGTCCTGCAGCTCGCGCATCCGGGCGTAGGCCATCTCGATCGTGTACACGGTGAAGTTCACTCCTGAAGATTCGAAAGCGTTTTTTGGATTTTGTAGAAGATTTGCAGGGTGTCAGCCCTGCATGCCTTAGATTCTACACGTAAACTCGCGGTACTGCTGAACAATGGAAGGCTTCAGTCATATGGACGCGGTGGACAGGCAGCTCATCCAGGCCCTCAGGGAGAACGGCAGGGCCTCGTACGCCGAGCTCGGACGGCTCGTGGGGCTCTCCGGGCCCAGCGTCACCGACCGCATCAACCGGCTGGAAAGCGCCGGGGTCATCATCGGCTACCGCGCCAACGTCGACTCCGCGTCGCTGGGGCTCGGCGTGACCGCGCTGATCGGGATCTCGCTCTCGGACGCGGCCGACCACGAGGACGTGGCGCGCCGGCTCAAGGACCTCGCGGAGATCGAGGACTGCTGGTTCATCGCGGGCGACGACTCGTACATGCTCAAGGTCCGGGTCGGCGACGTGGACGGCCTGGAGAAGACGATCCGTCGCCTGAGCGGCACGAAGGGCGTCTCGCGGACACGGACCACGATCGTGCTCTCGACCAAGTGGGAGAACCGGGTCGGGGAACTGCCGGAAGAGGAGTAGGGCGGAGTGCCGTAGAGGGGGCCCCACCCGCCTGAACAGTGGGGGAGTACGGTTGGCCGGAGTCTGATACACGGAGAAATGGGAGGCGGCCTAGTGGACGCGGGACTCAAGCGCGAGCTGGAGGAGAAGGTCCGGGCCGGCGAGCGGCTGACCCGCGAGGACGGGGTCGCCCTCTACGAGTCCGACGACCTGGCGTGGCTGGGCGGGCTGGCGCACGAGGTGCGTACGCGCAAGAACGGCGACGTGGTGCACTTCAACGTCAACCGTCACCTCAACATGACGAACGTGTGCACCGCCTCGTGCGCGTACTGCTCGTTCCAGCGCAAGCCGGGCGAGAAGGACGCGTACACGATGCGTATCGAGGAGGCCGTCCGCCTCGCCAAGGCGATGGAGGGCGAGAACCTCACCGAGCTGCACATCGTCAACGGACTCCACCCGACACTGCCGTGGCGCTACTACCCGCGCTCGCTCAGCGCGCTGAAGGAAGCCCTCCCCGACGTCGCGCTGAAGGCGTTCACCGCGACGGAGATCCACCACTTCGAGACGATCTCCGGCCTCTCGGCCTCCGACATCCTCGACGAGCTGATCGAGGCCGGTCTCGAATCGCTGACCGGCGGCGGCGCGGAGATCTTCGACTGGGAGGTCCGTCAGCACATCGTCGACCACCGCACCCACTGGGAGGACTGGTCGCGCATCCACCGCCTCGCGCACGAGAAGGGGCTCAAGACCCCCGCGACGATGCTGTACGGGCACATCGAGGAGCCCCGTCACCGCGTCGACCACGTGCTGCGGCTGCGGGAGATGCAGGACGAGACCGGCGGCTTCCAGGTCTTCATCCCGCTGCGCTACCAGCACGACTTCGTGGACATGAAGGACGGCAAGGTCCGCAACAAGCTCCAGGCCCGCACCACGATGGCGACCGGCGCCGAGGCGCTGAAGACCTTCGCCGTCTCCCGGCTGCTGTTCGACAACGTGCCGCACGTCAAGGTCTTCTGGGTGATGCACGGTGTGCAGACCGCCCAGCTGGCGCTGCAACACGGTGCGGACGACATGGACGGCTCGGTCGTCGAGTACAAGATCACGCACGACGCCGACGACTTCGGCACGCCGAACAAGCTCGGCCGCGAGGATCTGCTGGACCTGATCCGCGACGCCGGCTTCCGGCCGGTCGAGCGGAACACCCGGTACGAGATCCTGCGCGAGTACCCGGGCCCCGAGGCGGACCGGCGCGAGTCGCCGCAGCCGATGCGCGTCTGACGCCCGACCGCCCTGCCCGCCCTGCCCGACCCCGCTCCGGGCGACCCCGCAACTGAGCTCCTGCTACTGAGCGACCCCGCCACTGAGCGAAAGCCCCGGCTGCCGTCCCCGCCGGGGCTTTCTCGCGTTTCGGACAGGGTTGAGCCATGCAGGGTGTAATGGTTAGTGTGCTGCTATGGCGCTTACGTTCGAGCTGGATCCCCCGTTCATCCCCGCCCTGCGCGACGGCGTCACCGCCCTCTGGGCCGATGTCACCAACGCGGGCGGAGCCGTCGGCTTCGTTCCGCCCGTCACGGCCGAGGAGATCCGGCCCGAGCTGCTCAAGCACCTCGTGGCCATCGAGCAGGGCCGTGCCCGGCTCCTCGTCGGCCGCGACGAGGAGGGCGCCGTCGCCGCCACCGCCTTCCTCACCCTCAACGACCACCGGCTGATGAAGCACTGGCTGTGGCTCTACACCGTCATGGTCCACCCCCGCCACCAGGGCAAGGGGTACGGCCGCGACCTCATGGCCGCCGCCGCCGGGTCCGCCCGCTCCGTCGAGGGCGTCGAGGCGATCCGCCTCACCTGCCGGGGCGGCACCGGCGCCGACCGCTTCTACGCCGCCTGCGGATACAAGGAGGTCGGCCGGGTGCCGGACGCGATCCGGGTCGCCCCCGGCGATGACCGGGACGACATCGTCATGCTTCTCCCGCTGGGCCCGGCGGCCCCCTGAACCGAGGGCTCCCGCCGGGGGCGTCCCCGGCCCGGCAACCCCCTGAACCGAGAGAATTCGGGCCATGCTTCACTGGACGGGCAGAAGTGTGTCGAGAGTCCATGGGAAGAGGGAGGGCCAGCCGTGTCCGCTGCCAAGCCGAGCGCGTTGATCCGTTACACGGCGTTGCGCCTGCTGATCTTCGTCGGCTGCTTCCTCGCCGCCGGTGTCGCCGTCCACTTCGGGCTGGTGCCCTCAGGACTCGGCGGGGCCAACGCCGTCTGGGTGATCCTCCTGGGCCTCCTCCTCTCCGCCCCGCTCAGCTACGTGCTGCTGCGCAGGCAGCGCGACGAGATGTCCGAGCAGATCGTCTCCACCGTCGATCGCACGAAGGCGCGCCTCGATGCCAACCGCACCCGCGAGGACGCGGTCCAGTAACGCCCGTTCCGTGGCGTCCGGCGCACCCGATGCGGCTGTAGGCGCCACGTAAGCTTCCTCACACACGCGCGCCGCGCGCACCCCTTCTCCGCCGGACCCCGGGCGGGAGCCACCAGGCTCCGGCCCGGGGTCCCTGGCGTTCTCCGCTGTTTTACAGCGCTTTCCGGCCTTTTCTGCCCGGCGAAGCCATGCGAGGGAGCCAAAGAAAGGCTTTGAGGTTCCCAAAGTTCAAGTGTTAACGTATTCGACGTGAAGACAGCCGTGCGCCCCCGTCATGCCGTGAGCATCCCGCTCGTGGCGCGCCTGCATGTCGATCTCTGCCGCTGTATGTCCGCGGTCTGTTGCCGCGAGGTCTGATACGGCATCATGCAGCGGCGCCGCCCCCGACGCGGGCGCCGCGACCCCGTCCCCGTTCCGCCGCACGACCGCACGGATGGATCCGTGTGTCCCGATGCGTCCCAGTTGGAGTGTGTCCGTGTCCGCGAACCCCGCGTCCGCCGCCCCCGAGGCCGAGCAGCCCACCGGCTCCGGCCCCGGTTTCCGTATACCCAGGGTCCCGTTCTGGGCCCAGATCGTCGCCGGTCTGGTCCTCGGCGTACTGCTCGGCTGGCTGGCCCGCAGCCAGGATCTCGGCTGGCTCGTCACCACCCTCGACCAGATCGGCTCGCTCTTCGTCCAGCTGCTGAAGCTGGCCGTCGCCCCGCTGGTCTTCTTCGCGATCCTCGTGTCGATCACCAACCTGCGCCAGGTCAACAACGCCGCCCGGCTCGCGACCCGCACCCTGCTCTGGTTCATGATCACCTCGCTGATCGCGGTCGCCATCGGCCTCGCGATCGGTCTGATCACCAACCCGGGCTCCGGCACCGGCCTCACGCCGAAGGACGGCGCGCTCTCCGAGACCAGGGGCAGCTGGATCGACTTCCTGACCGGCATCGTCCCGGACAACGTGATCACGCCGTTCACCGAACTGAACGTGCTCCAGATCGTGTTCATGGCCGCCGTCGCCGGTATCGCCGCCCTCAAGCTCGGCGACAGGGCCAAGCCGATCCTCACTCTCAGCCAGTCGATCCTGGAGCTGCTCCAGAAGGCCCTGTGGTGGGTCATCCGCCTCGCCCCGATCGGCACCGTCGGCCTCATCGGCTACGCCATCGCCGACTACGGCTGGGACCTCATCGGCAAGTACGCGACCTTCACCGCCGACGTCTACATCGGCTGCGCCCTGGTGATGTTCGGCGTCTACCCGCTGCTCCTGGCCACCGTCGCCAAGGTCAGCCCGCTCCAGTTCTACAAGGGCGCCTGGCCCGCGATCCAGCTCGCCTTCGTCTCCCGCTCCTCGGTCGGCACCATGCCGGTCACCCAGCGCGTCACCGAGCGCCTCGGCGTTCCGAAGGAGTACGCCTCCTTCGCCGTCCCGTTCGGCGCGACCACGAAGATGGACGGCTGCGCCGCGATCTACCCGGCGCTGGCGGCGATCTTCATCGCGCAGATCTTCGACGTGCAACTGGGCATCGGCGACTACCTCCTGATCGCCTTCGTCTCGGTGATCGGCTCGGCGGCCACCGCCGGTCTCACCGGTGCGACGGTCATGCTGACCCTCACCCTGTCCACGCTGGGCCTTCCGCTGGAGGGTGTCGGCCTGCTGATGGCCATCGACCCGATCCTGGACATGATGCGCACCGCCACCAACGTGGCCGGCCAGGCGCTGGTCCCGGTGATCGTCTCGGCCCGGGAGAAGATCCTCGACCACGACGCGTACAACTCGGCCTCGTCCTCCCCGATCGACCTCTTCGGTCAGGACGACGTCCGTGATGCCGGGCAGAAGGTGACCCTGCCGGCGCCTGCCTGACCCCGCGGGCTCCATCCGCCCCGCACGACCGCGCCCCCGGTCCACGTTCCGTACGTGGACCGGGGGCGCGGCCGTGGACCGGGGCGGCGGTCAGGGGCGCTGGAAGAGGACCTCGGGGTTGGCCGGGGTCGGGCTGTTCAGCAGCAGGGCCGGCCGCCCGCGCAGGCTCCGGTCGAAGAAGGCCGTCACATAGCTCCTGGTGATCGTGGTCGAGCGGGCGGCGGAGAGCGGCGCGTCCGGGTCCTCGATGCCGAGCTGCTCACCGATCACCGGGGTGTCCGTGAAGGTGAAGTGCCCGGCGTCCCGCACCGTCAGCCACCGCTTCCAGCCGTCCAGCCGGTCCCAGGCGTCGTCCCAGGACGTGTCGGAGCCGGGGCCGTGCCCGGGGTCGGTGCCCAGCATCAGGAACGGCCGCCCCTCCAGCCCCCGCACGGGAGCCGGGTCGAAGAACGTGCCGTCCATGTTGACCCCCGCGTCCACCCGGCGGTCGGCGGCCATCGTGGAGGAGGCCGCGTTGCCCCCGATGGAGTGGCCGGCCATGCCCACCCGGTGCGGGTCGATCGTCCGGGCGTGCCGCCACGCCGGGTCCGGCCCGGTCAGCCGGTCCAGCAGGAACGAGAAGTCGGCGGCCCGCCCGGCGGCGACGGAGGCCAGGACCTTCCGCGCCGAGGCCTCGTCGGGCTGTGCGGACACCTTCTCGCAGGCCGCACAGGTGAGGACCCGCCCGTCGGGCAGTTGCGTGCCGGTCGACTCGTACGGATGGTCCGCGGTCGCCACGACGTAACCCCGGCCGGCCAGTTCCTCGGCGAGCCCGGTCAGCGTGGCCCGGGGCGTGCCGAAGCCGGGGGAGAGCAGGACCAGCGGGAAGCGTCCCGGGGCCGGGCGGGCCGCCGTACGGGAGTGGGTCCGGGTGGCGGCGACCAGGCCGGGCCACTTCGGGTCCTCCATCCCGCGCTGCGCGAGCATCAGCCGCGCCTCCTCCTCCGGTATGTACGGGGCCGGGCCGCCGCCGGTGCCGGGGCGGGCCGGGTAGTGCAGCGACACCAGCAACCGGCGCGGCCCGGCGGCCGGTACCCACGGGTCGGTGCGCTCGTGGTCGGTCAGGAACAGGGTGTCGCGGCCGGTGGCGTGGCGGCCGGTGGGGCGGGGGAGCGCCGGCGGGGACAGCGCGGCCGGGTCGCCGGGGGCGGCGGAGGCGGGGGTCGAGGCGGTGGCCGGCGCCGGGCCGGACGCCGAGGCCGCCGGGGCCGAGGCCAGGGAGGCGAGGGCGGCCAGGGCGAGCGCCGCGGCGGCGGCGACCCCGGCCGGTCTGCTGCGAAGGGAGATCGTCATGTCCGCAACGCTAGGGAGGCGACCGGGCGGGCACATCGGACGCCGGGTGGACCTGCTGTCGGACCGGGGGATGACCGCTCTCCTCCGCTGGTCGCACCGGGCCGTGCCCGCCGTTGTGATCGCTCCGCACGACGCCGGGCCGCGCGCCGCCGTTACCCTGGGGCGGAGCAGGGCAGTGGGGGCGGGGAGGAATCCGGACGTGGGTGCAGTGAAGAGCAAGCGGATGCCGCGTGCCGTGCGCGAGCGGCAGATGATGGACGCCGCGGTGCGGACCTTCGGGCAGCGTGGCTACCGGGCTGCCTCGATGGACGAGATCGCGGAGCTGGCGGGCGTGTCCAAGCCGTTGGTCTACCTGTACCTGAATTCCAAGGAAGAGCTGTTCTCCGCCTGTATCCGGCGGGAGGCGAACGCCCTGCTGGAGGCGGTGCGGGCCGGGGTGGAGCCGGGGCTGCCCGCCGACGGCCAACTGTGGTCGGGGCTGCGGGCGTTCTTCCTCCACACCGCCGAGAATCCGGACGGCTGGTCGGTCCTGCACCGCCAGGCGCGTTCGCACGGGGAGCCGTTCGTCAGCGAGCTCGGCGGAATGCGCGACGAGATCGTGGCGTACGTGACGGGGCTGATCGGGGCCGCCGCCCGGGAGGCGCACCGCGACCCCGCACTGGCGGACCGGGACGTGGTGGGGCTCGCGCAGGCGCTGGTGGGGGCCGCGGAGTCGCTGGCGGGCTGGGCGAACGACACCCCGGACGTCTCGGCGAGGGAGGCCGCGGCGACCCTCATGAACTTCGCCTGGGCGGGCCTGGAGAACCTGCTGCACGCCCGCCCCTGGCAGCCCCCGGCTTCCTAGGGGGCCTCTCGGGTCACCGACCCCACGAGGTGCACGCGCCCGTCGGGGCCGCGCAGTTCGAAGGCGTCTCCGGCGGCGTCGGCCGCGTAGGTCACGGTGCCGGGCAGCAGGACGGGGGCCCTGAACCCGGCCCGTACGGAACGGATTCCGGCCGGGTCGCCGGCCTCGGCCAGGCAGCGGGCGACCGTCCACATGCCGTGCGCGATGGCCCGGGGGAAGCCGAACAGCCGGGCGGTCAGCGGATGCAGATGGATCGGGTTGCGGTCCCCGGAGACGGCTCCGTACCGCCGCCCGAGGTCGCCGGTCAGCGGCCACTCGGCGCGGGCGGGCAGACCCTTAGGGGCCGGGTCGGCGGCGGGGCCCCCGAGGGGTGCCGCCGTCTGCGCGCGCCGCGTCGCGTGCCGGGACAGATAGCCGCTGCGAGACTCCCACACCAGCTCTCCGGCCACCCGCGCCTCGGTCGACATCGTGACCTCGGTACCCCGTCGGTGTGGCGTCAATTCCTTTGCGCGCACCGTCAGTTCGAGTGATTCTGCGGGCCTCGTGGCCCGGTGCGGGGTGATCTCGATCCAGGTGTGGACGAGCCCGAGCACCGGTAGCGGGAAGGCGCGGCCGGTCATCAGTCGCATGGTGAGCGGGAAGGCCAGCACCTGCGGATACGTGAGCGGCAGCGGCCCGGCTTCCGTGAACCCGCAGATCCTGCGGTACGCGGCGAGGGGGCCGGGCGCGACGGGCGCGGCCGGGCGGGTGAGCCGGTCGGGGGGCAGTGTGGCGTCCGGCCGTCCCGCGCGCTTGAACGGCGAGGTGAGGGCCGCGCGCGCGAGCGAGGCGCTGAGCGAGGTCATCGGGCTCACGCCCCCAGCGGGCTCTGGCCGCGGACGCGCGGCACCTGGCCGTTGACGGCGGTGGAGCCGGGCCCCGCGAACCAGGCGGCGGCCTCGGCGACGTCGGCCGGGAGCCGCGGGAGCTGGACCGTGGAGCCCCGCCCGACCTCCTTGCCCAGCGACCGGACGAAACCCTCCAACGCCTGCTGGGCAGCGGCCTGATGGTGGTCCTCGGGGGACGGCGGCGTGCCGAGGACGACGATCCGGCCACCGGGAGCCGGCGACCGTACGACGGGATGGAGGGCGGCGTGCACCTCGGAGAGGCCCTGGGCGGAGGCGGCCCGGGTGGCGTCCGGGACGATCCCGGCGGGCCGCGCGGGCCGCTCCTCGGCGGTGAGCCCGGTCGTGGCCGGCACCTTCGTCAGCCCGTCCCGGATCGTCGAGGCCCCGGCGGTCAGGTGCGGCAGCGGCCCGTCCAGGCGCGGGGTGTCCAGGGTCCGGCGGCGCGGCGGGGCGGGTTGCGGCAGGCCGAGCCGCCGGGTGAGGAAGCGGCCGGGTGCTGTGCCGGTGAGGTGCAGATGGCGATCGGCCATTGTCCTGACTCCCTGCTCGGCCGTAGATTTACTCTTGAGTAAGGTTACTTAGGAGTCAGGAGCTGGTCGAGATGAACACTCCCGGACCGACCGGGACGAGATGGTCACGGTGACGACACCGCGCCCGTCGATTCCCCTCGCCCCGCCCCGGCCGCGACGGTCGCCCGGATTGTCGCCACCCCTGGCCAAGCTCCTCGCGGAACGGGACGCGCCGGGCCGGGGCCTGATCTCGGTCTGCGCGGCCGGAGGCCAGGGGGTGACGGCCATCCTGGAACGCCCCTGATCCGCCTGTCCCTCGACCCGCCTGTTCCTTCCGCATTCCCTGCCGCACCCGGCGACCGGGGCACCGATGAAGCCCCCTGCCGGACGGACGACCCGGCGAACCGATCCGCCCTTCCCCGAACCGAGGAGCCGCACGTGCCAACACCACCCTCAGCCCCCGCTTCCTCCGGATCCGTCCCCGCACCCTCCGGATCCCCTCCCGCTCCGGCCCCCGTGCCCGCCCTGGTCGAACCGACGAAGAAGCGGGGTCCCGACGGGCGGGTCCAAGAGGTCTCCGTACCGAAGTTCGCACCGGTCGTGGAGCGTGGCTCGCTGGCCGAGATCCCGTTCGACAACGCCCGACAGGCCCCGTCGGACCCGGTGCTCAGCCGTAAGGACGCCCAGGGCACCTGGCAGGACGTGACGGCCGCCGATTTCGCCGCCGAGGTGCTGGCGGTGGCCAAGGGCCTGATCGCGGAGGGGCTGATGGCGGGGGACCGGATCGCGATCATGGCCCGGACGACGTACGAGTGGACGCTGCTGGACTTCGCGTCGTGGGCGGCCGGCCTGGTGACGGTCCCCATCTACCCGACCTCCTCCGCGTTCCAGGCCCGCTGGATCCTCCAGAACTCGGGCGCGGTGGCGTGCGCCGTGGAGACGAAGGAACAGGGCCGGGTGATCAGCCAGGAGCGCAAGCAGCTCGGCGGCCTGGCGCATCTGTGGCAGTTCGACACGGGGGCGATCGGCCAGCTCAAGGTCCTCGGCAAGGGCATCCCGGACGCGGCGGTGACGGCCCGCCGCGCCTCCCTGGGACCGGACACCCCCGCCACCCTGCTCTACACCTCGGGCACCACGGGCCGCCCGAAGGGCTGCGTCCTGACCCACGGCAACTTCTTCGCCGAGGTCGACAACGCGATCGAACTCCTCCACCCGGTCTTCACATCGGCCTCGAAGGACCCCGCCTCCACCCTCCTCTTCCTGCCCCTCTCCCATGTGTTCGGCCGCATGGTGGCGATCGGCTGCATGCGGGCGAGGGTGCGCCTGGGCCACGCCCCCTCCATCCGGACGGAGGACCTCCTCGCCGACCTGGCCGGCTTCCGCCCCACGTTCCTCCTCGCCATCCCGTACGTACTGGAGAAGGTCTACAACACGGGCCGGGCGACCGCCGAGAAGATGGGCCGGGTCTCCTCGTTCGACCGCGCGGCCCGCATCGCCCAGCGCTACGGCCAGGCGGTCGAGGCCGCCGAACACGGCACAGGACCGGGCCCCGGCCTCGGCCTGCGCGCCGCCCGCGCCGTGTACGACCCGCTGGTCTACCGCCGTATCCGGGCGGCGCTCGGCGGCAGGGTCCGGTACGTGATCTGCGGCGGCTCCCCGCTGGGCAGCAGGCTCGCCGCGTTCTACGAGGGCGCGGGGATCAGCGTCTTCGAGGGCTACGGCCTCACGGAGACCACGGCCGCCCACACGGTGACCCCGCCCCTCAAACCCCGTCTGGGCACGGTCGGTTGGCCACTGCCCGGCACGTCGGTGCGCATCGCGGAGGACGGTGAGGTGCTGCTGAGGGGCGGCCAGGTGTTCCGGGGCTACTGGGACGCCGAACGGGCGGAGGTGACCCCGGCGCTCCTGGCGGACGACTGGTTCCCCACGGGCGACCTGGGCGCACTGGACGAGGACGGCTATCTGACGATCACGGGCCGCAAGAAGGACATCATCATCACGTCGGGCGGCAAGAACGTCACCCCGGCCCCGCTGGAGGACTGGCTGCGCGCGCACCCCCTCGTCAGCCAGTGCATGGTCGTCGGCGACAACCGCTCCTTCATCACCGCCCTGATCACCCTGGAGCCGGACGGCCTCCAGCACTGGCGCCGGATGACCAGGAAACAGGACATCCCGATGCGGGAACTGGTCCACGACGAGGACCTGCGCACCTTGCTCCAGAAAGCGGTCGACGAGGCCAACCGCCTGGTCTCCCGCGCGGAGTCGATCCGTAAGTTCACCGTCCTGCCGGTGGACTTCACGGAGGTGAAGGGGCATCTGACGCCGTCGCTGAAGCTGAAGCGGGACGCGATCGCGTGGGACTTCGCGGGGGAGATCGAGACGTTGTACCGGAAGTGAGGGGCGGGGTCGGGGCGGGGCTCACCACGAGGGGCGGGGGCGGGGCTCCCCGCCGGACCCGCCCCACCCCGCCGGGCGTGGGCGGAACCGGTCAGGACGCCTGGAGGACGTCACAGGAGCAGTGGCGGAATTCCAGGCCGAGTTCGCTGTCCACGGCCGCGCTCGAGCGGGTGGCGGCTTCGGAGACCTTCTCCCAGGAGCCGTACTTCAGGTACAGCTGGTCCGCCGTCGGGCCGAGCGGGTTCCCGTACTTCTTCTGGTTGCGCGCCTCCAGCTCCGCGACCTGTTCCGGGGACATGCCGGCGCGGACGACGTCCTTGGCGTCGTTGCGCATCTCGACCAGAGCGCGGGCGATGTCCTCCTCCGAGCGGCCTTCGGCGCGCATGGCGCACTCCGTGCGTTCCATGTCCTCAAGGAGGTCGTGATAGCGCATCCGCTGTGCGCGGGCGATCTCGCGCTCCTGCGGTGTCTCGCTCCGGATCAGGCACACGACCGGTTCCGGACTGGTGCAGTCACCGTGATCCGGGGCCGCCTGGGAGACGGGCGCGACGACGACCGAACCGCAACCGGCGGACGACGCGCACGGGTGCGCCGTGTGCCCGGCGGCAGCGGCGGACTGAAGGGGAAGGAGAGCGACTTGGGCGACCAGCAGCGCGGGAACCACCCGGCGGGCCAGTGACCACAGACCGCGTCGTGACGTGTTCGATGACATGCGCTCATCGTTCGGCACGCCCCGACAGGACCGAGGCGTGGCGAGGCCGGACCACCCTTGCGGGCGGCCGACTCCACTCCGGCGGGTGAAGCCGGACCGGGGGCCGACCCGCCGGCAGTCCCCGCCCGCCGGGTCGCGCGGCCCCGGCCGGCGGGGGCGGCGCGACCCGGCGGGCGCAGGTCACCCCTGCTGTTCCCGCCGGTCCGCCTCGGGGGCGGTGGAGGGGGCGGGCTCGGGTGAGGGGTTGGGGTTGGGGTCGGGGTTGGAGTCAGGCTCGGGCGCGGGCATGCGCCAGGCCACGACCGCACCCGCCACGAGACCCGCGGTGGCCAGCCCCGTGGCCACCAGGAACGGGTCGAAGGAGTGCAGGGTGGGCGCGAAGCCGAGCCCGACGAAGACCGCCACCCCGGCCGCACCGCCCATCTGGTCGGCGGCGCGCTGGACGCCCGAGGCGATTCCGGCGTCGTCCTCGGTGACGCCGGTGACCGCGACGTACTGGAGTCCGACGACGCCGAACCCCATGCCGGCCGCGATCATGAGCATGGCCGGGACCAGCGCCGCCCCGCCGGCGGACGAGGCCGAGACCAGCGCGATCGCGGCCATCGCCGCAGCGGTGAACCCCATGCCGGCGAGCACGCAGGCGCGGGCCCCCCAGCGGACCAGTAGGCGGGGCACCAGCATGGAGAACACGATCAGCGAGACCGCCAGCGGCAGCATCTTCAGCCCCGCGCCCAGCGGGCCCATGCCCAGCCGGTCCTGCAGCGAGAACGTGAACAGCAGGAACGACGTCGACAGGGCCCCGCTCAGCAGCATCGTGGCCAGGTTGGCCGCGACCCGGGTGCGATGGGCGAAGAAGCGCGGCGGCACCAGCGGGTTGCGCGAGCGCGCCTCGACCCGTACGAACCCGATCCCGGCCGCCACCGCCCCGGCCAGTGCCGCCGGGACCACCCACGGGGACGTTCCCGGCTCACCGGCCTCGACCACACCGAACGTGAACAGCAGCGGGCAGGCGGTCAGCAGCAGTGCGCCGGGAAGGTCCAGCGCCCGCCGGTCCCTGCCCACGGGCCGGTCTCCGTCGACCAGGCAGACGGCCGCCAGCAGAACGACCAGGATGAACGGGACCGAGATCAGGAAGATCCACCGCCACCCCAGGTGAGCGGTGATGACGCCGGACAGCACGAACCCGAGCACGAGACCGCAACTGGCCACCGCCGCCCATACGCCCAGGGCCCGCGACCGGCGCGGCCCCTCGGGGAACATCAGGACGACGGTGGCCATCGCGGCAGGCAGCGCGACGGCCTCCCCGACACCTTGCAGCAGACGCATGACCACGAGCAGGCCGAACGTGGGGGCCAGGCCCGCCAGCAGCGACGCGACGCCGAACAGGCCGGTGCCCAGCAGCAGTACGCGCCTCCGCCCGAGGAGGTCGCCCAGCCGGCCGCCGAGCATCAGCATCCCGCCGCCGGTGACCGTGTAGCCGACCACGACCCAGGTCAGGGAGTGCCCGTCGACGCCGAAGTCGGCACCGATCGAGGGCAGGGCGATGTTGACCACGGTCACGTCGACCGCGATGAAGAACTGCAGCATGGACATCGCGCACAGCACCAGCCATGCGCGTACGGGGGACGGGTGTCGCCCGCGGGAAGAGAGGATGCCTGAGAACATCAGGTGCTCCGTAGCTCAGAGGTGGCTCCGAGCAGCACGAAGAGGCCGCCCGGATCTGATCACGAAGCGGCTGGACGCCCTGGAAGATGTGTGAGCAGAACGCCCCGCCGCTAGCGGAGCGCCCTGGTCACCGCGGCGCAAGCGGCCGCACACGAAGCTGCAGACATGCGAGGGACGCTATCAGGGCGGCCGGGATGGGCGGGGGCGGGCCGAGGGGCGCGGGCGCTGACGGGCGGTCAGTAGCCCCGGATCATTCCCCGGCCGGGGCTCGCGATGCCTGCCTCCGCGGTCCCGAGCACGGGCGTGCCTTCGCCGGCGCTGTACGGAGGGCGGCGCCGTGCATGAGGACGCGGGGGGAGCGGAACGCGGTCAGCCGAGTCATCGCACGCGATAATTCCGGCGACGCGGCGATCTTCTCCGGGATACTGGTCGCCCATGGATGAGGTTCGCGTGGTCGTCGCCCATTCCGAGCGTGTGACTCTGCGCGTCGGTGACGTGTTCTTGAAGGTGGACTCCGATCAGGCGCGTATCGACGTCGAGGTCGAGACGATGGCTCTGGCGCCGGTCCCGACCCCGGAGGTCCTGTGGCGCAAGCCGCCCGTGCTCGCGATCGCCGCGCTCCGGGGGGCACCGCTCGGGCGTCTCGGCGGGCCGTCGACCGGGTCGTCGGCGGCGTGGGCCGCGGCGGGCGCCGCCATCCGGAAGCTGCACGACGCGCCGTTGCCGCCCCGGCCCGGCCGGGCCGGGCGGAGCATCGTCGAGTTGGCGGCGGAACTCGACGGTGAGTGCGAGTTGCTCGTGGCGCACGGACTCCTGCCCGCGGACCTGGTCACCCGTAATCGCCGGGTCGCCGAGGCCGCGCTCCGGCCGTGGACTCCGGCATTCACGCACGGCGACCTGCAGATCGCACACGTCTTCGTCGACGGCGACGAGGTCACGGGCATCATCGACTGGTCCGAGGCGGGCCAGGGCGATGCCCTGTGCGACCTGGCCACCTTCACGCTCGGCCACGAGAAGCGCCTCGACGACGTTCTCGCCGGCTATGGCACCGGCATCGACATCGACCTCGACGTGATCCGCGCCTGGTGGGCGATGCGAAGCCTGCTGGCGGTTCGCTGGCTGAGCGAACACGGTTTCGACCCGTTCGCGCCGGGCTGCGAGGTCGACGTGCTGAGATCCCGGATGTGAGGTCGCCCGGGCCCGATGGCCGACGCGACGAGCTCGGACTGGTGGAGGGCGGAGACCTGGTACGCCGTCCAGCGCCAGATCCCCTCGTGGGCGGGCAGTTCGTATGCGTACCCCGAGGTGTCCGCGTGACACCCATAGGCGCGCGGCAGCGTGCTGTTCACGCGGTGCACGAGGGTGTAGTGGCGAGGATGTCGGCCCAGACGTCCTTGCCGTCCCGCCGCACCACCGTGCCGCACTGGGCCGCGAGCGCGGCGATGAGGAGGACGCCGCGCCCGCTCTCCTCGCTCCACTCGGGGTCGCGGCGTTCGGGCGGCCGGGTGTCGGAGTCGCTGACGGTGACGCGTACGCCGTCGAGCCTGCGGCGGAGCGTGATCGTGCAGAGCGGCGACCCGGTGTGCCGCATGACGTTGGTCAGCAGCTCGTGGGCGCAGAGCGTGGCGGCGTCGCTGAGTTCCCGCAGGTCCCACAGGTCCAGGTGCGCGCTGACGATGCGCCGCATGATCGCGAGCGTTTCGGGGCGGGCGACGAGTTCTTGGTGGTAGTCGGGCGGGGCGGGTTCGGCGGTGGGGGTGACGGCCATCGGTTCCTCCGGAGCGAAGTGAGTAGCGCACCACTGGTCAACAGCTCGTGATCGATCGGGCGCGTTCGGTCACGGGAGGGATGGTGCCGCGCGAGGCATCACTTAGGCAAGTATTCCTTCACCATGTCATCCGAGAGGGTGCAAGTTTCTGAAGTGTGTTGTGCCTGCGCGAACTTGGCCTTCAAGATGGCGCCATGGCCCAGAGCGACATGCCCACGATGCGGAGCCGCCGACTCGGCGGTGAACTGCGACAGCTACGACTGAACGCCGGCCTCAAGGTCCAGGACGCGGCGGAGTCGCTGGAGTGCGGGCAGCCCAAGATCAGCCAGATCGAGAACGGCAAGCGGGGCATCCGCCCGCTCGACCTGACGACCCTCCTCAACCTCTACGGAGTGGAGGACGAGCGGCAGCGAGCCAGCCTGAAGCGGCTGGCGAAGGAGATCCACAAGGTCGACTGGTGGACCGGGCAGGGGCCGTTCCTGCACGACGTGCTGAAGGACTACTTGATGTTGGAGGCGGACTCGCAGGCGGTCCGCACGTTCGAACCGATGGTCATTCCGGGGTTGCTGCAGACCGAGGCGTACATGCGCCACCTGTACGAGGTCGCGTCTCCGGCGGACCAGGTGGATTCGCTCGTCGCGACCCGGATGAAGCGCAAGGAACTGCTGGACAACAGGCTCGGCTTCCGGCTCCGTGCCGTGATCGACGCTCCAGCGCTGCACCGCATCGGCGGTGGGCCGGATCTGGTCGTTGGGCAGCTGGCCCATCTGCTGGAAGTGGGTGCGGCGTCGAATGTCAGCATTCAGGTGCTGCCGCTGAACTCCGCCTTACCGATGGAGCAGTACGCACCGTTCACCGTCTTCGGACTGCAAGCTGATCCGCCGGTGGAAGTGACGTGGTTGGAGCACATCACCGGTGGTACGTTGCTGGAGCAGCGGCCTGATGTGCAGGCGTACATCAAGGCGTGGGACGAATTGACTGCTGCGGCGCTGTCACCCACCGCTTCCCGGCAGTACATTCACAACCTCACCGAGGACACCAGATCATGATCGAGGAATCGGCTCCCCGGAGTTCGGAGACCGAGCTTGAACGTGCACGCTGGCACAAAAGCACGTACAGCGGGTCGAACAACGGCTGCGTCGAGCATGCCTTCTTGGCTTCCGGCCGTCACGCGGTTCGCGACACCAAGGACCGCGCCCTGAGTGCGCACACCTTCGGCCCGGCACAGTGGCAGGCCTTCGTCATCGCCGTACGGGACGGCTCCCTCTAGGCAACGCTGACGGCCAAGCCCCGCCTGGATCATTTCCTAGGCCGGGGCTTACGGTGCCTGCCCCGGCTTGTCGTGAGCTGCTGGCCCCAGGAGTGGCCAGTACGCCGCTGAAGTTACGGCGAGTTGAGCAGCTCACCGGAGTCGAGCGCCTCGCAGAGCACGGTGGAGATCTCTTCGGGCAGCAGGTTGAGGGCTGCGATGGCCGGCCGGGTGAGGGGAATCTCGTCGAGGATGTACTCGCCGCGGCCCTCCTGCTGAAACTCGGGGCCGCCACGTTCGGCGAAGTTCCATTTCGTGACCCGGGCGACGTAGAAGAACTCCGGCTCGCCGGCCCGGTTCACGAGTTGGTGGAGCGGCCGGAGAATCTCGGCCTCACCGGCGATCTCCTCCCGGATCTCACGCAGCAAAGCTTCCTCGCGGCTTGCGTCGGACTCCTCGACGCCCCCGCCGACGACGACCCAGTAGGCGGCGATGCCGGGGCGGATGCGTTTGATCAGGAGCATGGTGTCGTCGGGGGTGATCAGGATGGCGCGGACGCGCTGCTTCATCGGGTCGCTCCTCGGGGTGTGGTGGGCGGGCAGGCTGCTCTTGGCGTCGGCCTAGAGGACTCTCGCAGAAGGTCGCAGCGTAGGAGGCCATCTCGCTCGGAGCGGTAACGGTCAGGTAGCTGGCTGCCCCGGTCCGCCGCGCGGGACAATATCGGCATCGTCCCGTGAGCGCCGGCCGATGGAAGGCTTCTGGATCTATGGAACCGAACCGACTTCCTGCTCCGCCCGGACGGTCTCCTCGTCCGCCTCCCAGGACTGGATGATCAGGTCGCTGGTCGTCTCCTCCAGCCAGATGGTGGGAGATCCGTCGTCGGGAGTGCTGGGCCAGATCCCGAGGAATTGTCAAGCCATGCTGTGCTTCTTCAAGGAGTGTTCGGGTCGATGTGACTGAGGAGGAGGCCGAGGCCGTCCCGCTCGAACGGCCCGAGGCCTCGGATCAGTTCCCCGCGTGCGAGTGCCCCGAGCAAGACGCCCGGCCGGTGACGAGGTGCTACGCCGACGGCGGCGCGCACAACTTCCCCGTCGAGGACGACACCGGTGCCTACTGCCCTGAGCACGGGGCGACGCTGATCTGGCGTGATGTCTCGCCTGCGCTCGTCCCGCCCAGGCACCGGGCCACCCCGCCTAGACTGACCCGGCCGCCACGGAAGGAATGATCACAAATGCGACCCGCGCGATTCCAGGACTACGTCCTCGACCTGGCCAAGAACACCCCCGGCGTGACCCGCGTCCAGACGGCCGCCGAGGCCGGTGAGAACCGGTTCCCGTTCGGTCTCGTCATCGTCGCCGCCGGAGGTGAATCCCGGTGGCAGATCATCGGACAGCTCACCGACGGCGAGAAGCACGACATGGCCGACACCCCAGTCGAGTACGACCCGCTCCCCGCCGGCCCCGAACCCCAGCCCGGCGACAGCCCGGAGGCATGGCTGGCCGCGGTGATCAGCCGGTCCGAGTCCCGCGAGATCGCGAGCATCACCCGCTGGTCGACCCGCGAGGGCGAGCGCCCGGACAACCTCGGCATGACCGTGACGTTCCACAACGGGTCGAAAGCTTTCGTGCGGAAGGCGTAGAGACTCCCCGCCCGGGTGACCGGGCCGGGGCGCAAGTGCACCACCTGTCAGCACCACCCCACCGAGGAGGAACTGATATGTGCAGTCACGCCACCCCCGGCCACCGGTTCGACCCCGCCCTCGCCGAGGGCTACTGCCCCGTGTGCGGCGCGGGCGTCGGCAGCGCGCCGGGCACCCCGACCACCAGCCACCAGGCCGGCGGAACCGGAACGGAGATGTGCCCCGGTAGCGGCTCACCTGCACTGTAGGAGACGCTCGCCCAGCGGCCTGGACGGTACCGAGCAGCCCCTGCCTCGCGCGCGGCAGGGGCTGCTTCGTGTCCGTTTCGCACCCCAACCTTGGTCCGCGCTCGCCGCCGCTCCCGGCTCGGTGCTGTAGCAGGGCATGGCGTTGTCGGTGGTGGGTGAGCGGATTCATGTGACAGGACCGAACTCGTCCAGGGAGCAGCGCACCGTGAAAAACTGGCCCGCCGCCGATCCGGAGGAGGCCGTTCGGGACCTGGTGACCGTCTCCGGCGAGCCCGGGAGGTGAGACAACCGGCCGCTGTCCGCTGTCACACCGCCGCCGGGCATCCCCCGGTATCGGCTCCTGCCGAGGTCACGTGTCCTCCCCGACCCCGTCCAGCCGCGCCCGCAGCTCCGGAGTGAGCACGAGGTCCGCCGCCGCCGTGTTCTCCTCCAGGTGGGCGACGCTGGACGTGCCCGGGATCGGGAGCATCACCGGGGAGTGGTCCAGCAGCCAGGCCAGGCAGACCTGGGTGGCGGTGGCGTTCAGTTCGGCGGCCACCGCCGCCACCTCCGCGCGGTCGCCCGCCTTGCCCCAGGCCACCGTGCGCCAGGGCAGGAACGCGATGCCCGCCGCCTCGCACGCCGCGAGGACCGGTTCGTGTTCGCGGTCGGTCAGGTTGTAGCGGTTCTGGACGCTCGCGATGCCGACGATCTCCCGGGCCTCGGCCAGCTCGGCGACCGTCACCTCGGAGAGGCCGATCCGGCCCACCTTGCCCTCGTCGCGGAGGTCCCGCAGGGTGCCGAGCTGGTCGGCGAGCGGGGTCTCCGGGTCGATGCGGTGGAGCTGGAGCAGTTCCAGGCGGTCGACGCGGAGGCGCCGCAGGGCGTGGTCCACCTGGTCGCGGAGGGCCTGGGGGCGGCCGTCCAGGGCCCATTCGCCCGTCTCGGGCGAGCGGGCCCACCCGACCTTCGTGGTGATCAGGAGGTCCTTCGGGTAGGGGTGGAGCGCCTCGGCAAGGACCTCCTCGTTGGCCCCGGCCCCGTACAAGTGGGCCGTGTCGATCAGGGTGATGCCCAGCTCGACCGCCCGGCGGGCCACGGCGACGGCCGCCTCCCTGTCCTCGGGCTTCACGGTGGGCAGGTGCATCGCGCCGAAGCCCAGCCGCCCCACGGTCAGATCTCCCGCGATACGGAACGTTGTTGGTGGCATGTTTCCTGAACTCCCCTTGTCCGAATGGCTCGACCCTAAGGGTTGTGGTCAACGGCATTACGGACAGCGTACGTTCAGGGAGTTCCGGGTCCCTGGAGGATCTGGATGTAGTTGCCGGCCGGGTCCACGATCGTGGAGAAGAACCAGCCGCCCCCGGTGTCCTCGACCGGCCGCACCCAGGTCACTCCCAGGGAGTCGAGGTGCCGCTCGGCCGCATGGATGTCACGCACGGTGAGGTTGATCAGCTGCCGGCCCGGTTCGGTGGCCTTGTCCGCCAGGTCGTCCCGTTGGTCGAATCCGATGATCGCGCCGGGGCCGACGATCAGGAAGTGCTCCGCCCAGCGGGCGCCCAGAGGCTCCAGTGCGGCGCGGTACCACGCGATCAGTGCGTCGGAGTCGGTGCTGCCGAGGATGACCCCGAGGCCCGTGATGCCCGCGGCGCCCGTGGTGCCCGCAGCGCCAGTGGCGTCCGCAGCGCCAGTGGCGTTGCCGGTGTTGTCGTCGGTGGAAGCTGTCATGGCTGTTCCCTCGCTCTGCTGACGCGGCGCGCGCCGCGTGTCGCGTGCGCCGGGCCGCCCCGGTCGCTCGGAATGTCCTGCCTACCACTCATGACCGTCACCGGGCGGGAAGCTCATCGGTGCCTCGCCGCTGATGCGCCCCGATGCGCCCCGATGCACCCCCGCCCCTTGTCTGATGAGTCGTCAGGTATGACGATGGCGGCCGTCACCCGGGGCGGTACCGTCCCGGGCCGGAGGGGAAGGAGGCCGCCGTGCCGATACTGCCCAGCGGGCCGCTGTCCTACGGGATGCAGCTGCCGATCCAGTCGCAGAGCGTCATCTACGCGGAACCCTGGGAGGCGGCGGCGACCCCCGCCGATCTCGTCCGCACAGCCCGCGCCGCCGATCGCGGCGGCTTCTCCTACATCGCCGGCTGCGACCACGTCGCCATCCCGCGTCGGCTGGCGGAAGGCATGAGCACCGTCTGGTACGACCCCGTCGCCACGCTCGCCTTTCTCGCCGGGGTCACGAGCCGTGTGCTGCTGATGAGCCATGTCGCCGTCGTCGGGCTGCGCCATCCGCTGATCACCGCCAAGCAGTACGCCACCCTCGACCACCTCAGCGGCGGGCGGCTGATCCTCGGGGTCGGGGCCGGGCACGTACGGGAGGAGTTCGAGGCGGTCGGGGCGGACTTCGACGGGCGCGGGCGCGTCCTCGACGAGAGCATCGACGCACTACGGGCGGCGCTCGGGCCCGAGGAGTACCCGGAGTTCGCGGGGGAGCGGTTCTCGTTCAGCGGGCTCGGGCAGCGGCCCCGGCCGGTCCAGGAACGGGTGCCGATCTGGGTGGGCGGCTCCTCGCCCGCCGCCACGCGCCGGGCCGCGGTGCGGGGCGACGGGTGGCTGCCGCAGGGCGATCCCCGGGACCGGCTGCCGGCGGGGATCGCCCGGGTGCACGCCCTGCGGGAGGAGGCGGGCGTCGAGGCGCCGATCGTCATCGGCGCGATCACCGAACCGCTGTACGTGGGTGAGCCGGGGTGGCCCGTGGGGCGGCGGACGCTCACCGGGAAGCCCGAGGTGCTCGCGGAGTCGCTGCGGGAGTACGCGGCGATCGGCGTGCACCAGATCCAGGTGCGCTTCCGGAGCCGGAGCGTGGACGAACTGACCGATCAGATGGCGGCGTTCGGTGCGGACGTGGCCCCTCATCTCGACAGGTAGGGGAGAGCGTTATGGGCAAGCTGGACGGGCGGGTCGTCCTGATCACCGGGGCGGCGCGCGGGCAGGGTGAGCAGGAGGCACGGCTTTTCGCGGCCGAGGGCGCGCGGGTCGTCGTCGCCGATGTGCTGGTCGGGCAGGGGGAGGCGCTGGCGAAGGAGCTGGGCGAGGAGTTCGGTGAGGGCGTCGCCCGGTTCGTCCGGCTGGACGTGGGGTGCGAGGAGGACTGGGCCGCCGCCGTCGACATGGCCAAGGGCGCCTTCGGGAAGATCGACGGGCTCGTCAACAACGCGGGCATCCTGCGCTTCAACGAGCTGGTCGACACCCCGCTGGCCGAGTTCGAGCAGGTGGTGCGGGTCAATATGACGGGTGCGTTCCTCGGGATACGGGCCGTCGCGCCCGAGATCGAGGCCGCGGGCGGCGGGACGATCGTCAACACGTCCTCGTACACCGGTCTGACCGGCATGCCCCTGATCGGCGCGTACGTCGCGACCAAGCACGCGGTGCTGGGGCTCACCAAGGTCGCCGCCATGGAGCTGGCGGGGAAGGGCATCCGGGTCAACGCCGTGTGTCCGGGGGCCGTCGACACCGCGATGACCAACCCGGCCCTGCTGGACGCGGACGCCGACCCGCTGACGTCCGGCGCCGCGCTGGACGCGTACTACCGCAAGCTCGTGCCGATGGGGCGGATCGGCCGGCCGGAGGAGGTCGCCGCGCTGGTCCTCTTCCTGACCGGCCCGGACTCCTCGTACGTCACCGGGCAGCCGTTCGTCGTCGACGGAGGGTGGCTGGCCGGGGTCAGCCCCTTCTGACGGGGCCGGCCGGGGTCAGCCCCTTCTGGCGCACGGACCGAGGCATCAGCTGACGAGGTGTCAGGTATTGACGCCTCGCGGCGGCGGTGGAACAGTCGGTCGCATCGCAATCTGACGGTCCGTCAGGTGATTTCGGAAGAACTCAGAGGACGGTGAACCTCCGTGGAATTCGGGCTCTTTGTTCAGGGGTACGTGCCCGCCGCGCGTGCCAAGGTCGACCCCGAGGCAGAGCACAAGGCGCTGATCGAGGAGACCGAGTACGTCATCCAGGCGGACAAGTCCGGCTTCAAGTACGCCTGGGCCTCCGAGCACCACTTCCTGGAGGAGTACTCGCACCTCTCCGCCAACGACGTGTACCTCGGCTATCTCGCGCACGCCACCGAGCGCATCCACCTCGGCTCCGGCATCTTCAACCCGCTCGCGCCCGTCAACCATCCGGTGAAGGTCGCCGAGAAGGTCGCGATGCTCGACCATCTCTCCGAAGGGCGCTTCGAGTTCGGCACCGGGCGCGGGGCGGGCAGCCACGAGATCCTCGGGTTCATGCCGGGCATCACCGACATGAACCACACGAAGGAGCTGTGGGAGGAGACGATCGCCGAGTTCCCCAAGATGTGGCTCCAGGACGAGTACGTCGGCTTCCAGGGCAAGCACTGGTCGCTTCCGCCGCGCAAGATCCTGCCGAAGCCGTACGGGAAGTCCCACCCGGCCATGTGGTACGCGGCCGGGTCGCCGTCCTCGTACGCCATGGCGGGGAAGAAGGGCCTCGGCGTGCTGGGCTTCAGCGTGCAGAAGGTCTCCGACATGGAGTGGGTCGTCGAGTCCTACAAGAACGCGGTCAAGGACGCCGAGCCGGTGGGCGCGTTCGTCAACGACAACGTGATGGTCACCTCCACCGCGATCTGCGCCGAGACGCATGCCAAGGCCGTGGAGATCGCGGTCGGCGGCGGGCTCAACTACCTCCAGTCGCTGCTGTTCCGCTACCACGACACGTTCCCCCGGCCGGAGGGGATCCCGGAGTGGCCGCAGCTGCTGCCGGAGTACACCGAGGAGATCGTGGAGCTGCTCATCGCGGAGGAGCTGATGATCTGCGGGGATCCCGACGAGGTCCTGAAGCAGTGCCGGCGGTGGGACCGGGCCGGGGCGGACCAGTTGAGCTTCGGGCTGCCGATCGGGATCAGTCCCGAGGACACGATGAACTCGATTCGGCTGATCGGGGAGCATGTGATTCCGCGGATCGATACGGATCCCGTGCATCGGACCTCGCGGTTCCGGGCCGCGGGCTGACCTCGCGGGGCTCCGCCCCGGGCCCTCACGCACGGGGCTCCGCCCCGGACCCGCACGGGGCTCCGCCCCGGACCCCGCTCCTCAAACGCCGGAGGGGCTGAAAGGACTCGCCTCAAGCGCCGGCGGGACCCCCTCCCATGGCCGGGCGGCGTCTTCCCGGACCGTCGCCCAGATGAGCCGGGGTGCGCACCGCGGCCGTAAGCGTGCGCGCCCCGGCTGTCCCACCCGAGCCGGAGAAGGCACCCCGAGAAGGGAACCGTCATGCTCGACCACCTCATCCGCCGCGCGACCGTCGTGGACGGCACCGGCGGCCCCGCCCACATCGCCGATGTCGGCATCCGCGAGGGCAGGATCGCCGTCGTCGCCGAGCCGGGGACGATCACCGAAGAGGCCGTCACCAGCGAGGACGCCGACGGGCTCGTCCTCGCCCCCGGCTTCGTCGACCCGCACACCCACTACGACGCCCAGCTCTTCTGGGACCCCTACGCCACCCCCTCCATGAACCACGGCGTCACCACCGTCGCGGGCGGCAACTGCGGGTTCACCCTCGCCCCGCTCCACCCCGACCGGCCCGAGGACGCCGACTACACCCGGCGGATGATGTCGCGGGTCGAAGGGATGGCGCTCGCCGCGCTGGAGGACGGCGTCGACTGGACCTGGTCCACCTTCGGCGAGTACCTCGACGCCCTCGAAGGGCGCATCGCCGTCAACGCCGGGTTCATGGTCGGGCACTGCGCTCTGCGCCGGCACGTCATGGGCGCCGACGCGGTCGGCGGGCAGCCCACCCCCGCGCAACTGGACGCCATGCTCGCCCTCTTCCACGACGCGATGGACGCCGGGGCCTGGGGGCTCTCCACCACCCAGTCCGCCACCCACGCCGACGGCGACGGCGAGCCCGTCGCCTCCCGGCACGCCCGGCCCGAGGAACTGCTCGCCCTCTCCCGAGCGGTCGGCGAGCACGAGGGGACCCAGTTGGAGGCGATCGTCGCCGGGTGCCTGGACCAGTTCTCCGACGCGGAGATCGACCTCCTCGTCGACATGACCGCCGCCGCCGGACGCCCGCTCAACTGGAACGTCCTCACCATCGACGCCGCCGTCCCCGAACGCGTACCGCGCCAGCTGATCCCCAGTGAACGCGCCCGCCGCGCGGGCGGCCGGATCGTGGCCCTCACCATGCCGATCCTGACGCCCATGAACATGTCGCTCGGCACGTTCTGCGCCCTCAACCTCATCCCCGGCTGGGGCGAGATCCTCGCCCTCCCCGTCCCCGAGCGCATCGAACGCCTCCGGGACGCCGGCACCCGCGCCGAGATGCTGCGCCGCGCCGACAGCAAGGAGGCCGGGGTCTTCCGCCGGCTCGCGAACTTCGGCCGGTACGTCATCGGGGACACCTACAGCGCCGCCAACGAGGGGCTCGGCGGGCGCGTCGTCAACGACATCGCCGCCGAACGCGGCCAGGACGCCTTCCACTGCCTGGTCGAGATCTGCGCCGCCGACGACCTGCGTACGGTGCTGTGGCCGATGCCCACCGACAACGACCCGGACTCCTGGGTGCTGCGGCAGCGGACCTGGGAGCACGAGGACGTCCTGCTCGGCGGCTCCGACGCGGGCGCGCACCTGGACCGGATGTGCGGGGCCCCGTACACCACGCGCTTCCTCGGCGACTGTCTGCGCGGGCGCGGGCTCGTCCCGCTGCCCGCCGCCGTCAAGATGCTCACCGACGACCCCGCCCGGCTCTTCGGGCTGCGCGAGCGCGGCCGGATCGAGGAGGGTTTCCACGCCGACCTCGTCCTCTTCGACCCCGAGCGGATCGACGCCGGGCCCGCCACCCTCGTCCACGACCTGCCCGGGGACAGCCCGCGCCTGGACTCCAAGGCCATCGGGATCGTCTCCGTACGCGTCAACGGGATCGAGACCCTGCGGGACGACAAGGTGACGGGTGCGGTGCCGGGGACGGTGCTGCGCTCGGGCCGCGACACCCGGACGGTGAGCACCGCGTGAGCCCCGGACCCGAGAGCCCCCACGGCGGTGCGAGCCCCGAACCCGGGCGCCTCTTCATCGGCGGGGAGTGGACCGAGCCCGACGGCGGCCACTACGAGGTGATCGACCCCGCCTCCGAGGAGGTCGTCGGCCTCGCCCCGGAGGCGAGCCGCGCCCAGGTGTACGAGGCCGCGGCGGCGGCGCGCGAGGCGTTCGGTCCGTGGTCGCGGACCCGGCCCGAGGAGCGCGCCGCGATCCTCGACCGGGCGGCCGACCTGATCCAGCGGGACTTCGCCGCCCACGCCGAGATCGCCCGGCGGGAGAGCGGGGCCACCGCCTCCACCGCCCGGGGCATGCAGGTCGCGGTGGGCGTCGCACGGTTCCGGCGGTACGCGAGGGGGGCCCTGGAGCCCGTCGAGGAGGCCGTCGCGCCCCAGATCAACGAGGCCGGGCCGATGGGGCGGGCCGGGGTCTTCGGGGCGCTGGCCGTACGCCAGCCGGTCGGCGTGGTCACCTGCGTCACCTCGTACAACAACCCCTGGGCCAACCCGGCGGGCAAGATCGCGCCGGCGCTCGCGATGGGCAACACGGTCGTGGTGAAGCCCGCCCCGCAGGACCCGCTCTCCGTCTACCGGATGGCCGCCGCCCTCGCGGAGGCGGGCGTTCCGCCGGGCGTCGTGAACGTCGTCACCGGGTCGGGCGCGGAGGCCGGGGAGGCCGCCGTGGACTCCGGGGACGTCGACATGGTCAGCTTCACCGGCTCCACCGCCGTCGGGCAGCGCATCGCGCAGGTGTGCGGGCGCGGGATGAAACGGCAGCTGATGGAGTTGGGCGGCAAGGGGGCGGCCCTGGTTCTCGAAGACGCCGATCTGGGCTCCGCCGTCGCGGGCATCGGCACGACGTTCTCGTTCTACAGCGGACAGATCTGTACGGCTCCGACCCGCGTCCTGGTCCACCGGTCCCGCCAGGACGAGCTGATCGCCGCGCTCGCCGCGTACGCGAACCGCCTCACCGTCGGTGACCCCCGCGACCGGGCCACCGTGGTCGGCCCGGTCATCTCCGCGACCCACCGCGACCGCGTCGAGGCGTATGTGGAGCTGGGCCGGAAGGAGGGCGCGCGGGTCGTCACGGGCGGCGTCCGGCCCGGCAACCTGGACCGGGGCTTCTACGTGGCCCCCACGCTGCTGGCCGACTGCACCCCGGACATGCGGGTCGTCCGCGAGGAGATCTTCGGGCCGGTCGTCGTGGTCGTCCCCTTCGACGACGAGGAGGAAGCCGTGGCGCTGGCCAACGACAGCGACTACGGCCTCATCGACTACGTGTGGTCCGGCGACGTGGCCCGCGCCTTCCGGATCGCCCGCCGGCTGCGCGCGGGCGGGGTCGGCGTCAACACGGTCGGGCGGAACATGGAGGCCCCGTTCGGCGGGTTCAAGAAGAGCGGGGTGGGGCGGGACGTGGGCTCCTACGCGCTGCACGCCTACAGCGAGACGCAGGCGATCGTCTGGCCCGGCTGAGGTGGCTTCCATGCGGCGCGGGAAAATTTGAATCGGCACAAAACGGACCGTGCTGCGAGGCTGTGCTGCGAGGCCGTGACGCGAGGTACGGCGCGCCGGTTTCCTGTTCCTCGCCACCCGCCCCCACCGGTTTCCTGTTCCTCGCGCTGCCGGCGCGCGGCGTCGTGTTCTTCGCCGCCGTCCTTGTCGGGGCGGCGGTCAACGCCTGGATCATCGGCTGGTGCACCCGCGCACTGCGCCGAGGCGGGCGCCCGCCCGAGCGTCCGGAGCCCTACGGCCGCCAGTAACCCAACGCGTGCACGCGGTCCTTGGGCAGGCCCAGCTCCTTGCGGAGGTACGCCGACAGGGTCCGGGTGGTCGCCGTGTCGCAGGCGACCCAGACGTACGCGTCCGTGTGGTCCTCGCCCAGCAGCTCCGGCAGGGCCGTTTTCACCTCGGTGACGAGCCGTGCGCCCGCCTCGCGGCGCTCCACGTGGTGCAGGGTGTGGTGGGCCTCGTCGAGGCGGAGCGGCAGTTTCCTGTCCTCCTCGTGCGCGGTCTCGAACCAGATCGTCGCCGGGGTCGACGGGATCGCTTCCAGCAGGGAGTTGATCGCGGGCAGCGCCGCCGCGTCACCGATCACGAAGAGCCGTGAGGGCGCCGGGTCGGGCAGGGTGAAGCCGGTGCCCTGGAGGGTCGCGTCGATCGTTCCGCCGACCCCGACGGTCCTCGCCCAGTCGCAGGCGGGGCCCTCGTGCAGGGCGAATTCCAGACTGAACGTGCCCGCCTCCGGGTCGGGGTCGACCAGGGTGTAGGCGCGCTGGTGCGGCTTGCCGTCCTTCTCGAACCACAGCCGCACCCACATCGTCGGGTGGGCCCCGCCGGTCGCGGCGAGCAGCCCGCCGTCGGTCACGCGCACCCGGTGGAAGCGGGCGGTGACCTGCTCCGTGCCGGTCACCGTGAACGTGAAATCACGCCCCCGGAACAGTTTGAGAACGACGCCTTCCCAGCCATGCCCCACGGTGTCTCCTGCCTCGCCCCGGCGCCCCGGCCTACTGCCCGAAGGGTCGCTTTAGGTTAGGTTAACCTAAGTTCCGGGGGCTGGGGAGTGGCTGAAAACCACCGGAAGCAGGGGATGGGTGAAACGATGACCAATGGCGTCGGCAGTGAGAGACCGGGCGCGGGCGCGCACGGCGGCTCCCAGGCGTTCCGGGGCGACGCGGCAGCGTCCCGCGACGACTTCGAGGTGTTCCGGGACGACTGGGGGATACCGCACCTGCGGGCCGCCGACGCCCTCGCGCTGGCCCGCGCCCAGGGGTACGCCACCGCCCTCGACCGGGCCTGGCAGCTGGAGACCGAGCGGCACCGGTCGCTCGGCACCGGCGCCTCCCTCCTCGGTGCGGAGGCCGTCGGCTGGGACCGGTTCGCCCGGCGGGCCCGGCTCGCCGACACCGCCCGCCGCTGCTTCGACCGCCTCGCGCCGGAGACCGCCGCCTGGGTGGCCGCGTACGTCGACGGAGTCAACGACGGACTCGCCGAAGGGGCCGCCCACACACCCGAGTTCGCCGCGGTGGGCCTCGCCCCCGGCCGCTGGGAGCCCTGGACCCCACTCGGCGTCTGGCTCTCCACACACATCCTGTTCGCCGGCTTCCCGACCAAACTCTGGCGCGAAGAGGTCGCCCGCCGGCTCGGCGACGACCAGCTGAACCTCTTCGCGACCGACGGCCCCGGCACCGCGGGCAGCAACGGCTGGCTGCTCACCGGCGCCCGCACCGCCACCGGCGCCCCGCTCCTCGCGGGCGACCCGCACCGCTTCATCGAGGCCCCCGGCGTCTACCAGCAGATCCGGCTCGCCTGCCCCGAGTTCGACGTCGTCGGCCTCGCGGTCCCCGGCGTCCCCGGCATCGCCCACTTCGGGCACACCGGCGGCGTCGCCTGGGCGATCACCAACGCCATGGCCGACTACCAGGACCTCTACCGCGAGCAGTTGCGCCGCACCCCGGACGGCGGGGTGGAGGCGCTCGGCCCGGACGGCTGGTACCGGGCCCACACCCACACCGAGACGATCGAGGTGGCGGGCGCGGACCCGGAGACGGTCGAGGTGATCGAGACGGACCGGGGGCCGGTGATCATCGGAGGCCCGGACGGGGGCGCACCCGCTGTCGCGTCCCCACCCGCCGACGCCGACGCCGACGCCGATGACGATGCCGACGCCTCCGTCGATGCTTCCCTCGGCGCCTCCACCGAGCGCCCTTCCATCAGCCTGCGTCACCTGCCGCGCGTCACCGGCGAGTTGGGCTTCGAGGTGCTGCCCGCGCTGCTCCGGGCCCGCACGGTCGCCGATCTCGACGCCGCGCTGGACCGCTGGGTCGAACCCGTCAACGTGGTCCTGGCCGCCGACACCGCCGGGGGCACCCTGCACCGGGTCGCCGGACGCGTTCCCGTGCGCCCGGACGTCAACCGGCTGCGGGTCGTCCCGGCCGAGGACCCCGCGTACGGCTGGCGCGAGGGTGAGACCGCCCCCCTGCCCCGTACCGAGGTGGACGGCCCCGGCGGGATCGCCGTGATGGCCAACGAACGCGGCCTCGCCGCCCCGCTCGGCGTCGAGTTCGCGCCCCAGCACCGGGCCCGCCGCATAAGGGAGTTGCTCGCCGCCCGCACGGACTGGTCGCCCGCCGCCATGGCCGCCGTCCACACCGACACCCACCTCGCCTCGTCCCGCCCGCTGCTGTCCCTGCTGGCCCGGGCCCCCGGTCTCGGTCCCGCCGCCGAACGGCTCCGGGACCGGCTGCTGCGCTGGGACCGCCACATGGACGCGGACAGCACCGAAGCGACCCTCTACGCCCGCCTGCGCACCGATGTCGTCCACCGACTGGCCGGCCACCCCGCCCTGAAGGGCGTCACGGGAGCGGACGACCCGTGGCGCTCGGCCGCGTACCCGGAACTCTTCCGCCCCTGGCTCGCCGCCGTCCCCCGGATCGGCTACGCGCTGGAGAGCCTGCTCGGCGTCGGACTCCTGCCGTACGAGGACCGGCTGGCGGTGGTCGCGGCCTCGGCCGAGACCGTCGCGGCGGCGGCCGAGGAGACGCCGCCCGACCCGTGGGGCGAGCTGCACCGGCTGTCCCCCTGGCAGGCCCTGCCGGAGCCCGCGCCCGACGAGGAGGCCCGGCCGGGGCTGGCGGGCGACCACGACTGCGTGCTGTCGACCTCCGCCGTCCCCGGCGTCACCGACCTGTTCGCCCGGGGCCCGGCCGCCCGCTACGTCTGGGACCTGGCCCGCCGCGAGGACAGCCGGTGGGTGGTCCCGTTCGGCGCGTCCGGAGTCCCCGGAGCCGCCCACCACCGCGACCAGACGCCCCGGTGGGCGCGGGGCGAGCTCATCCCGGTCGTCACGGACTGGAACCTGCTGCACCCGATGATCCGCCACCCGGAGGAGACCCCCGCCATGACCGCCGCCGAACCCACCGCCGAACCCACCGCCGAACCCGCCGTTCCCGCCCTTCGCGCAGCCGTCCACGAGCAGAAGGTCGAGGGCTTCGGAACGGTGCGCCTGGTGCCCGTCGACCCCGCGGCCGATCTGGACCTGCTGCACGGCTGGGTCACCGCGGAGCGGGCGCGGTTCTGGGGCATGGGCGGCCACACCCGCGAACAGGTGCTGGAAATATACGAGTTCGTGGACTCGCTCGCCACGCACCACGCCTACCTCGCCCTGCGCGACGGGGTCCCGGCCGCGCTCTTCCAGACGTACGAGCCGGACGCCGACCCGGTCGGCGAGTGCTACGACGTACGGCCCGGCGACTTCGGCATCCACCTGCTGATCGCGCCCGCCGAGAGCGAGGGCACGGTGAACGGGTACACCAACGCCCTCCTCACCGCGTTCATCGGCTTCGTCTTCAGCGACCCGGCCCACCTGCGGATCGTCGTCGAGCCCGACGCCCGCAACGAGAAGGCCCTCGCCCGGATGGGCCGGGCCGGATTCGAGCTGGGCCCGGAGATCGTGAAGCCGGAGAAGACGGCCCGGCTCGCGTTCCTGACGAGGGAGGTCGCGCTGCGACGCGCGTAGCGCGCCGGAATCGGCCCGCCGGCGGCCGGCCACGGTGAGCAGGTGTCACGGCAACCCCTCCGCGTCACCGCGCGGAGGGGCCCCGTCGCTGCGCGGAGGGGCCTACGGCGCCGGGTCCGCCCCGTCCGGGTGCAGCGGGCCGCCCGGCCGGAACAGCCTCCTGGCCACCGCGTGCCCGGCCTCCGCCGCCATCCGGAACCACGGCTCCGCCGCCGCCGGCCCCTCGCGCTGCTCGACCAGGCGGCCCAGCTCCCACATCGACTCCACGTCACCGGCCTTCACCGCCTGCCGCAGCAGCCGCTCGGCCGCGTCGGGACGCCCCTCCGCCCGCGCGGTCAGGGCGAGCGCCCGCAGCCCCCGTACGGCCCGGGCGTCCCCGGCCGCGGCCGCCGCCACGAGCTTGCGCGGATCGACGGGGCGGCGGGAACGGCTCCGGAACAGCAGCAGGATCCCGAGCACCCACATGATCCAGCTCAGGCTGATCAGCGTGCCGCTGCCGGTGACGACCCCGGTCAGGCTCAGCGCGCCGCCCGCCGGCAACAGGAAGTACCCCAGCCCCGGTCCCAGTCCCGGCCCCATCGCAACTCCTCTCCGTCCGATCCCGCCGCGCACGGGCGACGGTCTCGGATTTCCTTGTCGTACGGCATACCTTGGCCCTTCGCACCCATGACGCGCTGACGGACGACGGAGGTGTTCTCGATGCGGATCTCCACAACGATCTTCCTCACCGATGAGACGGTGACCCCGGTCAGGCTCGCCCGCGAGCTGGAGCGGCGGGGGTTCGGCGGGCTGTATCTGCCCGAGCACACGCACATTCCGGTGATCCGCAGCACGCCGTACCCGATGGGCGGTGAGCTGCCCCGGGAGTACGGCCGCACCCTGGACCCGTTCGTCGCCCTCGGCCAGGCCGCCGCCGTCACCGAGCGCCTCGCCCTGGGCACCGGCATCACCCTGGTCGCCCAGCACGACCCGATCGGCCTGGCCAAGCAGGCGGCCACCCTGGACCACCTCTCCGGCGGCCGGTTCACCCTCGGCGTCGGCTACGGCTGGAACGTCGAGGAGGCGGCCGACCACGGGGTGGAGTGGTCGACGCGCCGGGACCTGGGGCGGGACCGGATGGCCCTGATGCGGGCCCTGTGGGCGGACGAGCCGACCGGATACGAGGGCGCGTTCGGGTCGGTACGGGCGAGCGAGGCGCACCCCAAGCCGGCCCAGCGGCCGCGCGGCCCGGTCAACGGGCCGCGCACCCTGATCGGCGGCGGGGCGGGCCCGAAGCTGTTCGCGCACATCGCGGAGTACGCGGACGGCTGGCTGCCCATCGGCGGTGGGGGCCTCACCGAGTCCCTGCCGAAGCTGCGGACGGCCTGGGCAGAGGCCGGGCGCGATCCGAAGGACCTCCAGGTGGTGCCGTACGCGGTGCTGCCCAGCCCGGGGAAGCTCGCCCACTACGCGGATCTGGGCATCGACGAGGTCGTGCTCCAGCTGCCCCCGGCGGACGAACCGGAGGTCCTGCGGACGCTGGACGACTACGCCGCGTACCTCTGAGCAGGGCCGCGCGATAGGTTCGAGCAGGGCCGCGCGTTACCTCTGAGGAGGGCCGCGCGGGCCCTGTGAGATGGATCGCTCGGGCCCGCGTGCGGGACCGCCCGTGCAACCGGGCACGCCCACAAGGCATCCTTACTCACCGGGGAACGCATACGCGGGCCCGGTCGGCGGGCACCCCGCCGTGCGGACCGGAGCCCGCCCGGTTGGGAGTGGAATGAACAGGCCGTTGCGGCACATAGCCATCTTCTGCGGGCTGCTGGTGCTGGCCCTGCTGCTGCGGGCGAACTGGCTCCAGCACGTCGACCGCCAGGAGCTGGCCCAGCACGAGAACAACGCCCGGGTGCGGTTCGAACGGTTCTCCACCCCGCGCGGCGACATCATCGTCGGCGGCAAGGCGATCACCGGATCGAAGGAGACCGAGAGCCGGGACTACGCGTTCCTCCGGACCAACAAGAACGGCGCGATGTACGCGCCCGTCACCGGGTACGCCTCCCAGTCCCGGGGCACCTCGCTGCTGGAGCGGACCTACGACAGCGTCCTCAGCGGCCAGGACGACCGGTTCGCCTTCCGGCACGCCAAGGACGTCCTGACGGGACAGCCCCGGCGCGGCGGCGACGTGATCACCACGATCGACGCCAAGGCGCAGAAGGCGGCCTACAAGGGCCTGACGGACCTGGGCGCCCGGGGCGCGGTGGTCGCCCTGGACCCGCGCACCGGCAAGGTGCTGTCCCTGGTCTCCACGCCCTCGTACGACCCCGAGGCCTTCGCCGGCATCTCGTTCAAGGAGAGCGACCGCTTCACGGCGCTGGAGAAGAAGAAGGCCAAGCCGCTGGCCAACCGCCCGCTACGCGAGACCTACCCGCCCGGCTCCACCTTCAAGATCCTCACGGCCGCGGCGGCGCTGGAGCACGGCGTGGTCACCGACGTGGACGCCCGGACGGACGCGGTCTCGCCGTATCCCCTGCCGCTCTCGACCAACAAGATCGGCAGTGAGGCGGGCGACGGGTTGTGCAACAAGGCGTCGATGAAGACCGCCATGCAGTACTCCTGCAACAACGTCTTCCTCGACGCGGCGTCCGAACTGGGCGAGGACCGGATGCGGGAGACGGCGGAGAAGTTCGGCTTCAACGAGGACGTGTACGCGGAGGAGTTCGGCGACCTGCTCGCCACGAAGAGCCTCTACCCGCCGAAGCTCGACAAGCCCGGCACGGCCCTCACGGGCATGGGCCAGGGCAGCCTCACGAGCACCCCGATGCAGATGGCGATGGTCACCGCCGCCCTCGCCAACGACGGCAAGCTGATGCAGCCCTTCATCGTCGACGAGCTGCGCGGCCCGGACCTCTCCACACTGGAGAAGAACGAGCCGAAGGAGATGAGCCAGGCCGTCTCGTCCGAGACGGCGAAGAAGGTCCAGGAGATGATGGAGCACACCGCGAAGGAGGGCAGCGCCCAGCGCGCCCTGATCGACGGTGTGACGGTCGGCGGCAAGACGGGCACCGCCCAGCGCGGCGTCAACGTCCGCGACGAGGTCCCGTACGGCTGGTTCGTCAGCTACGGCAAGAAGGACGACGGCCGTTCGGTCGCGGTCGCCGTGTTCATCGACCCGACGGACATGGACATCTCCCGCTCCGACATCTCGGGCGGCCGGCTCGGCGCCCCGATCGCGAAGAGCGTGATGCAGGCGGTGCTGGGGGACTAGGGGTTTCCTGAATCCCCGTCGTCGGCCGAGCAGCAGGGGCCCCCACCATGGCACGCATGGTGGGGCCCCCTGCTGCTCGGTTCGTCAGACGGTGTCGAACGTTCCGTCCTGGACGCCTGCGACGAACGCCGTGAAGGCGGTGGCGGGGACGGCGATCACGGGGCCGTTCGTGACCTTGGAGTCTCGGACGGGGACGGTGCCGCCCGTGGCGGCGAGGTTGGCGGCGACCTCGACGCAGTCGCCGCCGTTGTTGCTGTACGAGGACGTGATCCAGCACGGGGATTCAGGCATCACGGGTGCCCCTTCTCTCCGAGCAGCAGGATGCCTCACCGTGCGGGGCAGGGTGGGGCATCCGGTTGCTCGGTTCGTCAGATGGTGTCGAACGTCCCGCCCTGGACGCCTGCGACGAACGCCGCGAAGGCGGTGGTGGGGACGGCGATCACGGGGCCGTTCGTGACCTTGGAGTCTCGGACGGGGACGGTGCCGCGCGTGGCGGCGAGGTTGGCGGCGACCTCGATGCATGCACCGCCGTTGTTGCTGTACGAGGACGTGATCCAGCACGGGGATTCAGGCATCACGGGTGCCCCTTCGCGTAGGAGGCACCACCATGCACGATGCCGTGGGCCGGGCACCAGAGGGCCTCGGGGCGGTCAGGCGCCGCAGGCGTACTCCGCCGCAGCCCCCTCACGCACCTTTACGTCGTCCACCACCGGGTCCCGGCCTGCGAGGTCCGCCTCCCGGACGGAGTGCCCGGTCCCCCCAAGAGCGCCCCTTCTCTCCGAACAGCAGGATGCCCCACCGTGCGGGGCAGGGTGGGGCATCCGGTTGCTCTGTTCGTCAGATGGTGTCGAACGTCCCGCCCTGGACGCCCGCGATGAATGCCGCGAAGGCGGTGGCGGGGACAGTGACCACGGGGCCGTCCACGACCTTGGAGTCTCGGAGGGGGACGGTGCCGCGTGTGGCGGCGAGGTTGGCGGCGACCTCGATGCAGTTACCGCCATTGTTGCTGTACGAGGACTTGAACCATCGGGGGGATTCGGTCGTCACTGGGTGCCCTTTCGCAACTGGCTGATCTTGGCCACAGACGCCGTCTGCGATAGCGACGCGCCCTGAAGTTGATGGTAGGCCGTCAACATGGGGAGGACGAACGAACTTTCCCGGTCAAGATGCCCCAGGGTTTGCGACTCGGCGTAGCAGATCACGGACCGGTCCGGCAGCGTCAGAATGTTGACCGGCAGGTCGAACGTCCGCTGTTCACCGATCTCGTACGGGGCCACCTGAAGCAGGGTGTTGGGGAGCTCGGCGAACTTCATCAGCAGGTCCAGCTGGGCATCCATGACGGCGGGGCCTCCCACCGGACGGCGAATGCAGCTTTCGTCCATGGTCACGAAGAGCATGGGTGGATTCGGCCGCAACAATGCCGCCTGGCGTTCCGCCAGGAAGGCCACCCGATCGTCGGCCTGCTCCGGCGTGATCGCTCCCCGCCGTACGGCGCTGTCGGCCAGGACCCGTGCGTACTCGGGCGTCTGCAACAGTCCAGGGATGATCCCGACTTCGTAGAGCCTGATCTCCACCGCCCGGCCCTCGTAGCGCACGTACTCCGGGAAGCCCTCCAGCATGGTCAGGTCCTTCATCGCCTGGACCATGCGACTGAACTTCTCCCCGGTCCCCAGCGCCCTGTCAACACTTCTCGCGAAGCGTGGAGTCGGAGAGCGCCGACCAGTTTCCACGGCCGAAATATGCGTCCCCGAGCACCCCATACGTCCGGCCAACTCGTCCTGCGTCCAGCCGCGCGCGTCTCTGGCCTGCCTCAACTGCAAGCCGAAGGAAACATCCGGATCGTCGGGATCGAGCTGCTTGCGGTTCACCATGCCGAAGCCCTAACTCTCTGAGCGAAACTCGCAGGTTGAAGACATTTCGACCCTAGGTCACGCTGAATCGCCCCGGTAGCCAAACGGCTACGGAGAGGAGCGATCGATGTACGGCGAGAACGTACGCCCGAATACACCCACGCCCTCCAGCACTCCCACCCCTGCCCTCGGAACCCTCCTGGTCGACACCAGCCGCGCCGACCGCGTAGGGGAGTTCCGTGGGGTCGCCGGCCCCTACTGGTCGCTCCGGCCCGTAGGGGGCGGCGCGGAGTGGGAGGCCGAGCCGGGCCAGGTGCGGCCCGCAGTCCTGATAGAGCAGCTTCGCGCCCGTACCGCGCGGCTCAACGCCCGTAGCCGGGGTGAGGTCCTGTGACTCCGGGCCCCCTCGCCCGGTTACGGGTCCGGCTCGCCCGACGCCCGCACCGGGCCGCCGCCCCGCCGCTCGCCGAACTCGTGCGCATCGAGTCCGATCCCGCCTACCGGGCCTTGTTCTGCGCCGAGTTGGACGCGGCCATCCAGGATCGTTTCGCGCACCGTGCCGCCGTGGTGGCCGAGGTCGAGGCGGCGGCCGAACGTCTGCGGGAGCTGATCCGGCACGGCGGACCCGGGCGGTCCGTATGACGCGCGCGGCGGTCTACGCGGCTGAGGGCACCCTGTCCGACGGGCAGCGCCTCGCCTCGCTCGGCGGGGTCGTCCTCGTACGGAACCGGCGGCTCGTCCTCCTCTGGCTCCGGCGGCAGGCGCTGCGCCTGGCCAACTGCCATGGGCTGCCTGCCGTGACCGATTCCGTGACGCTGCCGACCGGCGACGTGCGTCCGGTCCGCTTCCACGGCTCGGGCGCGCCCGAGGAGTTGCGTCGCTGGGCCACGGAGGGCGCGCACCAGGACCAGGCGATACGGGCCCTGGAGGCGGGGTTTCCCGCGTTGTTCACCGTTCTCGATCCCGCCGTCGGGCTCAGCCTGACGCTCGCCGGGTGGCGTGGCCACCCGGCCGACCGGTAGTCCCGCCATCCGAACCGGAGTTGAACACCGTGCTCCAGTGCACCGCCGTCACGCTTCTGCCTCCCGATGCCGTGCTCCGGCTCCTCGCCCCCGGGGTGGACGACCCCGAGGACCCGGAGCCGTACGTCCTGTGCGAACTCGGCGAGCACGCCGGCGGGCATCCCGGCCCGCACGCCGAACACGCCGCCTTCCTCCGGCCGGGCCGGACACCCGACTCACCCGCCCTGTGGTTCTTCTGGACCGGCGACGGACCCGAACGCACCCACCGGGCCGACACCGTGCCCTGGTGCCCCGCACTCCTGCGCCGACTCGACACGGACATCGTGCGCCAGTGCTCCTTCTCCGACCACCACCCCGCACCCCACTCCTGGGACGTGACCGACCCGCTCGGCGACCTGATCGCGGAGCGGCTCCTGTCAGGCGACTCCCCGAAGGGTGACCTGTCCCCATGAACCAGTGCACCGCCGTCGCGTTACTGCCTCCCCCGGACCACGTGGTCGCCCGGCCGGTCCCCGGACACCGCCCGGAAGCCGGACACGTACTCTGCGAACTCGGGGAGGGCCACGACACCGAGCACGCGGCGATGCTGTAGGCCGAGGGACGTACCCCCGGAGTCCTTCGCGGCGACGACTTCTAGCGCACCGACCTCAGCGCTCCGCGCCGTACCCCCTTCGCCCCCTCGCCGGGCGAAGCGGCGGACGCGGGCGACACGTCCGATGCCCCCGGGACAGTGGCCTCCTTCACCCCCACCAGCCCCACCAGCTCCGTCAGCGCGTCGACGCGGAAGTCCGCCGTCTCCACCACATCCGGGTGTTCCGCCCACCAGTGCCCGTACGGCCCCCGCCGCAGATGCGCCGTCCGCATCCCCGCCGCCGCGGCCGGGAACAGGTCCTCGGCCGGGTGGTCGCCCACGTACAGCGTCGCCACCGGGGCCGCGCCCGCCACCTCGGCCACCCGCGCGAAGAACTCCGCGTCCGGCTTCCGCACACCCCACTCGTCCGAGGTGACCACCAGGTCGGCGGGCAGGTCCAGGCCCCGCAGCAGCTCCCCGGCCCGGACCGTGCCGTTCCCCGCCACCACGACCCGGACGCCCGCGGCCCGCAGATCGGCCAGCGCGGGCCGGACGTCCTGGTAGAGGTCCGACTCGTCGAGGTGTTCTCCGCGCCCGGCGGCGGTCCGCGCGCGGCAGGCCTCCTCGACGTCCATGTCGGGCCTCAGGACGCGCAACGCGTCCGTGGCCTCGCGGCCCTGGGCGACGGCCGCGCCCACCAGCGCACTGAGCGTGTGCGGCGGTACGCCGAGCCAGTTGGCCCACGACGCCCAGTGCCGGTCGTCGCGTACGAGGGTTTCGCCGATGTCGAGGACGATCGTTTCCATCACCGTTCCGACACTAGGCGCGAGGACACCGTCGGCGCGCTCTCATCCGGGTGAGTCGGCCCGCACGAGTGACCACGGGCGTCCCGCGACCGGCGAATCCCGGACAAGCCGCCCCCGATGCCCTGGTCCGGCGCACGCACCTCGCTCGTATGCTCGGTTCATGACCCATCCCGATCCTCAGAGCGGACGCCCCACCTCCAACGCCATGCGGCGCGCGCTCAAACGCGCCCGTGACGGTGTCGCCCTCGATGTCACCGAGGCCGCCGTCCTGCTCCAGGCGCGCGGCGACGATCTGATCGACCTCGCGGCGTCGGCCGCCCGGGTCCGGGACGCGGGCCTGGAGGCGGCGGGCCGGCCGGGCGTGATCACGTACTCCCGCAAGGTCTTCATCCCGCTCACCCGCCTCTGCCGTGACAAGTGCCACTACTGCACCTTCGTCACCGTCCCCGGCAAGCTCCGCCGGGCCGGACACGGGATGTTCCTCTCACCCGACGAGGTGCTGGCCATCGCCCGCGAGGGTGCGGCGATGGGCTGCAAGGAAGCGCTGTTCACGCTCGGGGACCGCCCCGAGGACCGGTGGCCCGAGGCGCGGGAGTGGCTGGAGGCGGAGGGGTACGACGACACGCTCGCCTACGTACGGGCGATGGCGATCAGGGTCCTGGAGGAGACGGGCCTGCTGCCCCACCTCAACCCGGGCGTGCTGAGCTGGACCGACCTCCAGCGGCTGAAGCCAGTGGCCCCCTCGATGGGGATGATGCTGGAGACGACGGCGACCCGCCTGTGGTCCGAGCCGGGCGGCCCGCACCACGGCTCCCCGGACAAGGAACCGGCCGTACGGCTGCGGGTCCTTCAGGACGCGGGCCGCTCCAACGTCCCCTTCACCACCGGCATCCTGATCGGGATCGGCGAGTCGTACGAGGAGCGCGCCGACTCCCTCTTCGAGCTGCGCAAGACGGCCCGTGCCTACCACGGCATCCAGGAAGTCATCGTGCAGAACTTCCGCGCCAAGCCGGACACGGCGATGCGCCAGATGCCCGACGCGGAGCTGGAGGAGCTGGCCGCCGCCATCGCGGTCGCCCGGCACATCCTCGGTCCGTCCGCCCGGATCCAGGCCCCGCCGAACCTGGTGGACGCCGAGTACGCGCTCCTCATCGGCGCGGGCATCGACGACTGGGGCGGGGTCTCACCGCTCACACCCGACCATGTGAACCCCGAACGCCCCTGGCCGCATATCGACGAACTGGCCCTGAAAACTGCGGACTCGGGCTTCACCCTCCGTGAACGCCTCACCATCTACCCGGAGTTCATCCAGCGCGGCGAACCCTGGCTCGACCCCCGCCTCCTTCCGCACGTCCGTGCCCTGGCCGACCCGGAGACGGGCCTGGCCCGCGAGGACGCGATCCCCGCCGGCCTGCCCTGGCAGGAACCGGACGAGGGCTTCAGCTCCTTCGGCCGCACCGACCTCCACGCCACCATCGACACCGAGGGCCGCACCGGCGACCGCCGCGACGACTTCGACGAGGTGTACGGGGACTGGGAGGCGCTCCGCGAGGCGGCGGCCCCCGGCATGGTCCCGTCCCGCATCGACACCGACGTACGCCAGGCGCTGAGCCAGGCAGCCGACGACCCGACGAGGCTCACCGACGACCAGGCCCTCGCCCTGCTCCACGCGGACGGCCCGGCGCTGGACGAGCTGTGCCGGATCGCGGACGCGCTGCGCAGGGACGTGGTCGGCGACGAGGTCACGTACATCGTCACGCGGAACATCAACTTCACCAACGTCTGCTACACCGGCTGCCGCTTCTGCGCCTTCGCCCAGCGCCGCACGGACGCCGACGCGTACACCCTCTCCCTGGACCAGGTCGCCGACCGGGCGGCGCAGGCGTGGGACGTCGGCGCGGTCGAGGTCTGCATGCAGGGCGGCATCCACCCGGACCTGCCCGGGACGGCGTACTTCGACATCGCGCGGGCGGTGAAGGAGCGGACCCCCGGTATACACGTGCACGCGTTCTCGCCGATGGAGGTCGTCAACGGGGCGACCCGCACCGGCATGTCGATCCGCGACTGGCTGACCGCCGCCAAGGAGGCCGGGCTCGACTCGATCCCCGGCACGGCGGCGGAGATCCTGGACGACGAGGTCCGCTGGGTCCTCACCAAGGGCAAACTGCCCACGGCCACCTGGCTGGAGGTCATCAGGACCGCGCACGAGGTGGGCCTGCGTTCGTCCTCGACGATGATGTACGGGCATGTGGACCAGCCCCGCCACTGGCTCGGCCACTTCCGTACCCTGTCCCGACTCCAGCAGGAGACGGGCGGCCTGACGGAGTTCGTGACGCTGCCCTTCATCCACACCAACGCCCCGGTCTACCTGGCGGGCATCGCCCGCCCGGGCCCGACCGACCGGGAGAACCGCGCGGTGACGGCGATGGCGCGGCTGCTCCTCCACCCGCACATCACCAACATCCAGACGAGCTGGGTGAAGCTCGGCACGGAGGGCGCGGCCCAGATGCTCCGCTCGGGCGCGAACGACCTGGGCGGCACCCTGATGGAGGAGACCATCTCCCGGATGGCGGGGTCGAGTTACGGCTCGTACCGCTCGATCGAGGGCCTTCAGGCCATCGCCGAGCTGGCGGGCCGCCCGTCCCGCCCCCGCACGACCCTGTACGGGGAGGTCCCGGCCGAACGCGTCGCGGCGGCCATGTCCTCGGACGGGCAGCTGCCGGAACTGCTGCCGGTGCTGCCGAGCTGAGGGGGAGGGCGGGGCGCGGGCCGGTTCCCGTCCCGCCCCGCCCCGCCCCGGTCCGCCGACGGTGGGCGGGCCGCCCGGGAGTCGATCGGCGCATCTCGGTCACCCCCGTGGCCGCCTGTCCTGGGTCGCCGTAACGTCACGGGGTGACCGAAGCCCCGCACCTGAAAGCGATCCGGCAGTCGTACGACGCCGTCGCCACCGACTACGCCCGGTCCGTCAAGGACCCTGCCGAGCTGGACCCGCTGTCGCGAGCCGTGCTGGCCGCGTTCGCCGAGCTCGTCATGTCGGCGGACCTCGGGCCGACGGCGGATGTGGGCTGCGGACCCGGCAAGGTCACGGCGTACCTGTCCGGGCTGGGGGTCTCCGCCTTCGGGGTCGACCTGTCGCCGAGGATGGCCGGGCTGGCCCGCGCGGCCTATCCGGACCTGCGCTTCGACGTCGGCCCGATGTCCGCGCTGGAGGCCGACGACGGTGAACTCGGCGGCGTCCTGGCGTTCTGCTCCACGCACCATCTGCCGCCGGCGTCGCTGCCCGGGGTGTTCGCCGAGTTCCACCGGGCGCTGGCGTCCGGCGGGCACCTGCTGCTCGTCACCCGGGTCGGCGACGAGGGGCACCAGCGTCGGACGTACGGTTACGGGGGCCCTTCCGCCTCCTTCGACAGCTACCGGCTGCCGGCGGACCGGATCGCCGAGCTGCTGGAGCAGGCGGGGTTCGCGGTCACGGGGCGAACGCTGCAAGCACCCGAGGAGGGCGCGACGCGTCCGGTCGCCGGCTTCATGGCCCACAAGCCGGACACCCCTCGGACGTAGTCGGCCCCCGCCTCCTCGGTGGTTCAGGGCCGAGGATCTGCCGTGACCGGGGCCTGGGGGTCGGTCACTCCACCCGGGCAGAGCCGGTCCGTGGTCCAACCCGCCAAGCGTGCGCCGGCCGCGTAGGCGGTGTCGTAGAACCGAAGGATCTCGGCGGGCGCGTCCGGTGCGGTGCGCACCTCGTCGTAGGGCAGCAGGGCGAGGTGCGAGCCGTTGCTCTCCGTCCACCGCGCGGCTGCCGGTTCCAGCGGCTGCCGCTGCATTTCGTCGGGTTCCGGCGCCGTGTACGAGTAGAAGGCGGGTTCGGGGTAGGACCGTTCGTCGCCGAACCAGAAGCCGCTGCTGATCACCTCACGCGAGTACGCCTCACGGGTCACGGGATCGACGGACGGTCCTTGTGTCACGTGCCGGTCGGAGAACCGGGTGACGGCGATGTCGAAGGTGTGCCAGAAGTGATGGACGGGGCTGGTCTTCCCGGAGTACCCGGCCGCGTACTCCTCCAGAACCAGCATGACCTGGGTGAGCACGATCCAGTAGCTGTTCACGGCGGCCGGATCGTACGTGGCGTGTTCGTCGTCCTCGGCGAACGGCCGGGCGGCATCGGGCAGGTCGAAGGGGTACGGGTGCTCCGGAAGGGTGCTGATGCCCAGGTGGGCCAGTGCGCTGGTGAACTCGCGGTAGAAGTCGCCGACCGACAGGCCCATCAGGGAGAACGACAACCGGCGCCCGTCGAGGGTGAGAACTCGGAGACGGTGGGTGGTGAAGTCGAAGTCGACGGTGAACACGGTGCCGTCGCCGAGCGGCCCGCTGGGCCGGGTGGTGATGCCGTTTCCGGTCAGGTGGAAGGGAACGTTCCACCAGTGGTTGCGGCGGATGCTGGCCGCCAGCCGCACCTTCCCGACGATCTGGAGGAACCGGTGCAGCGTCTCCTTCGTCGGCGCCCAGGACTCCCTGGGCAGCGGGGGAAACAAGTCCATCGGAGGTGCCTCCCGGAGGCCCGCCCCGACCTGGACGGCCGAGGACACATGCTTCCACTCTCGCTCCCGGCGCCTGGGGCCGCATCCGCTGGGTGCGGGGCACGTACCACGTACCACGTTCGCCGCACTGCGATGGCTGTTCCCGTCCCCGTCTTCCAGGCTCATGTCATCAGCCACCGCGAAGGGAACCGCACCCGTGCCGTCCACCATCCCGCCCCGCTACGACGATCTCCGCGCCCTCTACCTCAACTGCACCCTCAAGCCGTCACCGGAGACGAGCAACACCCAGGGAGTGATCGACGCCAGCACCGCGGTGATGCGTGCGGCCGGCGTGCACACGGAGGTGATCCGCCCCGTCGACTGGGACCTCGCGGTCGGAGTCCAGCCCGACATGACCGAGCACGGCGCCGCCACCGATGCCTGGCCGGGACTGTACGCCAAGGTGATGGCCGCCGACATCCTGGTGCTCTGCGGCCCGATCTGGCTCGGTGACAACAGCTCCGTGATGAAGCACGTCATCGAACGGCTCTACTCCAACTCGGCCGAACTCAACGACGCGGGCCAGTCCGCCTACTACGGGCGGGCCGGCGGCTGTCTGATCACCGGCAACGAGGACGGCCTCAAGCACTGCGCCATGAACATCCTCTACAGCCTCCAGCACATCGGCTACGCCATCCCCCCGCAGGCCGACGCGGGCTGGATCGGCGAGGCGGGTCCAGGGCCGAGCTACCTCGATCCCGGCTCCGGCGGACCCGAGAACGACTTCACCAACCGGAACACAACCTTCGCGGCCTGGAACCTCATGCACCTCGCCGCTCTCCTGAAGCGGGCCGGAGGTATCCCCGCCTACGGCAACCAGCGCCCCGAGTGGAACGCCGGCTGCCGCTTCGACGCACCCAACCCGGAGCACCGCAGCTGACGGACACCCGCCCAGGGGCGATCCGGCCTTCGGACAGATCCGGCTGCCGCGTTCTCCTCCGCTGGCCTCCCACCACGACCGGGCGCAGCCTGGAAAAGGGCCGGCCGCCCCACGCCGTGTGGAGGTACCGCCCGCCACCGAACCGAGCGAGGAGCACGTCCATGGCTGAACCAGCGATTCCCGGCATTGACCCGCAGGCCGTTCCGAGCGGCCCGGGATGCGCCGACTGCCTGGCGGGGGACGGCCCCGGCTGGTGGTTCCACCTGCGGCGTTGCGCCGCCTGTGGCCGCGTCGGCTGCTGCGACTCCTCCCCGTCCCAGCACGCCACCAGGCACTACCGGACGGTCGGCCACCCCTTCATCACCAGCTACGAACCGGGCGAGGAGTGGTTCTACAACAACGAGACCGAGCAGTTCTACGACGGTCCGCAGCTTGCCCCGCCCACCTCCCACCCGGCCGACCAGCCCGTTCCCGGCCCGGCCGGAGCAGTACCCGGGGACTGGCAGCAGCGGTTGAACTGAGCCAGGGTGTCTCCGCACGGTCCGGGAGACGGGGTCGTGCGGCATCGCCGACCGGAGCGTGTCAGGTCTTGAGAAGGTCCGGCGCTCAGCCCAGGGTGAGCTGGAAGTAGGCCGTCTCCCGGTAACCGGCGTCCGGAGGAGTGACCTCCACGGTGACCGGGGCCCCCTTCCGTTCCGGCTTCAACCGAACCGGGACGGTGCGCTCCTCGCCCTCGGCGAGGGGAGGCGCGAGGGCAGAGGCGGATTCCTGCCGGTTCAGCCAGTTCACGTCGTAGCCGGGGGCGTAGTCCTCGCCGGATTCGCCGGACTCGACGTCAAGCGTCTCGGAGAACCCCTCCTCACCGAGGCGCAGTTCCTCGTCGGCGCCGTTCTCGAAGGTCACGGTGAGGCTGTAGGCCCCGTCGCTGTCGGGCCGGGGGCGGCTGACGGTGACCCACAGCCCGTCCTCGTACCGGGCCGTGGTGCCGGGCCCGAGCGGCTGGGACACGCTGCCCGAGAGGCCGGGCTGCTCCATCTGCCCGTCGCCGTCGAGGCTCTTCTCGAACTCCGTGACCGCGGCCGCACCCAGCATGACCAGTACGAAGAGGGCGATCACCGCGATCGAGCAGCCGTAGAACCACCGAGAGCTGTCGGCGGGTGGCGTGTCTGCTGCGGTGGTCGCTTCCGTGTCCATGTCGGACACGCTAGGCAGGGACCGGGGCGGGTTCATGAGCGCCCGTACTCAAGCCGGTTGAGTAGGCGCGAGGGCCCGCGCCCCCGCCCGCTGAGGACGGCTGCGCGGGCCCTGCGTCGTATGGCGGTGGGGTCGGGCGGGGGCAGCGACCGATCCCGTGCCCGATGAGCACCGGCGACCCGAACAGCAGGCTCTCCCGCCTCGCCGACGACATGGAGGAGGAGCGGATCGAGTGCGGGAACGGCGTGCCGGAGGGGGCGCGGGACGTGCCGGCCGACCGGGCGGCCGGTGAGGTCGCCGTACGGTTCGCGCTGACGCAGACGGTCCTGTCCCTGCGGGAGGTGCTGCTCGTCGCGCACAGCCGGGGGCAGCGGCTACCGCACACCGGTGACCGATGACGGGCGGCGGCGGCTCCCGTGCGCGCGGGCCCGCTGACAGACTGGGCCCATGCCTCCGACCAGCCCCCGCCGCCTCTCCCTCCAGCAGATCGTCGAAGGGCAGCGCCGTGCCGCGTTCGTCGGCCGGGAGGCCGAACTCGGTCTCTTCCGGGCCAACTTCACTCTTCCGCCCGAGAATCCCCGCCACCGGTTCGTCTTCCATGTGCGGGGGAACGCCGGGGTCGGCAAGACCTCGCTCGTGCGGGAATGGCGAGAGGCGGCGGGGGAGTTCGGGGCGCTGACCGCGTCGGTCGACGAGAGCGCCGACTCCGTGCCCGACGTACTCGCGTCCTTCGCGGCGCAGTTCGCCGAGCAGGGGTATCCGCTCAAGGCGCTGGACCGGCTGCTCGACACCTACCGGCGTGTGCGCCACGACGCGGCCGGCCGGCTCGCGGCGGACAGCGAGGCACCGGCCGGGGGCCCTTCGCCGGGGGCGCTGGCCGCCGCGCAGGCCGGGCTGATCGCGGCCGGGGCGATACCGGTCGTGGGGGCGCTCGCCGGGGGCATCGACCCGGCGGTCGTGGCGCGTGGCGCGGGCGGGCTGCGTGCGGTGTTCGGGGGGCGGGTCCGGCAGCAGGAGGAGGCCCGGCTGCTGGCCGAACCGGTACGGGTCCTCACCCCGGTCTTCGTCGCCGAGCTGGACCGGGTCGCGGACGCCGTGCCCTGGATCGCCCTGTTCCTGGACACCTACGAGCGCACCGCACCCCAACTGGACCGGTGGCTGGCGGACCTGCTGACCCCCGGGCGGTACGGCGACCTGCCCGCCAACCTGGTGCTCACCCTGGCCGGTCAACGCCGCCTGGACCCCGTGCACTGGGGCGACCGGGGCCGCCTGGTCGCCGACGTACCGCTCGCGACGTTCACGGAGGCCGAATCGCGCCAACTCCTGCACGCGCGCGGGGTGGTGGCGGAGTCCGTCGTACGGGAGGTGCTGCGGCTGTCCGGCGGGCTGCCGGTCCTGGTGTCGACGCTCGCCGCCAACCCCGGCGCGGCCGGGGAGGCGAACGCCACCGCCGTCGAACGCTTCCTGGCCGGGGAGAGCGACCCGGCCCGCCGGGCGGCCGCGCTCGCCTGCGCGCTGCCCCGCCGGTTCGACGAGGACCTGGTCGCCGTCGCCGTGGCCGCACCGCGGAACGGGCCGCACGCCGTGCCCGATCTCTACGACTGGCTGCACGAGCTGCCGTTCGTCGCCGAGCGGCACTCCGGCCACTCCCGCTACCACGCCGTCGTCCGGGCCCCGATGCTCCGGCTCCAGCGCACCGGATCGCCCCGGCGCTGGAAGGCGGCGCACGACCGGCTGGCCGAGGCCTTCGTGGCCCGGCGGGACGCGGCGGCCGAGGGCATCGACCCGGGACGCCTCTGGGCCGAGCAGCCCTGGCGCCGGGCGGCCCTGGACGTGCTGTACCACCGGCTCTGCGCCCGCCCCCGCACCGCGCTGCCCGAGGCCCTGCGCGCCGGTATCGAGCTGTGCGGGCAGGCGCCGTCCCGCGCCCGCCACTGGGCCCGGACCCTCGCGGAGGCGGGCGAGGACGCCGACAGCGCCGTACTGCGCGACTGGGGCCGGGACCTCCTGGCCGCCATAACGGACCACGGCCCCCGCCCCACGGCCGCCCTCGGGCTCCTGCTGACCCGGGCCGAGCTGACCGACACGGACCGGGCTGCCGCCCTCGTGGTGCGCGCCTGGGACCGCTTCCGCGCCGGGGAGCTCGACGCCGCGCTGTCCGACCACGGGCGGGCGATCGCCGTGGACCCGCGCAGCGAACGCGCCCACCAGGGGCGGGCGGTGATCCTGCGCTCGCTCGGCCGCCACGAGGAGGCCCTCGCCGATCTGGACCGGGCCGAGGAGATCGCGCCCGCCTGGGCCTGGGCGGTGCGTGAGCGGGGGGAGACCTATCGGCGGATGGGCCGCCTGGAGGAGGCCCTGACCGTCCTGGACCGGGCGCACGCCCTGGACCCGTCCGACGCCGTGCCGCTGGGCAGCCGGGGCCTGGTCCGCCATGTGCTGGGCCGGCCCGAGGAAGCGCTCGACGACTTCGACCGGGCGATCGCGCTGTGGCCGGAGTACGCCTGGGCGCTGGTGAGGCGGTCCCGGGTCCGCGCCGTCCTGGGCGACCCGGTGGGCGCCCTCGCCGACCTGGACCGGGCCGAGGAGCTGTCCCCCGGCCTGGCCGGGACCGAGGGGGAGCGGGGCGAGGTGTACCGGGCGACGGGCCGACCCGAGGAAGCCGTCGCCTGCTACGGCCGGGCCCTCGTCCTGGACCCCGACTACGCCTGGGCGCACGGCAGCAGGGCCCTCGCGCTGGAGGCGCTCGGCCGGATCCCGGAGGCGCTGGCCGACCTCGACCGGGCGCTGGAGCTGGACCCGGAGTACGGGTGGGCGCGGGCGCAGCGGGAGCGGCTGGGGGCGGTGGGCGGACCGTAGTGCCGGTCGCCCGTCGCCTGCCGCCCGGACAGCCGCCCGTCCGCTCCGGGCTCTTCGTAGTTACCGCGACGAGGGGACGTGGCGATGCCCAAGCGGCCACGGAACCCTTGGCGTGGGTGGAGCGGAACCCGGTAGCCTTTCCCTGCTTCGTACAGCGAACACTGAAGACGGGGGTGTCGGTGCGCGAATACCGTAGGCACGGAGGTCGCACGTACCGGGCAGGGCGCGGATGACCGCCGACGTGGGTTCCGGCGTCGGATTACGGCAGTCGGTCAGCCTCATCGTTCCGGTCCGGCTCCGCGCCGATCCCGAGGTGTGGGTCGAGGGGCCCATTCCCTTCGAGGTCGGCGGCCACCGGACGGATGTGGCCTCGCGCCAGACGTATTTCACGCCTGCTGCGGGGCGCGCGCTGTACGGGTCGCCGCAACGGCCGCGTCGCTGGCACCTGTTCGTCGACGTCGTCCACGGTCCCCTCCATCTGCACGGCCTGGAGATCCTGCGCACCCCGACGGAGCTGCACCCGCACCACGCACAGGCCGTCCTGCACCTCAGCGTCCCATCGGCGGAGTTGCTGCATGTGCTTCGCGCGCTGGGAGGTCGGGCGGGTGCCGGGCCCGAGCCGATGGATGGCCCGCTCGCTCCCGACGTCCTTCTCGCAGGCGTCGCCTCGCCGATGGATCTGGGTGCCGCCACGCACCCGTACACCGTTGCCTTCCTTACCCCTGGCCCCGCTGAAACCGCCGCTCTGCGCTCCGGCGGTGTGCTTCCGGAGACGGCCGACCGCTGGCTCTGGGCGCTGGCCTCCCGGTCCAACGAGGCGGACTTTCCCACCGCCCCGGAGCAACTGCCCGGCCAGGCCGAGCGTGCCGTGCGGATCTCGGCCGACTGGAGCGCTCTCGTCCTGCGCCACGGTGCCGCGTTCCTCGGCCACCGTCCCGACGAGGGCGACGGAGACTTCTACGATTTCGCCGCCCTGCATGTCCGTTCCGTCTACCTGGACGCCCTCCTTCTCGGTATCGCGCAGCGTGACCACATCGACGAGCTGACCGACGGGCTCTCCGGGGTCTTCGACGGCCCCGGGCTTGCCCGCCGCGTCACCGAACTCGAACGGAACATCGCGGGGTTCCGGAGTACCTACTGGCGTCAACACCTGACCGCCCACGGCCCGGCCAACGAATTGCTGCTCGCCTATCACGAGCAGTACCGGCTGCCTGCCCGGTTCGAGGAGATCCTCGCGGAGGCTGCCGACTACTCCCGGCTCGTCCAGACGCAGGACGGACAACAGATCGCCGGTGCCCTCGGTGTGCTGACGATCCTCGGCCTGCCGCTCGGCACCGCACTGAGCATCCTGCAAGTGATCGGTGACGAGGACCCCATCCACCTCCTGCTTGCCCTGGCCGTCGCTTTCGTCGCCACGGCCGCCGCCTTCACCACTCGGTACGGACGCCTCGTCCTCGCCTCGCTGCGCGGGAGCCGCACTTCCGACGATTGAGGACAACCGCATTGCCCAAAGGCCCAGTTGTTAGCATCAGGTACAAACTGCCGAACAGGACACGGTCGACGTGACGGTCAACGAGGGCGAGTCTCTCCGGCTCTACAAGAAGGCCCTGCGCTATGCCGAATCGGACCCAGAGGTGTTCCTCAGTACGGCACGGCGTGCGGCGGAGGCGATCCTTTTGGACCTTGCCATGAGGGACGCCATCGGATCCAAGCCGACGCTCGAGTCCCTGCTCACGGTCCTCACTGCCAAAGGGGTCGTACCGCCCAAGATGGTGCTTGCCATCCGCACGATTCAGAACTACGGCAATTTCGGCAGCCACGCACTCGACGGCTCGGGCGACGATATCTCCGCCGAGGACGTGCAGCCCTGTCTCAACGCTCTGACGCAGCTGGCGGCCTGGTACGGACGGACCAGTTCGTCGTTCGCCGAGAGCGAGGGGCGTGAGGCGCTGGCCGCCGTGCAGAACACGGCCGGGACGAGCCGCCTGGCCGACTCCACCCTGATCGTGGTGAAGGCGCTGATTCTGGGCTGTGGCTTCGACGAGGTACTGGCCCGACGTAACCACCGCCTGGTGTGTGTACAGCTTCCGTGGTCGGACCAGTTGGTCAGGGAGGTCGCGGAGGGGCGACTGGACCTGGCGATCTACAACGAGCAACGGCTCCTGAGCATGATCGAGGAGGATGGGGAGCTGGCGCACCAGGTGGCCTCCGTGGGCCGCCTCGGCCACTCGATGGGGGGCCGGAACTTCTATCTTCTCGCAGCGCGAGGTGGACGATGGGGCGGCGCGACGGCCGAGGAATTCCTTGCCGACCCGGCAGGCGCGGAAATCGCCGTACCCAGGTACAGCGACATGTTCGCCAACGTCCTCACCGCCTTCGATACGGACGAGGCCGGGCTACGGGAGAGGGGAGTACGGATTCTCGACGTGCCGCATCATCTCGGTCTCGAACTCTTTCATCTGAACCGGGACGTCCTGGCTGTCGGCGGACAGAACCTTCGGATGCATGCCCGGGACGAGGACGACTACTTCGAGCTGCTGAACTCCGACATGCTTCCGGCCCAGTCCCAGGCGCGTTTACGGTCGGCGGCTGCCAACGTGCTCATCGCGAACCGCACCTGGCTGTCGTCGATCGGTTTCCGGCCGAATGATCTCTTTCGTGAACTGATGCGCCGTTTCCACGACATGGGTGCCGACGTGGACCGTTTTGAGAGCACCATCGATGAGCTGATCGCACACGCCTCGTTCCCTCTCCAGAGCACCCGGGGCAGCCGGGAGCGGCTGGTGCGCCACGTCCTGTTCGAGAGCTACCGTCTGGGGGACCCGTGACCGTGACCGGCGAGAAACGCGTCCTGGTACTGGGCGGAACCAATTTCGACATCATCGTGCAGGCGGAGAGCTTCCCTCAGGAGCACGAGAAGGTCCGGGGCGAGGCCTGTGCGGCGCGTCCCGGCGGGTCGGCGGCGAACACGGCCCTGGGGCTGGCCCGTCAGGGCTGCGAGGTCAGGCTCGTGTCAGCGGTGGGGGACGATGCGCTGGGGCGCTTGTGCCTGGACGATCTGCGTGACGGAGGTGTGGACACGGCGCTGATGCGCGTGGACACCTCCTTGCGGACAAGTATGGCCATCGTGATCTCGTCCGGCACCGGTAAACGGATGATGACGTTCGCCGGTGCCGACCGCGATCAAGCGTTCCGGGCAGTGACGGAGTCGGACGTGGCGGCCGTGGACCATGTCCACGTCGTCGGAGTGCCCACGCCCGAGCTCGGCCGTGTCGTGGCTCTCGCACGCCGGACCGGCCGTACCGTCTCGGTCGAGTGGAACGGCCGGGACATGAGCGAGCTGGCGGAGGGACCGGGGCTGAACCTGATGAACACCGACGAGGCGGGCCGGCTTCCCCGCGCCCTGCCTGGGGACGCCGCCGGTACCGCCCTGCGCTACGCGGAGCGGCTGTCGGGAGAGGTGATTCTGACGCAAGGCGCCGAGGGCGCCCTCTGGGCCGCACCGTCCGGTGCGCTGGTGCGCGAACCGACGACCGCCGTGGAGCCCGTGGACCGTACCGGGGGTGGTGACGCCTTCAACGCCGGAGTCATCGCCGGCTGGCTGTTCGGCGAGCCGCCGTCCGGGTGCATGCGCAGAGGGCTTGATGCCGCGTTGCACGTGATCACGAAGATAGGAGCTCATCCATGACCAGGTGGCTTGGCGTCGCCCTGCTTCCCCGCGCGGACCACACGCGCGCCGCCATCCTGCTGCAAGAGAGTCTGGGCGGTGACCGCCCGCTGCAACCGCCACTCAGCGAGGACGGCAACCTGCCTCATCTGACCGTTTTCCAGGGGCCTTTCGAGGACGATCTCGACCCCGAGCGGGAACTGGAGAGGATCGGAGCGTCCGTGAGTCTGCCCCGGCAGCTGTCGCTGGCGTCCGTCGGCATCGTGTACCAGCCGACCGGCTGGCTGTTCATGTCCGTCGAACGGCCCGCACTGCTGGAGAAGGTCCAGGAAGTCGTCCTTGACGGCCTCGCCCCCCGCCTCGACCGGCAGGCGTTCGACACCTCGAAGGACACCTCAAGGTTCACGGAGTCCGAACGTGCCAGCTTCGCCCGATACGGCTACCGCTACACCGGCGACGCCTACGCACCTCACATCACGCTCGGGCGCACCGACGAGGCCACCGCACTCGAACTCGTTCGGACCGCACCCGAGCGCACCCGCGTCCCCGACGAGTGGACCTTCGACCGGTTCAGCTTCTACGTGATGGGGGAACACGGCGCCCACGCGGAGAAGTTGGCTGAGCGACCGGTCGCCGCCGTATGAGTCCCCGGCACACGCTGTACGACGCGCCCACCCTGCACCGGTTCGCCCGGGTTGCCGTGGACGCCGGGGTGGAGTGGCTGGCCGGGGAAGGGGCGGGCCGGCTCTGGACGCACAGGCGGTTCAAGCCTTCGGGGGAGGAAGTCACCGATGCCGACATCGAGGTGGAGCGGCGGATGACCCGTATTCTCGTGGATCGCACTCCGGATATCCCCGTCGTCGGGGAGGAATCGGCAGGCGCGGGTTTGGTACCCGATACGTGCTGGCTGCTGGACCCCATCGACGGCACGATGAACTTCACCCGTGGAGCCCCCGGGTACGCGGTCTCGCTCGCCTGCGTGGTGGACGGGACGCCCGTGCTCGGTGTGGTGCACGCACCCGCTCTCGGCCGGCGCTGGACTACGGGAGCCGGGGCAGCGAAGGCTGCGGACGGGCAGGGCGGCCGCAGCCTCTCCGGGGCGGTGGTCGGCCTGACGGGAACGGGCTCCGGCCGTCCACGCTCCGCCCGGCTCATCGGTCGGCTGTACGACGTGGCCCACCGTATCCGGCTGCAAGGTGCGATGAGCCTGGATCTGGTGGGGGTGGCGGAGGGTTGGCTGGACGCCTGTGTCTGCCTCGACCCAGGCCCCTGGGACGTGGCGGCGGGCGTCGCCCTGGTGCGGGAGAGCGGCGGGGCGGTGCTGGGGGCGGGCGGCCGCGCGTTCACCATGCGGTCCCCGATCCTGGCCGCGGGCGCCGATCCGGTCGCCCGTGAGCTCGTTGCGCTCTGGGAGTCGCTCGACAGCTGACGGCCCCCACGGGCTGCGGAACAGGATGAGGTGCGGCGTACCCACCGGCCCAAAAGCGACCTGCGGGACGTCCGTCGACATACCCGTACGTACCCAGGCCGCCCTCTCTACGGCCCGTTCCCGTTCGATTACCGTGCCGGTCGCCCGTCGCCTGCCGCCCGGACAGCCGCCCGTCCGCTCCGGCAGTCCGGCAGTCCGGCAGTCGGTTCCGGGAGAGCGGGACAGCGGACCGCCTGCCGTTCGGCACCCCGTCTCCGCAGGCACCCCTGGCGTCCCGCATGGCCTGAGTGAGGTCACGCGGCCGTGCGGGGTTGTTTAGTGTTGGTCAAAAGTGCCGCACAGTGCGTTGGTTCATCCGGCGGGCGAGCGGTGATTTCTGCCGTCGAGGAGGAGACGCCGGGGTCCCGTGGCCTTCGGGCGGCCATCCCGCGGGTGCCTGCCGTTGGCGGCCCACGTCTGTGACCGAGGAACGGAGCTGGAAAATGGTGGCGCCATCGCCCCGGGACGGCGGTCCCCCCGACCGGCAGGGGTGCATGATCGGCCTGTTCTGGGTAGAGCGGGACAGGGCGTGCCTCGGTGCGCCTCCGGTCGAGGAGAACCCGGGTGTCTTCCTCTCCCCGGACCGGCTCTCGGTCGGCGAAGGGGATCATGCGCAGGCCTGGTCCTGGAGCGAGGTGACGGACCTCCAGGTCCTGGACGTTCCGGTCCGTTCGGCCGCCTCCCGGTGGGCGATCCGAGTGACGAGCGTCGTCGCCGCGGCGCTGAACGTCTGGGACCCTGATGGCCCGTCGATGATGACCGCGGTGGTGTGTGACCGGGACGGCCGGCGTGTCGAGACGACGGTCTTCTCCGGCGTGGCCACCGCGTACACGCAGCGGGAGGTCGACCTCTCGCTCGGCCTGCTCTCCCACTTCGTGCGAGGCAGCGCCTCGCCGGCCCTGCTGACGCGGTGGTGGCAGGAGCATCAGCCGTCGGACGTCCTGCATTCACGTGAGCGGGAAGCCGTGCTCGAGGACTGGATGTCGCCCCTGATGTGAGGCGCACGAACATGCTGAGGCATCCACGCTCCGCGCTCCATGCTCCATGCTTCCGCGCTCCCGAGAGCGGCACCCCCGGTGACGGAGGCCACCTGATGGACAACTCCGTCCGTTGGCCTAGGTTCGGGGCATGCGCGATGTGCGGGTGGTGCTGATCGGCGGGACCTCGAACACCGGGAAGTCGACCGTGGCCGAGGCGGTGGCGGAGCGGCTCGGGTTCGAGCACCGCTCGACGGACGCCCTGGCCCGGCACCCCGGACGGCCTTGGCGGACCCCGGAGCGCGAGGTTCCGCCCCATGTTGCCGAGCATTACGGCACGTTGACCACCGACGAGCTCATCGAATCGGTTCTCGCCCACTACGAACGGCTCTGGCCGCGTATCGAGGAGCTGATCACCGACGGTGCGCGGGCCGGGGCACCGGGCCTGGTCCTGGAGGGCTCGGCCCTCTGGCCCGATCGCGTCGCCCGGCTGACGGTCCCCCGTACGGTCGCCGTGTGGCTCACCGCCGACGACACGGTCGTACGCGACCGGGTGCGGGCGGCGGGGCGCTACGCGGAGGCGACGGACGAGGAACGGCGTCTCATGGACCGCTTCCTGGCCCGTACCGGCCGCTACCAGACGCTGATGGTGGACGCGGTCGAGACGCTCGGCCTGGACCGGGTCGACACCGGCGAGGGGCGTACGGTGGCGGAGCTGGCGGACCTCGTGGTCGCCGCCGCGGCGGACCAGGTACGGCCGGGTCGGTCCTGCGGGGGGCCGGGGCAGCCCCTTCGTCACGAACGAGGAGACACCCGAACCGGGCGGCCCCCGCACGCGTGAGAACGTGCGTCGGATCAGGGCCGAGGGCCCCGGGGCGGGGGAGAGGCCCTGACGCGCTGCCGACTCCCACCCGGCCCAAAAGCGACCTGCGGGACGTCCGTCGACATACCCGTACGTACCCAGGCCGCCCCCTCTACGGCCCGTTCTCGTTCGATTACAGTGCTGGGGCGGTCGCCCGCAGAGGCCCGCACAGGCGGCGACCATGCGGTGGCGGGAGGCGGCGGGGTGAGCACAGGGACCACGGCGGTCTGGGGCAGGGCCGAACAGCAGGACTTCCGCAGCCGGGTCCGCGGGGCCCTGCTCGGCGGAGCCGTCGGGGACGCGCTCGGGGCCGGGGTCAGCGGGCTCGTGCTGGAGGAGATCCGTGCCGCCCACGGTGCCGAGGGGGTCACCGACTACGTCCCCGCGCACGGCAGACGCGGCGCTGTCACCGCCCTCACCCAGCTCACGCTGTTCACCGTCGACGGGCTGATCCGTGCCCAGGTCCGCCGCGACACCGGGGCCTGGCACCCGCCCACCGATGTGCACCGGGCCCATCTGCGCTGGGCCGCCACCCAGCACGACTGGGGGCCCGACGAGCGGCGCGAGGGCAACGGCTGGCTGGCCGCCGAGGAGTGGCTGTACGCCCGCCGCGCCCCCACCCGGGAATGCCTGGGCGGATTCGGCGACACAGTCATGGGCACCCTCGACCGGCCGAAGAACCCCACCGCCCGGGATGCGGGCGCCCTCACCCGGTCCGCGCCGTTCGGGCTCCTCGTGGGCTGGGAGCCGGGGCTGGTGTTCCAGCTGGCCGTCGAGTGCGCGGCCCAGTCCCACGGCCACCCCGCCGCCCAGCTGACCGCCGGAGCCTTCGCCGTACTGGTGCACGGGCTGGCGCGCGGCGAGAGCCTGGACGGGGCCGTGCGACACGTCCTGGCCCTGCTCGCCGAACGCCCCGGCCACGAGCCGGTGACCGAGGCCCTGCGGCAGGCACTCGACTCCGTACGGCAGGGCGTCCCCGGCCCGGCCCTGATCGAGGAGCTGGGCGCGGGCGACGACGCCGAGGAGGTGCTCGGCGTCGCCGTGTACTGCGCGCTGGTCAGCGAGGACGTCCGGCACGGGCTGCGGCTCGCGGTGAACCACAGTGGCCCCTCCCGTGCCACCGGGTCGGTCTGCGGGGCGCTCCTCGGGGCACTGCACGGCGAGACCGCGCTGCCGCCGGCCTGGCTCGCGGAGCTGGAGGGGCGGGCCACACTCCTCGAACTGGCCGACGACTTCGCGATGGAGATGACCCAGGGCCCCGCCCTGCACAGCCCGGCCGCCGTCGCCCCGGGCTGGCTGGCCCGCTACCCGCGCGGCTGAGGGGCGGGGGCCGGGCCTGCGCCCCGGGCGGGAACCACGGCGGCCCGCCCGCGCGAGTGGAGTGGCGCGGGTGCGTCAGTGCATCAGCTCGCCCGCGTTGACCAGCAGAGACTGGCCGGTGATCGCCCGGGCCCGGTCGGAGGCCAGGAAGACGACGGCCTCCGCCACATCCCCGTCCGTGGCCAGCTCCGGCAGCGCCATCCGTTCGGTGAGCCGGGCCAGCACCTCGGACTCCGGTACGCCCTCGGAGTCCGCGGCGAACTGGACGTACGCCTGCACCGGCGGCCCCCACATCCAGCCCGGCAGCACCGTGTTGACCCGGATCCGGTCCGGGCCCAGCTCCCGGGCGAGTGAGTACATCGCCGAGGTGAGCGCCCCCTTGGACGCCGCGTAGGCCGCCTGCCACACCTGGGAGGGGGCCGCCACCGCGGACTGCGTACCGATCACCACCACCGAGCCGCCCCGCTCCTTGAGGGCGGGCAGACAGGCCCGGGTCATCCGTAGCGTGCCCAGGAGGTTCACGTCGATGACCGACCGCCACATGGCGAAGTCCGCGTCCTGGAGTCCGCCGAAGTAGCCGTCCCAGGCGGCGACATGGACCACCGCGTCGATCCTCCCGAACCGCTCCACCGCCAGTGCCGCCAGCGCCTCGCACTGCGCCTCGTCCGTGATGTCGGTCGGCAGGTGGGCCGTGTGCCGGCCCTCGGGGTCGATCTCCGCCGCCGACCTGGCCAGGTTCGCCGCCGTACGCGCCCCGAGCACCGCGCGCCCGCCGTCCCGGACGACGCTCGAGGCGACCCGGTGCCCGAGACCCGGCCCGACGCCCGACACGATGACGGTCTTCCCCGCGAGCAACATCGGCGCCTCCCGGCCCTGGAAATGCATCTGACGGACCGTCAGAGTAGGTGGGGACGGGACCCGATGGAAGAGGAAGGCGGGCAGGGGCGATGACCGATGGCGCCGGCACGGGGAGTGGCGGGACGGGGAGCGGCGGCGGGCCGGGGAGTGAGCGGTACGCGGAGCTGGCGGGAGTGGGGCCGTACGGGGTGCGCCCGGGGCACGCCCTGATCACCATGGTCGAACCGCATCCGGGCCATGAGTACGCGTACAACCGCTGGTACGAGGACGACCACTACTACGCGGGTGCGACGGCGATGCCGTGGATGTTCGCCGGGCGGCGCTGGGTGGCCACCAAGGACCTCCAGGAGCTGCGGTATCCGGAGGAGTCGGCGGTGGCCCGGCCGGTCGGCGCGGGGTGCTACCTGTCGACGTACTGGGTGACCGAGGGGCGCTACGACGACCACATGAGGTGGACCGTCGCCATCAACAAGAGGCTGAACCGGGACGGCCGGGTCTACCAGGACCGGACCCACGTGTTCACGGCCTTCCAGGACCACGAGGCCACCGTCTACCGCGACGGGGCCGCCGGCCCCCGGGACTTCCACGCGCTCGACCACCCGTACGCGGGCCTCGTCCTCCAGGTCGTCGATGCCGAGGAGCCCGAACAACGGGCGGAGCTGCTGGAATGGCTGCGCTCGCGCCATCTCCCGAAGCGGCTGAAGGGGTCGCCCGCCGCCATGGTCACGGTGTTCCGGCCGACACCCCTGCCCGGCGACCGGATGACGTATGTGAAGCAGGTCGAGGGGGTCGGCACCCGGCTGACGCTGCTGTGGTTCCTCCAGGAGGATCCGCGGACGTGCTGGGAGGAGCGCTTCACCGGTCTGGACGGGGCGGTCGCGGAGAGCGGTCTCGGGCGGGTCGAGCTGGTCGCACCGTTCGTGCCGACCGTGCCGGGGACGGACCGGTACGTCGACCGGCTGCGGTGACGCCGCGGAACGGCGCCGGTCATGCCGAGCCCCCTCGGCCAGGACGGCGAACCGGTCGAGAGGGCTCCATCAGGTGGTGCGGTGACGCAGGTGGTGCGGTGGTGCGGTGATGCCTGATCGATGGCGCGTGATCAGTCGTGCGCGATCCAGCGATGCGCGATCAGTGACGCGTGACCAGTGACGCGTGACCAGTGGTGCGCGATCAGTGGTGCGCGATCAGTGGTGCGCGATCAGTGGTGGTGCGGCTGTCAGGAGTTGACCGTGTCCGAGGCGACATCGCGCACGAACGCGTTCCACGCACCGGGGACGAAGGTGAGCGAGGGGCCGTGGGGGGCCTTCGAGTCACGTACGGCGATGGAAAGAGCGACCGGGGACTTGACCTCGACGCACGCGCCGTTGCCCCCGGAGTACGACGACTTCGTCCACATTTCCGTAGCACCCTGAAGAATTGCCATGTTCACTCCGGTTCAGAGAGTTGGGTGAGTCGCACCAACCTGATTCCGATTGGCGTGATCGACGCTACTCGCCAAGCCCCTTCCATGAGATGGTCGTTCACTCGACCGGATGATCTTTCTTCGGCGAGACTTCCGCGGCAAGTGGGCGGCGGTGTACTATCCCGCCGCCGCCCACTCGGCGCTCGCCGGATTCCCTCGCGGACGCCGGGGCGGATGTCCTGATTCCGCTGCTGTCGCCCGGTGCTGCCCGGTGCTGTCTGTCGCGGGGGCCGTCAGCTCGTGTACGACTTCGCGATCTTGCTGATGAACTCCCGGGTCTGCTCCGCGTTCAGCGCCTGCGCCCGCAGGTGCTCGTACATCACGCTGTAGCGCTGCACGTCGTTCGCCTTCTCCAGGTAGAGATCGCTCGTGACGCCCTCGATGTAGACGACGCTGGAGTCCGAGGCGTCCGGGAACTCCAGGATCGCGTACTGGCCGTTGATGCCCGGGTGTGCGCCCATGTCGAACGGCAGGACCTGCACGGTGACGTGCGGCAGATGGGACTGCTCGACGAGGTGTTCCAGCTGCTCGATCATCACCTGCTTGTCGCCGACCACCCGGCGCAGCGCCGACTCGTCGATCACGGCCCACAACCGCAGCGGGTTCTCCGGCGAGCTGATCCGGTCCTGCCGCCGCGACCGTACGTTGACCCGCTTCTCGATGTCCGACGGAGGGGCCTCGGGGAGCGCGCCGCTGATCAGTGCCTCGGCGTACGCCCGGGTCTGGAGCAGGCCAGGGACCATCTGGGGCTCGTACACCCGCAGCGACTCCGCGTCGGTCTCCAGGCCGATGTAGACGCTGTACGGGATGTCGCCGAAGGCGTGCCACCAGCCCTGCTGGCGGGAGTCCTTCGCCATCTGCATCAGCGAGTCGACGATGCGGTGGTCCTCGACCTCGTACACCCCGCAGAGGTCGCGTACATCGCGCTGGCTGATGGACCGGCGGCCGTTCTCCAGGCGGCTGATCTTCGACTGCGAGACCAGCAGTCGCTCCGCCACTTCCTCGGCCGTCATGCCTTTGAGTTCGCGCAGGCGGCGCAATTCCTGGCCCAACCTGCGTCGCCTGACAGTGGGATTGACGTTGGACGGCACGGAAACGGCACCTCCGGCTATGTAGCTGTGCGTATCTACTGCTCAGCAGATTGCCACCCCTTGCCCCGGCCGCGCTGGGAAACGGCCACACGAGGGGCGCGGGGGCGTACGCACCGGTGTGCGGGAGGGCGCGCAAGCGCACGGGGCAGCCGGTAGTGGTGACTACCGGCTGCCCCGTGCGTGGTGCGGCTCCCGGACCGGGTCCTGTGACGACTGACAGCGGTACGGCGTTGTGCTGTTCTCAGGTCCGTACGGTCAGCTCGCGGCGGTGTGCGCCATGCTGCCGCGCCGGGCCTGTGCTTGCGGCTGCAACGGAACGCCCGCTGCCTGCTGCGTACGGCGTGGCTGGACGGCCACTCCGTTCTGGACGTCCATCACGGCGTGCGCCACGAGTCCGCCCATCGGGTCGTGCCTGATCAGGTCCCGGAGCCGGGAGCGCGATGAGCGCCCCTCGTTCCCGGGGTACAGATGCTTGCCGAGTCCGACCGCGTGGGCCAGTGCGGCGAGCGCCGCGGTCCGCGGGTCCGGCGGTACGCCGGTACGGATCGCGCTGTCCAGCCGGTTCCTGATGTCCCGGCTGATCGCCGTCTCCGTCGCTTGGTAGCGAGTCGTCGGCAGCACTCCGCACATCTGGCCCGCCACGGCATGGACCATGCCGCACCGCTCCAGATGGGCGAGATAGATCTGGCGCAGCCCCAGGCGGGGCCCGCCGATCCAATGGACCGCCCGAACCGGGCTGCCACGACGGCGCAGCAGTTCCAGTGCGGAGTCCAGAGTCGGATCTCCTGTCGGCCGTGGCATCACCACGGCGATACGATCCCCGTCAGGGGCTATCCGTCCTGCCAGAGCCAGCTCCACTAGCTGTGCCCCGGCCAGGCCGAGGTCGAGCGACTGCGGCTGCGCTGTGGTACCCGTGGTCGGGTCCAGAGCGAGCAGCAAAAGCTCCTCCGGGATTGTTCTGCGGCTCCTGCCCATCCATGCCTCCCCGCGTGGATGTCTGACAGGGTGACCCCTCTCACATTGGTCTGTCGAGAGCGCCTGCCTGCTTTATGTGGGAACCAGTAGGTATGTCGTTCTCGTCTAGCAGCTCGGCCAGGGGTTCACACAGGACACTGGTAGATGGTTCGGACAGCGCGGGGTGACCCCGCAGCGCATGAGGAGGCATCGGTGGCGGGCGAGTCCCCCGATAAAACGGAGCAGCGGAAGTCGTCGGGGACGGCTGCGGAGGAACGCGACCCGCGCTTCGCCGTGTTCCGTGACCCCGGCGCGGACAGGGACGCGGACGGGAACGTGGATGCGGAAGCGGCCACGAACACGGATGCGGAAGCGGCCACGAACACGGCTGAGGGCGCGGACGCGGCCGCGGACACGGCTGAGGGCGCGGGTTCGGGAGCCACGTCCGACACGGCGACCGCTGTCTTCCGGCCCCGGCTTCCGGAGGACGCCGGCCGGCGTGAGCCGGAGGCGGAATCTTCTTCCGTGTCCTCTTCCACGTCCTCTTCGGCGGGGCCTGAACCGGAGACTGCCTCCGAGCCGGAGGCCGAGCCGAACGTTGAGGCCGAGCCCGAGGCGGACACCGCCTCCGAGCCGAAGAGTGCGCCTGTGGCGGCCTCCACGCGCTCTGAGGAGGCCGCGACGCCTTCGGAGGGCACGGGGGGCGCCGGGGGCGGCACGGGCCCGGACGCGGACGCGGAGACGTCCGACATGGAGACGGCGGGCGTGCCCGGGGCCGATGCAAAGGACGAGCCCTCCGCGACAGCGGAGCCCGAGCCGAAGTCGAAGTCGGAGCCCGAGCCGAAGTCGGAGCCGAAGTCGGAGCCGAAGCCGGAGCCGAAGCCGGAGTCGAAGCCGGAGCCCGAGTCGGACGCCGGCGACGCCTCCGACCCGCGAGGAATCGATCAGCCCACCGCCGTCTTCAAGGCGCTGGGGCCGGTCGGGGCGCCCGATCGGGGCGACCGGGCGACGACCGCGCTGACACTCCCGCCGCGCGAGCACCGGCCCGGGAGCAGGCCCGGGGGCGAGAACGAGCCCGAGAGCGACGCCGAGCGCACGAGCACGTTCGTGCCGCTGCGCTCCGACGACGTACGGTCCGCCCCCGCGCCCCGCAAGCCGGAGCCCGGGCCCGAGGCCGGCTCCGTGGCCACGCCCGAGGCGCCCGTGCGCACTTCGGAGACCGCCTCCCCGGCCTCCCCCGCGCCCACCACCCCGTCCTGGGCGGCGGCCGAGCGGACCCGGCAGCAGCCGCTGCCGCCGAGGCCGCCGCTCGACCTGCTCGCCGAGCTGACGAACACCCCGCCGCCGCGGGAGACCACGGTCCGGACCGCCGTCCGGCGGGTCAAGATCTGGACCCCGCTGGTGCTCCTCCTGCTGATCGTCTTTGCGATCGTGCAGGTGATGCGCCCGCTGCCGGAGCCCTCGCTCGAGCTCACGGCGAAGCCGGCGTACACCTTCGAGGGCGGAGAGGCGAAGCTGTCCTGGCCGGGCCAGGGACAGTCGGCCGTGATGGTCGACGGCGTCGGGTCACTCGGTTCCGAGGGCGCGCAGAAGCCGGCCCCGATCGCCAGCGTCGCGAAGGTCATGACCGCCTACGTGATCCTTCAGGAGCACCCCCTCAAGGGTGACGAGGAGGGCGAGACGATCACCGTCGACCAGAAGGCCGAGGACGAGTCCAAGCGGCCCGACGAGTCGACGGCCCCGCTGACCAAGGGGCAGAAGCTCACCCAGCGGCAGATGCTCCAGCTGCTGATGATCCCCTCGGGGAACAACGCGGCGCGGCTGCTCGCCCGCTGGGACGCGGGTTCCGAGGACGCCTTCATCGACAGGATGAACGACGCGGCCAAGGACCTCGGCATGACCGGGTCGACGTACACGGACCCGAGCGGGCTGAAGAAGACCACGGTCTCCACCGCCACCGACCAGCTGAAGCTGGCGCAGGCGGTGATGCGCAACGAGGTCTTCAGGGGGATCGTGGACATGCCCGAGATCGAGATCGAGGGCATAGACACCAAGATCTACAACAACAACAACCTCCTGTTGCAGCCGGGCGTGAGCGGCATCAAGACCGGCTCCTCCACCCCGGCGGGCGGCAACCTGCTCTGGTCCGCGAACACCAAGGTCGACGGCAAGATGCTGTGGATCTACGGAGCGGTCATGGGCCAGCAGGCCGGTACCGGCCGGGTCTACGACAGTCTGGAGCTGTCCCTCCAGAACAGCCTGAAGCTGATCAAGGACGCGCAGAAGGCCGCGACCTCGGCGACGGTGGTGAAGAAGGGCGATGTCGTCGGGTACGTGGACAACGGATTCGGCGGGCAGACCCCGGTGGTCGCCACCAAGAACCTCAAGGCGGTCGGCTGGTCCGGCCTGGAGGTCGAGCTGAAGGTCACGGACAACGGCAAGGGCATCGACCCCGCCGCGAAGGCCGGGAGCGAGGTCGGCATGGTGACCGTGGGCACCGGCACCGGAAAGGTCACGGCGCCGGTGGTGCTGCAGAGTGATCTGACCGAGCCGGCCTTCGGCGACAAGCTGGCCAGGATCGGCTGAGGCACCGAGCGGGGAGGGGTGGGCGACGCGGCCGGCCCCTCCCCGCTCGTTTATGACAGCGATACGTGCCGGGGGTACGTGTTAGCGTCCCCGGACAACTCAGGGACGCTGGGACGCGTCCTTGAAGAGGTACGGGGCCGGCGGAGGACGGGGAGAGAGCCGTAGTGACCACCGCGGAGCCGAAGCCCGGCCGCGAGGCGGACGAGACCACCGGGGCCGGGGGCGACGCCCCGCACGCTCGCGTGCCGTCCCCCCGTGTCCCTGAGTCCCCGCAGTCCCTGGATTCCCCGGATTCCCCCATGGCCGCCGGGCCTCCAGGGTCCGCGGGACCTGCGACCGGACCTGCGACGGAACCCGCCGCCTCCGAGTCGTCGTCGGCCAGGTCCCGTCGGCTGCTGCGGCACCCTGTCACCATCGCGACAGCCGCCGCCGCCGTCGGCCACCTCCTCTGGTTCTTCTTCTTCGCCAACACGGGCGGCGACATCGCCGCCCAGGACGCCTGGGCCGAGTTCGTGGGCCGGCATCCCGGCACGGCGTACAACCTGGCCTGGTACGGGGGCATGCACCCCGTCTCGTACAGCGTGGTCTCGCCCTACCTGATGTCGCTGCTCGGCGTCCGTACGACGATGATGATCGTCGGCACGGTCTCCTCCGCGCTGACCGCGCTGATCCTCGTGCGGGTCCCGGCCGTCCGCAATCCGCTGGCCTGCTCGCTCGCCGGGGTCTTCGCGTTCCTGTGCAACGCGCTGTCGGGCCGGGTGACCTTCGGGCTCGGCATGATGTTCGCCGTCGGCGCGGTGGCCGCGGTGTTCTGCTGGCCCTACCGGTGGCGGTACAAGCGGTGGGCCAAGGCGGCCGTCGCCGCCCCGCTCGCCGCGCTCGCCACCGCGTCCAGCCCCGTCGCGGGACTCTTCCTGGGCGTCGTCGCGGCGGCGCTGTTCCTCCACAAACGACGCCCGGGCGCGTACGCGATCGGGCTCGCCCCGGTCGCCGTGGTGGGGCTGTCCTCCTGGCTGTTCCCGTTCTCCGGTACGCAGCCGATGTCGCTCGGGACACTGGCGCTGCCGTTCGTCTTCGCGGTCCTCGTGTACGTCCTCGTACCGCGCGACTGGAGCACGGTCCGCACCGCGGCCGCCGTCTACGGGCTCGGCACGCTGCTCACGTACTTCATCGACTCGCAGATCGGGTCGAACATCACGCGCATGGCGATGCTGTTCGCCGGCGTCGTGCTGCTCGCGGCCCTTCCCTTCGCGGTGCCGCGCAGCCGCCGCTGGTACGTCCTGGTGATCGCGTTCGTCGGGCTCAACTTCTGGATCGGCTTCAAGAGCGTCGACGACATCGTCCGCACCGCCCCCGCCGCGTCCTGGAACCGCGAACTGGCCCCGCTCATCAACCAGCTCCAGAAGGTGGAGGCCGAACGCGGCCGGGTCGAGGTCGTGCCCGCGAGCAGCCACCGCGAGGCCTCCGCGCTCGCCCCGTACGTCAACCTGGCGCGCGGCTGGAACCGCCAGGCGGACATGAAGCGCAACCCGCTCTTCTACGACGACACGCTGGACCCGGTGAACTACCGGGAGTGGCTGGACCGCTGGGCCGTGCACTACGTGGTGCTGCCCAAGGGCCGGCCGGACAACGGGGCGGTCCAGGAGGCGGAGCTGGTCGAGCAGGGACAGCCCTACCTGCGCCGGATCTGGGGCGACGAGAACTGGAAGCTGTTCCGGGTGCTGGACCCGGTGCCGCTCGCCGACCCGCCCGCGACGGTGGAGCGGGCGGGCGCGGACGGGCTGACGATCACCGTGAAGTCGGCGGGCCGGGTGCTGATCCGGGTCCCGTACACGCGCTGGCTTGCCCTCGTCGACGAGGACGGCACGTCCGTGGAACGCCCCCAGGAGACCGAGGAGTCCAAGGAGCGTTCGGAGGCGGACGAGGCCACGCCGAAGACCTTCGTCAACAGCGACGGCTGCCTGAACAAGGTCGAGGAGGGCCCGTACGGCGACGAGTGGACCGAGCTGCTCGCCCCGCGACCGGGCGTGTACCGGCTGACGGCCCCGTACCAGTTCCAGCCCGGCACACCCTGCCCCGAAGAGCTGAGCTGAGCCCTTCCGGTGGGCCCGTCCGGTCCCCCGTATGACGGGCCGGCGTGTACGGGATCTCCCTCTGTGGGCAGGACCCTGGCAAGGTGTCCCGCCCCGCTGCCCCGCTGCCCCGCTGAGCCGCTGAGCCGCTGACGTGATGGTGCGCGCCCGCGCGGGCCGACCGGCCTTCCCGGCTACCGCACGAAGTCGCAGTCGTGCGGCGACAGGTCCGTGGCGGGCCCGGCGGCGCGGAGGACCGTGTCGAGGGACCGGTCCGGGTCGGCCGAGTAGCACCCGCTCGCCCAGGCGGCGTTGGCTTCGATCACGGCCCACCGGCCCTCGTCGTCCCGGCCGACGTCGACGACGATCGCGGACGGCAGGGTTCTCCCGGCGGTCGCGAGGACTTCCCGCCCGAAGACGAGCGCGTCGCCGTCCGGCGGCCCGAGCCGGAGCCGGCCGGCCTCGGCGTACTGCCCGGCCGCGTGGACGGCCCCGTCGAGCAGATGGAGCCGGTACTCGACGGTGAACGTCATCACGTCGCTCACCAGCACCACGGTCGCCGGGTCCACGGCATCCGGTCCGGGCAGCCGGGACCCGTCCGCGTACACGAGCGCCGAAACGCTCTTGTCGTTGGGCGACTTGACGAAAGCGGGGCGTCGCAGCCGGTACGCCTCGTCGATCGGCATCGCCCGGATCTCCCGCCGGGTGAGCGCCCGAGGGAGCCGCGCGAGCCAGTCCGCGGGGGCCTCCAGGAGGGCGATCCCCAGTGAGGGGGCCACGACGTCGGCGAAGGAGGGCCCGGCGTGAAGATGCACGGCGTGCCTTTCACCCCCGGTGCTTTCGGCGCCTTCGGTGCTCCCGGTGCTCCCGGTCTCACCGGTGCTTGCGATGGATGCGGTCGGTCCCGCTCCCCCCGGCCACCCCGCCCACCCCGCCCATCCCGGGCTTCCCAGCTCTTCCGGTACGGCGGAGGCCGTCGCCTCCACGATGCGCAGCCCGCGCCGCAGTGCGGCGGCACGCAGCGTCCTGGCGGAGGCGGTGAGCCGGGGCGGGAGGACGAGGATGCGCGGCGGGCGGGTCATGGCCGCAGATCCTCCCGTACGGGGGCGCCGCGCCGCACCGGCTTTTTCGGCACGGCGGAGGACACGTTGTGCGGACCCGGGGTCACCTGGTTCGATCGCCGCATGATCATCGATCCGTCACTCGTACGCGGCCTGATCGCCGCCCAGCTCCATCGACCAGCAGCCGGGCCACGTTCGCCCGGAGAGCGAAATCCTGGTGTGCGCCACGCGTCCCGACGCCGTAGCCCACCACGAACCGTCCGCTCATGAAGTAAGCCGGGCAGCGCCCGCAGGCCGTCCGGTAACTCCGATCCGTCCATGGTGGTCAGCGGCTGCGCCGTCTCCCTGATCACGTCCGACCGGGCCGGTGGGCACCAACTCCCCATCCGCTCAAGCAATCGGCCCCGGACGAGTGGTCCGAGGCCGAGCAGAACTCCTGCCCGGGGGAGAAACCCCAGGTCGGAGCGGTAACGCGTTGTGCCCCCGGCAGGATTCGAACCTGCGACACCCGCTTTAGGAGATTTCTCGGGGCAGGGCTGTGACCTGCGGAAACGATGCCCGCATGGGGTCTGGCCTGGGAAGACTCGTCTCAGTAGTTCTCGCGCTTTCGCGAGGGTGCCCGTCCTGATGTGTGCTGAATCCGTTCTGGCTGCACTGTTCAACAGGCAGTCAGTGGAATCGCTACAACGGGCTGCTGCCGCTGAGATGCTAGGTCAGCTGCCATCGGCAGGGTCGTGCCAATACCAAGGCAGGTGAGGGGGAGCCCAGGCGTCGTCGTCATGCCGGTCAAGAACTGGTGGTTCTATGTGTGGTGGAGGCGCTGCATCGTCCACCACTGCCTCCAGCGTCAGCTGGACGTAGCGTAAGTATGCCCGTACATCACGGATCTGGCGCTTGCGATCTCTGTGGCCCACTCCTCGCCATGCGACGTCAAAGCCTAGCTTGACCAGGGCGCGGTAGCGATCACGGACCTCGGCTCCCTGAATCGCGAGCAGATCGGTCTGCATGCCGTGCCGCAGCGCTGCCAGGGCTGTGGAGCACTGGTCGCGCGCGGAGACGCTCAGGGTTGGGCATTCCAGCGCTATGTCTGGTAATGACGGTAAGTACGCGTAGAGGCCCGCAAGTCTCTCCAAGAGCCTTTGTGCGGCCTCGGCTGATCGCTGCCGTTCCCACTGCTGCCGTGTCAACGTGATGACTGCGGCGTGCTGCGAAGCGGCCAACTCGGTCTGTGCCGTAATCGATCTCGACATCTGCCATCGTGCGACACACGCTGAAATGATGCCGTCGGCCAAGGTGCCAAGGAGAGCGCTTCCGGTTTGGCCTGCTAGTTCTGCCCAGTTGTTCATAGGCGCATCTTTGTACGCTGCCTGATGGAGTGACAGGGTGTCTGGCTCTGGGCTAGCCATGGCAGGTCGAAGCCCCGCACTTGCGTTCCCTGGACATAGGTAGTCGGAGTGGCTGCCAGTGCGTCTGAAAGATCTTGACGACTCCCTGTGTAGTTCGAGTGCTGACCAAGAGGTGCGGGCGTGGCCCAAGGTGGAGGAGCCGGGATGCCATGCTGTTCATCCGGGAATCGATTGCGAAAAGCTGTACTGGACCCTCACTGCTCAGAGTGATCACGGCCTGTCTCGGTCGTACCAGGTGATGCTCTCGGGGCGTTCGGTGGTCTTGCTTATGCCGCATCGAGTTCGGCGTGTTTCCGCCACACGGCGCCGTATGCTCAGCCAACTGCGAGGAGGTGGACTGTGGGTACCGGGAAGTCCCAGCGCTCGGCCTTCGTCGGGAGAGACCATCGAGGTGTCACGGATGCGCGTAGCAGCGTGCTCGATACCTTCCTCGGAGGTCTCCTTCTCCATGCTTGACGCAGCAGCCATCGCCGTCACCACCGGTGCCGCCAGCAACGTTCTCGCCTACCTGCTTCAAGGGCGGGCCGACGTCCTGCGCACCCGGATCTCTGCAATCTTCCGGCGCGGGAACGCGCAGGAAGAGTCCCATGCGCTACGTGCGCTTGATGAACATGTCGAGGCTTTGGAACAGCGCCGGGTTGGCCAGGCTGAGGTTACTGCTCAGTGGAGCAGCGTGCTGACCGCTTTCCTTGCCGCCTACCCCGAGGCCCGAGCGGACATCGAGGCGCTGCGCTCTGCGACGCCGTCCGGCACGAAGACGGTGAACATCGGTACTCAGCAAAACCACGGGCGCGGCACGTTCATCGGCGGCGACAACCACGGCACCATCCGCGTCGACAGGCAGGAGGAGCAGTGACGTCCACCGTTCCGGAGCCGGAGCGGCACATCACTGAGCAGCACAACCACGGAGACGGTGCCTTCGTCGGTGGGGACAACCACGGCGAGATCCGCATCGAGGCGGTCGATGCGAAGACCAAAGCGATGCTCAGGAAGATCTGCAAGGATTCCCCCGACCTGGTCGAGCTCCTTGAAGAGGCTCTGGACGACGGGGTGATCTCCCCCGATACCGCGAGGTTGCTCGCGCTGGCGGCGCGTAGCATCAACGAAGATGTCGCTCACACTCTCTCGCGTGCTGCCCAAAGCATCAACGAGGATGTCGCTGCGTTGCTCATGCGCGCAAGCCACAGCATCAACGAGGACGTCGCAGGTCAGGTCTCCCATGCCGCAGATACCTTCGACAAGGCGTCCAAGCAGCTCGACCTCAACGAGCTCAACAGGCTTGTTAGCCGCTTCGAGGGGACCATCAGTTCGCATAGCCATGACGACCTCAGGGGCTTGGTCACGCGTCTTGAGGGCAGTCTAAGTTCCCTGGATCAACTGGTCAGGGACGTGGACAGACTGCAGGACAGGGACAAGCCTCTTGGCCGGATGGAGGAGATAGGGACCGCGCTTAATGGCGTGGCCCAGCGGATCGAGGCCACGGTGACACCACCTCCACCGAAGATACTTCCCGACCACCGGGCACGATTCGTCGCATTCTTCTGGGGCCTCGGAATCGGCGCAGCCTTCATCTTCTACCTGGTGAACCGTTGAACCGCTCAGCCTGAGACCCTGAAGTGAATGCCGGGCCCAGTGCCCAGCCCATGAGGGCAGGCTGATCAGGCTTCCTCGTACGTCCATGCCCGGCCGGTCTGTCGGTACTCGTCCACGGGGATCGGTTCGACGCCGGGCAGCATCCGGGAGGTATAGAGGAGCCCGTCGAGGTGGTCGATCTCGTGGTGGATGAGGCGAGCGAGGCCACGGTCGTACACCGTGCTTGTGGTCTCACCAGCCAGTGCCGTGGTCTCGACGGTGATCTTCAAGGGGCGGGGGACGAGGCCGCGGACGTCGAAGAAGCTCAGGCAGCCCTCGTGCTGCTCGTCCGTCTCGTCGGAGCGGGTAGTGATCTTCGGGTTGAGGAGGATGATGGCGGGGGCGTCGCTGGGCGGCTGGACAATGGCGGCGGCACGGGCGATGCCGATCTGTGGGGCCGCGATGCCCATGCCCTTGGCGAAGGGGTGGACCTGGCCGATGCGGTTCAGGGCGGCGAACAGTTCGTCCACGATGCGCTCGGCCTCGTCGCGCTCGGAAGGCAGATCGAACGGTCGGGCAGGTGTGGTGAGGATGGCGGCGCCCTCCTGGACGACGCCGAGGTCTCGCATCTGCTGGCTGGGCCGAACGTCCGTCAACTGAACTCCCCTTGGTTCGTCTCGTGTTCGGGTCGTGCCCGGAACCGCCACTCCAAACGGTACCGAGCGTGCAGGTCCGGTGTGGTCGTGATCCATGTGAAGGCGCGCTGTTCGCCGTCGTCACTGCGGACGGGTGGGGTTCGGAGCGGGGAGGCTTCGGCAGTCATCGAGGTCTCGGTGCCCCAGACCACGGGGTCGAGGGCGGCGGGGAAGGAGAGCTGGACTTCGAGCTGTTCCGTGGGCAGACGGACGGCCCGCTGGAACCAGTTACCCCACTTGTCGTCGCCGACGGTGTAGGCGTACTCGATCCAGACGGATTCGCCGGGGTAGAGCGGGAAGCGGCCGTGTTCGTTGTCGAACAGCAGCCAGACTTCCTTGAAGGCGTCACGGTCATGCTTGGCCTGCCAGCGCATCGCTTCGCCCCCGCAGGTGGCGGTGAGGCCGAGCTCGTCCCAGGTGAGCGGGTGGACCCGGTAATGGGCGTTGGACTGTTCCGGGGCGCCGGGGTAGCGGTCGACGGAGATACGGATCAGGTAGCGGGTGATCGGTTCGGCGCCGGTGTTCCGAAGGCGTCGGCGCATGGTGAGCCGGTACGAGCGGCCGTCGTAGCGGAGGTGTGCGGCGTCGTGTTCGACGATGAGGGCGGAGCCGGCGGCGTACGGCTGCTCGGGCCTGCGCGGGGTAGGAGGGGCTGCGGGTGGGCGTCGTGCCCGGGTCTCTCTGGCCTTCGCCTGTTCGTAGTCGAGCCAGCGCCGCCAGATGGCCTTCCCGGAGTTCATGACCTTGTCGGCGAGCCGGGCGAACTCCGCGCTGGGCTTGTGGCGGCTGGACTCCACGTGGCTGACGTAGGACGGATCGAAGCCCATGGCCTGCGCTAACGCTCGCTTGGACAGGCCCCGCACTTCCCGCCAGCGGGCCACTTCGGCCGCGAAGTCCTCGGCTGCCTGTTCGGCGGTGATCTCCTTGCCCTGGGTGTCCATCGAACCCTCGCCCCGTGTCATCCTCAGTGAGCATGAATGAACCGTGAGTGATCTCAGTTCATCATCCCGTCATGGTCCGCGTCGACGCTTTCCTTCCCTCAGCGGCCCGGACCGATCCCCGGGCGGATGACGGAGGCGACGCATCATGCGCGTGCTGTACCTGCTGAACATCTCCAACCCGGACCGGTTGTCCTCGGACTCCGGCTGGATCTTCGCCGACCTCCTCGCCCCGGCGCTCGCGGACGCCGGGGCCGAGGTGACCGTCGCCGCGCCTGCCCCGGCCGGGGACGCCCGGTGCGGCTTCCGCCGGACGAAGTTGCCCGGGACGAAGTACCGTGCCCGCTTCTCGGCGGACATCGACGAACTGGTGGCACTCATCCAGGCTGAGAAGCCGGACGTCGTGGTGGCCAACCAGATCGAGGAAGCCCCCGCGATCCGTACGGCCCTGCTGGAAGCGGGCTCCGGCGCGCTACTGGCCGGGTACTGCCACTATCTGCCGTACTCCTTCGACGACGGCAGGCGGCTCCTGGTCGACCCGTCCCTCGATGACGCCGGGCTCGGGCGGCCGGTGCTGCTGGCGTTCGCCGCCGGCCTGGCCGCGTGCGACCGGGTGATCGTGCACTCCTCCACGGCCGCCTCCTGGGTCTCGGCCGCAGCAGACCGGATGACCGTGGACGTGGGCGACAGACTGCGGGTGGTACCCGCTCCACGCGACGAGCGCCTTGTCCGCACACCTGTCACCACCACGAGCGGGAGCGGAGCCGAGGCGATCGGCGTCTACAACCACAGGCTGTACGCGCACTACGGCACAGAACAGTTCGTGGACCTGGCCCGTGATCTCGTGGCCTCCGGGTCGGTACGGCTCCGGGTGATGGACCTCTTCGGGCAGCGCAGCGCGGCCCGAACGGGCCTGAATGACAGCCCGGAGAGAATGCGGGAGAAGCTGGCCGCGCTGCCCCACGTCCAGATCGTCTCGGACCGGGGTGACCGCGTCCGCTACCGGGATCTGCTGGCCGGAGCGCGCTTCGGCATCGCCCCGTTCCGGCCCGGCTGCCCGTGGTCGATGAGCGTGATCGACTGCCAGGGCATGGGCCTGCCAGTGATCTCTCCTCGCCTGGGATGGCTCGCCGAGCACATCGACCCCGAGCTGTGCTTCGCCACCACCTCCGAGGCGGTCGCTCTCGCCGAGCGGCTGGCCACCGACGACGCGTTCCACGCCCGGCACGCCAAGCGCGCCCATGCCTCCACGGCCGACTTCACCCCCGAGCTGGTCGCCGCCCGCTATCTGGAGGCGATCTCATGACCGGCTTCGACGCCGTCTTCCTCTCGTACGACGAACCGATGGCCGACTCGCTCCACTCGCGTCTCCAGCGGACTCTCGGGGGCTCCGTGAAGCGTCTGCACGGCGTGCACGGGATGCGCCGGGCCTACCGGCTGTGCGCCGAGGCCGTCGACCGTGAGCAGTTCTTCCTCGCCGACGGGGATTTCGCCATTGACACCGACTTCGCCCCGACTGCCGTGGAACCACTCGACGAGGGCGTTTCCATGCGCGTGTGGCGTGCGGTCAATCCCGTCAACGGCCTGACCTACGGCTACGGCGGGCTCAAGCTGATCCGGCGCAGCGCTCTGCGGGAGATGGGCGAGGCGGTGGACGTGCTCGCCGCACTGCCCGGACGCGTTGAGTTCGCCGAGCGGTCCGCCGGGGTCACGCGTTTCAACCAGAGCCCCTTCCACTCCTGGAAAGCGGGCTTCAGGGAGTGCGTGATGCTCACCCGCGGCAGCGAGTACGGCATGACCGGCGGCGACGCCCGCTGGCGGGTGGACGCCTGGCAGCGCAGCAGTGATGGTGAGTTCGCCGACTACGCGGCGGCAGGGGCGCGGGAGGGCGTCGTCTTCGCTCGCGAAGCCGCCCACCCGGACCAGTTCGAACGTCTCAACGATCCGTCGTGGCTGCGGGCCAGGTTCACCACAGTTCACGGGGACGAGGTGGTCTCGGGATGACCGGGCCCCTCGTCCTGATCGAGCCGTACGCCGATCGCCTGGGCGGGCACCATCAGCGCACCCTGGTGGCGCTCGCCCGGACCCGGCCCGGCAGCCTGGTCATCACCCTGAACGGCGTTGCCCGAGATTCCGCAACAGCACTGCGGGACACTCGGGCACGGGTGGTGGTCGAACCGGTCGGCCACATGGCCGCCGGGCTGCTGGCCGCGTCACGTCTGGTGGCCTGCGCCGCCGCGATCGGCCAGCGCCTCGTGCGCTCGCGCCGCTGGCCCGACCGTCTTCGTCGACTACCGCACCAGATCACTCTCGTCGCCCGCTGTCTGGCTGAAGCCTCCGCCCTGCGGACCGCCCGGAGCCTTCAGCCCGACGCCGACGCGGTCGTCATCCTCACCGCGAGCGAGGCCCTCCACGGCGCGGCGGCCCTCCTCGGCCGCCAACCGCACCTGCGGTTCGTCCACGAGGCCGTCACCGCAGAGGACACGTTCGTACGGCTTCTCGGTCGGCTCGCCCGCCGCCACGAGCAGCACGTGATCACGCTCTACCCGACCCAGGACGTCGCCGACCAGTTCGCCCACGCCTTCCCCGACCTGCCTGCCTTGGTCCGAGCCTTCTCGGTTGACGACAGCCTCCGGCTGACCGACGCCGAACGCGAAGGAGGCCGGACGGCTTTCGGGATTCCGCCCACCGAAGCAGTGGTGTGTCTGGTCGGCGGCTGGTGGCCGTACAAGGACATCGGCGTCATCGACGGCGCCCTGAACCGGCTGAAGGAGCCCCTGCACCTCGTGGTCGCCGGCCATCCGCTGGACGAATCGGTACTCGCCCGCTGGCGGAATGTGCCGTTGCTCAGCCTGCACACCGTTCCGGGGCCCAGCGCGGAGTGCGTGCTGCGGCTGGTCTACGGCGCCGCCGATGCCGCTCTGGTCGCCCGGCATCCCGGGGTCGGGAAGGAATCTGGCCTGGTGATGGACGCCGCCCGCCTCGGAGTCCCCCTGGTTGTCTCCGACCACGACACTTCCCTTGCTGACCGGCTCCACGACCAGCCCTGGGCCCTGACCTACCCCGCAGGCGATCCGGACGGCCTCGCCCAAGCCCTGCACGCAGTCATCCGCCAACCGCCCGAGCGGCCCGGGACTGAAGCCCCCAGTCTGCTCGGCATGTGGCCGGCCGGGGAACAGGCCGACTTCCTCGCCCGGACATTCACCACACTCACGGCGAAGGAGTCCCGATGCTGAACGCACCGCCCGCCCTGATCGCGGTCATCGGCCCGGTCGAGCCTCCGCTCCTCACCGCCTGGGTCCGCCACTACCGGCGGCTGAGCATCGAACGCTTCCTGATCGCCTTCCACTTTCCCGAGCACGTTCCCGACGCCCAGCGGCACCAGCTCCAAGCGGCCATCCGCGAGCTGGGCATTGTCCCCGCCGGAACCAGCACCGGCCCCTGGCACGAGCACACCAACACCCGGCTCCGCGACGCCCTGCGGCGCCAAGCCGGACACGGCTGGCACCTGCTCGCCGACGCCGACGAGTTCCAGCAGTACCCCGTCCCCCTCTCCGAGGTGATCGCCCAGGCCCAGCGCTCCGGGCACCCTGTCGTGGGCGGACTGATGCTCGACCGCGTCGCTGCCAGTGGACGACCGACCAACTGGCGGCCCGAAGTCGGACTGGACCACACCTATCCCCTCGGCGGGCACCTCACCCACCGCCTTCTGCACGGCGACCCCCGCAAGGTCGTCCTGGCCCGCCATGACATCGCCGTCTCCTCTGGCAATCACCGAGCGCCCGGCCACCGACCGGATCCGGACCGCATCTGCGCCGTTCACCACTTCAAGTGGCGGTCCGGTGTCCTGGACGACCTCCGCCGACGGGTCCAGCACTTCTCGACGGGCACCTGGCAGGAGCAGAGCCCCGCCGTACGCGACGAGGCCGGCCGTCTCCTCTCACATGTCGGCCGGCACGGGGGCGCGATCAACACCAGCGATCCGCGATTCGCCTTCCGGCGGGTGAGCCTGGACCGGATGCCGGACGACTGGGCCGCCGAGGCGCGCGGCATCGTCACCGGATGGCGGCCCTACGTGCCCACCGGCCAGGATCGGGGAGAATGACCGCGCTCGCGCACCCTCTTCGCGGAAGGGATGGCCAGATGCCCCTCGCCGTTCTCCTGGTCGGCCTCACCGGTTCCGGCAAGACCACCGTCGCCCGGTTCCTCGCCGGCCACGGCTTCGTCCGGCTGTCCGTGGACGAGGAGGTGCACCGGCTTCATGGCCGATACGGCGTGGACTACCCGGAGCACACCTACTTCGAGCGCGAGCGGCCCGCTGTCGAGACCATCCGGGAACGGTTCATCAAGGAACTCCAGGCCGGGAACGACGTCGTCCTCGACCACGGCCTGTGGCGCCGCCCCGACCGGGACGCCTGGCGACAGGCCGCCCGGGAAGCGGGCGGCCACCCCCTCGTAGTCCACCTGCATGCTGACCGCGACGAGCTGCTACGGCGTCTGGCCGAACGCAATCAGCGCGAGGATGCCAACGCGCTCACCGTGACTCCCGAAGCCCTCGACGACTTCCTCGCCCGCTTCGATCCCCCGGCCGACGACGAAGAAGTCATCGCCTACACCGGAGACCAAGGCCAGCTTCTGGCATCGCTGGCCGTCGCCCGGCACCGTACGCGCTGACACCGGCCTTCAACGCCCATGGCGCTGTCCACCGTGGGTGCTGCCCGGAAGGCGCACCCCGCTGTGCTCGGGTGCCGCCGTCGGCCCGAGTCCCACTCCGGGGACAACGGACTTGGACGTGATGGCGCTTCGCCTGCGCGCCGCGTCTGCATGCTTGTCCGGTCGGGACGCGATACGCCACACGAGCACGTGCGCCGGTGCGTCCGCAGTGTCGAGCTCTCGATCGGCGGCGGCCTCGCTCAGGATGCTTCGGACATCGTGGCCGGCCGCCTCGGCGCGAGCGAGTGTGGCGGTGAGGGCGGCCGCGGTGCGAGGCGGTCGAGGTCCGCCAGAACCGGGCCTGCGGCCTGCCGATATCCCGCTCGCAGGTGGTGAAGGGCACGCTCGGCTGCGGCGGCCTGCTGTTCGTGGCCTCGTTACGGTGCCAAGCGGAAGCGGCGCGGGCCCATGTGAACAGCGGCGAAGATGAGGGCGTTGGCGAGCCCTTCGCTGCCTCGCCGCCGGCCTCGTCGGCTCCGTAGCCGACGAGGCCAGCAGCCCGGCACGTAGAGGGTCGGGGAGGTAGTGGCGGTTCTCGTCTATGGGCCGGTCGGTACGAGTGTCGGGGAGAATCCCCCGCGACATGGAGTGCGGCCGAGACCGTAGCGGTGTACAGGGTCTGCTGGTGGCGCACCTTGTAGCGCAGGTTGGTCCAGGGTTCGTGATCTCACGCCCTGATCGGCGTCCAAGAGTCCGACGAGGTGCGCGGGGGTGTCCGTCGAGGGTTCGTACGCGTGCTCCAAGGCGGCCCATTCGGTCTCGGCGAGCACCGCCTCGGGTTCGGGCAGGCTGGCCCGCCTCAAGGGTCCTCCCGCCAGGCCGGTCCATTGCCTTGGCAGCCGCGTCTCCGGCGCGCTTCTCGATCTCTTCGGGGACCTCGCGATCATCGAGCACGAACAACCGGCCGCCGACCAGCCACCTGATCGTCTTTCAGCCCGGACGGCTCCCGGCCTCGCGCGCCGCCCGCCGCACGTCCTGGAGGTCGCCCAGCTCCTCCAGGCGCTCGGCACCGAGGATCAGCTGCCCGTAGTACCCCGCGTACTCCGGCTTCAGGCTTGCCCGCAGGAGCCCTTCCAAGCGGTCGACCAGATACTCGTAGCGGCGCCGGGCCAGCTCGTCCTTCGGGGCCATCGGGCACAGCTCCCCACACCTGAAGCACACGCGGATGTGTGCTGAATGTGTGCCGCACGCCGGAGGCCCTGCCGCCCTTATGGACGACAGGGCCTCTGACCTGCTGCTTTAGCGTGCCCCCGGCAGGATTCGAACCTGCGACACCCGCTTTAGGAGAGCGGTGCTCTATCCCCTGAGCTACGAAGGCGGGGATCTGTTGGGAAATGTGTAGGAAACGGCGGCGGAAGCCGCGATCCCGGACACATCGGCCCACTGATCCAGCGGTGCGGCAGCGGACTGGCGCACCGCCGTCAGTGTAGCGGGTGGGGGTGTGCGGGCGAGGCGGTTACCCCGCCCGGCGGCAGGGGGATGGTCGCGTGGCCGTCCGTGGCCGGGTAAGGGCATCTGTGAAGCGCACCGGCCGTGCCGAGGGCGGTTGAACTGATCATCCGGGCGAAGTCGAGGTGGATGGGCAGGGCTCCGGGGTGACTCCCGTCAAGGAGGAGGCGCGGCGGGCGCGGCGGAAGGTCTTCCCCGGATCGGCAGCGACGTTCCTGATGCCCGCAGCCGCCTCTCCGAACTCCAGGGCGTGGCCAACCGCGTCCTCCGCCGTGACCAGGCCGGCTGGGTCGCCGTACTTCATCGCGGTGGGCAGATCTTCAGTCGGCCGACTCCGCGATCGTCGACGTCAGCTGCGTCACCCGGCACGGTCTCCTCCTCGGCCTTGGCGCTGTGCCCCCGTCCGCATAGCGTTTCGGGTACCAGTACCAGTACCAGTACCAGCAGTAGCAGTAGCAGTGTCAGCGTCAGCGCGAGAGAGGCCGTCCGTGCCGCATACCCACCCGTCCCCGCCCTCGGCCCCCGAAGACGCCGTGGCCCCTGCGGAACGCGCCCGGCGCGCCGCGCGCGTCGAGGCCTCCCTCACCGCGCCCGGTGCGCCCTTCGCCGTGGTCATCGGCGAGCAGGGGACGCCGGAGTACGCCGACGGGCCCCGTACGCTCCGGGAGTTCGTGGAGACCACCTGGGCCTACCGGGACACGCCGTTCCTCATCGCCGGCGAACAGCGGTACTCCTACGCCGAGTTCTTCGCCGCCGCATCCGCCCTCGCCGTATGTCTGCGGGAGCGGTACGGGCTGCGCTCCGGCGACCGGGCCGTGATCGCGATGCGGAACCATCCCGAGTGGCAGATCGCCTTCTGGGCGGCCCAGTTGGCCGGGCTCGTCGCCGTACCGCTCAACGCCTGGTGGACCGAGGACGAGTTCGTCCAGGCTCTGGAGGACTGCGAGCCCGGGGTGCTCCTCGTGGACGGGGAGCGGCTGGGGCGGGTCTCCGGCTGGGCCCGGCGGACCGGGACGCGCGTCGTCCTCTTCCACGGCGAGGAACAGGGGGCAAAGGGGCTGCGCGTCGAGCGGTACGAGGAGTTCCCCGCGCCCGACCCGCTGGCCGCGCCGCCCGACGTGGAGCCCCGGCCCGAGGACGACGCCACGATTCTGTACACCTCCGGCACGACCGGCCGGCCCAAGGGTGCGGTGGCCACCCATCTCGCCCAGGCCGCGGCCGCGCTGAACCCCCGCTACCACGCGGCGGCCTCCGCGCTGGCGCGTGGCGTCATCCCGGGGCAGGGGCCCGCCCCCGTCTCCCTGATGACGTTCCCGTTCTTCCACGTCGCCGCGTTCACCGGCTTCTACGGTGCGATGGCGGCCGGCGGCACCCTCGTCCTGATGCACAAGTGGGACGCGGACGAGGCGCTGCGGCTGATCCGGGCGCACCGCGTCACGCACTTCGCCGGGGTCCCCACCACCGGGCTCCAGCTGCTGGAGGCCGCAGAGCGGACCGGGGACGGGCTGGAGAGCCTCACGCTGTTCAGCACCGGCGGAGCCCCCGCCCCGCCCGCCCTGGTCACCCGCCTCACCTCCCGGTACGGCGAACGCGTCGAGCCCCGCAACGGCTACGGCCTCACCGAGACCAGCGGCGGGGTCCTCGCGCACTTCGGGGACGAGTACCGGGCGGAGCCGGGCGGCGCGGGACGGCCGACCCCGGTCACCGAGGTGAGGGTCACCGGGCCGTCGGGGGAGGAACTGCCCGACGGGGAGGCGGGGGAGCTGTGGCTGCGCGGCCAGTCGTTGTTCCGCGGCTACTGGCGGGACGTGGCGGCGACCGAGGAGGCGTTCGGCGACGGCGGCTGGTTCCGTACGGGGGACCTCGCCGTGCGCCGCGAGGGGCGGGTCTCCATCGTGGACCGGCTCAAGGACGTGGTGATCCGGGGCGGCGAGAACGTGTACTGCGTCGAGGTCGAGGGTGTTCTGCACGACCACCCCGACGTGGCCGACGCCGCCGTCCTCGGCATCCCGCACCCGGTGCTGGGGGAGGAGGTGGCGGCCGTCGTCCGGCCGCGCCCCGGGGCCGGGGTCACCGCCGGGGCCCTGCGCGAGCACATCGGCGGGAGGCTGGCCGCCTTCAAGGTGCCCGCCCTGGTGCTGTTCACCGACGAGGAGCTTCCGCGCAACGCCACCGGGAAGCTCCTCAAACACCGGCTCCGGGCCTTCGCGGAGGGCGCCGCTGCGGGGGGCGCTCCGGACGCCGGGCCGCTCACGGGCGGGTGACCCGCACCCGGTAGTTGCCGTCGTCGTCCTCGTCCAGCACGGATATCCGTACGCCGTTGGCCCGGTCGGTGAAGGTCTGGCCGGGGCGGAACGGGGCGTCGGACAGTTCCGCGTGCACATTGGGGCGCCGGGTGCAGCCGCCGCTGTCCTCGGTGGCGTCGGCGACGGACACCGGGCCCTGGCCGGTGTCCACGTCGGAGCTGACCTTGTAGATCAGCACCCCCGGCCGGCAGATCGCCTCGTCGTTGCCCGCCGCCGTACGGACCTCCACGGCGTAGCCGGACTGGGCGCTCAGCGGGACGAAGGCGAGCTTGGTGCCGCCCTCGGTGGCCAGCGGGCCGAGTGTGTGCTCGCTGACGCCGGCCTGTGACGCGCAGCTGATCTGCTCGTTGTCGAGCCAGCCGAGCTTCCACTTGTGCCAGGCCAGGAAGTCGTTGTTGGCGCCCCAGTCCTCGGACATGATGTCCCAGTGCCCGACCGAACCGCCGCCCTCCATCGTGTAGAGGTCGGGCAGCCCGAAGACGTGGCCGTTCTCGTGCGGCAGGACGCGGTAGCCGGTCTCGGTGTACGACCCCGATCCGTCGTCCTGGCGGCTGTAGACGAACGACGTGTTCGAGAGCGGGACACCGTCCGCCGTCGGGGCCTCGTCGTTGCCGGAGAAGGTCACCGAGAGCACGGTGTCCAGCGCGGAGGGGCCGGCGTTCGGGCTGACCAGGACGTTGACCAGGTCGTACGCGGAGAAGTCGACCAAGGGGTCGGCGGCCGCGACGATGTCCTTCACCAACTGGCGGTAGCCCGGCTCGAAGGGTGAGCCGCGCTCTATCCCGTACTCCGTGAAGGGCATCGGCATCCGCAGCCAGTCCGTGACGGGGGCCTCGGGCCGGTAGACGAGCCGGCCGTAGGAGCTGGCCCTGAACCACTCGGAGGTCTGCGGGAAGAACTCCGCGTACCGGTCCGCCGCCGGTTCCGTTCCCTCCGCGTCCGGGAAGTCGATCATCAGGTTGAGCGCCTTGATCTCGCCGGTCGACCGGGCGTAGCCGGGCGGGGTCGGCAGACCCTCCGACATCTGTACGCCCATGGTGGCGGAGATCCGGCACGGGGCGAGCGTGGACTCCTGGCTGGTGGCCGCCGGGCCCGCCGAGGCGCGGCCGGCGGTCGGAAGGGTGGTGCTGGCCGAGGCCATGGCCGCTATGACCAGCGCGGTCGCTCCGGCCAGGGCGACCGGGCGGCGGTGTCTGCGTATCCGGTGGCGGGGCTGCTGCATAGAGGCGCCTTCGGGGTCCGCGGCAGCCGGCCGACCCCTGACTGCGCTCTGGCGATCAGCCTGTGCCGGGTGGTGCGGGGCCGCTCGCTGGGTGCGCCGATCGGAGGGTTTTCTCCCTGAATCGATGTGGCCCAGGTCACGTTCGGGCGGGAAATAAGCGGGGAGCCTCTCCCCGTTTGCATACGTGTCCCCGCTAAACGGGGAAACAGTCCCCGGTTACTGCTGGGGGTTGACCGGCTACACAGAAGGAAGAAGGGGAGGAGCGTCGTCGTGGAGACCGCCGCGAAGAGCGCCGCACCCGCAGCCGCCGTGAAGGGCACCGCACCGGCAGCCGCCGAGAGCACCGCACCGACAGCTCCGTGCCGGTCGCCCCGTCCACGGGCCGACGCGCTGCGCAACCGTGAGCGGATCGTCGCGGCAGCACGCGAGCTGCTCGTGGAGCTCGGACCGGACGTGGCGCTGGACGACGTCGCACGGCGAGCGGGCGTCGGCAACGCCACGCTCTACCGGAACTTCCCCGACCGCGCCGCCCTCACCCACGAGGTCGTCCTCGCGGTCACCTCCCGCATCACCCTCCGGGCCGAAGAGGCCACCGCCGCGGAGCCCGACCCGTTCGCCGCGCTCAGCCGCTTCGTGCACGCGGCCGCCGACGAACGGATCGGCGCCCTGTGCCCGATGCTCTCCGGCGTCTTCGACAAGGACCACCCCGAACTGCTCGCCGAGCGCCGGCGCCTCGAAGAGGCCGTCGAAGGGCTCATGGCGCGCGCCATGTCCGCGGGGCGACTGCGTACCGACATCGCCGTCGGTGACGTACTCGTCGCCCTCTCCCAGCTCACCCGGCCGCTTCCCGGCATCGCCTGCCAGGGCATCGACCGGTTCACCCACCGCCATCTGCAACTGTTCCTGGACGGACTGGAGACCCCGGCCCGCTCCGAACTGCCCGGATCGGCGGCGACCTTGGAGGACCTGCGGCGCCCCTGACGCCCGCACCGACCTGAACCTTCCGGCCCGCTACCGCCCTCACCGGTAACACCTCGCGGGCGCGGCCCCGGCCGCCGGACGCTTGTCCGTCACCGGGAAGCGCCTTCCCGCGCCCGCCCTTCCCGCGTACGTGGACCAGCTGTGTCCACCTGCGCGCCCCTGTGCGTCCCTACGCGCCCCCGCGCGCCCCTACGCGTCCCACGTCATCCCGTCGCGCGTGCACCAGCACGTACTCCGGCGCCCACTTCGCGACGCCTCGGCGTCCTCGCACGTCCTTAGGTGGCTACACCCATGTCAAAAACGGCTGACACCGCCCTTCCCGATCCGAGTCGCTGGAAAGCCCTGGCCTTCATCGCGCTCGCCCAACTGATGGTCGTCCTCGACGCGACCATCGTGAACATCGCGCTGCCCTCGGCCCAGACCGACCTCGGCATATCCGACGGCAACAAGCAGTGGGTCATCACCGCCTATGCCCTCGCCTTCGGCGGGCTTCTCCTCTTCGGCGGCCGGATCTCCGACCTCTGGGGGCGCAAGCGCACCTTCGTCGTCGGTCTGATCGGCTTCGCGCTGGCCTCCGCGCTCGGCGGTGCCGCCCAGAACGAGGCGATGATGTTCGGCTCCCGGGCTCTCCAGGGTGTCTTCGGCGCCCTGCTCGCCCCGGCCGCCCTCTCCCTCCTCGCCGTGATGTTCACCGACGCCAAGGAGCGCGCCAAGGCGTTCGGCATCTACGGGGCCATCGCCGGTGGCGGCGGCGCGGTCGGACTGATCCTCGGCGGCTTCCTCACCGAGTACCTGAACTGGCGCTGGACGTTCTTCGTCAACATCCCGTTCGCCATCGTTGCCGCCGCAGGCGCGTACTTCGTGATCCGCGAGCCCTCCGGCGCCCGTAACCGCGCACCGCTGGACATCCCCGGCGTCGTGCTCTCCACGCTCGGCCTGGTCGCCCTGGTGTACGGCTTCACCCGCGCCGAGTCGGCCGGCTGGTCGGACACGCTGACCGTCTCCATGTTCGTCGCCGCCGTCGTGCTGCTGCTGGCCTTCGTCGTGACCGAGGCGCGCGTGAAGTCGCCGTTGCTGCCGCTGCGCGTCCTCACCGAGCGCAACCGCGGCGGGGTCTACCTCTCACTGGGTCTCGCCGTCATCGCGATGTTCGGGCTGTTCCTCTTCCTGACCTACTACCTCCAGGTCGTGAAGGGCTACTCCCCGGTCAAGACCGGCTTCGCGTTCATGCCCATGATCGTCGGCATGATCACCGGCTCCACCCAGATCGGGACCCGGCTGATGACCCGGGTCCCGCCGCGTCTGCTGATGGGCCCCGGCTTCCTGGTCGCCGCGGCCGGCATGCTGCTCCTGACCCGGCTGGACCTCAACACCAGCTACGCGGCCGTCATCCTGCCCGGCATGCTGCTGCTCGGTCTCGGCATGGGCACGGCGTTCATGCCGGCGATGTCCCTGGCCACGCACGGCATCGAGCCGCGTGACGCGGGGGTGGCCTCCGCGATGGTCAACACCTCGCAGCAGGTCGGCGGCGCCATCGGCACCGCCCTGCTGAACACCATCGCCGCGAGCGCCACCACCGCGTACGTCGCCGATCACGCGGCCCGCGCCACGGACCCGCGGCTCCTGGAACTCCAGGCCATGGTCAGCGGTTTCGCCGCCGCGATCTGGTGGGCTGTCGGCATCCTCGTCGCCGCCGCGGCCATCGCGATCGCCCTCATCAACACCGGCCGCCCGGGAGCGGGGTCGGGTGGGACGGACGGCGCGTCCGACGCGGGCGCCGAGGAGGAGTTCAGGATCCCTGTCGTCGCCCACTGACGACGGCGTCTCCTTCCCCGCCCCGGTACTTCCCCTGCCCCGGTAGCCCTGGTTCCGCTCAGCGATCGCTCAGCGGAGCCAGGGCAGATCCGCGTCCGCGCCCTCCGGCTCCAGGCCGGTGGCGAGCACCCGCATGATCTCCCCGAGACTGCCCACCTGCTCGGGCGTGAGCCGGTCGAACATCGCCTGCCGTACGGCCTCGACGTGGCCCGGCGCCGAGCGGCGGAGCATTGCGTGGCCGTCGTCGGTGAGCACCGCGTTCTGGCCGCGCTTGTCGGAGGGGCAGTCCTCGCGACGCACCCAGCCGTTCTTCTCCAGCCGGGCGACGGCGTGCGAGAGGCGGGAACGGGTGATCTTCGCGTTCCGGGCCAGTTCCGTCATCCGCATCCGGTGGCGGGGGGCCTGCGAGAGCTGGACGAGCAGTCCGTAGTAGGTGTGCGGCATGCCGGCATCGCGCTGCAACTGGCGATCGAGGTGATCCTCCAGCAGCGTGGTGGCATGCAGATAAGCGCGCCAGGCGTGCTGCTCCTCGTCGGTGAGCCAGCGCGGCGCGCTGGTGGATGCCGTGGTCATGTATTCCACTGTACGGCCTTTTCTTGAAAGTTTAACTAGATAGGGCTAAGGTCTCCGGAGGTAGGAACTTGAAGATTCAAGAAGCCTGCCCCGAGAGTTCCCCGCAGGGGATCCGAAGGAGTTTCGCAGGGCCCCTGAACAACGATCCCCCGGATGACCTCGGGGAACTCCTGCTCGGAAGAGTTCGTGACCGGATCCGGTGCACGTGCGCCGCCCTGCGCGGCGCCCGTCGCCCCGGGGCCGTGTCCAGTGGATGGGAGTGCCATGACAGCCACCGCGGAGCGGATGCCCGCCCTCTACCTCTCGCACGGCGCACCGCCGCTGGCCGACGACCCCGTCTGGCCCGGCGAACTCGCCGCCTGGTCCGCGGGGCTGCCCCGCCCCCGCGCGATCCTGATGGTCTCCGCCCACTGGGAGGAGGCCCCGCTCGCGCTGGGCGCCACCGAGACCGTGCCGCTCGTGTACGACTTCTGGGGCTTTCCCGAGCACTATTACGGGGTGCGTTACGGAGCCCCGGGCGCGCCCCGGCTCGCCGACAGCGTCCGCAAGTTGCTGCGCGGCGCCGGTACGCCGGTCCAGGACATTCCGGACCGCGGCCTTGACCACGGTGCGTACGTACCGCTGGTGGAGATGTTCCCGGACGCCGGCATCCCCGTACTCCAGATCTCCCTGCCGACCCTCGACCCGCAGAAGCTGATGAGCATCGGGCGCAAGCTCGCCCCCCTGCGCGACGAAGGCGTGCTCATCGTCGGCAGCGGCTTCTTCACCCACAACCTGGCCGCTCTGCGGCACCGGGGCGGCGGCGTTCCCGGTTGGTCGGCGGAGTTCGACGACTGGGGCGACCGCGCGCTGCGGGCCCAGGACGTCGACGCACTGATCGACTTCGAGCACACGTCCCCGGCCGGGAAGCTGGCCCACCCGCGCACCGAGCACTTCGCGCCGCTGTTCGTGACGCTGGGCGCGGCCGAGGGCGAGCTGGACCGGGGGCGCAGCGTCATCGACGGCTTCTGGATGGGGCTGGCGAAGCGCTCGGTGCAGTTCGGCTGAGGGTTCCGGGCGCGGCGGGAGAGCTCCGGGGCCGCCGGCGAGTGGTCTCGGGGCGCTCCGCGACCACTCCTGAACGATCCGGCCGTTCCGAAGCGGACCGGTGGCCCCCCCCGCCCCGCGTCGGCACCCTGTTCCCGCCCCGCGTCGGCACTCTGTGCCGGTCCCGGACCGTGGTCCCAGGTCCTCCGGGCCCCGGTCACCGGCCTGATCGGTCGGCGGTCGTACGTCCCGGAGCCCGGGCCCTTCGGTCCGGGGTGTCCCCGAACACCCTGAGCAACCCGAACGCCGCCCCGGCCGTCTTCCTGTGCGGGAGCACGGCCCTCCGGGCGCCGGGCGGCCGGGGCGAGGCGGGGAAGCGGACGCGCATGTGAGTGCGGTCTCATGCACGGGCCGATTCCGGGTATCCGGCCGGAGAGCCGCAAAGGGGCCGCATCGTCCCGCTACCGGCTCTGACCTGCGCGTCCGGCGGAGTCCGGAAGCGGTATCCAGCGGTCGGCGCCGGACAGGGTACTGCATGATCACGAAAGTGAATGTGCGGCATGGGAATTCTGTCCGGATTCCAGTCGTTGTTTCCATCGGATGCAGGGCACCTCGAAAGGGTGTCGCGACCTACTCAGCAAGGGAGCACGCATGGCAACCCGTGCCGTCGCCCGTCGTACGTCCACCGCCTCCGGTGGGTCCGGCCGGGCAGGCAGTGTTCGCGCCGTGGGCGGGGAAATCGCCGATCGCGACCTGGTCGGCATGTACCTGGACGAGATCGCCCGCACACCGCTGCTCGACGCCGCCAAGGAAGTCGACCTCTCCCAGACCATCGAGGCGGGCGTCTTCGCCCAGCGGATCCTCGACGGTGAGGTGGAGAGCACCGCCGGTGACGCGAAGCGTGAGGAGCTGGAGGCGCTGGTCGCCGAGGGCGAGCGCGCCAAGGACATATTCATCCGTTCCAACCTCCGGCTCGTCGTCGCCGTGGCCCGCCGCTACCCGCGCGCGGGGCTCCCCCTGCTCGACCTGATCCAGGAGGGCAACGCGGGCCTGGTGCGCGCGGTCGAGAAGTTCGACTACGCCAAGGGCTTCAAGTTCTCCACATACGCCACCTGGTGGATCCGGCAGGCCATCACCCGGTCCATCGCCGACCAGTCCCGCACGATCCGGCTCCCCGTCCACCTGGTGGAGGAGCTCGGCCGGATCCGCCGGGTCCAGCGCGAGTTCAACCGCGAGCACGGGCGCGACCCGGAGCACACGGAGATCGCGGCCGAGCTCGACTCCAACGCCGAGCGCGTCGGCAACGTGCTGGACTGGGCCCGCGACCCGGTCAGCCTCAACATGGCCGTGGACGACAACGGCGACACCCAGTTCGGCGACCTGCTGGAGGACACCTCCGCCATCTCGCCCGAGCAGTCCGTGATGACCCTGCTCCGCAGCGAGGAGCTGGAGGACCTGATCGGCAAGCTCGACAACAGGACCGCCTCGATCATCAAGATGCGGTACGGCATCGAGGACGGCCGGGAGCGGACGCTGACCGAAGTGGGCAAGCAGCACGGCCTCACACGGGAGCGGATCCGCCAGATAGAGAAGCACGCACTGCTCGAATTGAAGCGAATGGCTCACGACACGGGCTTTGACGCTGCGGCGTGAGCCAATAACCCGTAATCTCCCCATCAAGCCGGTTCGCACCGGCTGACCGACCGGGTCATTCCGGTCACCCGACCGGTTTTTACCGGTCCCTGAGCTGAGCCCCGGCGCCCACCCCCCCCCGGCGTCGGGGCTCACCCCTGTTCCGGATCAGCCGGTGGCCGGCTCCGGGCGCCCGGCCGCGCGGGTCAGCCGGGCGCCGAGGCTCTCCAGGTACGCCACCAGCCGCGGCGGCCCCAGCGCGGAGAACTCGCAGTCCACCAACGCCAGCCGCAGCGCCACCCACTCCAGCGAATCGGCGCACGAGGTCCGCAGCCGGCAACCGCCCTCCCCGTCCGGCTCCGGCGTCCCGAGGTGCGCGGGCAGCCGCGCCGCCACGAACTCCGCCGGCGCCCCGAACCACACGTCGAGGCACAACTCCGGCTGCATCCGCCTCATCGACCGGGCCAGGTACTTCGCCGCGTCCCCAATCCCCGCGTCGCTCCCCGCGCCCTCGACGGGCAGTGGCCTCGGCACGAACCGCGCCCCTGTCGCGTACGGCTCGCCGACCCGGTCCACCCGGAACGTACGCCAGTCCTCCCGGCCGAGGTCGTACGCCACCAGGTACCAGCGCTGCCCGGTGCTCACCAGCCGGTACGGCTCGACCTGCCGCTTCGTCCGGGTGCCGTCGCCGCTGAGGTACGCGAACCTCAGCCGCTCCCGCCCGGTGGCCGCCGAGGCCAGCGTCGTCAGGGTCCGCGGCTCGATGGTGGCGCCGTCGCCCCGGGTCAGTGGCACCGTGGCGTTCTGCAGCGCGGAGACCTGGTGCCGCAGCCGGGAGGGGAGCACCTGTTCCAGCTTCGCCAGCGCCCGTACGGAGGCCTCGTCGACGCCCTCGATCGCGTGCCCCGCCCCGGCCCGTAGCCCCACCGCGATGGCCACCGCCTCCTCGTCGTCCAGCAGGAGGGGCGGCATGGCGGCGCCCGCCACCAGGCGATATCCGCCGACGGAGCCGCGTGAGGCCTCGACCGGGTAGCCCAGGTCACGCAGTCGGTCGATATCGCGGCGGATCGTGCGCGGACTGACGTCGAGCCGCTCGGCCAGCTCGCCGCCCGGCCACTCGCGGGGGGTCTGGAGGAGCGACAACAGTTTCAGCAGTCGTGCCGGGGTGTCGGACATGGCTTCAGGATGCCGGACCATCAGGTCATGATCTGACCTGATGGATCCATAGGTTCCTCCCATGCCTTCTTCCACACCCCCGTCGGCCCCGATGCCCACGGCGCCGCACCTCGCACCTCCCACACAACCCATCACTCCCGTACCACCCGCACCACCGGTACTGGGGAAGTCGTCGGCCGTACCCCCGTCGGTATCAGTGGGGACACCGGACGAGGCCGGACCCACCCCGGCCGACCGGCGGCGCTGGTTCGCGCTCGCCATCGTGATGACCGCCGCCTTCATGGACCTGGTCGACGTCACGATCGTCAACGTCGCGATCCCCAGCATCCAGCGCGAGACCGGGGCTTCGGTCTCCGCGATCCAGTGGATCACCGCCGGTTACGCCCTCGCGTTCGCGGCCGGTCTGATCACGGGCGGCCGGCTCGGCGACATCTACGGGCGCAAACGGCTCTTCCTCATCGGCATCGGCGGATTCACGCTCGCCTCCGCCCTGTGCGGCTTCGCGGGCAGCCCCGAGATCCTGGTCGTGGCGCGTATCCTCCAGGGCGCCACGGCCGCGCTGATGGTGCCGCAGGTGTTGTCGATCGTGCACACCACCTTCCCCGCGCACGAGCGCGGCAAGGTCTTCGGGCTCTTCGGTGCCATCGTCGGGCTCGGCGCGGTATCCGGTCCGCTGCTGGGCGCGCTGCTCACCGAGTGGGATCTCTTCGGGCTCGGCTGGCGGCCGATCTTCCTGATCAACCTGCCCGTCGGCATCGCCGGGCTGCTTCTCGGCGCGAAGTTCATCACCGAGTCGAAGGCCCCCAGGGCCGTCCGCCTCGACCTGCCCGGCGTCGCCCTGATCACGCTGGCGATGCTGATGCTCATCTACCCGCTCACCCGGGGACACGAGCTGGGCTGGCCGCTCTGGGGCCATCTGGCAATGGTGGGAAGCCTGTTCGTCTTCGGGGCACTGGTCCTCCACCAGCGGCGGAAGGCGCTGACGGACGGCTCGCCGCTGATCGAGCTGTCCCTGTTCCGGATCAAGAGCTTCGCCGCCGGCATCGCCGTGCAACTGACGTTCGGCGTCGGCCTCGGCATCTTCTTCCTGGTCTGGACCCTGTACATGCAGATGGGTCTCGGCTGGAGCGCGCTGCGCGCCGGCACGACGGGCATCCCCTTCTCCGTCGCCGTCTCGGTGGCCGCCGGGATCTCCGTGCAGAGGCTCGTGCCCCGCTTCGGCCGCAAGGTCCTCCAGAGCGGTGCGCTCCTCATGATCGCCGGACTGCTGATCTACCTCTGGGAGAGCGAGCACTACGGCATGGGCATCACGTCCTGGCAGATGGCCGTCCCGCTGGTGGTCATGGGTGCGGGGATGGGGCTGATCGTGGCTCCGCTGACCGACGCCGTGCTCTCCGAAGTGCCCAAGGAGCACGCCGGTTCGGCGTCCGGGCTGATCAACACCGTGCAGCAGATGGGGATGGCGCTCGGCCTCGGTCTGGTCTCCGTCGTCTTCTTCGGGGCGATCGGCGATCGACTGGCCCTCGAAGAGGTCGGCCCGGCGTTCGTCGACGCGTTCCAGCAGTCGCTGTGGTGGGTTGCCGGGGCGCTCTCGGTGATCTTCCTGGTGATGTTCGCACTGCCCGCCCGGCAGCGCGCCCACGTCAAGGGCGAGGCCCACGTCGAGGGCGGCGCGAACGTGGAGGGCGGTGCGAACTGATCCGCGTGGGCGGCGCGACCGGTACCGCTCGGGCGGCGCGACCGGCCCCCCGCCCCGTGACCGGCCCCCCGCTGTGACCGGCCTCGGCGGGGACCCCGGCTCGGCGGGGACCCCGGCTCGGCGGGGACCCCGGCTCGGCGGGGACCCCGGCTCGGCGGGGACCCTGGATCGGCCGGTCACAGCGGTCCGGGTCAGCAGATCCGGGTGCGGCTCTCCATCGCCGCACGGGCGGTGTGCTCGTTCTCGTACACCTCGCACATGTGGCGGCCGTCGGGCGTCGCCGTGTGCTCGACCTCCCACAGGCTCGTCTCGTTGCCGTCCAGCAGGAGGAACGCGTGCTCGTAGAGCGTGAATCCGGCCGGGCGGCCGTCGACACGGCACTGACGCCCGAAGATCTGGGTGATGTGGTGGGCGAACGCCGACCGGAGCAGCTGTGTCTTCTGCTCGCCCGGCCGGTCGGCGTTCTCCGCGCGGCGCAGCACCCGGCGGGCGTGGTCCGCGGAGTTGTCGGGGGCGTACGTCCGGGGGAGCGGCGCCGGCGGGGCGGACATCAGGACCGTCAGCATCTCCGGATCGCCCTGGCCCTCCCGCACCCCCTCGTCGCCGAAGGCCGGGGGGTCGGAGAGGCTTCCAGCGAGCCGGGACGCGGCGATGCGAGCGTCTCCCTCGTCGTCGTACAACTCGTGCCGACGCGGTGTCCGCATGTCCCGGCCCCCGCTGTGCACCAGCTCCCACAGGGTGAGGGCGGAGCCGTCCGAGAGGAGATACGTGTGACGGTAGGTCTCGCGGTGCAGCACGGAACTGTGGTGCGAGGAGTGCAGCGAACTGCTGTGGGCTAGCGCGGTGCCGAGGCGGCCGACCGTGCTGTCGGGAAGGTCGAAGGAGTTGAGGGCGCGTCGCAGGAGTCGGTCGAGGTGGTGCTCGGTTGTCTCGTACGGATCGCTCAAGGTGGTGTCTCCAGGCCGTCGCCGCGTGTTACTTGATGCGTGCTTAACGTAGTCCCTGGGTCCGACATCGTGACCGGGGTTGGTAAAAACGTAGGGCGCACGCCGAAAGTTCCCCGCGTGTTCCCGGTGCATTTCGGGCGGTTGGGGTGAACTCCCTTACGCAGAAGACGAGTCGGCCGCCCACGCGCCCCCTGCTCGCGCCGCGCGCCCCCCGGGATGCCGCCGTTCGGATCGGGCGCCGGCACCCGTACGCCTCCGTGGCGCCGGGCATCCGTACGGCTCCGTAGCGCTAGCCGCCATACAGCTCGGTGTACGAGAGGAGCCTGCCGCCCGGCACCTCGGTGCTCCGGGCCGCGCGCACGGCCTTCACGACGGCTCGCGCCAGGACGTCGGCGCCCGCTGCCAGGATCTCGTTGACGGCGGCCGGGTCCCCGGGTGGCACCCGTACCCGCCCAGTGGCCAGCGTGAACACGGTGTCCCCGTCGGTCAGCAGATGGACCGGGCGCACCGCGCGTGCCAGCCCGTCGTGTGCGGTGCCCGCCAGCTTCTGGGCCTGCGCCCGGGTCAGGTCCGCGTCCGTGGCGACGACCGCGATCGTCGTGTTGAACGGCGGGGCCCCGCCTCCGGCCTCCGCCGCCTCCCGCTCCCGCGCGAGCCGCCGCTCCGCCGCCGCGTGGACCTCGGCCGAAGGGCAGGCCGGCGGGTCCCCGGCCCCGTACTCCCCGAACAGTGCCCCGGTCCGGGGGTCGACCACCGAGCCCGCCGCGTTCACCGCGGCGAGGGCGGCCACCGTGACCCCGGATGCGAGGCGGGTGCTCGCCGTGCCGATGCCGCCCTTGAGCTGCCCGGCCATCGCGCCGGTGCCCGCGCCCACGCCGCCCTCGGTCACCGGCTCCCCGGACCCCGTGGCAGCCGCGGCCTCCACCGCGGCACGGCCGGTCGACGCGTCGGGCCGGGCCCGCCAGTCGCCGCCCCGGCCGAGGTCGAAGAGGGCGGCGGCCGGAACGACCGGCACCACCTGGGTGGGTCCGGCGCCGACCTGGACGCCCCGGCCCCGCTCCTCCAGCCAGGCCATCACACCGGACGCGGCGTCGAGCCCGTACGCGCTGCCGCCCGTGAGGACGACGGCGTCGACGCGCTGCACCAGATCGCGCGGGTCCAGTGCGTCCGTCTCCCGGGTGCCCGGCCCGCCACCCCGGACGTCCACGGCGGCCACGGCCCCGCCCTCGGGCGCCAGGACGACGGTCGTTCCGCTCAACGCGCCCGCACCGGCGACCTCGGCGTGGCCGACGCGGATCCCGGCCACATCGGTCAGTGCGTCCAGCAGGGGCGGGTGCCCGGAGCCCCCGGCCTCGGGGTCCATGGGGTCCATGGGGTTCGCGGAGATCATCGGGCAGCTCCTCCGTCGGGATCGAGGCCCGCAGGGAGTGCGAGCCGACGCGTGGTGAACGTACCGGTCGGCGGGGCGCGGTGAGCCCGAAGCGCCCGGCCCGGGCAAGGCGACCCTTGCGACTGTCCGGGTGCCCCTCTCACCCCGTCACTCCATAAAACGGGTTCAATCAACTCAAACAGCCCTACGGTGGCCGGGTGACCGAGCCCTCAGAAGCCACCGCAGCAGCCGAGCCCCACATCCCCGGCGGCCCCGCGGCCACGTCTCCCGCCGCTATCGGTCCCCGGTCCGTCACCACCCGGGCCACCCTCGCGGGCATGGCTGTCTCCGCCCTGCTGATCCTCGCGATCGTGCTCGGCAGCCGCATGCTCCGCACCTTCGACTCGGCCCTCCTCCCCTATGCCGTGGCCACGGTCTTCCTCGCTTTCGGCGTCGCCTACCGGTACACCGTCTGGATCTCCGCCCCCGGCGCCCGACGCCTCTTCGAACAGGGCCGGCGCAGCCTCTTCTCCCTGGACAACTTCCGCGGAGCCCCCACGGCCCTGCCGAAGATGATCGCCACCTACCTGGGCCTCCAGAAGTTCCTCGGTGCTCGCTCCCACGCCCGCTGGGCCGCCCACCAGCTGATCTTCTGGGGCTGCGTCCTGGCCGCCCTGATCACCTTCCCGCTCACCTGGGGCTGGTTCACCTTCACCTCCGGCAGCGGCTCGGGACCCGGCTACGAGATGAGGATCTGGGGCTTCAAGATCCTCGGATTCGACTCGCTCAGCGTGCTCGGCTGGCTGATGTTCCACGGCCTGGACATCGCCGCCGTCCTTGTCATCCCCGGTGCCTCGTACTTCCTGTGGCGCCGTATGAAGGACCGAGGCGCCGCCACCGGCCAGCGCTTCGCCTACGACCTGGTGCCGCTGATCGCGCTCATCGTCATCTCCGTGACGGGGCTGCTGCTCACCTTCTCCTCGGTCTTCCTGCACGGCGGCGGCTACCAGTTCCTCGCGATCCTGCACATGGTGTCGGTCGTCTTCACGCTCATCTACATCCCGTTCGGCAAGTTCTTCCACATCGTCCAGCGACCGGCCGCGGTCGGCATGCAGCTGTTCAAGTACACCGGCCGCAAGGACGACGAGGTGTTCGCCTGCCGTCGCTGCGAGGAGCCCATCGACACCGGCCCCTACGTCGAGAACCTGCGCGGCACCATGCGCGACCTCCGGCTCGGCTTCGACTCCTGGGCCGAATACTGCCCGCGCTGCAAGCGGGTGCTGCGCGGCAGCGCCTATCTCTCCCATGTGAAGAAGGGCTTCAAGTGACCGCGGATCCGCGAGCTGCTGCCGACCGCCGAACGTTCATCCCCCTGGACCCCTCCCTCGCCCCTCCCGGCACCCGCGCCTTCCGGGACGCGGGCGGCATCCCGGCCGACCAGTGGCACGCCGACCAGAACGGCGAGACGCTCGTGCCGACCCACTGCTGCTTCTGCGGCGTCCAGTGCGGGATGTATCTGCGGGTGGACCGCGGCGGCAAGGTCTTCGGCGTCGAACCCCGCAACCACGACATCAACCGGATGCGGCTCTGCCCCAAGGGCATCAACGCCTACCAGCAGGTCAACCACCCCGACAGGCTGACCGCCCCGCTGATGCGCCGCTCCCGCGACGAGGAGTTCCGCGAGGTCTCCTGGGAGGAGGCGCTCGACTTCACCGTCTCCGAGATCAAACGCATCCAGCAGACCCACGGCAACGACGCCTTCGGGCTTCTCGGTGGGGCCAGCCTGTTCTCCGAGAAGACCTATCTGGTGGGCAAGTTCGCCCGGGTCGCGCTCAAGACCCGGCACGTCGACTACAACGGCCGGCTCTGCATGGTCAGCGCCGCGGGCGCCAACAAACTGGCCTTCGGCATCGACCGGGCCGGCAACCCCTTCTCCGACATCCTGCTCACCGACTGCCTGCTCATCGCGGGCTCCAACGTCGGCGAGTGCTTCCCCGTGATGACCCAGTACGTCTGGGGAGCCCGGGACCGCGGGGCCGGCCTCATCGTCGTCGACCCGCGCGAGACCGCCATCGCCCGGACCGCCGACATCCACGTCGCCCTCAAGCCCGGCACCGACTCCGCCTTCTTCACCTCCGTCCTGCATGTCGTCATCGAGGAAGGGCTCACCGACGAGAGCTACCTCGCCGCCCACGCCACCGGCTGGGAGGAGGTCAAGGCCAAGGCGGCCGAATACCCGCCCTCCCGAGCCGCCGCGATCTGCGGCATCCCCGCCGAGCAGATCGTCCAGGTCGCCCGGACCTTCGCCCGCGCGCCCAAGGCCATGGCCTGGCACGCCCGGGGCATCGAGCACCACTCGCAGGGCGTCGAGAACTGCCTCGCCGTGATCAACCTCTGCACCGCCACCGGCCACATCGGCAAACCCGGCGCCGGCTACGGCACCATCACCGGCCAGGGCAACGGGCAGGGCGGTCGTGAGCACGGCCAGAAATCCGACCTCCTCCCCGGCGGACGCTCCATCACGAACGAAGAGCACCGCCGCCAGATCTGCGAGATCTGGGGCATCGAGGAGTCCGAACTCCCGCCCGCCGGGACCTCCATGATGGAAATGGTCTGGCAGATGAGGCGCCGCGAGATCCGCGGCCTGATCGGCATCTGCAACAACCCCTTCGTCTCCCTGCCCAACTACCGGGTGGTCAAGGAGGGGTACGACACCACCGAGTTCCACGCGCAGTTCGACTTCTTCCTCTCCGAGACCGCCGCCAACGCCCATGTCGTCTTCCCCGTCACCACCTGGGCCGAGGACGAAGGGGTGATGGCCAACGCGGAAGCCCGCGTGGTCAAGCACAACAAGGCCCAGGACCCACCGCCCGGCGTCCGCACCGACACCTGGGCGATGTGCGAACTGGCCCGACGACTCGGCGCCGGCGACAAATTCGACTTCCCCGACTCCCGGTCGGTCTTCGACGAGCTGCGCATCGCCTCCGCCGGCACCGTCAACGACTACTACGGCATCACCTACGAACGCCTGGAGGAGACCGGCGGCATCGCCTGGCCCTGCCCCACCACCGACCACCCCGGCACCCCCCGGCTCTTCGAGGACGGGAAGACCTACCACCCCGACGGCAAGATCCACCTCCAGGCCGTCGAATGGCACCCGCCGATGGACCCGTACGACGACGAGCACCCCATGTCCCTCACCACCGGCCGCACCGTCGCCCACTTCCTCTCCGGCAACCAGACCCGCAGGCTCGGCGCCCTCGTCGAACAGACCCCGCGCCCCTGGGCCGAGATCCACCCCTCGCACGGCTTCCGCAACGGCGAGCCCGTCCGCGTCGTCACCCGGCGCGGCAGCGAGGTCTTCCCCGCCCTGGTCACCGAGGCGATCCGCCCCGACACCGTGTTCATCCCCTACCACTGGCCCGTCCCCACCTCGGCCAACGCCCTCACCATCGACGCCCTCGACCCCCGCTCCAAGATCCCCGAGTACAAGGTGTGCGCCTGCCGCGTCGAGCACGCCGAACGGATCGACGAGGTCCCCGCCCCGCCGGTCGCTCCCGGCCACGTCGCCTACCCGGAGACCCAGGTCTCCCGTACCGACCCACGGCCCCCCACGGCCCCCCAGGGCCGTGGCACCTCGGAGAGGAGCTGAGGCCCCGTGATGGGCAGAACGATCTTCATCGACCCGGGGCGCTGCATCGGCTGCCAGGCCTGTGTCTCCGCCTGCCGCGAATGCGACTCGCACCGCGGCACATCGATGATCCACCTCGACTACACCGACGAGGGCCACTCGGTCGCCTCCCTCCCCACCGTCTGCATGCACTGCGAGGACCCGGTCGCCCCGTGCGCCGAGGTCTGTCCCGCCGACGCGATCCTGGTGACCGCCGACGGTGTGGTGCAGCAGGCGGACACCACCCGCTGCATCGGCTGCTCCAACTGCGTCAACGCCTGCCCCTTCGGCGTACCGAAGATCGACCTCCAGGCGAAGCTGCAGATGAAGTGCAACCTCTGCTACGACCGCACCGCCTACGGCCTCGCCCCCATGTGCGCCACCGTCTGCCCGACCGGAGCTCTCTTCTACGGAACCGTCGAGGAACTCCAGGCGGAGCGCCCCGGTGTCCAGGTCGCCGACACCTTCGTCTTCGGCGAGACCGAGGTCCGCACCGGCGTGGCGATGGTCGTCCCCGCCGAACGGGTCCAGTGGCCGGTCCCCGGCGGTCTCCCCGTCGTCGAGATCAATGGGAAGGACGTCCGCCGATGAGCGTCACCGATCAGCAGCCGGGCGGCGAGCACTCCACCGGGGGAGACCCGCGCGAGGCGCTCCAGGACCGGATCGCAGCCGATTCCCTCACCACCCGGCGCGACTACCTCCGGATCGTCACCACCGTCTCCGGCGGTCTCGCACTCGGCGGCATCGGGGTGGCCGCGGGCATGCTCCACCGCCACGGCGACGGAGAGGAGGGCAAGGCCCCCGAGGCGAAGCGCGTCGCCGGGCGACTCCTGCCCGGCGAGTCGATCGCCTTCCGCTACCCGGGCGAGGAGGACCGGGCCGTAGCCGTCCGCCTCGACGACGGCACCCTCGTCGGCTACTCCGCCGTCTGCACCCACCTTGCCTGCGCCGTGCTCTGGCGCAGGGACCGGGGCACGGAGGGCGAGCTGTACTGCCCGTGCCACGAGGGAGTCTTCGACGCCCGGTCCGGCGAGGTGACGGCGGGACCGCCGCCGCGCGGACTGCCCAAGGTCGTGGTCATCGAGCAGGACGACGGCAGCGTCTGGGCGGTGGGGACCACCCGCTCCGGCGAGAGCATCGAGTCCGGGCTCTGCCGCCAGCTCGGCGGCGACCGCCCCGACCTCGCCTCCCGTATCGGCTGCCCCGGCATCGGCGGCGGAGCCGAATCCCCGCCCCGGGCCGCCGGTGCGCGAGCCCGCAGCCGGAGCACCGGCGAGCGGCCCGCGCCCCGGGCCGACGGCGCGACGGAATCCGGCCGCCAGGTCGCCGGCCCCGCTGGCGGACCCGGGCGGGGAGCCGACGCGAGGCCCACCGCCGCCGAGCAGCCGGGCAGGCGCGCATGAGCGACACCCCGCACCCCGAGCAGCCGCTGCCGCCCCCCGGCAGCCACTACCCCACGTACCACCCCGGCAGCACCGACCCCGAACTGAACCGGCCCGTCCACGAGCGGTACCCGCAGATCCGCCCCACCAGCGGATACGGGGACCCCCGCGTCCGGCACACCGGCCCCGGGCCCGGTGCGGGCACCGACCAGGACCCCGAGCGCTCCTCGAAACTGACCGCCCGGCTCACCCTGGCCATGACTGTCGTCATCGGCCAGCTCTGGGGACTGACCGTCCTGATCGACGAGTGGATGGAGGGCAACACCGGTACGGCCTGGTGGGCGGCCGGCTTCCTCTGCGTGTCGTTCCTCGTCGTGCTCGGTCTGTGGCTCATCGACCCGAAGGACCGCTGACGCCCAGCGCCCGGCTCCACGGCGGCTCACACCTCGTGGTGAGCCGCCGTACCCTGGAGACATGAGCGCCGCCCCCGCCCCCAGTCCGCGCGATGCGAAGCAGCAGCCACATGAACAGCCGCACAGGGAACCGAAGCACAAGCCGGTTCTGGACTTCGACGATCCGCTGGACCGGCACTCCGCGGATGATACGGACCAGGGGTGGGGCGAACGGCCTCCTGCCGGTGGCAGCGCCGCCGACCTCGCGCGCTTCCTGGACGAGAAGCCACCCCACCACCTCTGAGCGATGGCCCGGAGGACTGGACCGTGTTTCGGGTCCCGCCTGCCCGCCTGATCCGATGCCACCTCCGGCCCCGAGTGATCCAACCCTCAGGTACCTGATGCACGGTCACTACGCCCATCCACCCCGTGCCGACATAGACGCACGGGTCAGGGCCCGGTCTCCCGGAGCACACCGTGCGCGGCCCTTGACCACCGGCCGGAATGCGTGAGGCCCCGCCGGTATCCGATGGTCGCGCAGCGGTTCAGGCCGCTGGTGGTGTGTTGGGCGGCTTGGTGCCTCGGTGGTGTTCGGCGTTGATGCGCTGGGCTTCTTCGAGCTGGTCCTCGAGGATGACGATGCGGCAGGCAGCCTCGATGGGGGTGCCCTGGTCGACGAGTTCCCGGGCGCGGGCGGCGATGCGCAGTTGGTAGCGGGAGTAGCGGCGGTGGCCGCCTTCGGATCGCAGGGGCGTGATGAGGCGGGCTTCGCCGATGGCGCGGAGGAAGCCCTGGGTGGTGTTGAGTATTTCGGCGGCCCGGCCCATGGTGTAGGCGGGGTAGTCGTCGTCATCGAGACGTCCGAACGAGTCGTCTGCTGTCATCGCACCTCTCTGTGGAACACGCTGGAGGGGCCCGGGTGCTCTGTGGCACCCGGGCCCCGAAGGAACTGCTACACCATCTGCCGACCCTGATCCTGCGTCGGCCCTCTGTTTCCGCTGACCCGAGCTGAGCTGCTTCGGGGGTGCGGGGATCGCGGTTGCTTGACCGGAGACCACCTCACTATCGATGTCCTGCGGTACCCGGACTCACGTGTTCGGTCCGGGCGATCCTGATGGTGCGATGCTCCTCCGTTCTTTCCCTCTGGATGAATTGCGTACCGCTGGTGGCCTTCAACAGCGCCACTCCGGCAGCCAGCCCCGTTGCCCGTCCTGCGTCTGCTCTGGCTTGGAACCCCACTGCCGGACTTCCCGGTACGCGCGCCCGCAGCCGACGCCTTTACCGAGGAACTGCCTCCACACTGCTGGTACTGCTCGTGGCCGCCCCTGATCACCGCGGGCCACCTGGTCCGGTCGTCAGTCCCGTCGCCGTCCTGCAACTGCTCTGGCTTCGAAACTCCACCACCGCACCTTCCCGCGAACTGCGCTTGCGGGTGCTTCTGCCCGGCAGTTCATCTCTGCCGGGCCCTTCTCGATCTCGGCTACGAGAGAAACCATAATCACGCCCACACCCAATGTCTACTCTGGCCAACAAAGATTTTCAGGTGTTCAGCGGCGAGGTAGTCATGCATGAATCGGGCACGAACAGGGTCGAGGGACCCCGGCCGGGCAGAAGGTGCCGCACAGGACTGAGCGGGCATCGACGATTCCGAGACGGGTGACCTGGTGGACGCGATGAGCGTCAATGCCGCGGCCGACCGCTCCGCGAACGCGGTCGCCCTGGGGGCGCCGGGCATACCCACCCCCGACCTGAACGGCGGCACGGGAGGATTCGGCCGGCCCATGGTCAACCGTCTCGCCCACGCCACCGACGTCACCCCTCAGCCACCTTCTTCTCGCTCACAACTGAGCCTTCTTTCGCATGGGTGGTGAGGGGAGCGAACTGCTCCGCCACCTGAGCCGGGCGAAGGCGTCACCGTCCAACCCGCTCATTCCCATCGGTGATGTGAGGAGATGTCAGTTCGCATCGGACACCGCCACGGCCAGCCGTCCCGAAGCACCCGCGCCCAGCAGCGCTGTGGCCGTCGACCGCTCCACGGACAACACCACCAGGGCCCCGGCCTCCGCCCCCGCTCCTCCGATGCCATAAGCCCTTCCCGTACTGTCCGTCCCTCCCGTACTGTCCGACCCGGCGCTGGAAACCTCTGCCGCGTGACCGCCGGGTCCTGCGGCCGCCTGTGGCACCTTCGCCACGCGCACCCCTCGCGCCACCACGCGCGCTTCGTCGTCGGCGTCACCGACCGCGATCACATCGACCCGGTCCCCAGGGCGCAGCAGTCGTACCGTCTCCGGGTCCGCGATCCTGACCGGCGCGGAGACCAGCCGCACGGACGACCGGCCGGCCCCCGGCGGAGCATCCGGTGGGCAGGTCGCTCCGCCGGTGCTGGTCAGACCGGTGGTGGCCAGCGCGGCACCAGCCAGCGCGAGCCCGGCAGCCGCTGCCCGCCGCTGTCGGCGCAGCATCCGGCGCAGCCGATCCGCGCCACCGCCCCGCACACGCAGGGGCCCGAACGGCCTCACCCCGCAGGGCGCGGGCACCGGCGCCGGAGGCGGAGACGGGTACCGGGACGGGGACCGAGATGGCGAAAGGGACCGAGACGGGAAAGGGGGCACGGATGTGGACGTGCACATGGACGTGGGTGTGGAGACGGATGCGGGCGTGGGCGTGGGCGTGGGTGTGGACATGGCACCACCTGGATTCGGGCGGACGAGGGCAAGGGAAGGGGCAAGGGAAAAGGGAGTCCGGACCGGTGATCCGGCCGAACTCCCCTCACTTTCCACCACGCGCGCAGATCCCGCTGAGGCCTGTGGACAGTCCTCGCGCTGGGGATAACTCCGTCACCCGAACCGGCTACGCCCGCCCTGCCGAGCAGCGGCGATGCCCGCTACGGCAGGGCGATCCCCGTGTCCATCCCGTCCAGCGCGTGGGCGCACGTGCAGTTGCGGTTCTCGCTCCTGGGCAGCCCGGCCACCGCGTCGAACAACACCGAGCGCAGCCGGTCCACGTTGGCCGCGAACACCTGGAGCACCTCCTCGTGCGAGACGCCCTCGCCCGCCTCGGCCCCCGCGTCCAGGTCGGTCACCAGGGTCATCGTCGTGTAGCAGAGGCCCAGCTCACGGGCGAGGACCGCTTCGGGGTGTCCGGTCATGCCCACGACGGACCAGCCCATCGCCGCGTGCCAGCGTGATTCCGCACGGGTCGAGAAGCGGGGGCCCTCGACGACCACCAGGGTGCCGCCGTCCACCGGTTCCCAGTCGCGTCCGCGAGCCGCGGTGAGTGCAGCCTTGCGCCCCTCGGGGCAGTACGGGTCGGCGAAGCCCAGGTGGACGACGTTCGGCACCGTTCCGTCGGCCCGGGTCTCACCGTCGTAATAGGTCTGCACGCGGGCCTTGGTGCGGTCCACCAGCTGGTCGGGGACGAGCAGGGTGCCCGGCCCGTACTCCGGCCGTAGCCCGCCCACCGCGCACGGGCCGAGCACCTGCCGGACCCCGACGGAGCGCAGAGCCCACAGGTTGGCCCGGTAGTTGATGCGGTGCGGCGGCAGGTGGTGGCCGCGTCCGTGGCGGGGCAGGAATGCCACCCGCCGTCCGCCGAGCTCGCCGAGGAAGACCGAGTCGCTCGGCTTGCCGTAAGGGGTGTCCACGGAGACCTCGGTGACGTCCTCCAGAAAGGAGTAGAAGCCCGAGCCGCCGATGACACCGATCTCCGCGGAACTCCCGGTATCCGTACCGGAGCTCGTTTCCGTAAGTGCGTTCGCCATGCGGTCACCGTATCCGGAGGAGCGGTTCCCGGGACGAACGCCCGGACCCCGCCGAGTGGCCTCGGCGGGGTCCGGTGAAAGCAGGTGGGGCGTACGTGGGCTCAGGCGGCCGACGTACCGCTCGACGAGGCCGGCGCGGGGGCCGACGACGAGGAGGAGCCGGACGAAGACGACGAGGACGAGGACGTTGCGCTCGCCTTCGTGTCCGAACCCGACGACGAGGACGACGCGGAGTCGGACGACTTCGAGGCGGCCGACGCCGACGTGCTGCTCGACGAGGAGCCACGGCTGTCGTTCCGGTAGAAACCGGAACCCTTGAAGACGATGCCGACCGCGGAGAACACCTTCTTGAGGCGTCCGTCGCAGCTCGGGCACACGGTCAGGGCATCATCGGTGAACTTCTGCACCGCCTCTAGGCCCTCGCCGCACTCGGTGCACTGGTACTGATAGGTCGGCACTTGCTCCTCCTGGCACTCTCACTCAATGAGTGCTAACGACGGTCCATACTGACGTATTCCGTTGAATCAGTCCACCGCGACCGGCTCGCGGTGACCGATCCCACGTGCCACGGTGCGCCCCGAGGGCTTCGGAGTCAGCCGTGAACGCAGGGCCAGCAGGGTTATCAGGGCCAGCACCGTTCCGGCCAGAGGCACCAGGAAACCGGTGCTCGCGCCCTGGGCGTCGGCGAGTTGCCCGGCCGCGGTCACGGCCGCCGCCTGTCCGAGCGCCACGGCGCCCGTCAGCCAGGTGAAGGCCTCGGTACGGGCGGTGGCGGGCACCAGCGCTTCGACCAGGGTGTAGCCGCTGATCAGCGCCGGAGCGATGCAGAGGCCGACCAGCAGGCCGAGCCCGGCCAGCAGCGGCACCGACTGTACGGCCCACAGGCCGGACGCGGTCAGGGTCAGTGCCACGTACCCGACGATCAGCCGGCGGCGCGGGCTGCTCTTCCAGGCGATGGCTCCGCAGGCGATGCCTGCCAGCATGTTGCCCGCCGCGAAGATCCCGTAGAGGACACCGTTCACCCCGGGGTTGCCGATCTCCTCGGAGAACGCGGTCAGCGAGACCTGCATCCCGCCGAAGACCGCGCCGATGCCCAGGAAGGCCACGGCCAGGACGCGGACGCCCGGGATGGAGAGCGCCGAGGTGTGCGGTTCGGCCGTGGTGGCCGCGCTGCGAGGGGCGGGCTGGGTGGCGCGCTGCGCGGCGAAGAACAGGCCTCCGACCAGGGTCAGAGCCGCTTCCGTGATCAGTCCGGCCGCCGGGTGCACGCCGGTGCAGAGCGCGGTGGCGATCACCGGGCCGAGGACGAACGTGAACTCGTCCGTCACCGACTCGAACGCGGTCGCGGTGGGCATCAGCGGCGAGGCGGGCCGGTCGGGGGTCGCTCCCAGCATCGCCGCCCAGCGCGCCCGCACCATGGGGCCGATCTGCGGGATCGAGGCGCCGGTCGGCACAGCGGCGACGAACAGCGCCCACAGGGGTGCGTCCGCCAGCGCCAGTACGGTCAGGGCGCCCACGGAGACGGCGTGGAGAAGGACTCCGGGCAGCAGGACGGCCCGCTGGCCGAAGCGGTCGGCGAGCTTGCCGCTCTGCGGGGCGAACAGCGCCATGGAGACGCCGGAGACCGCCGCGACGGCGCCCGCGCTGCCGTACGAGCCGGTCGTGTGCTGCACGAGGAGGACGATGCCGATGGTGAGCATCGCGAAGGGCTGCCGTGCGGCGAAGCCCGGGAGGAGGAAGGTCCACGCACCGGGGGTGCGCAGGAGTTGCCCGTATCCGGGGCGGTCGGAGACCGTGGTCGCCACGGTCCTTGCCTTTCTGCCGCCTGGTGGCCCTGCTTCCCGGCGCCCTTGTGGGGCGGGCCGGACGGAAGCGGCCGAGAGCTGTCCTCTTCGCGCTGAACTGCGGTAGATGCCGGGCGACTCGCTGCATTCGACGAAGAAACGCCGGGCGAAGAGACACCACGACCGCCATACGGTCGCGCCAGCTCTGCTTCAGACAGAGTTGGTCGATCAGGTTTACCTTCATGGTACAGGCAGGAAGCCCCGCAGCCCTGTGATCGCGTACAGAGCTTCCGTGTCAGCCTGTGATCTGCGCCGCGTCCGCTGCCGGACGCCTGAGTTGTCCCCTCAGGGAGTCAGGGAGTCAGGGAGTCAGGGAGTCAGGGGGACTGGCCCCAAGGAGCCCCAGGGGAGCCCCAGCGGGCTACGGGGAGTCTCGGGAACTGGTCCTCGCGCCGCGGTCGCTTCCGTTCGCCCTTCCGTTTCCACTGCCGTTGGTACGGGTGGCGGCGCCGCCGAGTTTCTTGGCCAGCTTCATCGCCTGGGGGATGGCGGAACCGCCATGGGGTCCCGCCACGCCGGATGTGTCGGAAGCGGGGGATCTGCCTGCGCCCAGCCAGCCGGCCAGTTTGCCGCCCTCGCCGACCGCCCGCAGCCGTTCCTCCGCCCTGTCGCGCACCGGATCGGTCGCCACTACCAGCAGTTCGTCCCCGCGCCGGAGCACCGTCGCCGGGGACGGCACGAAGCTCGTGCCCTCGCGGACCACCAGCGTGACTCCGGCACCCGCCGGGAGCCGCAGCTCGCCGACCTCGACGCCGTGCATCTTGGACTTCGTGGGGATGGCGACCGACAGCAGGTGTCCGCGCAGCCGCTCCAGCGGGGCCGACTCGATGCCCAGGTCCGCGGCCTCGGCAGGATCGTCGGCGATGTTCAGCTTGTTCGCGACCCAGGGCAGCGTCGGGCCCTGGACCAGGGTGTAGACGATGACCAGAACGAAGACGATGTTGAAGATTCTCGTACTGCCCTCCACCCCGGACACCATCGGAATCGTCGCCAGGACGATGGGCACCGCCCCGCGCAGCCCGGCCCAGGACATCAGGATCTTCTCGCGGGCCGGCAGCCGGAACGGCGCGAGGCTCAGGAAGACCGACAGTGGCCGCGCCACCATGGTCAGCACCAGGCCCACGACGATGGCGGGCCAGAAGTCGTCGACCAGGTCGTGCGGGGTGACCAGCAGGCCGAGCAGCACGAACATGCCGATCTGGGCCAGCCAGCCGAGCCCGTCGGCGAAGCCCCGGGTGGCGGGCCAGTGCGGCAGCTTGGAGTTGCCGAGGATCATCGCGGCCAGGTAGACGGCGAGGAACCCGCTGCCGTGGGCCATCGCGCCCGCCGCGTACGCGGAGACGGCGATGGCCATCACGGCGATCGGGTAGAGGCCGGAGGCGGGCAGCGCCACGTGCCGCAGCGCCAGGGACCCCAGCCAGCCCACCGCTATGCCGATGGCGGCGCCGATGGCCAGCTCCATCGCGATCTCCGCGACCAGGATGTACCAGTGCTCGACCGGGCCGACCGCGGAGAGCGCGACGACCATGATGACGACGGGAGCGTCGTTGAAGCCCGATTCCGCCTCCAGGACCCCGGTGATCCGGGGCGGCAGGGGCACTCTGCGCAGCACGGAGAAGACGGCCGCCGCGTCGGTCGAGGAGACGACCGCGCCGATGATGAGGGCCTGGCGCCAGTCCAGGCCGACCAGGTAGTGCGCGGCGGTGGCGGTGATGCCCACGCTGATGCCGACGCCGACGGTCGAGATCACCGCGGCCGCGGGCAGGACGGGTCTGACCTCTTTCCACTTCGCCCCGAGTCCGCCCTCGGCCAGGATGACGACCAGTGCGGCGTAGCCGAACACCTGCGTCAGTTCGGCGTTGTCGAACTTGACGTCGAAGATGCCGTCCTGCCCCAGGGCGATCCCGATGCCGAGATACAGGAGCAGGCTGGGGAGCCCGCTGCGCGAGGAGATCCGTACCGCCGCCACGGCGACGAGCAGGACGAGCGAGCAGACGAGCAGGAGTTCGTTGAGCGCGTGGACGGTCAGGGTCCATTCCTTCCCTGCGTGCGCCTGCCGGATCGTCCTCCGGCGGCCAGTTACTTCGTTACCTTACCTAATCTTTAACGATTCCTTGACGGGTTCGAGTGTTCGTACGAGGAAGACGCAAATGGATGCATCCCTATACCGCGTCCGAGTGGCTTCTCCGCTGCGCCTATGGTTGCTCCTGCACTCCCAGGACCACCCTGCCCCTCGAAGGACAGCGATGCCCGCCAAGACAACCGCCTCTTCCGGCCCTTCCGACGCGAAGAAGCCCGGCAGGAAGAAGGGGCGACGCGCCCGCCTGATCGTGCTCGTCCTGGTGCTGGCGCTCGTCGCGGGTGTCGGATACGGGTCGTACTGGTCCGTGTCCACCGTGCGGGCCTCGTACCCGCAGACCACCGGGTCGATGACCCTCGACGGCCTTTCCGGCGACGTCGAGGTCAAACGTGACTCCTACGGAATCCCGCAGATCTACGCGGACTCCGACGCCGACCTCTTCCGTGCCCAGGGCTTCGTCCAGGCCCAGGACCGCTTCTGGGAGATGGACGTCCGGCGGCACATGACGTCCGGGCGACTCTCCGAGATGTTCGGTTCCGGACAGGTGGAGACCGATTCCTTCCTGCGGACGCTCGGCTGGCGGCAGGTGGCGCAGAAGGAGTATGACGAGGTCCTGGACGAGAGCACCAAGAAGAACCTCCAGTCGTACGCGGAGGGCGTCAACGCGTATCTGAAGGGCAAGGAAGGCCGGGACATCTCGGTCGAGTACGCGGCTCTGGGGCTGACCAACGACTACAAGCCCGGCGAGTGGACCCCGGTCGACTCGGTGGCCTGGCTGAAGGCGATGGCCTGGGACCTGCGCGGCAACATGCAGGACGAGATCGACCGTTCGCTGCTGACCAGCCGTCTCGACAAGGGTCAGATCAAGGACCTGTACCCCGGCTACCCGTACAAGCAGAACAAGCCGATCGTCGAGCAGGGCGCGATCTCCCCGGTCACCAAGAAGTTCGACCCCGAGGCGACCCCGTCGGACACCACCGGATCGTCGACCCCCGAGGGTGCCACCGAGGGCCTGAACACCCAGCTGGCCGCCCTCTCGGACACCCTCGACGAGATCCCGGCGCTGCTCGGTCCGAACGGCAACGGCATCGGCTCGAACTCCTGGGTCGTCGAGGGCAAGCACACGACGTCGGGCAAGGCGCTCCTCGCGAACGACCCGCACCTCGCGCCGATGCTGCCCTCCCTCTGGTACCAGATGGGTCTGCACTGCCGGGAGCTCTCCAAGTCCTGCCAGTACGACACGGCCGGCTACACCTTCTCCGGCATGCCCGGTGTGATCATCGGTCACAACCAGGACATCGCCTGGGGCCTCACCAACCTGGGCGCCGACGTCACCGACCTCTTCCTGGAGAAGGTCTCCGACGACGGCTACCTGTACGACGGCGAGACCAAGTCCTTCAGGAGTCGTGAGGAGACCATCAAGGTCGCCGGCGGCAAGGACCGGACGATCACCGTCCGCGAGACGAACAACGGCCCTCTGGTATCCGACCGCAGCAAGGAACTGGACAAGGTCGGCCAGAAGGCCCCCGTCAGCAACGCCGCCCCCGACCGGGCCGACGGCTACGCGGTGGCGCTGAAGTGGACGGCGCTGGAGCCCGGCAAGTCCATGGACGCCGTCTTCGAGCTCAACCGGGCCAAGGACTTCACCACCTTCCGGAAGGCCGCCGAGAACTTCGAGGTCCCCTCCCAGAACCTCATCTACGCCGACACCGACGGCAACATCGGCTACCAGGCCCCCGGCAGGATCCCGGTGCGATCCGATGGCTACGACGGCACGGCGCCGGCCCCGGGCTGGGACCCGAAGTACTCGTGGGAGGGGTACATCCCCTTCGACCAGCTGCCCTACGAGTACAACCCGGACCGCGGCTTCATCGTCACCGCCAACCAGGCTGTCATCGACGAGAGCAAGTATCCCCACCTCCTGACCAAGGACTGGGGCTACGGCGCCCGCAGCCAGCGGATCAACGACCTCCTGACCCAGAAGATCAAGGGCGGCGAGAAGGTCTCGACCGATGACATGCAGAAGATGCAGATGGACAACTTCAGCGAGATCGCCGCGCTGCTGGTGCCCGAGCTGAAGAAGATCAACATTTCTGACCCGAGCGTCCGCGAGGCCCAGAAGCTGCTGGAAGGCTGGGACTACACCCAGGAGCCCGACTCGGCCGCCGCCGCGTACTTCAACGGCGTCTGGCGCAACATCCTGAAGCTCGCCTTCGGCAACAAGCTGCCCAAGGAGATGCGGGTCGAGGGTGACTGCCTCAACGTGCCGCCGGCCAAGAACAGCGGCCCGGCCGACCAGCAGAAGAAGCTCGTCCGCGAGTGCGGCCAGCGCGACGGCGACACCGCGCAGCCGGACGGCGGCGACCGCTGGTTCCAGGTGGTCCGCGACATCATGGACGACCAGGACAACGAGTGGTGGAAGGCGCCCGCCCGAGGCCGCGAGGCCGCCCTGGAGAGCCGGGACGACCTGTTCGCCCGGGCGATGGAGGACGCCCGCTGGGAGTTGACCTCCAAGCTCGGCAAGAACATCTCCACCTGGAGCTGGGGCCGCCTGCACCGGCTGACGCTGAAGAACCAGACCCTCGGTACCGAAGGCCCCGGCCTGCTCCAGCGGGCGCTCAACCGCGGCCCCTGGAACCTCGGCGGTGGTGAGGCGGCGGTCAACGCCACCGGCTGGAACGCGGCGAGCGGCTACGAGGTCGTCTGGGTCCCGTCGATGCGGATGGTCGTCAACGTGGGGGACTGGGACAAGTCCCGCTGGATCAACCTCAGCGGAGCCTCCGGGCACGCGTTCAGCGCGCACTACACCGACCAGACCGACAAGTGGGTCGATGGTGAGCTGCTCGACTGGTCCTTCGGGAAGGACGCGGTCGACGCGTCCACCGTCGACACGCTGACGCTGAAACCGTGAGGCCGAAACCGTAGGGCCCACCGAAGTACCGAAGCCCCTTGTAGCTCACGCGTGAGCTACAAGGGGCTTCGGTCCGCAGAGGGACTCATGAAGCGAAGCGCCGCGCTCCGGCCGGCGTGACCACCGCGTCCACGGGGTGATCGTGCGGTTCCGAGGGGACCCGCGTGACCACCTCGTCGTCGTACAGGAGCACGACGAGCGAAGGGTGCGCCCCGGCGGCCGTCAGCCGGGCCAGCACCCGGTCGTAGCTGCCGCCGCCCCGCCCCAGCCGCATCCCGGCCCCGTCCACCGCGAGACCGGGCAGCAGCACGGCCCCGGCTTCCAGGACGGCGGCGGGGCCCAGGCGTGGGCCGTCCGGCTCAAGGAGCCCCCGCCCGGCCGGGAGCAGGTGCTCCGGGCCCCCGTAGGCCGCCCAGTCCAGATCGTTGTCGGCCAGGAGGACCGGCAGCAGCACGCGGACGCCCCGCCCGCGTAGCGCCTCCAGGAGGGCGCGGGTGCCCGGTTCGCGTCCCACGGAGACGTACGCGGCGACCGTACGGGCGTCGGCCAGTTCGGGCAGGCGCAGAGCCACCTGGGCAAGAACCGCGGCCGTTCGGACGGCGTCCTCCTTGGTCAGGAGGGCCCGCGCGGCGAGCAGTTCGCGCCGCAGGGAGCTCTTCGCGGACGCCTTTCCGGACTTGTCGGTGTTCAATAGCGACTCGCACGATTCTCGTATGGGCATATTTAAGGACGAAGTTAACCGGAATATCAGCTTCCGGCCGTGTGGAGCCGTTAAGGTCTGCACATGACTCAGTCGCACCCCAGGATCAGCAAGGCCGTCATCCCGGCAGCAGGTCTCGGCACCCGGTTCCTGCCCGCCACGAAGGCCACTCCCAAAGAGATGCTGCCTGTCGTCGACAAGCCGGCCATCCAGTATGTCGTCGAAGAGGCCGTGGCCGCGGGTCTCTCCGACGTGCTGATGATCACCGGCCGCAACAAGCGTCCCCTCGAGGACCACTTCGACCGCAACTACGAGCTGGAGTCCGCGCTCACCCGCAAGGGCGACGCCGAACGCCTCGCCAAGGTCCAGGAGTCCAGCGACCTGGCCACCATGCACTACGTGCGACAGGGCGACCCCCGCGGCCTCGGACACGCCGTGCTGTGCGCCGCCCCGCACGTGGGCGACCAGCCCTTCGCGGTGCTCCTCGGCGACGACCTGATCGACCCGCGCGACGCGCTGCTGGCCCGGATGGTCGAGGTCCAGGAGCGTGAGGGCGGCAGCGTCATCGCGCTGATGGAGGTCGAGCCCTCGCAGATCCACCTCTACGGCTGCGCCGCCGCGGACGCCACCGTCGACGCCGACGTGGTCCGCATCACCGACCTGGTCGAGAAGCCGGACCCGGCCGACGCCCCCAGCAACCTCGCCATCATCGGCCGGTACGTCCTGGACCCCGCGGTCTTCGACATACTGCGACACACCGAGCCGGGCCGCGGCGGCGAGATCCAGCTCACCGACGCCCTCCAGCTGCTCGCCGCGGACGAGAAGATCGGTGGCCCCGTGCACGGCGTCGTCTTCAAGGGCCGCCGCTATGACACCGGCGACCGCAGCGACTATCTGCGCGCCATTGTCAGACTGGCGTGTGAACGTGAAGACCTGGGGCCGGACTTCCGGACCTGGCTGCGCAAGTACGTCGCTGAGGAGATGTAACCCCGTGAGCAGCACGATCTGGTCGGTGGACGGGCATCTGGACGACATCCTCGCCGCGGTGAGGCCGCTGGAGCCCATCGAGTTGCAGCTGCCGGACGCCCAGGGCTGTGTCCTCGTCAAGGACGTCGTCGTGGAGGTGGCCCTGCCGCCTTTCGACAACAGCTCCATGGACGGTTACGCGGTCCGGATCGCCGACGTCGAGGGCGCCAGCGAGGAGTTCCCCGCGGTCCTCACGGTCATCGGCGACGTCGCCGCGGGCAGTGCGGGGCTCGCCGACGACCAGGTCGTGGGACCGGGACAGGCCGCCCGCATCATGACGGGTGCGCCGCTGCCCGCCGGTGCGGAGGCCGTGGTCCCGGTCGAGTGGACCGACGGTGGTACGGGCGGGGGCCCGGCCGCCGCCATGCGCGCCCACAGCGACGCGCCCGAGGACGCCACCGGCGCCGTCAGGGTGCACCGGCCCGTCGTGGCCGGCGCCCATGTGCGCGAACGCGGCAGCGATGTCAAGCCGGGCGATCTCGCCCTGGCCGCCGGGGCGGTCGTCGGCCCGCCGCAGATCGGGCTGCTCGCGGCGATCGGCTGCGCCACCGTGGTCGTACGGCCCCGTCCCCGCGTGGTCGTCCTGTCCACCGGCAGTGAACTGGTCCAGCCCGGCGAGCAGCTGACCAGCGGCCAGATCTACGACTCCAACAGCTTCGCGCTGACGGCCGCCGCCCGGGATGCCGGAGCCATCGCCTACCGGGTGGGCGCGGTCGCCGACGACGCCGAGACACTGCGCGCCGCGATCGAGGACCAGCTGATCCGCGCGGACATCGTCGTCACCACGGGCGGTGTCAGTGTCGGCGCGTACGACGTGGTCAAGGAGGCGCTGTCCTCCGTCGGGGACGAGGACGAGCCGGGCGGCGGGGTCGAGTTCCGCGAGCTCGCCATGCAGCCCGGCAAGCCGCAGGGCTTCGGCTCGATCGGCCCGGACCACACCCCGCTGCTGGCCCTGCCGGGCAACCCGGTCTCCGCTTACGTCTCCTTCGAGTTGTTCGTCCGCCCCGCCATCCGCGCCCTGATGGGCCTCACCGACGTGCGCCGACCCACGGCACGCGCCCGGCTCAGCGCCGACAAGGCGCTCACCTCGCCGGACGGTCGCCGACAGTTCCTGCGCGGCCGTCACGACGCGGAGGCGGGCACGGTCACTCCGGTCGGCGGTTCCGGTTCGCATCTGATCGCCGCGCTCGCGCGGGCGGACGCGCTGATCGTGGTGGCCGAGGACGTCACCTCGGTCGAGCCCGGCACGGAGACGGACGTGATCCTGCTCGGCTGACCGCCGCCCGGTGGCGGTACGGTATCTGCCGCCGTGCCTTCCGGGGGGACACCCTCCGGTTCCCCGAGGCGTAACCGGCGCCCCTACCGCTAGGCGGAGTGAGTTGAGTACGCAGAACAGGCTGACGCACATCGACGAGGCGGGCGCGGCCCGCATGGTCGACGTGTCGGAGAAGGACGTCACCGCCCGCGTCGCCCGCGCCGCCGGCCGGGTGCTCGTCTCGCCGCGCGTGATCGAGCTGCTGCGCGGTGAGGGAGTCCCCAAGGGCGACGCCCTCGCCACCGCCCGGATCGCCGGGATCATGGGGGCCAAGCGCACCCCGGACCTGATTCCGCTCTGCCATCCGCTGGCTGTTTCCGGCGTGAAGGTCGATCTGAGTGTGGCCGACGACGCGGTGGAGATCACGGCCACCGTGAAGACGACCGACCGCACGGGCGTCGAGATGGAGGCCCTGACCGCGGTCTCGGTGGCGGCCCTCACGGTGGTCGACATGGTCAAGGCCGTCGACAAGGGCGCGGTGATCACCGACGTACGGGTCGAGGCGAAGTCGGGCGGCACGTCCGGCGACTACCGGCGCACCGCGCCGGAGGGAACGGACACGTGACGGCGCCCGGGTCGGGCACCACCGGCCATGAGCAGCGCACGCCGGGGGCGGGCACCCCCGGCCACGGGCGGAGGGCGGCCGAGCCCGCCGGCGTCGCGCTGCCCCGCGCGTACACCGCGCTCGTCGTCACCGCCTCCAACCGGGCATCCGCCGGGGTGTACGCGGACAGGGGCGGTCCGCTGATCGCCGAAGGGCTGACCGGCCTCGGCTTCACGGTCGACGGCCCGCAGGTCGTTCCGGACGGCGACCCGGTCGAGGCGGCCCTGCGCGCCGGCGTCGCCGCCGGGTACGACGTGATCGTCACCACCGGCGGTACGGGTATCTCGCCCACCGATGCCACTCCCGAGGCCACCCGTCGCGTCCTCGACCACGAGATCCCCGGCATCCCGGAGGCGATCCGGGCCGAGGGCCTGGCCAAGGTCCCGACCGCCGCTCTCTCCCGGGGCCTCGCGGGTGTGGCCTCCGGCACCTTGATCGTCAACCTCCCCGGCTCCACCGGAGGGGTGAAGGACGGGCTCGCGGTCCTCGGCCGGCTCGTGGTGCACGCCGTCGACCAGCTCCGCGGTGGCGACCACCCCCGACCGGGGAGCCCGAGCTGAACATCGTGACCTGGCCGGTGACGCTGACCGACGGCGAGATCGTCCTGCGCCCGATAAAGATGCGTGACCAGCGGATGTGGCGCGAGGTCAACCGGCGCAACCGTGACTGGCTGCGCCCGTGGGAGGCGACCGTCCCACCACCCGCCCCCGGCGGTCCGATGGCGCAGCGCCCCACGTACCGGCAGATGGTGCGCCATCTGCGCGCCGAGGCGAACGCGGGGCGGATGCTGCCGTTCGCCATCGAGTACGAGGGCCGGCTGGTCGGCCAGCTCACCGTCGCGGGGATCACCTGGGGCTCGATGTGCTCCGGTCACATCGGCTACTGGGTCGATCAGAGCGTCGCCGGGCGGGGGGTCATGCCGACGGCAGTGGCCCTCGCCGCGGACCACTGCTTCCGTGCCGTGGGCCTGCACCGCATCGAGGTCTGCATTCGCCCGGAGAACCGGCCCAGCCGCAGGGTGGTGGAGAAACTCGGATTCCGTTCGGAGGGCGTGCGCCCGCGCTATCTCCACATCGACGGCGCCTGGCGCGATCATCTGATCTTCGCTCTGACCGCCGAGGAAGTGCCCGATGGGATGCTCCGGCGCTGGCGACGGTCGCGCCCCGTGTCGCCGCGAGGCCCTGAACCGTCCGGCGAAATAAAATAGATGTTCGAATTTGATCGCCGGGCGACCACATTGGATCGGGCTAACGGCGGCCACTGATCCGAAACATTCACAAAAAAGTCCGTGATATTGGCCGGATCGTGCGACACACCGGGCCAATTGGCGGATCCCTCCGCGCAAACCCCTCTACGGTGAGAGCGTGAGCAGCAGCGGCCTCATCTACGCAGTCATCGTCGGGGCCTGGGCCGCCTACTTGGTGCCGATGTGGCTCCGCAGGCAGGACGAGCTCAACGAGGCTCGTCCGACCGAACGCTTCAGCACCGCCATCCGGCTGCTGTCCGGACGAGCGGCGATGGAGCGGCGGTACGCCAAGGAGTTGCGGGAGCGCACCGCCGAGGAGGCGGCGCCCGACGTCGACCCGGACCGGGAAACGGACCGTATGGAATCCGTGGACGTCCGGGCCTTCGCCGCGCCTCCGGCGCATACGGAGGCCAGGCTGGCCGACCCGGCGCATGCGCCCGAGCGCGCCCCGGACCGCCAGACCTCCGACCGCCCGGCGCACGAACGGCGGGCGGGGCATCAGCCGTCGGGCCGTCAGGCGCAGGAGCGCCGGTCCGGCGAGCACCCCGCGGAACACGTGCCCCCCGCCCGGCGGCGCCCCCCCTCCGGCGCGGCCGACGCGGAGCGGGCCCGGCGCGCCCAGCGCTCCCAGGTCCTGGCCCGGCGCAGGCGGACCACCGTCGTCCTCTTCCTGGCCTTCACCCTCGGAGCGGTCGTCGCGGCGGTCGGTGGCCTCGGCTTCCTGTGGGCGCCCGCCGCCCCGGCCGTGCTGCTGAGCACGTACATCGTGCATCTGCGCGCCCAGGAACGCCGGCGGTTCGCCTTCACCATGGACCGCCGCCGGGCCGAGGTCGCGGCACAGCGACTCCGCGAGAACCGCCCCCGCAGGCACCAGCCCGCCGCCCCCGTCCCCGCCGAGCCCGACGACGACTCCGAAGCCCACCACCTGGAGTCGGAGCCGACGCCCACGGTCTCCCCGCAGGAGGCGGGCCGCCGCGCCCTCGTCGAGCAGACGGACCACGCGGAGTGGGTGGACCAGCAGCGTGAGCGCGGCCGTGTCCAGGGCGACAGCTGGGAGCCCGTTCCCGTACCGCTGCCCACCTATGTCACGGCGCCCGTCGCCCCGCGGGCCACGGGCGGCGTGGAGGTCAACGACCCGGAGACCTGGAGTGCGGCCCGCTCCAGCACCGCCGAGCCCACCCAGACGGGTACGTCGCACCCGACGGCCTCCGCGGTCGACCCGGCCCCGCGCCAGCGCGCGAACCAGTCCCGTCGCAGCCGCGACCGGGGCCGGACCCCGCTCTTCGACCAGTACGACGACGAGGACCGGCCGCGTGCGGCCAACGAGTGAGGCGGGTGGGTCCCGGGGGCCGGGCCCTCGGTGCTTCCGGGGACCCCGACACCGCTGACCAGCGGAGGAACGGATTTCCAAGCACCCCCGTGAGAGTGCTAGAGTTTCACACGTCGCAAGGGCCTGTGGCGCAGTCTGGTAGCGCACCTCGTTCGCATCGAGGGGGTCTGGGGTTCAAATCCCCACAGGTCCACAACGGGCCGTTCACGAGTTAGCTCGTGAAGGGTTCACGAAATCCCGTTCAGTTACTTCAACTGGACGGGATTTCGTGGTTTTCAGGCTTGGTACGACGCGGGTGCCGCTCGGGGAAGCCCGGTTTGGCGCCGTGGGCATGGTGAGCGGAGCTGGCTGTGGTGGTGCGGGCATGGCGAAGCGGCCGCAGGACTCGGGTGGTCCTGCGGCGCGCTGACGGCTATGTGGGTGTGCCTGCTTCGCCGACGCCGCTTTTACGGTTCGGGCGGCGGGGCGGAGTTGTCTGTCCTTTGCTCCTTGACAGGGTCCTCGTACGGGTCCGGGGTTTTGGGGATGTCGCCGAGGGTGTAGTTCTCTTCCTTCCACAGGCGCTGGTCGCGCAGGAAGGACTCGATGGTCCTCAGGTTCTCGACCATGAGCTGAATGGCGCTGAGGAGGGTCTGAGCGACGCGGCCTCGGCTCTGCCGCTTCTCGCGGGAGTGCAGAAACGTGTCGACGGTCTTGGCACGGCCGTTGAGTCCCTCGACGTGGCTACGCAGGCTGCGGTAGGCACGCTGCCAGGCTTCCCGTCCCCAGGGCAGGTCCTGGCGGAGCTTGGGCATGATGTCGACCGGCACGGTGATCGTGGACTGCTGGCAGATAGCCGGACGCTGGTGGGCGGGCCGTTCCGGTGGGCGCACGGTCGGCCTGGCGTCCGGATGGGCCTGCCTGGCCCGGCGATTGGTCAGATCGATGGTGGGGGGCTTCACCCGGGCGGGACGGCGCGGAGTGTGGCCGCGGCGCCGGTGGGCGCCGGAGGTGTCGCGTTCTTGTGCCCAGGGGCAGGTGACGCGGGGGCTGGTACCGGCGGCGGGGCACTGGCGGCGTTCCAGACCACGGTGGTCGGCGGACTGCTTAAGCGGCAGGACATAGGAGTCCGCTTCCAGCATCTCGGGCAGGAGTTCTTCGCGGGTCTTGCTCTGCTTGGCTGCGGCCATGCGGTGGTAGGTGTCGATGATCCGCTGGGGAGTGTGAGGGCAGAGCAGGTCGCCCGCGATGGCGACGGTGCCCTCGACGGCGTTCTTCTCCTTGCGGACCATGGTGGTCTTGTAGTCGAGGACCGGTTTGTAGCCGACGGCCCGAACGGGGTCGTGGAAGTTCTCGACCTTGGCACCGGAGTAGGCGAGGTCACCGGCCAGGAATCCCTGGACGGGCCACAGACGCTTGACGATCTGGAGCAGGCGTACGGCCTGAGGACCGATCTGCTTGCCGGGTGTGTGCATGGACATGCCCATGCACAGCTGGGGGTAGCGACCGGCGAGGGACGGTTCGGTGTGACCGGCGACCAGCAGTGTGGCGCTGTAGCCGAAGGTCTGGTGGCCGCCGCCGGAGACGTGGACACCCGCGCTCACTTCGAGCGAGGCGCGGCGCTTCGTACTGTGGCGAGCCCAGGTGGGAATGGCGGTGGCGTCCACCGACAGGTCACCGGCCCAGTCGTCCATCAGGCCGCGGGCAACGGCGGTGCGTACAGGCGTGAGCACCAGCTTGTTGGCGATCCGCGACAGGACAGGAGTCGAGTCGTGGTGCTTGCGGTGCAGCCAGGCACGCCGGTAGACGACGGCCTGATCGCGCGGCATACGGGTTCGGCGGTCGTGGCGGGCCGGGTCCAGAACCGTCGTGATGCGCGACCAGGCATCGTAGAAACGCTTCGCCGACGCACGCGTCGCCTCCACGTTCGTACGGTCGACTTCCGCCAGCCCGAAGTACTTCATCCAGGGCTTGCGCAGACGGAACTGCATGCACTCCCAGGCGTCGTCCACGTTGGTGCTGCGCAACTCTCGTGCCGCCAGCACCATGCCGACCAGTACGGTCTCCGACAGAAGTCCGCGCGGGCCGGGGCGTCGCGTTTCCAGCACCGTGAGTTCGTCCAGGACTCCGCTGGCCCGGACGAGGTCGACGACCTGCCGCACCAGTCGGTCGTTCAGCTGGGACGGGTGCGGTGAGGGAGCGGGCCTGTGCTGCCCGCCGCGGCGCTTCACGCCCAGCCCCGCAGCATGCGCACGGCGGCATCCCGAGAGATCACCGGTACCCAGGCCATGTAGGGGGCGAGCGCGGCGGTCGTCTTCATGCCTGCCGCACGGGCCACCAGATCGGCCGGCACGCGGTCGCGCAGCAGAGACACGATCCAGGTGGCGCGCAGGCGTCGGGTGTCCAGGGCAGGAATCTTCGGGTCGCCGGGCTTGGTGCGTTTGACCCAGTTACTGATGGCGTTCTTCGGGTAGGGGACCTGACGGTCGGGCGCGTACAGGTAGTTGTCCCCGGCGGTCCGGGCGAGTGCGGCGAGCGTCTCCTCCCACAGCGAGCGGCACACGATGAGCCGGTCGGTGTCCGGGACGTGAACGACGACGGCGTCGCTGGGCAGAACGTGGATGTCGGTGCCGCGCACGGTGAGGATCTCTTTGGGTGCCAGGCCGCACCCGGCGCCGAGTGCCAGCAGTGCCTTGCCGTTGCCCCGGCCGGTGGGGACCGGCGGCAGATTGTCGGACCAGACGTCCAGACGGGTCAGGTCGCTGGTGCCGTAGGGCTCGGCGCGGGAGCGGTCACCACTCAGGTGGGGGCGGGGGGCTTCACCACGTTCGACCCAGATGAGGGTCTCCCGGACGCGGGCCAGGATCGAGGCGTAGGTCTGCGTGCTGTTCGGGGCGATGTCGGTATTCAGCAACAGGGAACGGGTGATGGTGGCCTGCTCCAGCCAGACAGCCGGATCGCGCGCCAGGCCCGCGCGCTCGGCGCTGACGGCGAGGGTCGCCATCACGCCCAGCACGGTGGTGAGCCGGTAGGGAACGTGGTCGGCGACGGTTGCGACGACCATCCGCACACCGTCGGCCACCGACTCCCACTCGGGAGGGGCGTCCTTGGGGCGGTACCGCAGGATTGCCTGACTCATCTCGGTCTCCAGCGCGATGCACCACGAATATCGGCTGAACAAATAGCCGCATTGTTCGACATAGTGCACATCAACCTGGAGGAGCGCATCTCGATGCCCGGTGGCACCCAGCGCAGTACGACGCCGAGGGACCTGGCCGCGGACCCGGACGCTTGGCCCAACGCGGTCATGGCCGACCATCCGCAGGCTCGGATCGTCCAGGCGCTCGCACGCACTCTCAGGGAGAGACTGGAGGAGCAGGGGCTGAGCCTGCGGCAGGCCGCTGCCCTCACGGGGGTCAACCGACAGGCGATCGTCAATCTGCTCAGCGGAATCAGCTGGCCCGACGTCGTCACCGTGAGCTTGCTGGAGGACGGGCTGGACGCCGCGCTGTGGCCGGGGTCTGTGAACCCCGCCTCGAAGGAATGCTGATGAATTCGGCGGTGCAGCTGGCACGAAGGCCTACTTTCCATGCCATTGATTGGTGAAATGGCATACAGAACTAGGCCACGCGGTCCCAGTGGACGTGCAGTCGATTAGACTGGGACACACGTGAACCATGATCAGGGGCACGTACGGTGCCGCCGGACTCCACTCCGGCGGCACCACCCCTCTCACATATCTGATCAGAGGCGCGTATCTAGGTCAGGCAGCCTCGGCTTTCGGGGCTGCTGGCAGGTCCCGGGCCACTGCGTAGGTGGCGGTGGCGACCTTCTCCACGCGCCCCTTGCCGACCAGCCGGTTGAGCGCGGTGCGCACGTCCTCGCTGGGGCGCTTGGAATTTCCGAGCTTCTCCGTGCGCCCCTTGGCCCGAATAAGGTCGATGGTCTCGAGGACCTCATCGACGTGCATGGCGCGGTCGGAGGTGGCGAGGATCGTCATGACGAAGTCCTGCAAGCTGTTGGACTCGTCGTCCTGGAGCTGGTCCAGTGGCGCTGGCGCGTCGCTCGGCTGCTGCGAGTGCCCCTCGGGATCTCGGCTCTGCTGTGGTACGGAGAACTCGGGTGCCGCGATCCGCGACGCGGGGAACGCGGGGTCAGGGCTCTGCGGCGCCGTGTGGTCCGGTTGCGCAGCGACTCCGAGCCCAGGAAGGCGGGCCTCGACGAACTGGTACATCGTCTCGGCCTGCTCCAAACCGTGCTCCTTGCTTGCGAGTCGATCTTGAAGTTCCGCGACTCGGCCGAGAGCCTGGGTAAGCTCATCGCGCAGCACGGCACAGTCCGCGCGCCGCTCGTCCCGGTCCTGGCGTATGAGAGCCAGTGCGTCGACGAGCAGGTCAGAGCGCCTTTCCGCTCCGTGCGCCATGTGACCTCCCGTGTCTGGCGTTGCCTACAGGCACACCCTACGGGGTCCGTCAGGCAAAACGGAATATGATCTTTCGTTCTGTAGGTATTGACGAGCACGTCGGTGTGGCTGCGGTCTTTGGGTGCCTTGCAGGCAAGCCTGGTCTTGACACCTGCAGCTGTGTGTGGGCCATCGTCGGCCCACGGGTCCTGGGGTTCCGGGAGCTTGCCGGAATGGAGCGAGCTCCCGACGCGCTGAGCGGCACGGGCCTACAAGCGCCGAACGGGGACGTTGCCCTTCTGTCGAATGGGGCAAATGCGCGAGATCGTCCAGTAAACCCACGCGGCTGGTTCGAAGGCAACCCTGAAGCGCTGGAATCCTGCCTGCACCGTATCTTGGACGGCTTGGCCCCACTCCTCGCTCAGTGCGCGAACTGACCCATGCTCCCCGAGATCGCAGCTCAACTCCCGCTTCGAATCCACGTGGCCCCTTCCGAACTGTGTCGAAGAACCGATGTGTGAGGCTCTGAGTGGACGTTAAGTCCGTTTCTGGTAGCGGCCTCGTCCGGGCTGGGTGAGGAAGCCTTGACGAGTGAGGCGTCCGAGGCGGCTGCGGGTGATGTTGACGGATGCTTCGTCGGTGGGCATGCCGAGGAGTTCGTGCAGCTCACGGGCTCGAAACACCTGGTCGGGGTACTGGTTGAAGCATTCACGATGGCCTGGTAGGCGGTGTTCGTCTCGGGCGGATCGGGGTCGCCTCCAGCGGGTGCGAGTTCGGCGATGACCTTGGCGGTGGTGGCCAGGTCCGCGAGTCGCGCTTCGGTCTCGGCCAGGACGACGGTCAAGTGCCGGATCTGGTCGCGTAGTTCGCCGGCCCGGGCGGTGGTCTCGTCGTGCTGGGCCTGGAGGGCGGCCAGGCGCGCGGTGACGTTCACACGGCCAGCCCGAGGGTGTCGCGCCAGGCGGGACTCGGTGTGGTGAGACGGCGGGCCATGTTCGCGATCGAGGCCCAGTAGACGCGGGAGGCGGAGGTGTCGGGCCGGTGGTCGTACTCACGGGCGAGGCGGCGGTGCGGCATCAACGTGCCGTTGACCTGCTCCACGAGCCACCGCTTGGGCTGCGGAATGAAGCCTTTGCCCTGGCCAGCCCGGTTGCAGCGGACGATCTCGACGTCGATGTCCAGCAGGGTGCCGTGGATTAAGGACCTTGTCCTTGCCCTGGTCCACCAGGGCCTTCTCCAGGCGGTTGCCGCACCGCTCGGCGGCCTGGTCGAGCAGGGCGGTGCCAGCGGCGTTGTCGTGGGCGGAGGCGGCCAGCACGACGACGCCGATGATCAGCCCCAAGGCGTCGACGGCCAGTCCCCGCTTGCGGCCCGACACCTTCTTGTGCGCGTCCAGTCCCGTCGTGGTCTTCGGGACACCCGCTGCGGCGCGGACGGACTGGGTGTCGATGATCACGAGGGACGGGTCCTCTAATCGCCGGGCCCTCCCCCTCACCTGGCAGCGCAGGAGTTCCTGGATCCGCTGGTCGAGCCCGTCCTGGCGCCACAGCGTGAAGTAGTAGGACACCGCCGACCAGGCCAGCGGGTCGTGGGGCAGATAGCGCCACTGGCAGCCCGTCCGGTTCTGGTAGAAGATTGCGTTCACGACTTCCCGCAGGTCGCAGGCCCCGGGATCACCAGTCGCCGACCGTGCCACCCGGTCCTGCTTCCAGGCCGTGATCATCGGCTGGATCAACGCCCACTGCTCGTCCGATATGTCGCTGGGGTGCGGCTCTCGCTCCGTGGCCCGAATTTAGCCATGAACATGACCATCGGAGGGTCAGCACGGCGATCAGTATCACGATCGAGCGATCACGAACCGAGGAAGATCGGACTTGACGTCCACTGAAGTCACACGGGTAAGGATCAAGCTGTCGCAGTTACTGGGCATGCTCGACAGCGGTCCGGGATGCAATGGGCAGGCAGCAACTACGCTTGAGGCCAGGCGCGTTGAAGGAGAGAGAAGATAATGCAACACGTAGTTGTCCTGGGTGGAAGCATCGCAGGGCTTGCCGCGGTGAGGTCTCTGCGGAGCGCCGGGGTTCGCGTCACGATTATCGAGCCGGATGACTTGGCGACTGGCACTGCCAGGAGGGGTGTGCCACAGAGCGATCAGCTCCACGCGTTGTTGGACATGGGGCGAACGCAGGCCGACCGTTGGTGGCCGGGGCTGACCCGGGGCCTAGCGGTTGACGGTGCGGTGCTGGGGTCGGGGAGCGAGATCCAGCTGTTTGTGGATGGCGTGCGCAAGGTCGATGTTCCAGGCAACGAGCTCATCGGAGTTAGCCGAACACTACTTGAGGAGCACATACGTCGGCTCACGCTCGCCGACGACTATGTCGAGGTGGTCGCCGGCAAGGCATTGGGGATCGTTGTGGATGGAGGGCGGGTTAACGGTGTCTGCTTACGCCTTGCCGGTTCGGATGAAGTGGAAACGCTGGAGGTAGACGCGGTCGTCGATGCGATGGGGCGGTCGAGTCGGCTGAGCACGTGGCTGGAGGAGGCGGGCTGGGGGGTGCCGCCGATCGACCGGATGCGGATTGATCTTGGTTACGCCACAGCTCGATTCCGCAGGGGAGGGGAACTGCCTGGTGTGATCGTGGCCCATCAGCTGCCGACGGTGACAGCCATGGCGGCTGAACAACCCGACACTGCGGCCATGGCTGCAGTTGAAGACGGTCAATGGATGGTCGTGATCGCCGCGTATGCTGACCGCCGTCCGACACGGGACAGCGGTGAGTTCGTCAAGCGGATGCGGGAACTGGACGCTGCCCCATTCGGAGTGGTGGCGGACGAGTGCGAGATGGTCGGCGACGTCCAGACGTACAGCATGGCGCATTCGCTGCGGCGGCGATGGTGGGCGATGGACCGGCTGCCCGGAGGCCTGTTCGTGGTCGGCGACGCGGTGGCCAGCTTCAACCCCGTGTACGGACAGGGCATGACCAGCGCACTCCTGCACGCATCCTGTTTGGCTGCGTACCTGCACAAGGGGGCGGGGCTTCATGAACCTGCCTGGGGGTACTTCAGCCATGTCAAGGTGGTCGTCGACGGCGCCTGGGAGGTCTCCACGCTCGCTGACCTGGCTCAACCGCACGTCACGGGTCCGTACCCTAGAGGCTATGAGCTGGCCCGACGGATGTCGGACTGGATATCTCGGGCCTCCACCACAGACTCCTGGGTGAACGAGAGGTTCCTGGACGTGGTGAATATGCGTCGGCGACCGGCTGATCTGAAGACAGCGCAATTCTGGTGGAGGGTCGCGCTCGCCATGCGCGAGCAGCGCCGTGGAAGATGACACAGGGAGTGACTGAACCTCTTTCATCCTGGGCTGTCGGGTGAACCCGGCCGGTCAGGGGCGGTGACGTGGCGAAGCCTCTCGTCGTTGGTGTGGTGATCTCACTCAACACGCCGACGGCCGGGGGGCTTCGTTGGTTCCGTATCCTTCCACGCTCGATGTCCCGCACGAGCTGGTCGAGCATGTCTCGTGGCTCATCTACGCCCGAAGGTGTGAACAAGGCACTCGTTGGCGGAAGTTGGACTGCTTCCAACAGGCCCTGTTCGCGCTCGCCCACCTGCGCAAGAACGAGACGTTCACGCAGCTCGGCGCCGGGTTCGGCATCTCCGAGGCGACAGCCTGGCGGTACGTGGACGAGACCGTCGATGTCCTTGCTGCCTGGGCACCTGGCCTGTCCGAGGCCCTGACCGGCCGGGGCGAGGACGACTTCGTGATCGTGGACGGCACTCTGATCCCCACAGACCGGATCGCGGCCGACGAGCCGTACTACTCCCAGAAACACAAGAAACACGGCATGAATGCGCAGGTCATCGCCGCACCCGACGGCACACCCCTGAACCGTTCCGGGTTCGGTAGAGACTTCAGATTGTGGTTGTGACCTGGGGTTTCGTGGTTGTGAGGTAGTAGTTGGTTTCGTATTCGGCGGGTGGGATGTGCCCGATTTCGCCGTGTAGTCGGCGGTGGCAGTACCAGTCGATCCACTCGGCAGTGGCGAGTTCGACCTGGGAAAGCGTCTTCCATGGGCGTCGGGGCTTGATCAGCTCGGTCTTGAACAGGCCGATCGTGCTCTCCATGAGGGCGTTGTCGTAGGCGTCGCCGACCGAGCCGATCGAGGCCGCGATACCGACGGCGTCCAGGTGCTCGGCGAGCCGGAAGCTCGTGTATTGCGACCCGGCATCGGAATGATGTATCAACTCGCCCCGCTGGTAAGTCTGTTCGTCGCGGTCACGTT
>NZ_JBVJMW010000016.1:0-39676 GCF_055583985.1 Streptomyces sp. NPDC104313
GGTCCCGTTTCACCGGGGCCCTCCGGGCGCTTCCCTTCGTTACTACTTTGTCTTGCTGTCCTGCGTTTCCGACTCTATCAGACTCTTTCGTGTCCAATTCCCGGTCGAAGCGGGCCTCGCATTTCGCTTCCAGGTCCTCCGCTTTCGCGCTTTCCCTTTCCGGCGAGTCCGACTCTACCAGGCCTTTTCCGTCACTCTGACCACGTCCTGCGGGCACGCCGAGGGAGAGGTTCAAGGTTAGGATCTGGGCTTGAAGGTCGCCGCCGACCCCCGACTCAAAGTCGCGTTGGGGTCAGGCAGGAGTACGACAGTACAGGCCGCCGGGAGTCGAGGCAAATCGTTTCTCGTACTCCCTAGGTCCGCCAAGCGGTAGGTCTCGGGCGGAACCGGGACTTCATATGACTTACGCTGCTGAGCAGTACGCCGTCCCCCATCAGTCGCGGCGGCGACACCTGAATCTCCACCCCCTGGGAGGCTCCCCCATGACCAACGTGACGTCCCCTCTTGCTGGACGCGCCATCGGACTCGCCGCGGTTCCCGACCCGGTCTTCTCCGGCGCGATGGTCGGCCCCGGCACCGCCATCGACCCGGTACGTGAGCCCTCCGAGGCCGTGTCCCCGGTCGACGGCATCGTCGTCTCCCTGCACCCCCACGCGTTCGTCGTCGTCGACGCGGAAGGGCACGGGGTCCTGACACACCTCGGCATCGACACCGTCCAGCTCAACGGCGAGGGCTTCGAGCTCCTCGTGAACAAGGGGGACACGGTGACCCGGGGCCAGAGCATCGTGCGCTGGGACCCGGTCGCCGTCGAGGCCGCCGGCAAATCACCCATCTGCCCGATCGTGGCCCTGGAGGCCACCGCCGAGTCGCTCTCCGATGTCCGTGAGGACGGGGACGTGAAGATCGGCGACCCGCTGTTCGGCTGGCAGTGACGCCTCGGGCGCAGTGACAAGCCAGTTGCACAACCACCGCGGTGACTCGGTCGCCGCACAACCGGAGACGGGTGAAATGGAGACAACGCTGCGAGGCGTCGGCGTGAGCCACGGTGTGGCCATCGGCGAGGTTCGGCACATGGGTACGGCGGTGCTTGAGCCGCCCGCCAAGTCGATTCCCGCCGAGGAGGCCGGTCGCGAACAGGGGCGCGCCAGGCAGGCGGTGGAAGCGGTCGCCGCCGATCTGATCGCGCGCGGCAACCTGGCCGGCGGCGAGGCACAGCACGTGCTCGAGGCGCAGGCCATGATGGCGCAGGACCCCGAGCTGAGGTCCGACGTCGATCGGCGCATCGCCGTGGGCAGCACCGCCGAGCGCGCCGTGTACGACGCGTTCGCCGCGTACCGCGCGTTGCTCGCCAATGCCGGGGAGTACCTGGCGGGGCGGGTCGCGGACCTCGACGACGTACGGAACCGGATCGTGGCGCGGCTGCTCGGTGTGCCGATGCCCGGCGTGCCGGACAGCGACGAGCCGTATGTGCTGATCGCGCGCGACCTGGCGCCGGCCGACACCGCGCTCCTCGACCCGACCCTGGTGCTCGGCTTCGTCACCGAGGAGGGCGGGCCGACCAGTCACAGCGCGATCCTGGCGCGGGCGCTCGGCGTTCCCGCCGTGGTGGCGCTGCCCGGCGCCGGTGAGCTGGCGGAGGGAACGGTCGTCGCGGTGGACGGCAGCACGGGCGAGATCTTCGTCGACCCGAGCGACGAGAAGCGCGCCGAGCTGGAGGGTGCCGCCGCCGCTCGTAAGGCGGCACTCTCCGCCTCGACCGGCCCCGGTGCCACGTCGGACGGGCACAAGGTGCCGCTGCTCGCCAATGTCGGCGGTCCGGGCGATGTGCCCGCGGCGGTCGAGGCCGGGGCGGAGGGCGTCGGGCTGTTCCGGACCGAGTTCCTGTTCCTGGACGACAGCAAGCAGGCCCCTTCCGAGGAGAAGCAGGTCGCGGCCTACCGCGCGGTGCTGGAGGCGTTCCCCGAGGGGCGTGTCGTCGTGCGCGTGCTGGACGCCGGCGCCGACAAGCCACTGGACTTCCTGACTCCGGCCGACGAGCCGAACCCGGCGCTCGGCGTCCGTGGGCTGCGGAGCCTGCTGGACCACCCCGACGTGCTGCGTACCCAGCTGACCGCGCTGGCGAAGGCCGCCGAGGGTCTGCCGGTCTACCTGGAGGTCATGGCCCCCATGGTGGCCGACCGTATCGACGCCAAGGCGTTCGCGGACGCGTGCCGCGAGGCCGGGCTGCGGGCGAAGTTCGGCGCGATGGTGGAGATCCCGTCCGCCGCTCTGCGGGCGCGGTCGATCCTCCAGGAGGTGGAGTTCCTGTCGCTGGGCACCAACGACCTGGCGCAGTACACCTTCGCGGCCGACCGTCAGGTGGGCGCGGTGTCGCGGCTCCAGGACCCGTGGCAGCCGGCGCTGCTGGATCTGGTGGCGCTGTCCGCCGACGCCGCACGTGCCGAGGGCAAGAGCTGTGGTGTGTGCGGTGAGGCGGCGGCGGATCCGCTGCTGGCGTGTGTGCTGACGGGTCTGGGTGTCACCTCCCTGTCGATGGGCGCCGCGTCCCTTCCTTATGTGCGGGCCACGCTGGCCAAGTACACGCTGGCGCAGTGCGAGCGGGCGGCGAACGCCGCTCGTGCGGCGGACTCGGCCGACGAGGCGCGCAGCGCCGCTCAGGCTGTGCTGTCCGGCGAGTAGGCGGAATCCAGTAGGTCCAGGAGGGGCTTTCCGCCGTGTGGCGGAAGGCCCCTCCTGCTGTGCTTGGGCTCTCAGTGGTGGGGCTCCGCCGGGTCCGCTCCGATGTCGAATCCCGCGCAGTACTCCACACCGGATTCGGGGGAGACGGGCTCTCCGGTGTCCGCGTCGGTGCAGTAGGCGTTGAAGACCTCGCCCGCGGTGAGCGGGGCGAGGGCCCCGTGGGCCAGGCGCCAGCCGTGGACACGGTCCGGGCTGTCGGGGGCGCTGGTGCGCAGGACGACTCCCCCGCGTGATTCCAGGGCGATGGCCACCGCGAGAACGGTGGCGAACTCCGCGCCCTCCGCGGTGTCGAGGCGGGCCGGTCCTGTGGTGTCGCGGTGGGTGTGGAGCACGGCCAGGAGCTGGTCGTTGTCCGTCGGGGTGCTGCACACCAGGTGGTGGGTGCCCGGCCCCGCCGTTTCCAGCAGGCGCATGAGGAGGTGCGAGGCGCGGTCGAAGGCCGCGCGTCCGATGTCCTGGCCGCAGTCGGCGCAGGTGCCGAGGTCGGCGAGGAGGAGGGTGGCGTACTCCCAGGTGGCCTGGCGGACCGCTCGGGAGACGAGGACCGGGATGAGGTCGCTCAGGCGTTGGCCGGTGTAGGAGACCGTGGCTCCGGCGGCGGAGATCTCCGCGGTGAACCGGCTGCGGCTGGCGCCGGAATCGGCGTCGAGGCCCGATTCGGCGCAGAACTCCGCGTAGTCCTCCGGGTCGAAGAGGGCGACGGTGGTGTGCACGCCCTGGGCCGCGAGTGCTTTGAGCAGGCCCTCGACCTGTTGGAGATAGACGGCGTGGTCATCGAAGGCGAAGGTCCGGTAGCGCCGCATGGCCGCGAAGTCCTGTGTGTCGGCGAGGAGGCCGATCGTGCTGGGTGCTTCGCGGCGCAATGTGCGTCGCATGGTGGTGTCGTGCTTCGTGTGGTGGGTGGTGGTGTTCTCGGTGCGGCCGGTCGGCGCCATGTGTCCCCCTGTGCGCGGTGAATACTTGCTCACTCAGCGTAATCAGGGGGACTGACAGGAGGGCCGGGCCGGTGGGTCAGCGGCGGCGGGTCGCGGCCAGTTCGGCGTAGAAGTGGAGGAGGTCGAGGTTGTCGACGGAGCCCGGGTTGACCGCCTTGGCCAGCTCGGTTCCCTGAAGCAGGCGTTTGACCGGAACCTCGATGCGCTTACCGGTGAGGGTGTGCGGGATGGCGGGGACCTCGATGACCTCGTCCGGTACGTGGCGCGGGGAGAGGTTCTCGCGGATGGTCCGCTTGATCGCGTCGCGCAGGTCGTCGTCGAGGGTCGCGCCGTCGGCGAGGTGGACGAAAAGCGGCATCCAGTAGCCGCCTTCGGGTTCTTCGAGGCCGATGACGAGGGATTCGCGGATCTCGGGGAGCCGTTCGACGGCCTCGTAGATGTCGGCGGAGCCCATGCGGACGCCCTGGCGGTTCAGGGTGGAGTCGGAGCGGCCGTGGATGATCACCGAGCCGCGGTCGGTGAGGGTGATCCAGTCCCCGTGCCGCCAGACGCCGGGGTACATGGCGAAGTAGCTGTCGTGGTAGCGGCTGCCGTCGGGGTCGTTCCAGAAGCGGATCGGCATGGAGGGGAGCGGGTTGGTGACGACCAGTTCGCCGACCTCGTCGGTGAGGGGTTCGCCGGCCGGGTCCCAGGACTGGAGGTCGGTGCCGAGGCAGGGGGCCTGGAGCTCGCCGATGTGGACGGGGAGGGTGGGGACGGCTCCGGCGAAGCAGCTGCAGACATCGGTGCCACCGCTGACGGAGGCGATCCAGAGATCCTCGGCCACCTTGTCGTGAAGCCAGCGGAAGCCGTCGGGCGGGAGCGGGGATCCGGTGGTGGCGACGCACTGGACGCGGGAGAGGTCGAAGTCGCGGCCGGGGTGGATGTCGGCCTTGCGGCACGCCATGACGTACGCGGCGGAGGTGCCGAAGAGCGTCGCGCCGGTCTGTTCGGCGACCCGCCACTGCGCGCTGACGTCGGGATGGCCGGGGCTGCCGTCGTACAGGACGACGGTGGTGCCGGTGAGGAGGCCGGAGACGAGGAAGTTCCACATCATCCAGCCGGTGGAGGTGTACCAGAAGAAGCGGTCCTCGGGTCCGAGGTCGCAGTGCAGGCCGATCTGCTTGAAGTGTTCGAGCAGGATGCCGCCCTGGGACTGGACGATGGCCTTGGGAAGGCCGGTGGTGCCGGAGGAGTAGAGAACCCAGAGCGGGTGTTCGAAGGGGACCTGTTCGAAGACCGGCTCGGTGTCGGCCGAGGTGAGGGCGGCCCAGTCGAGTGCGCCTGCGGGGGCGTCGGTGCCCAGCAGCGGGATGTGGACGACGGCGCGCAGGGTGGGCAGTTCGCGGCGCAGTTCGGCGACGGTCTCGGTGCGGTCGTGTTCCTTGCCGCCGTAGCGGTAGCCGTCGATGGTGAACAGGACGACGGGTTCGATCTGCTGGAACCGGTCGAGGACGCTGCGGGCGCCGAAGTCGGGAGCGCAGGAGGTCCAGATGCCGCCGACCGCCGCGGTGGCGAGGAAGGCGACGACGGCCTGCGGGATGTTGGGGAGGTAGCCGCTGACGAGGTCGCCGGGGGTGACGCCGAGAGCGCGGAGTTCGGCGGCGAGCGCGCCGACCTGGCGGCGGAGTTCGGCCCAGCTGACGGGGAGCTGGGCGTGGGTCTCGTCGACGTACAGCAGGGCGGGGGTGTCGGCGCGGGACGGGTCCTCGGCCGTGCGCAGGGCGTGTTCGGCGTAGTTGAGGGTGGCGCCGGGGAACCAGGTGGCGCCGGGCATCGCGCGGTCGCCGAGGACACGTTCGTACGGCGTGGAGAAGCGGATGTCGAACCACTCGGCGACGGCCTGCCAGAAGGTGTCGAGTTCGTCGACGGACCAGCGGTGCAGGGCCGCGTATCCGCCCTCGGCCGGGGCGCCGTACCGGGTCGCGGCCCAGTTCTGGAAGCGGGTGACGGCCGCGGCCTCGATGCGGTCGGGGCCGGGCTGCCAGAGCGGGGCGTCGGGCGTGGCTGCGGTCATGAGGGCTGCTCCCTGGCTGTACGGGTACGCGGGGTGGGCGTGTCGGCGCGCACGGGCCGGGGTGTGCGCGTGAGCGGCTGACACGGACGATGCCATGTGATCGTCTTCGGCACCAGGGTGGCCCGCTGTGAGGGGTTCCCTCGCCCCGGGGCCGGCATGGGTGAACGGGAGTTGAACGGAGGGTTCTGCGGGTCGGGCGGGTGGCAGGGTGTGCGCCATGGACGGTCGTGACCTGGTGCGTCGGGTGAGGTTGGTCGGTTCGGTGCGGGGGCTGCGCACGGTGCGTTCGGCGTGGCGACGGCGGTCCGCGGACGCGGCGGCGCTGTCGGCGCGCGGGGTGGAGCGGGCCCGGGTGCCCGGTGCGCTGACGGGTGCGGAGCCGGGCCCGGGTGGGGGTGTGGTGCGGTTCGCGCGTTCGGAGCTGCGGATCCGTGTGTCGGTGGGCGGTGCGGTGTTCTGGGCGTGGGACGGGGCGGAGCCGCTGCCTTCGTACGCGGTGGAGGGCGAGGCGCCCGCACCGGACCCTCGGGCGGTGCTGGAGCCGGACAAGGACGGTGGCTGGCAGGTGGTCTCGGAGCGGCTGACGGTGGTGGTGTCGCGGACCGGGGCGGTGGAGCTGCGGACGCCGGGCGGGCTGCTGTTGCGACGGGAGCTGCCGCCGCGCTGGTGGGAGCCGGTGGGCGGCGGGCCGGTGCGGTGGGTGCAGCGCTCGGAGGTGCCGGCCGACGCGCGGTTCTTCGGGCTCGGGGGCCGGGCGTCGGGGCCCCGGTTGCGGGACGGGGCGTACGGGCTGTGGAACACCGATCCCGGCGGGCGTTTCGGTCCGGGGGACGATCCGCTGTATCTGACGATGCCGGTGCAGGTGGTGGTGTCGGACGCGGGGACGCATCTGGTGTTCCACGACAACAGCTGGGCGGGGCGGGTGGTGCTGCGGGAGGGCGAGGAGGGCGCCGGTTCGGGGCATGACCGGCCGGGCGCCTGCGAGGTGCGGATGGAGGGCGGGCCGCTGCGTTGCTGGGTGGTGGCGGGGACGCCGGCCCGGGTGCTCCAGGGGTGGACGGCGCTGACGGGTGTGCCGGCGCTGCCGCCGTCCTGGGCGCTGGGGCCGCAGCACGCCCGGTGGGGGTTCGGCAGCGAGGTGGAGGTCCGGCGGGTTGTCGACGGGTACCGGAAGCGGGGTCTGCCGCTGTCGGTGCTGCATCTGGACATCGACCACTACGACGCGCACCGGGTGTTCACGGTGGACCGTGAGCGGTTCCCCGCGTTGCCGGCGCTGGCGAAGGAGCTGCGCGAGGACGGGGTGCGGCTGGTGTCGATCGTGGATCCGGCGGTGAAGGCGGAGCCGGGTGAGGCGGTGTTCGACGGGGGTGCGGCGGTCGGGGGGCGTGGTGCGTACGTCCGGGACGCTCGGGGGCGGGTGGTGGTCGGTGAGGTGTGGCCGGGGGCCTGTGTCTACCCGGACTTCACTGATCCGCTTGTGCGGGACTGGTGGGGATCTCTGTACGAGGAACGGCTTGCGCAGGGCTTCTCAGGGGTCTGGCACGACATGAACGAGCCGGTGTCGTTCGCGGCGTTCGGGGATCCGTCCCTGCCGCGTTCGGCCCGGCACGTGCTGGAGGGCGTCGGCGGTGATCACCGAGAGGCGCACAACGTGTACGCCTTGGCGATGGCGCGGGCCGGGTACGAGGGGCTGCTGCGGCAGCGGCCGCAGGAGCGGCCGTTTCTCTTCTCCCGGTCGGGTTGGGCGGGGATGCAGAGGTACGGGGGCACCTGGTCCGGTGATGTGTCGACGGGGTGGCCGGGGCTGCGGGCGTCGTTGTCGCTGGTGGTGGGGCTCGGGCTGTGCGGGGTGCCGTACTCGGGTCCGGATGTGGGCGGGTTCGACGGGTTCCCGTCGCCCGAGCTGTATCTGCGGTGGTTCCAACTGGGGGCGTATCTGCCGTTGTTCCGGACCCACGCGGCGATCGACGCGGGGCGGCGGGAGCCGTGGGAGTTCGGTCCTGAGGTGTTGGAGCACGCGCGGGCGGCGCTGGTGGAGCGGGAGCGGCTTCGCCCGTACTTCGTGACGCTGTCGCGGGTGGCGTGGATGACCGGTGCGCCCTATGTGCGGCCGATGTGGTGGGGTACGCCGGGCGACCGGGCTCTGCGGGAGTGCGAGGACGCGTTCCTGCTGGGCGACGCGCTGCTGGTGGCTCCGGTGCTGGAGGCCGGGACCCGGCGGCGGGCGGTGCGGCTGCCCCGGGGGCGGTGGTACGACACGGCGACCGGGCGGGCGTACGAGGGGCCGGGCCAGGTCCTGGTCGACGCTCCGCTGTCGCGGGTGCCGGTGCTGGCGAGGGCGGGCGCGGTGATTCCGGTGCGCGGTGCGGACGGTGGCCCGGAGCTGGAGGTGTGGGCGCCCGCGCCGGGGCGTACCGGTGGCGGGCTGGTGGTACGGGATGCGGGCGACGGGTGGGCGGAGGCGGAGGTCGAGCGGTATGTGACGCGGTGGGAGGGCGACCGCGTGGTGGTGGAGCGGGACGGCACGGAGGGCGGGGTCGACCGCCCGGTACGGGTGCGGGGGGTGCGGGGGCGGTATTAGGGGTGGTCGGCGTGGGGCCCGGCGCATACGTATCCGGCGCGCGCGGGGCCCGGCGGCCTCGGCCGTGGTGCCGGGCCGGCCTGAGCTCTGGTGGTCCCGGCTGTGGTGCCGAGCCGGGCGGCCCCCGCTGTGTCCACGGCTGTGACGGCCTCAGCCGTGGCGCCCGGCGAACCAGGCGTCGGCCGCTTCCGTGTGCAGGGGGAAGGCCAGGGGCCGCGGGCCGTACAGGACGTCGTAGCCGGATGTCTCGTCGGTGGGGACCGAGGGTGGAAGGCTCGCGAGGGGGCGTGCCGGGAGAAGGCCGAAGACCAGGAGGTGGCCGGTGGTGTCGCTGAGGGTGTCGGCGAGACGGACGTCCGCTGCGGCGGCCTCGATACCGGTCTCCTCGCGCAGTTCCCTGACGACCGCCGCACGCCAGTCCTCGGCATGGTCGATGAACCCGCCGGGCAGGGCCGTACCACCCTTCTGCGGCTCGATGGTGCGGGTGATGACGATGAGTCCGGTGGTGCCCGGGCCGGTGACGGGGAGCAGGGCCACCGCGACGGGGAGCGGGTTGCGGTAGGCGGTGGTTCCGCAGTGGGCGCAGGTGCGGGGCCAGGTGTCGGCGGACGGTGGCGCGGTGTACGGGGCTCCGCACGTGCCGCAGTGGGAGTCCCGTACGTACCGGGGCGGCTGCGGGGCGTTCGGGGATGGGCTGTTGCCGGGTTCGGACACGGGCGGACTGTATCGAACCTTCCTTCCCGCTTTCCGGCCCTTTCGGCTTGCCGGCTCTCCGCGCTCTCCGCGCTCTCCGCGCTCTCCGCGCTCTCCGGGGAGGCGACGTCGCGTCCTGTCCCGGTCGTCGCGTCCTTTCCCGGAGGCCGGGAAGCTGATAGACGGTGTGCCCATGACAGGAATGCGTACCGCTCTGCGTGCTCTGGCCACCACGGCCGCCGCCCTTCTCGCCGTCACCGCGCTCTCCCCCGCGGCCCAGGCGCGCCCCGAACCGAAAGCTCCCGAGGAGTTCGTGGCGCTGCGCTCGGTGGACCCGACGATCCTCCAGGAGATGCGTTACACCACGGCGCACACCTTCCTCGGCGAGCGGGTGGACGGGTACCGGCAGCCGGTCTGCATCCTGACCCGGCCCGCCGCCCGTGCCCTGCACCTGGCACAGAAGCGGCTGTTGCGTCAGGGGTACTCGCTGAAGGTGTACGACTGCTACCGGCCGCAGCGGGCGGTGGACCACTTCGTGCGGTGGGCGAAGGACCTCGACGACCAGACCATGAAGGGGGAGTTCTATCCTCGGGTCGACAAGGACCGGCTGTTCGAGGACGGCTATATCGCGGAGAAGTCCGGCCACAGTCGGGGCAGCACGGTGGACCTGACCCTGGTCCGGCTCCCCGCCCTGCCGACCAGGCCGTACCGTCCGGGCGAGCGGCCGACCCCCTGCTTCGCGCCGAAGAGTGAGCGGTTCCCGGACAACTCGGTGGACATGGGCACGGGTTACGACTGCTTCGACACCCTGTCGCACACGGACGATCCCCGGGTCCAGGGGCCGCAGCGCGCCCACCGGCAGTTCCTGAAGCGGACGTTGACCGAGGTGGGGTTCGTGAACCTGCCCGAGGAGTGGTGGCACTTCACGTTCAGGCCCGAGCCGTTCCCGGACACCTATTTCGACTTCCCGGTGCACCGCCGGTCGGTGGCCGGGCACTGACCGAAAACGGTCCGCCCCGAGGGGCGGGGATCGGGCGACCGGGACCACCCCCGTGGGCTCCGGCCGCCCGTTCTTCCTCTCGGACGCGAAAGGGGCGTGTTCGGTTGCCGATCGGGCGGCTACGGTGCCCGTATGCCACAGCAGACGTTCGATACATACCAGGAATTCTGGCCGTACTACGTCGCGATGCACTCCCGTGCCGCCACCCGCTGGGTCCATCTGACCGGCACCCTGACCGGGCTCGCGATCTCCGCATACGGGCTCGCGCGGGGCCGGACACGCTATCTGGCGGCCCTGCCACTGATCGGGTACGGCACGGCGTGGCCCGCGCATTTCCTGATCGAGAAGAACAACCCGGCCACGTTCGGGCATCCTGCGTGGTCGCTGCGCGGGGACGCGCAGATGATCCGGACGATGCTCGCGGGCCGCGACGCGGAGCTGGCGGAGACCGCGGCGAAGTGGCTGGCGGAGCACGGCGAGAGCGCGGCCCGGGAGTGAGCACGGCGGGTGCGGGCGCGAACAAGGCCCGGCGCGACCGAGGGCGGGCCTGACCAGGACCGGGCCTGAACGAGACCGGCGGGCCGGACCCCTCGCACGGGGAGGGTGCCCGTGGCACACTTCTGACGTTCCGTCAGATCCAGTGCCGGGAGGGGCCTTGTCGCGCACGCGCATACCCGTGGTGGCCGGTTGGTTCACCGAGGACGCCGCGGAGGAGGACTTCCGGCTGCTGGGCACCCGGTGCTCAGGCTGCCGGTCGGTGCACTTCCCCCGGGAGGACGGCCACTGCCGCAACCCGGGCTGCCCCGGGGGCGAGTTGGAGGAGGCTCCGCTGTCGAAGCGGGGCAAGGTGTGGTCCTGCACCGACGGGCGCTACCGGCCCCCTCCCCCGTACATCAGCGACCCCGAGGAGCCCTGGACCCCGTACACGCTGGTCGCCGTCGAGCTGGCCGCCGAGCGCATGGTGGTGCTGGGGCAGGCCGCCCCCGGGGTGGGCGTGGCCGATCTCCCCGTCGGCTCGGTGGTGGAGGTCGTACCGGGAGTCCTGGACGAGGACCGGGCGGCGGGTGTCGTGCACACGACCTGGCACTGGCGTCCCGTGGCGACCGCGGAGGCCGGTTCATGAGCCGCGACGTGGCCGTCCTCGGGACCGGGATGCACCCGTGGGGCAAGTGGGGGCGCGGTTTCGTCACGTACGGGCGGATCGCCGCGCGCGCCGCCCTCGCGGACGCGGGCATCGGCTGGCCCGAGGTCCGATCGGTGGTCGGCGCGCAGACGGTGCGCGGGGGCTATCCGGGGTACGTGGCGGGGGCGACGTTCGCCCGGGCGCTCGGGTGGCAGGGGGCTCGGGTGGCGTCCGTGTACGCCGCGTGCGCGTCGGGGGCACAGGCGATCGACACGGCGCGGGCGCAGATCCTGGCGGGTCTGGCGGACGTGGTGCTGGTGGTGGGTGCCGACGCGGCGCCCAAGGGGTTCTTCGCCCCGGCGGGCGGGGAGCGGCCGGAGGACCCGGACTGGCTGCGCTTCCGGGTGCTCGGGGCGACGAACCCGGCGTACTTCGGGCTGTACGCCCGTCGCCGCATGGCGCTGTACGGGGACACACCGGAGGACTTCGCGCTGGTCAAGGTGAAGAACTCGGCGGCTGGGGCACTGAACGAGTACGCCCGCTACCGGGGGCCGGTGACGGCCGAGGAGGTCGCCGCCTCCGCCATGGTCGCCGATCCGCTGCGGCTGCTGGACATCTGCGCCACGTCCGACGGCGCCGCCGCCCTGGTGCTGTCCAGCATGGAGTTCGCACGGCTCCACGGGGCGCGGGATCCGGTGCGGATCCGGGCCGTCTCCACCGTGACGCCGACCTACCCGAGGACCGTCCTGGACCTGCCGGACATCGGCACGGACTCGGCGGTGGCCGTGGCCCCCTCTCCCGAGAGCTTCCGCGCCTCGATCGCGCGGACCGCGTACGAGGAGGCGGGGATCGGGCCGGAGGATCTCTCGCTGGCCGAGGTGTACGACCTGTCCACCGCTCTGGAGCTGGAGTGGTACGAGGACATCGGGCTGTGCGATCGAGGCGAGGGAGCGAAGCTGCTGCGGACGGGGGCGACCGCGCTGGGCGGCCGGGTTCCGGTGAACGCGAGCGGCGGTCTGGCCTCGTTCGGCGAGGCGGTGCCCGCCCAGGCCATCGCACAGGTCTGTGAACTCACAAGGCAGTTGCGCGGACGGGCCGGGGAACGGCAGATACCGGGCGCGCGGGTCGGCATCACGGCGAACCAGGGGCTGTTCGGGCACGGCTCGGCGGTGGTGGCGGTCCGCTGAGCCCAGCCCACCCCAACAGGTTTTCCCTGCCCTTTACTTGACTGGGCGTCACTGCCGCAGAACACTCGGGGCCCGGTCCGCCGGGCGATGTGCGGCCCGTACCCCTGTCGGCGGGGGTACGGGCCGCACACGTGCCGGGATGTTCCCCGGCTCAGGTGGCGACGGGTTCACGGGCCTGTGCCGCGAGCTCCAGGGCGTGCTCCACGACCGCGACGAGGACGTCGCGCACGGAGGACCGGTCCCGCGCGTCGCAGACGAGTACCGGGACCTCGGGGTCGAGGTCGAGGGCGGCCCGCACGGTCTTTGTCGGGAACCGGTCGGCGCCTTCGAAGGTGTTGACCGCGACCGTGAACGGGATCCGCCTGCGCTCGAAGTAGTCGACCGCGGCGAAGCAGTCCTCGAGGCGCCGGGTGTCGGCGAGGACGACCGCGCCCAGGGAGCCCTGGGCCAGTTCGTCCCACAGGAACCAGAAGCGGTCCTGGCCCGGCGTGCCGAACAGATAGAGGACCAGGTCCTCCTTCAGCGTGATCCGGCCGAAGTCCATCGCGACCGTGGTGGTGGTCTTGGACTCGACCCCCTCCAGATCGTCCACCGGACGGCCCGCCTCACTGAGGCGTTCCTCGGTGCGCAGCGGCCTGATCTCACTGACCGAGCCGACCGCGGTCGTCTTGCCGACGCCGAACCCTCCCGCCACCAGGATCTTCAGGGTGACGGGCTCGACGTGCCGCTGCTTGTCGCGGCTAGAGCGCCCGAAGGCCATTGATAACCTCGCGAAGAATGTTCACGTCCGGCAGCTCGGCCGGCGGAACGGGACGGGTGACGTGCACCAGCTCGTCCTCGACGAGGTCGCCGACCAGGACCCGTACCACCCCTACGGGAAGGTCGAGTTCGGCGGCGAGCTCGGCGATCGACTGGGGCATGTCGCTGCAGAGTTCGACGATCGCCACGTGTTCGGGGGCGAGCGTCTGGTCCCGGCCGGGATCGTCGGCGGCCGGTTCCGGCACGACGAGCGCGATCAGGTCGAGGCGATGACGGGACGCGCTGCTGGTGCGCCCGCGGGTCATCGCGTACGGGCGTACCACCGGTCCCGCCTCCGCGTCGTACCACCGCGAGACCTGGGGGTCGACGGACCCGTCCGGGGATCCGGGGCCGGTGCCCCGGGGGGAGTCGGCTCTCATGCCCGCCACCCTCACCCTCCGGCGGACAGACCGGTCGTCCGTGGGGTGTTGGCCAGATGGGCCCCCACGCGCTTGACCATCAGTGTCATCTCATACGCGACCTGGCCCACGTCTGAGTCGGCGTCCGCCAGGACGGCGAGACAGCTTCCGTCGCCGGCGGCCGTGACGAAGAGGAACGCCTCGTCCAGTTCCACGACGGTCTGGCGCACCCGGCCCGCGTCGAAGTGGTGGCCCACTCCCTTGGCGAGACTGTGGAACCCGGAGGCGACGGCGGCGAGATGCTCGCTGTCCTCACGGGTCAGGTCCCCCGAGGCGCCGGTGGCGAGTCCGTCGCTGGAGAGCACCAGCGCCTTGCGGATGCTCGCGACCCGCTGGACGAGTTCGTCGAGCAGCCAGTTCAGTTCGCCCGAGCCGTGGCGTGCGGGGTTGTGTGCTGCGGCGTTCGGTGCGGTCATCGACCGTCCCCTCCCGGAGTGGTTCCTGGTGCTGTGCCACCGGGGCTGCCGGTGTCCTCGGTGATTTCGGTGTCCTCGGTGATTTCGGTGTTCGCGGTGATTTCGGTGTTCGCGGTGGGTTCGGTGTTCGCGGTGGGTTCGGCGGCGTTCTGCCGACGGCCGCGCTGCCAGCCCCTCTGGAGCGAGGCCATACGGTCGCGTACCTCGTCCGCGTCGCGCCCGGCGTCGTCGAACGTGTCCACGGGCGACTGCTGCGGCGGCCCGTCCGGGGAGTCCTCACGGAGCTGGCGGGCGAGGCTGGCCTGCCGGACCCGCCGTGGCAGTCCGCCCACGGTGTCAGAGGCCGGTGGGCCGGCCGGAGCCGGAGTCCCGTCGTGCCATGCCCCTGAGGCCGGGGACAGCTCTGTGGCACGCGGTGCTTCCTTGGCGCGGGACGGCTCTGTGGCACGGGACCGCTCTGTCACGCGGGATGCCTCTGTCGTACGGGACCGCTCTGTCACACGGGACGACTCTGTCCTGCGGTGTGCGGCGACTCGTACGGTCCAGGGCGCGTCGGAGGTCCGGGACCTGTCGGCCGCTTCGGGCGCCCGATCGGCGGTGTGCGGGACCGGGCCGGTGGCCCTCGCGGGGGTCTCGACCACTTCGTCGCCCGGGTCGTCGACCCGGCGGCCACGGTCGGTGACCAGCGTCGGCGGGGTACGGCGCGGCAGCGGGACGGGCCCCGCAGGGCGCATCGGCCGCACCTGGGCCGTGGGCTCGTCGCTATGGTCGCGGGCCTGCTGGTGCTGGTCCCGGTCGGTGGCCCGGCGCGCGCCGCCCGGCTCGTCGCGGCGGGGCTCGCGGTCACCCTCGCGGCGCAGGTCCCGGGCGCGGAAGATGCCGCCGCGCTCGCTCTCGGTGTCCTCCAGATCGGACACGCCGTCCAGGACGGGGCCGAGGGCCGGGTCCAGGGCCGGATCCGGCGAACGGTCCAGCGGGTCCTCGACGAAGTCCAGCGGGCCGACCGGGGCCTCCAGCTCGACCGGCCCGTCCAGGACGCCCGGTGCGGTGAGCCCGGTGGGCACCGGAGTCAGGGCCGCGGACCTGCCGTTGACACGGCGCTCCCCGCCCGGGGCCGTGCTCTGCGCGCCCTGCGCCGCGTCGGAGCTCCGGCCGCTGCCGATCGCCCGCTCGGCCCGGCGGTCGAGGCGGAACCCGGTGCCATGAGTGTCGGGGGCGTCGGTGAGCAGCGCCGCGGGAATGAACACGACCGCGGTGGTGCCTCCGTACGGCGATTTCTGCAGGGAGACACGGACGTTCTGCCGCTGGGCGAGCCGGCTGACGACGAACAGGCCGAGCCGGTCGGTGTCGGAGAGCTCGAAGTCGGGGGTCTCGGCGAGCCGCAGGTTGGCGTCGAGGAGGATCTCGGGGGCCATGCCGAGGCCCCGGTCGTGGATTTCGAGGGTGAATCCGTTGGAGACGCGTTCGCCGTGCACCTGGACCGCGGTGTGCGGGGGTGAGAAGACGGTGGCGTTCTCCAGGAGTTCGGCGATCAGGTGGGTGAGGTCGGCCACGGCGGGGCCGCCCACGCCGATCCGGGCGAGGCGCCGGACCTCGATGCGTTCGTAGTCCTCGACCTCGGCGACGGCGGCCCGCACGACGTCCATCAGCTGGATGGGCTTGCGCCACTGGCGGGAGGGGGCGGCGCCGGAGAGGATCACGAGCCCCTCGGCGTGGCGCCGCATGCGGGTGGTGAGGTGGTCGAGGCGGAACAGGTCGGCCAGTTCGTCGCCGTTCTCGGTGCGGCGCTCCATCGCGTCCAGCAGGGTGAGCTGACGGTGCAGGAGGACCTGGTTGCGGCGGGCGAGGTTGACGAAGACCTCGGAGACGCCGCGCCGCATGTCCGCCTGCTTGACCGCGGCCTCGACGGCGGCCCGCTGGAGGGTGTTGAGCGCCTGTCCTACCTGGCCGATCTCGTCGGGCTCGTAACTGAGGTGCGGGGCCTCGGTCTCGACGTCCACCTGCTCCCCGGCGGCCAGCCTGCGCATGACACTGGGCAGCCGGACGCCGGAGACCTCGTGGGCGTCCTTGCGCAGCCGGGAGAGGTCGCGGACGAGTTCACGGGCGATGCGTACGGAGACGAAAACCGAGACGATCAGGGCCAGGAAGCCGAGGACTCCGGCGATCCCGGCCTGGATGAGGACCCGGTACGCGGCCGGTTCCGCGCGGTCCTGGAAGCGGTTGCCCATCTCCTTGGCGTCGCCCGCCAGCCGGTCCAGGACGGTCACCGCCGACTCCTCCCAGCCGTCGGCGTCGACGGCGCCGGGGCGCTTCGTCGGTCCGGCGGCGATCAGGGCATCCTCGGCGGTGCGCAGCGGTTCGGTGTCGGGGCTCCCCCAGAACTGCTCGACGCGACGGCGCTCGGCGGCGGGGAGGTTGTCCAGGCTGACTTCGTAGAGCAGCTCGCGCTGGGCCACGAGGCCGGATATCCGCCGCAGTTCGGAGGTGGTGAAGCGGCCGGCGATGAGGCCTGAGGCGACCATCGCGTCCTCGCGCGAGAGCATCTCCCGGGCCCGGGAGACCCCGACCAGGGCCCGCATCTGCTTGTCCATCGACACGTTCTCCAGGGTGTGGAGTCCGGTGAGGAAGCGGTAGGAGGGGTCGATCAGGCCGTTGTAGAAGTCCAGCGCCTTCGCCCGGCTGATGGTGCGCTTCTCGACCGATGCGCGCAGGGCGTCCAGTCCGTCGACGGCGCTGAGGATGGCGTCCAGGCGGCTGCTGTCGGCATCGGTCAGCGCCTCCTGGACATCATGCTGCTGGGCGTTCTCCCTGACCTCGCCCACGATGCGGTCGGTGTCGGCGCGTTGGCCCATGAGGACGGGGAGCGCGTCGGAGGCCCGGGGATCAGCGAGGAAGACCAGGGTCTGCCGTCGCTCTTCCTGGACGGCGCGGACAGCGTCCTCCAGCGGGTGGCCGACCTTCTCCACGATGGATCCGGCGCTCATCAGCTCGCCGGCCTGACGGCCGGTGATGTAGGTCGCGAAGACCCAGAGACCTGTGAGGGAGACGAGCGGCACCAGCAGCAACGCCACGACCTTCCTGCGGATGGACTTCCCGCGAAAGCGCATGGCCTCCCCCAGATCGGCCCCGCACCGCGGGGTTGTCTTCTCCCGGTCGTCCCTCGGCCCTGCCCCGCCGCGCACCGTGCGTACACCGGCGCGCATCGGGCGGAGGCGGGCGAGGTCCGTCCTGCGTCAATAAACGGCGCGAGCCTACTACTGACACAGAGACAACTCGAAGGCGAGTCCGGATGATTTCAGCCGTACACCCTGGACTTGATCATGAGTTGTCCTGGTATTCCTGGAGATGAAGTTCGCGAAAGCGACAGAGGGTACCGGCCGGACCTACCGGTACCGGCAGGTATCAGTTGGCTGGAATTATTCGCTCCGTGCCCTTCTGTGCCCTGCGCGCGTTTTTCAGGGGAATCTTCGGGACGGGTGGTTCGTCCATATGTACGGGGCAGACGCGCGGTGGGGTCGTGCGTGGCAGGACGGACATGTTCCGCCCGCGTAGAACCGGAGCAAGCCGGGCAGCCACCCTGAAGTCTGACAGTGGTGGGGAGTTGAAGGTCCTTGAGCACGCAGGAACGCGGGAGCGCCGGAGCATCGGCGGCCGTGAGAGCGGAAGCCGCGGACGGGGCACGGGTGCCACGGCAGTTGTGGGTGGAAGAACCGACGTCGAAGCGACGGATGCCCGACGCGGTGCGGACGGCCGCCGTGCGCGCCGTGCTCATCATGTCGCTGACGATCATCCAGGCGATGGTCGCCTTTCTGAGCACCTTGACCGGCTCCTGGCTGGCCTTCCCGATGGTGCTCAGCAGTGTGGCCAGCACGGTGGTCGCCACGTGGTCGGTGCTCGACGTCTGGGTGACCCGGCAGGTGTGGAACCAGCGCAACGGCGTGGTCTCCGTGCCGAGCAGTTCGGCCCGGCGGATACGTCGTGAGCGGCGGCGGTCCCGCCGGGCCGAGCGGGCGGCCGAGCGGGACGGCACGGGCGGCGGCATAGGCGGCCGCCGGAAGTCCGGAGACCTCTCCCGGGCCTGATCCGCACACCGCCACCGCTGCCGGGCGGCTCTGCTCGGCAGCGGTGGCGGTGGCGGCTACGCGCCGGGCCGTGGTGCCGGGGTATCGGCGGCTGCCTGCTCGTTCCTTTTGAACATACGGGTCGCCGTGATCTCGCCGTGGACCGTCTCCCCGTCCGGGTCCTGCTGCGGCAGACCGGGACGCAGATGCTCCTCCACGCTGATGTACTTGAGCCCCGCCCGCAGGTCCGCGTCGTTGCGCAGCCGGATGACGAGGGGGAATTCGGCGAGCGCGGCCGTGTCGAACAGGCCGGTCGTATAGAGCAGTTGCACGCCCAGCGCGTCCGACACCGCCCGCTGGAGCTCCAGCAGGTACGTGGCGTTGGCGCGCCCGATCGGGTTGTCGAGGAACAGGGTTCCCGCGTGCCGGTGCCGGTCGCGGCCCCGGTCATTGCTGCGCAGGGCCGCCATCGTGCAGTAGAGGGCGATGGCGGCGGTGAGCAACTGCCCGCCGGAGAAGACGTCGCCCATCTGCCCGACGGGGACGCGCTCCGCGCGCAGCACGGCGTCCGGCTTGAGGATCTCCACCGCGATGCCCTTGGGCCGCAGCGCCGCCTCGACTCCCCTCAGCAGCAGGGACATGCCGTCCCGGCGCAGGTCGGAGTTCTTCTTCAGGGCGGCGTGGGTGGCCTCGTCGACGACCTCTCCGAGGCGTTCGGTGAGGGTTGCCTGGTCGGGTTCCTCGAAGCGGATCCGGACGAACTCCTGACCCGACCACTCTCCCAGCCCTTCGGGGAGCTGGGAGAGCCGCTGGGCGGAGCGCAGGGTGGTGAGGGCGGAGTCGACCAGGCCGCGCAGCCGGTCGACGATCGAGTCGCGGTTGCGTTCCAGCTGGATCAGTTCGTCGGTGAGGACGCGCAGCCGGGGGGCGAAGGCGTCGGCCCACTTCTGGGCGTGCTCGGGCAGCGCGGAGGCGGGCAGCTCGCGGATCTGCTGGCGGGCGGGGGTGCGGACCTGTTCGTACCGGGTGGAGTTGGCGTGCCGGACGAGGATGTCGCTCGCCTCCCTGACGGCGCTCTCGGCCGCCGAGAGGTCGGCGTTGCAGCCACGCAGGGAGCGGCGGGACTCGGCGGCGGACTGCCGGGCCTCCTCCAGGGTGCCGGGGTAGGGGTCGGGGTGCTCGGTCCCGTCCTCCGTGCCGTGGTCGCGCAGGAGGTCCCGCAACAGGGCCGCGGTTTCGTCGAAGCCGCCGGCGGAGTCCCCGGCGGTGCGGTGGGCGTGCAGCAATGCGCTGTGGGCCGCCCGGTCGGTGTCCAGGGCCGCGGTGGCGGCGGCCAGCTCGGCGGTGGCGGTACGCAGAAGTGCCTGGGCGCCTTCGGCGTCGGCCGGGACCAGGTCGTCCGGCAGTTCGGTGTGGTGCTGCCGCTCGTCGTCGGGGGCGAGCCGCTCGGCCTCGCCGCGCAGCCGTCCCAGATGCTCGCTGGCGGTGGAGGCGCGGGTCTCCAGGAGCTGGACGTGCGCCTCGGCTCGGGCGGCGGCGGCCTGGCGGGAGGGGCCATCCGCCCCGTCGGTGCCTTCCAGGAGCTGGGCGGCGCGGGTGCGGACCTTGTTGGTGAGGCGGTCCAGCTCGGCCAGGGCGGCGCTCTCGTCGCTCTCGGCGCGGGCCTGTTCGGCGCGCAGGTCGGCGCCGACGCCGACCTTCTCGTACAGCTGGGACGCGGCCCGGTAGGCCTCGCGCAGGGTGGGCAGGGCGGTGCGGGCCCGGGTCCCGTCGGGTTCGGGGAGAGCTTCGGGGACGCCGGCGATCTCGGCGCGCTCGGCCCGCAGGGCCCGGGCGGTGCGGCGGGCGTCGTCCCCTGCGCGCTGGGCAGCCCTGCGGTCCTCGTCGGCGGCTCGGGCGAGGTCGAGGCAGACGGCGGCGCGGGCCTCGGACTCGGCGGCCTCGTCGACCAGTTCGCGCAGCCGGGCCTGCCAGCGGGCCCGCTCCCGCAGCCGGTGGGCGAGCCCGGCCAGGGCGTCGGCCACCCGGCGGGCCCGCTGCGCGGCTTCCTGGCGCTCGTCGCGGACCCGGGCGGTGTCGGCGGCGGCCTCGTCTGCCTCGGCGCGGGCGGCGCGGGCCTCGGCGAGGACGGCTTCGGCGCTCTCGGCCGCCGTACGGGCGGCGTCGGCGGCCTCGGCCAGTTCGGTGAGCATGCCGGGCGGGCAGTCGGCGCGCCAGGAGCCGATGCGGGCGGTGAGGGCGCGGTCCCCGGAGAGGCGGGCGGCCAGCGTCCTGATGTCCTCGTCGCGGGTGGCGGCGCGGCTGCGCAGCGCGTGGCGCTCCTCGTCGGCGGCGTGTTCGTCGTGCATGGCCGGGTTCGGCGGGACGAGGAAGACGCCGTCGTTCTGCGCGTCGGGACCGGTGCCGGGGGCCGGGACGGGGGCGAGGAGGGCGGCGGCGGTGCCGACGGCCACCGCCGAGCGGGGCAGCAGGGCCGCGCTGCCGAGAACCTCGCGGGCGCGGGTGTGGGCGTCGGGGTCGGTGATGACGACGCCGTCGACGAGCTCCGGGCGGGCGGCGAGGACGGTGGCGTGGTCGGCCGGGTCGACGGCCTGCGCCAGGTAGCGCCAGCCGGGCAGGGCGGGGATGCCGTGCTCGCCGAGATACTCGACGGTGGCGAGAACGTCGGGGCCGGGCGGCAGCAGCCCGCCCTCGCCGAGCGCGCCGAGGATGCGGGCGTCGTCGGCGGCGGCGGTGCGCAGGTCGAAGAGGCGGCGTTCGGCAGCGGCGACGGACTGGTCGAGGAGGTCGCGCAGCTCGTCGGCGCTGCGGTCGAACTCCTCGGCGGTCAGGGACTGCTGGGCGGGGCCGGGCTGGTCGGCGAGGGCCACCACACGGTCGGCGGCCGGTTCGGCGGCGATGGCGGCTCCGTCGCCGGCCGGCCGGCCGGGGCTCGCGGTGGCGCCCCGGTCGGGCCCGCCCGAGGCCTCGTCGGCGACTTCCCGGCGGGGGTGCGGGACGCCGGTGCCGGTGGGGAGGCCCAGCAGGTCCGCGAGGCGTGGATCGGCGGCGATGGAGGCGGCGGCGCGGTGCTCGTCCTCGTGACTCTGCTCGGCCGCCCTGGCCCCGTCGGCGGCGCGGGCGGCGGCCAGATCGGCGCGGCTCTCGGCGGCGGCCGCCTCACGGGCGGTGTCGGCGGCGCCGCGCGCGGCTTCGCGGGCGGTGTCCCAGGCGGCGACGGCGGACTGTTCGGCGTCGCTGGCGGCGAGGGCCGCGCGGGCGGGGTCGGCGTCGGGCGCGGTGTCGTCGAGCCAGCCCGCCTTGACGGCTTCGGCGGTCTCCTGGCCCACTTCGGCGAGGCGCTGACGCAGGTGTCCGGCCTCGCTGCGGGCCCGCTGGGCCTCGGTGGCGGCGACCGTGGCGTCGCGGTGGGCACGTTCGCCGGTGGCCTGGAGGGTGTCGGAACGCTCCTCCTCCTCGTTGGCGACGCGCTCGCCCTCCTCGGCGGCCCGGTGCAGGGCGCGGACCAGGTCGGTGGCGGCGGCACCGCGGGCGGCGAGGGCGGGGGCGGCGTCGCGTTCGGCCTCGCGGATGGCGGCGGCGACCCTGGCGGAGCGGTCGGCGGCGGCGCGGTGGCGCAGGACGGCTTCGGCTGCCTGCCAGGCGGCGTGCAGGGTGCGGGCCTCGACCAGCTCCTTGCGGCCGGCGGCGGCGCTCTTCTCGGCGGCGGTCAGGGCCAGCGAGGCGTGCCGGTAGGCGAGTTCGGCGGCGATCAGGGAACGGCTGCCCCGGGTGGACTCGGCTTCGGTGACGGTGTGGGCGGCGGCGGTGACCCGTTCGGCCAGTTCGGCGGTGCGACCGCGCTCCTCGGCGGCGCGGGCGGTCAGGCGGCGGGCCAGGGTGCGGGTACGGCGTTCGGCTCCGGCGTGGATGTCACGGGTGCGGGCGCGGGTGCCGGCGGCCTCGACGATCCGGCCGAGCAGGTCGACGGAGCCCGCGGTGAAGTCGCGTTCGGCGGTCAGTTCGGCGCGGCGGCCCAGCTTGTTGCCGAAGCCGCTGACCAGGTCGGCGAGTCCGTCGGTGTCGCGGGTGTCGGTGACGGCGCGGAGCAGGAGGTCGGTGAAGTCGGAGTCCTTCTTCACCGCGAAGAGCCCGGCGGCCTCGCCCTCGTCAGCGTTCATCTCGCGCTGGTAGCGGAAGAGTTCGGGGTCGAGGCCGAGCTCGCCGAGGTGTTCGTTCCAGCGGTCGTGGATCTCTTCCCAGTGCACGTCGAGGTGCGCGTAGAACTTGCCCGCGTCCATCAGCGCGTCGCGGAAGCCCTTCATGGTGCGCCGCCGGCCACGTGCGGCGGAGACGCCTTCGGCGGGGCGGCCCACGGCGGAGGACTCGGCGACGGGCAGGCTGTCCAGGCTGAGTCCGGGGCCGGGGCGGAACGAGTACCAGGCCTCGGCGAACTTACGGGGGTCGCCCGAGACCTGACGGCCACGCCACTCGCTGACCTTGCCGACGACGACGCACTCACCGGTGAGGGTGTGCTGCCACTCCAGGGCGACGTGCCCGCAGTCGTCGGCGAGGAGGAACTTGCGCAGGACGCCGGAGCTGGCGCCGCCGAGTGTGTTGCGGTGGCCGGGGAGCATCACCGAGAAGATCAGCTTGAGCAGGACGGACTTGCCGCCGCCGTTCTCCAGGAAGAGGACGCCGGCGGGGGCGGGGCGGCGGGGCGGGCCGACCGGCTCGTCCTCGAAGAACTCCGCCTGGGCGGGGGCGGGGCTGGGAACGGGTGCGCCGACGCCGCGCAGGTCGAGGACGGTGTCGGCGTAGCGCGCACCGGCAGGCCCGATGGAGTAGAGGCGGACCCGGGACAACTCGTACATGGCGGCGGACTCTCGTCGTTCGGTGAGCGGGGGCGGAGCGGCAGGTGCGAAGCGGGGCGGGGCGGGCTGGTCGGGAACGGCCGGTCAGGTCAGGAAGGGAAGGTCAGGAGTGAAAGGGCAGGCCCGCGTCGGCGGCCAGCTCCATGCTGTCGGGGTCGGGCGGCGGCAGCAGGGTGGCGGAGCCGTCGGTGACGGGGACGACGCCGAGCTCCAGCAGTTCGGCCATGGCGGCGGCGCCCGCCATGTCGCGGACCTGGAGCTGATAGCGGGCGGTGGTGCGGTAGGCGCCGCCCGCGTCGTCGCCGGTGCGCTGGAGGAAGCCGGAGTCGGTGAGGAAGGCGACGGCCTTGCCGATGATGCCGGTGGTGGATCCGGCGAGCCGGCGGGCGTCCTTGGTGGCGCCGGTGGCGCTGCGACGGGCGTAGACCCGCCAGCCGGCTTCGAGCCCGGGGGCGTCGCTGGCCGGGTCGGTGTTGTCGCCCTGTTCCTCGGCGCGCTCCTCCAGTCGCCGGCAGGCCTGGCGTACGAAGGCGTCGACGCCGTTGACCGTGATGCGGCCGATGTAGGCGTCGTCGGCGAGGTCCTCGGGGCGGGGGAAGGCCAGGGCGGCGACGGCGAGGTGGGCGAGGCCGTGCAGGAAGCGGTCGGCGGCGTCGGAGGAGGCGCGGCGGGCGTAGTCGCCCATGCGGACGGCGAAGACGGAGTCCTCGCCCGCCGTCACGGCCATTCCGGCGCGCGGGGAGACCTCCAGGACGATGAGGCCGAGACCGGTGGCGACGGCGTCGGCGAGCCGGGCGAAGGCGCTCTCCTCCCGGTAGCGCCGCAGCAGGTCGGCGTACTCGGCGTCGCGGGCGGGCAGCAGCTTGGGCTGGAGCCCGAAGGAGACCAGGCGGGCGGCGTCGGCGGCGTCGGCGGGGGTGACGGGCGGCTGTCCGGCGGGCTCGACGGCGCCCGGGTGCGCGAAGCCGCCCGCGTACGGGGTGGGGGGACCGGCGTACGCGGAGGGCTCGGTCCACGCGTCGGGGTGCTCGGCGTCGTGGTCGCTCACGGCTGGGACTCCTCGGTACGGAAGACGTGCGGGTGCGGAAGGAGGGCGGACACGGTCGCGGCGGAGGGCGCGGGGCGGCTCATGACGGAAGCGGCGGGGCGGCTCATGACGGAGGCGGCGGGGCCGGTCACGTTGCCTCCTTCCGGTCGGCGGCCATGCTGACGGCGTCCAGCAGAGCGGTGCCCACGATCAGGTCGGCGCCGCCGAACTCCGGGTCCTCCAGCTGCGCCCCGTCGTCCACGGCGAACAGCAGGCGTCGTTCGCCCTGGCGGTAGGCGGTGCCGACCGGTGGGCTGGCGGCGTGTACGGCGAGCAGGGCGACCAGGTACGGCAGGTCGGTGTCTCCGGTGCCGCGGGCTTCGGCGAGCAGTCCGGACAGCCGGCGCGGGGCGTCGAATTCCAGGTCGAGCAGGGTCATGGCCCGGGCGAGCTGCTTCTCGCTGAACCGACTGTCGTCGGGGGTGGCGATGAGGTCGGGCTCGGGCATCTCCGCGCCCAGGTGATCGCGCTCCAGCGGCGGGGCGAGCAGCAGGTCGACCAGGTCCCCGACCCGTACGGAAGTAGGTGTGCGCAGTCCGGTGCCGTGGGCGAAGAAGGCGTCGGTGGCCCGGGTGGACTGCTCGACGGGGAGCGGGAGGAGCGGGGCGAGGAGCTGCCCGTACAGGTCGAGACCCGTGTGGGCGGCGGGCGGGGCGAAGGCCTGCCGGTCCTGCTCCGCGCGGAAGAGCGGGCCGGCCTCCAGGAGCCGGGACTGGAGCTGGGTGTGGCGGCGGATGCAGTCCTTGACGATGTCGACCAGCTCGGCGGCCCGGCGCTTGTGCTCGGGGTCCTCGGCCTCGTCGCGTGCCTTGCGGATGTTGGTGAGGATCGCGTTCTCGTGGCGGTAGCGGTCGGCCACGTGGTCCAGGGCCTCGGCGATCATGTCCGGGACGGTGTGGAGCCAGTCGACGGCGCGGACGTTGCGCCGGGTGGCCTCCAAGGTCCGGCGCAGGGTCTCGGCGTACTGCACGGTGCGGTAGCGGGCCTGTTCGGCGGCGAGCTGGGCGTCGGCGAGGCGGCCCCGGCTGATGAGGACCTCCAGCTTGACCTCGGCGGCGATCTGGGCGCTGGTGACGTCGGTGTCCAGCGCGCCGACCAGGACGTTGACCGCTTCGTCGGTGGCGCGGAGGTAGACCGTGCCGCCGTAGCCCGGGACCTCTTCGATGAGTTTGAAGTCGTAGTCCCGGCGGACGTAGACCCCGTCGGGACCGAAGGTGCCGTAGACCGCGCGGAAGCCGCGGTCGACGCTGCCGACGTTGATCAGGTTCTCCAGGACCCAGCGGGCGACCCGTTCATGCTCGGCGACGGGGCGGTCGGGGGCCTGGGCGCCGACCCGGGGCAGCAGTCTGGCCACTATCTGGTCGTGGTCGGCTCCGGTGTCGAAGTCCATGTTGAGCGTGACGTGGTCGATCGCGGCGAGGGCGACCTCCGCCATGGCGTACACCGTGTACTCGCCGGCCAGATTCGCCTTGCGGACGTCGAGGTCGTGCAGCGGCGCCGTGCACGCGAGCGCGCGCAGCCGCCGTGAGAGCCCCTCGTCGGCGGCGGGGCCCGGGGCAGGCCGCGGCCCCGCGCTGAGCTGCGGCGAGGCGGTGTCCGGGGAGGCAGGCGAAGTCACGTGGGACAGATTAGGTCCTCACACTGACAACGGTCGAAACGGCGTTTATGCGACCGGGTCCGAGCCAGGGCCCGAGTGCTGTGCGGGTCCGTAGCCGCCACCGCCCGGTGTGCGCACCACGAGCACGTCTCCGGCGTCCAGTTCGGCGGTGTCGCAGCCCTCCAGCGGGACCACTTCGCCTCCCGCCCGCTCGATGTGCTGCTCCCCGAGCGCGCCCGGTTCCCCGCCGTCCGCTCCGTACGGCGGGACGCGGCGGTGTCCGGAGAGCAGCGCGACCGTGACCGGTTCCAGGAAGCGGATGCGGCGCTCGACGCCGTCGCCGCCGTGCCACCGCCCCGCTCCCCCGCTGCCGTCCCGGACGGCGAAGCCCTCCAGCAGGGCGGGCAGCCGCCACTCCAGGATCTCGGGGTCGGTGAGCCGGGAGTTGGTCATATGGGTCTGTACGGCGTCGGCTCCGTCGAAGCCGTCCCCCGCACCCGATCCGCTGGCGATCGTCTCGTAGTACTGGACGTGGTCGTTGCCGAAGGTGAGGTTGTTCATGGTGCCGGAGCCCTCGGCCTGGCCGCCGATCGCTCCGTACAGGGCTCCGGTGACCGCCTGGGAGGTCTCCACGTTGCCCGCGACGGTCGCTGCCGGGTAGGCGGGGTCGAGCATGGACCCGGGCTCAATGGTCACCTCCAGGGGCTTGAGGCAGCCGCTGTTGAGCGGGATGTCCTCCCCGACGAGGGTGCGGAAGACGTAGAGGACGGCGGCCATGACGACGGACCGGGGCGCGTTGGCGTTGCCGGGCTGCTGGGGCGAGGTTCCGGTGAAGTCGAGGTGGGCGTCGCGGGCCTCCCGGTCGACGGTCAGCCGTACCTGGATGAGGGCCCCGCTGTCGGTCTCGTAGCGGCAGTGCCCGTCGTGCAGTCCGGCGACGATGCGGCGTACGGACTCCTCGGCGTTGTCCTGGACGTGGCCCATGTAGGCGTCCACGACGTCCGCGCCGAACCGGTCGGTCATGCGCCGCAGTTCGGCGATGCCCTTCTCGTTGGCGGCGATCTGGGCGCGCAGGTCGGCGAGGTTGGTGTCCGGGTCGCGGGAGGGGTACGGGGCGGAGGTGAGGAGTTCGCGGGTCTCGTCCTCCAGCAGCCGGCCGTCGCGGACGAGCGGCCAGTTGTCGAAGAGCACGCCCTCCTCGTGGATCGTCCGGCTGAAGGCGGGCATGGAGCCGGGGGTGATGCCGCCGATCTCGGCGTGGTGCCCGCGCGAGGCCACCAGAAAGCGCAGGCGGTCCGGCTCTCCTGCTTCGCCCTCGTCGAACACGGGGGTCACCACGGTGACATCGGGCAGGTGGGTGCCGCCGTGGTACGGGTCATTGACGGCGTACACGTCGCCGGGGCGCAGGGTCGCCTCGTTGCGCCGCAGGACCTCCTTGATCGACTCGCCCATCGAGCCGAGGTGTACCGGGATGTGCGGGGCGTTGGCGATCAGGTTGCCCTCGGCGTCGAACAGGGCGCAGGAGAAGTCGAGGCGCTCCTTGATGTTGACCGAGTGGGCGGTGTTCTCCAGCCGGACGCCCATCTGCTCGGCGATCGACATGAAGAGGTTGTTGAAGACCTCCAGCATCACCGGGTCCACCCGGGTGCCGACGGCGGTGCGTTCGGGCCGGGGGCGGCTGCGGGTGAGGACAAGGTGCCCGGCCGGGCCGGCCTCGGCCGCCCAGCCGGGGTCGACGACGGTGGTGGCGTCGTCCTCGGCGACGATCGCGGGCCCGGCGATGGTGTCGGTGGGGCGCAGATCGGTCCGGCGGTACAGCGGGGCCCGCCGCCATCGCCCCTCGGCGTACAGGTCCACGGTGCCGACCGGGCGCGGCGGGGTGTCGCGGGGCCTCGGCACGGCGGCGGTCGCGGCATCGCCGGTCGTGCCGGTGGCTCCGGTGGCTTCCACCGTGGCCGTCTCGATGACGACGGGCTTGTCCATCGTGAAGCCGAACCGGGCCCGGTGGTCGGCGGCGAACGCCTCGGCCATGGCGGTCTCCGTGTCCAGGTCCACCGGGAGCGCCGCGTCCGTCCCCGCGTACCGCAGCAGGACGCGGGATCGGGTGGTGATCGCGGAGTCCGGCGTTCCGTCGGCGCGCAGGGCTTCGCGGGTACGGTCGGCCAGCTCCACGCAGAGCCTCTCCACGCGCTCCCGGGAGGCCGCGTCGAGTTCCTCCTCCACCGACTGCTCGCGCATCGCGGTGGCGTCGGCCAGGCCGATGCCGTACGCGGAGAGCACCCCGGCGAGCGGGGGGACGAGGACCGTACCGATTCCCAGGGCGTCGGCGACCGCGCAGACGTGCTGGCCGCCCGCGCCGCCGAAGCCGGTGAGGGCATAGCGGGTGATGTCGTGGCCGCGCTGTACGGAGATCTTCTTGACGGCACCTGCCATGTTGAGCACGGCGATCTCCAGGAAGCCCGACGCCACTTCCGCCTCGTCCGGTCGCCGCCCGGTGGCGCGCCCCACCTCGTCGGCGAGCGCCGCGAACCGCGTCCGTACCAGGTCGGCGTCGAGCGGGAGGCCGCCGCCCTCGCCGAAGACCGCCGGGAAGTGGGCGGGCTGGACCCGGCCGAGCATGACGTTGGCGTCGGTGACGGTGAGGGGGCCGCCCCGGCGGTAGCAGGCGGGGCCGGGGTGGGCCCCGGCCGAGTCGGGTCCGACGCGGTAGCGGCTGCCGTCGAAGTGCAGGACGGAACCTCCGCCGGCCGCGACGGTGTGGATGCTCATCATCGGGGCGCGCATCCGGACCCCGGCGACCTCGGTACCCAGTTCCCGTTCGAACGCGCCGGCGTAGTGGGAGACGTCGGTGGAGGTGCCGCCCATGTCGAACCCGATGACGCGGTCGTATCCCGCCCGCAGCGAGGTGCGGACCATGCCGACGACACCGCCGGCCGGACCGGAGAGGACGGCGTCCTTGCCGCGGAAGTGGGCGGCTTCGCGCAGACCTCCGTTGGACTGGAGGAACATCAGCCGGATCCCGTCGAGGCGGGCGGCGACCTCGTCGACGTACCGGCCGAGGACGGGTGAGAGGTAGGCGTCGACGACCGTGGTGTCGCCGCGAGGGACGAGCCTGATCAGCGGACTGACCTCGTGGGAGCTGCTGACCTGGGTGAAGCCCGCCTCACGGGCCGCTTCGGCGACGGCCCGTTCGTGGGCGGGGTGGCGGTAGCCGTGCATCAGGACGACGGCGGCGCTGCGCAGACCGTCGGCGTGGGCGGCGCGCAGCTGTTCGCGTACGGGGCCGAGCTCCAGGGGGCGTACGGTGCGGCCGTGGGCGTCGAGGCGTTCGGGGACCTCGATCACGCGCTCGTGGACGGACTCGGGCAGGACGATGTGCCGGTCGAAGAGGCGGGGCCGGTTCTGGTACGCGATCCGCAGCGCGTCCCGGAATCCTTCGGTGATCAGCAGCACCGTCGGCTCGCCCCGCCGTTCCAGCAGGGCGTTGGTGGCGACGGTGGTGCCCATCCGGACGGCTGCGACCCGGTCGGCGGGCACCGGTTCGCCCGGCTCCAGGCCGAGGAGCAGCCGGATTCCGGCGACGGCCGCGTCGTCGTAGCGGTCGGGGTCATGGGAGAGGAGCTTGCGGGTGATCAGGCGTCCGTCGGGGTGGCGGCCCACCACATCGGTGAAGGTGCCGCCCCGGTCGATCCAGAACTCCCAGCGTCCGGTCATGGCGCCATTCTGTGCCCGCGTCCGCGCTCTCGCAGGGGCGCAGCGTCCGTAGGGGACTCAGTCCTGGAAGAGCGCTGCCAGCCGGGGCAGCCGGCGGCGGTTCGCGTCGGCGTCCTCGGCGTCCCAGCTCTCGCCCGCCGGGTCCGCCGGGTGTACGCGGTCGCGCAGCGCCGCTTCCACGGCGGCGTCGAGGGTGGCGCTCTCGCCCCGGAGGCGTCGGTAGGCCTCGGCGACCGGGACGTGTAGCGACTCGTATCCGATCCACCCGCTCTCCCCCTGGCTCATCCGGATCACCACCGGCAGTCCGGCCAGGGAGTCGGGGTCGGCCACCGCCCGGGTGAAGGTCTCCCGCCCGAGCAGGGCGAGCCCGTCGCGGAAGTCCATGAACCCGTCGTCGCCGCAGCCGCCCTCGATGAGGTAGGCCGCGTTCCACAGGGGCCACCGGTAGGCGGACCGGGTCACGTCCACCGCTGTGACGGCGAAGGCGGCGATCCGCTCCGGCTCCAGGGCCGCCAGCACGTCGGTCAGGGCTCCGGGCAGGGGGTCGTCGGGCGGGTCCCGGTCGTCCGCCCTGTCCCCGGCCGCGTCGCGAGCCCGTTCGACGAGCCCCCACCACTCGTTGATGTCCATGGGGAAAGCCTAGGAGGAGGGTCTGACAACGCCCCTCCTCCCGGGCTCCCGCGTCCTCGCGGGCCCTTGGCCTCCCGCGTTCAGAGGGCCGGTGCGTCCGGCCCGATCCGGCTCCGTACCGCCGTCTGGACCTCGGCCTCCTCGGCCGGGTCGGCGGCGAGGCAGCGCAGCCGTTCGGCGACGCGGATGTCTCCGGTCTCGGCGTGCAGGGCGGCCACCTCGCGGGTGGTCTCCTCGCAGTCCCAGAGGCACTCCACCGCGAACCCGGTCGCGAAGGACGGGTCGGTGGCGGCCAGGGAGCGGGCGGACCTGCCCCGCAGGTGCGAGGAGGACGTCTCGCGGTAGACGTGGCGCAGCACGGGCGCGGCGCAGGCGATGCCGAGGCGGCCCGCTCCGTCGACCAGGGTCCACAGCCGGGGGGCGTCGGGTCCGTCGCCGCGTACGGCCTCCCGCAGCGCGCCGAGGACTTGGGGAGCGTCCTGGGCGGTGCCTCGGCAGGCGAGCACCCCGGCGGCCGAGGCCCCGAGGGAATCGGGGCGGTGGGCCCAGCGCCGGGCCCGTTCCACGGCGTCGTCGCAGGTCATCCGCTCGAAGGCGGCGATGGCCGTGTCGGCGACGGTGCGGGCGGGGCTGACGGCGGCGGCCTCGATGAGGTCGAGGACGGCGGGGTCGCCCGCCTCCGCGAGGTAGTGCAGAGCGGCACAGCGGGCGCCTTCGGGGCCGCTGCGGGCGGCCTCGACGATCTGGGGCAGGTCGTCGGGTCCGGCGACGGCGGAGAGGCAGCGGGCCGCGGGGACGTGCAGTTCGCTGCCGCGTTCCAGGGCTTGCTGGGCCCAGTCGAAGACGGCCTGGACGCTCCAGCCGGGGCGGGGACCCCCGGGGCGCATCTGGCGTTGCCATCGGTCGAACGAGCCCTGTTCGCCGGCGGCCCTGACCCGGGCGCCGATCGCCGCGCGCGGGTCGTCGGCCCACAGCCGCCAGGGGCGCGGCTCGAACGAGTCCCGTACGGCGGCGGCGAGGTCGGCCGAACCCTGGTCGGTGGCCGGGAAGCGGGCGAGGACGGGCAGCGCGAGGGAGCGCAGGCCCGCGTCGTCGTCGCGCAGGGCGAGTTCGTCCAGGGCCCAGGCCCAGTTGGCGCCGGTCGCCGCGTAGCGGCGGAGCAGGGCCAGGGCGTCGTCGCGTCCGTAGGAGGCGAGGTGGCCGAGGACGGACAGCGCCAGCCCCGTCCGGGAGTCGTCGGTATCGATGGGGTCGTCGGGATCGGCGAGGTGTCGCTCGATCTCCTCGATACCGCCGTCGAGGTCGAGGTAGAGGCGCGCGTAGTAGAGGGAGCGGTTCTCCACCTGCCAGTCGTGACGGGGGTCGCTCACGACGCAGTGGTTGAGAGCCGCGAGGGCCTCGGGGCGCGGTGCGGCGAGCGCGTGGAGCGTGCCGTCGCCGCGGCCCCTCTGCAACAGGCCGAGCAGGGTGCCGCTCGGCGCTATGAACGGATCGAACATGGGAGAAAGCCTCACATCAAGCTGTCGACGCAACCGGGACTGTGCAGTGCCCCGCGCCTCTCGGCACGCGGGGGTGTCCGGGGGACACCGTTACGCCGCGCAGTGACATGATCGGCCGACCGCCGTCTTTCGCCTGGTGAAGAGCATCTTCCTCTGCCTCTCGTCGGTGGCCCTCAGCGGGCCCGCGACGTCATGATGACCCAGCCATTTCGCCACCGCGACCACATTTACGACGGACCGGTCAGCAGAGCCCACGGCGGACGCGCCCAGGGGGCAGTCCACCGGCGTGCTACCGGGCACCGAAGCGTTCCAGCAGGTCGGACTTGCCGAACATCCGGGCCGTGTCCAGCGCGGACGGCGTTCCGGCGGCCGGGTCGGCGCCGGCTGCGAGCAGCGCGTCGATGACGGCGTCCTCGCCCTTGAAGACGGCTCCGGCCAGCGGGGTCTGCCCCCGGTCGTTGGCCCGGTCCGGGTCGGCCTCACGGGCGACGAGGGCGGCGACCGTCCCGGCGTGCCCGTGGTAGGCGGCGAGCATGAGCAGCGTGTCGCCCCGGTCGTTGGTGAGGTTGGCGGGGACTCCGGCCTCGACGTACGCGGTGAGCGCCTCGGTGTCGCCGGTGCGGGCCAGGTCGAAGACCTTGGTCGCCAGCTCGACCACCTCGGGATCAGGGGTTTCGCTCATCGGACGGACCGCCTTCCTTGACTGCTGTCACGGCTGTCACCGCCGCGGTTGACCTGGTGGGGAGTACGGCACGGGACCGTACGAGTGAATCGACAGGGTACTGCTCCCGGACCGACATGACCCGGCCCGGATACGGCAAGGGATCACCGCGGCTGATCCTGCCCGGCACGGACGAGGTGATGCCGCTCCCCGGGAGCCGACTTCTGTGGGCCGGTCAAGTGAAAGCGGGGAATATTCACCCGATTGCACCTTTTATCATATAGATACTTCTCGTGATCCTGGAAGGACTCATGGTGACTGTCCCCCTCAACCAGGAGAGAACCGATCATGATCCTTTCCATCTCGGGCGTGGTACTGCTCGCCATCGTCGTCTTCCTGTTCTTCAAGAAGGACGGGCTCAAGGCCTCCCACGCCATCGTCTGCGCCCTGTTCGGCTTCTACCTGGCCGGCACCGCCATCGCACCGAGCATCACGGCGGGCGGGGCGAGCCTCGCCGGCCTGCTGGGCGGGATCAAGTTCTGACGCTCCGCAACCGCTCCCACCCCTTCAGGAGACCGACGTGGCCCGGCGACCACTCCCCCGCATTCTGAGCAGCGGCAGCGCTTCGATCACTCGCGGCAGAGAGATCGCGCGCACGGCCGCCGACAGTGCCACCGATGTCCTCCATCCGCTGATCACCGTGGTCCGCGGACTGCGACTGCTGGCCGTGTCCGGCCGGCGGAAGTGGGTCGCGACGCCCAAGGAGCGGCGTGGTCCCCAGCTGTTCCTCGGCGTGGCCTGCGTGCTGGTGGTGGCGCTCGTCCCCTACGGGCCGATCACAGCCCTGATCACGGTGATGGGCGCTGCCGCGTGGAAGGGGCGGGAGCGGACCCCGGTGAGAACCGGGCCCGACGACGCGGAGACCGCGCGCCTGCGGTCGCTGTACGAGGCGCTCGTGCCGTACTTCTCGACGGCGGAGGACCCCGATCCGCTGTTCGCCCACGGCGGCGACTGGGCGAAGGCCTTCGACGGGTACGCCTTCGACGCCGACGGGCGGCTCACCCGCCTGCGGGTCTCCTACCCCGCGTACTTCACGGACGGCGAGGCGGCCGCCCGCTCCCGGATCGAGCAGTTGCTCCACACCAAGTCCGGCCGGGGCCGCGAGTACCACTTCGGCTGGGACGAGGAGGCCAACCGTCTCGTCATGACCGTGCTGGACGCGCTCCCCACGACGATCACCGCCCAGCGCTTCGTGACCGCCCCCGGCGAGACGGTGCTCGGCTTCACCGACCCGGACGCCGTCTCGCGCACCGTCCCCGTGCGCGACGGCGACCTGACGGTGGACGCCTCGCCCGTGGTCTGGCGGACCGGCGGCCGTTCCACCGAACCGCACCTGCTGGCCGTCGGACAGCCCGGCGGCGGCATCACGACCCTGGTCCGCTCGATCGCCCTCCAGGCCCTCCGGGACGGCGACGTCATCGTCGTCGACGGCAGCGGCACCGGTGAGTACGGCGCCCTCGCCGGGCGCAGCGGCGTCCTCGCCGTGGAGTCCGGCCTCGGCGGGGCGCTGGCCACGCTGGAGTGGGCGGCGCACGAGACGGAGCGCCGGCTGATCGCCGCCAACCGGGCCCGGCAGAGCGGCCACCGGGTGCCGGACGACATCCGGCGCCCGCTGTGGATCCTGCTGGACCGCCCCGGCGCCCTGGGGCATCTCGCGGCGGCGGACGGCAGGCCCGACCCACTGGAGCTGCTCCGGATCCCGCTGCGGCACGGCAGGGCCGCCCAGGTCACGGTCGTGCTGGCCGAGCAGTTCGACACGCTGGACACCCTCACCGAGACCGTACGGACCCACACCCGCGCCCGCGTGGTCCTCGGGCCGGCCTGCCGTGAGCAGATCGAGGCCGTCCTCGGCGCCGAACCGCACACCACTCCGCCGCCCGAGGTCCCCCCGGGACGCGGTTACGTCCGCCTCGGCGCGGGCCCGGTCCTGCGGCTCCAGGTGCCCGCCACTCCGGACCCGTACGACGACACCACCGGCGAAACGCACCGGCAGGCGGTGCTCGGCCTGCTGCCCGACCGGTACCCCCCGATGGAGGAGGCTCCGAGGAGGGAGCCCGCCGGCGAGGGGCCCGCGACGGAGCGGTTCCCCGTGGCGGTGGAAGGCGCGGCCCGCCCGGTGGAGGCCGTCCCGGTCGAGGCGATGGCCGCCGAGGCCGGGCCGTCCGAGCCGCTGGCACAGGCGCGGGCGGCGGGCGCCGAGAGCTGAGCGGGGAGCACCGACACGCCGCCGCGGGCGGGAAGCGGACCGTCGGCGGTCCGCTTCCCGCCCGCGGGCGTTTGCCGCTCCGCGAGGGCCCGGAAGACCTCAGGCCACGAAGCTGCGCGGGGCGTCGGCACCCGCACCCGCCCCGGAGCGCACGAGGTCGGCCGCCGCGGCCAGCCGTACGGCCGCCTCGTCGGCGACCGGCCCGCTGACCGTGAACGGCAGCCGTACGTATCCCTCGAAGGCCCCGTCGACCCCGAAGCGGGGGCCCGACGGCACCCGGACACCGACCCGTTCGCCCGCCACCGCCAGCCGTGATCCGGAGAGGCCCCCGGTGCGTACCCACAGCGTCAGACCGCCGCGCGGCACGGCGAACTCCCAGTCCGGCAGTTCCCGGCGCACCGCCGCGACCAGGGAGTCCCGGTTCTCCCGCGCCTGGCTCCGCCGGACCTCTACGGCCTGCTCCCAGCCTCCCGTGCCCATGAGCCAGTTGATCGCGAGCTGTTCCAGGACGGGGGTGCCCATGTCGGCGTAGGCGCGGGCGGCGACCAGGCTGCGGATGACGTCGGGGGCCGCGCGCACCCAGCCGATGCGCATTCCGGCCCAGAAGGCCTTGCTCGCCGATCCGACGGTCAGGACCGTGCTGCCCGCCGGATCGAAGGCGCAGACGCGGCGCGGCATGTCGATGTCGGCGTCCAGGCGGAGTTCGTTCATGGTCTCGTCGACGACCAGGACCGTTCCGGCGGACCGGGCCGCGTCCACCAGGTCCCGGCGCTGCTGCTCGTCGGCGAGCGCGCCGGTGGGGTTGTGGAAGTCGGCCACCACATAGGCGAGCCGGGGCGCGGCGTCCCGCAGCACCTGACGCCAGCGGTTCATGTCCCAGCCGTCGAGCCCCTCCTCCATCGCGACCGGAACGAGGCGGGCGCCCGTCTCGCGCATCAGCTGAAGGATGTTGGCGTAACTGGGGGACTCGACCGCGATCCGTTCGCCGCGGCCCGCGAAGAGGTGACAGATCGCGTCGATGGCGCCCATCGCGCCGGTGGTGACCATGATCTGTTCGGGCATGGTCGGGATGCCGAGCGCGGTGTAGCGGTCGGCGATCATCTGCCGGAGGGCGGGCAGTCCGGCCGGGTAGTCACCGTGCGTGTGGGCGTACGGCGGCAGCTCCTCCAGCGCCCCCTGGACGGCGCGGGTCAGCCAGGGCTCGGGCGCGGGCAGGGCCGCGCAGCCCAGGTCGATCATCGAGCCGAGCGACTCCGGCGGCAGCGGTTCGAGGCCGCGGGCGGGCAGCGGGTTTCCGGCCGGGACGGCGGTCCAGCTACCGGCGCCGCGCCGGGACTCCAGGAAGCCCTCGGCGCGCAGCGCCTCGTAGGCGGCCGCGACGGTCGTACGGCTGACGGCCAGGGCGAGCGCCAGTTCGCGTTCGGCGGGGAGCCGGGCGGCGACCGGGACCCGGCCCTCCAGGACGAGCAGCCGCACACCGTCGGCGAGCGCGCGGTAGGCGGGCGGCTTGCGGCCGCCCGGTCCGGTGGGCCGGGCCTGTTGCGACCGGAGCTGCCGGGCGAGCTGGGCCGCTCCCACAGTCGATGTCCACTGCGCCATCAAAATCAGTCCACCTTCATCGAATTGGCCATAGTTGGTGACCGATCCCCTGCCACAGAGTGGCATGAAGCAGTCCACTATCACTACAGCAGGGGGCACAACGTGGCCAGGACCACCGGCCGGAGCACCACCCATCTCACCCGGCGACTGGTCCAGCTGTACGTCGGCCTGACGCTGTACGGGGCGAGTTCCGCCCTCCTGGTCCGGGCCGAACTGGGCCTGGAGCCGTGGGGTGTGCTGCACCAGGGCCTCGCGGAGCTGACCGGTCTGTCGATCGGCGTGGTGTCGATCATCATCGGCGCGGTGGTGCTGCTGCTGTGGATCCCGCTGCGCCAGCGGCCGGGGCTCGGCACGGTCTCGAACGTCTTCGTGGTGGGGCTCGCGATGGACGGGACGCTCGCCGTGGTCGGCGACCTGGACGGTCTCGGGTTCCGCGTTCCCGTGATGGTCCTGGGCATCGCGCTCAACGGGGTGGCGACCGGGCTGTACATCGCGGCCCTGTTCGGGCCGGGGCCGCGCGACGGGCTGATGACCGGGCTGAACCGGGTCACCGGGCGTTCCATCCGGCTGGTCCGTACGGCGATCGAGGTGGCGGTCGTGGTGACGGGATTCCTGCTGGGCGGGTCGCTGGGGGCGGGCACCGTGCTGTACGCGCTGGCCATCGGCCCGCTGGCCCAGCTCTTCCTGCGGATGTTCGCGCTCCCCGAACCGGCCGGGACCGGTGTCACCGTCGCCTCGGGCGAGCCGTCCACCACCGCGCCGCCCGCCGGTTCCGGGCCCGTTGCCGACCCGGCATCCGGGCAGGCCATACTGCCGCAGTGAATCCGAGCCACCCCTATCTGGACCATCCGACGCCGATCGCCTTCGCCCATCGCGGCGGGGCGGCGGACGGCGTGGAGAACACCGCGACCGCCTTCCGCCGGGCGTCCGACGCGGGCTACCGCTACTTCGAGACCGATGTGCACACCACGGCGGACGGCCGGCTGGTCGCCTTCCACGACGCGACGCTGGACCGGGTCACCGACGCCCGGGGCCGGATCTCCGCACTGCCCTGGAGCGAGGTGCGCCGGGCCCGGGTCGGGGGCAGCGAACCGCTCCCGCTCCTCGAGGAGCTGCTGGAGGAGTTCCCGGAGGCCCGCTGGAACGTGGACCTGAAGGCCGAATCGGCGCTGAAGCCCCTGCTCGGCCTGATCCGCCGCACCGACGCCTGGGACCGGGTATGCGTCGGCTCGTTCTCGGAGGCCCGGGTGGCCCGCGCCCACCGCCTGGCAGGCCCCCGCCTGGCCACGTCGTACGGGGTGCGCGGGGTCCTGGCGCTGCGTCTGCGTTCGTACGGGCTTCCCTCGCCGCTGCGCGCGGGCGCCGTCTGCGCCCAGGTCCCGGAACGGCAGGGCGGCATCCCGGTGGTGGACGCCCGCTTCGTCCGCACGGTGCACGCGCTCGGGCTCCAGGTGCACGTCTGGACGGTGAACGAACCGGAGCGGATGGCGGCGCTCCTGGACCTCGGCGTGGATGGCATCATGACCGATCACATCGAGACGCTGCGTACGGTGCTGAGCGAGCGGGGGGCCTGGTCCTGACGCCCGGTACGTCCGCGTCCGCAGGGGATGACCGAGGGGACGCGGCGTGAGCACCGGGACCACAGGGAAGGCCGATCCGTCCGGGCGGCCGCCGGACGGCGGGACGGCGGCCGCCCGCAGGCGCGAGCAGCACGGCTGGTACTTCTACGACTTCGCGTGCTCCGTCTACTCCACCAGCGTGCTGACCGTCTTCCTGGGTCCGTATCTGACGGAGATCGCCAAGGCGGCGGCGGATCCCGAAGGGTTCGTGCACCCGCTGGGCATACCCGTGCGCGCGGGCTCGCTGTTCGCGTACTCCGTCTCGGCGTCCATCGTGGTGGCCGTCGTGCTGATGCCCCTCGTGGGCGCGGCGGCGGACCGTACGGGTCGCAAGAAGCCGCTGCTGGCGGCGGCCGCCTACACGGGGGCCGCGGCGACGGCGGGGATGTTCTTCCTGGACGGTCACCGCTATCTGCTGGGCGCGTTCCTGCTGATCGTGGCGAACGCCTCGATCTCCGTGTCGATGGTCCTGTACAACGCCTATCTGCCGCAGATCGCCGGGCCGGAGGAGCGCGACGCGGTCTCCTCGCGCGGCTGGGCCTTCGGCTACACCTCGGGCGCCATCGTCCTGGTCCTCAACCTGATCCTGTACACCGGCCACGAGTCCTTCGGCCTGTCGGATTCCGAGGCGGTGCGGATCTGCCTCGCGTCGGCCGGTGTGTGGTGGGGCGCGTTCACCCTCGTGCCGCTGCGCCGGCTGCGCGACCGCCGGATCCCGCCGGGCGGCGAGGGCGCGGTCGGATCCGGGTGGCAGCAGCTGAGGGCAACCCTGCGCGACATGCGGCGACACCCGCTGACACTCTCCTTCCTGCTGGCCTACCTCATCTACAACGACGGGATCCAGACGGTGATCTCGCAGGCCTCGCTGTACGGCTCCCAGGAGCTGGGCCTGGATCAGACGACGCTGATCGTCGCTGTGCTGCTGGTGCAGATCCTGGCGGTGGCGGGGGCGCTCGGCATGGGGCGGCTCGCCCGGACGCACGGCGCGAAGCGCACCATTGTGGGATCGCTGGTGATCTGGACCCTCATTCTGATCTCCGCCTATCTGCTGCCCGCCGACGCTCCGGCGTTCTTCTTCCTTCTGGCCGCGGCGATCGGCTTGGTACTGGGCGGCAGCCAGGCCCTGTCGCGGTCGCTGTTCTCGCATCTGGTACCGCGCGGCAAGGAGGCGGAGTACTTCTCCGCGTACGAGTTGAGCGACCGCGGACTGAGCTGGCTGGGGCCCCTGGTGTTCGGCCTGGCGTACCAGCTGACCGGCAGCTACCGGGACGCGATCATCTCGCTGATCGTGTTCTTCGCGCTCGGCGCGGCGCTGCTCGCGCGGGTCCCGGTGAGGCGTGCGGTGGAAGCCGCGGGCAACCCCGTGCCGGAACGGATTTAGACGTTGAAGTCAAAGGGCGGTAGTATACGTCTTTGGCCTGCCCGGAGGACCGTTACTTCCAGTGGAAGCAGCTCAACCGTTGAGTGACAACATCCACCAGAGGTGACAAACCGGGCATGGGCGGGTACTCAACCCAGACAAGGCAGCGGCACGACGGGCGACGCGTGACCGGCAACGGGAATCTTTACCGCCGACCGGACGTTGACCGGATGACGACGACAGCGACATTTTGTCCTGTGGGCGACAAGCCCGGGAGGCACGATTCATGAGTGAGCGAGCTCTCCGCGGCACGCGACTTGTGGTTACCAGCTACGAGACGGACCGCGGCATCGATCTGGCCCCGCGCCAGGCGGTGGAGTACGCATGCCAGAACGGACATCGATTCGAGATGCCGTTCTCGGTAGAGGCAGAGATTCCGCCGGAGTGGGAGTGCAAGGCGTGCGGCGCCCAGGCACTCCTGGTGGACGGGGATGGCCCCGAAGAGAAGAAGGGCAAGCCGGCGCGCACGCACTGGGACATGCTCATGGAGCGGCGCACCCGCGAGGAGCTGGAGGAGGTGCTGGCCGAGAGGCTGGCGGTTCTGCGCTCCGGAGCCATGAACATCGCCGTGCACCCGCGGGACAGCAGGAAGTCTGCCTGACCGCGTAACACCGCACAGAAGCACAGCACCAAGAGCCGCGGGGGGGGGGGGGGGGGGGGGGTGGGGGGGGGTGGGGGGGGGGGGGGGGGCGGCGGGGGGGTCGGCTCCGTCGGGGTCGGGGT
>NZ_JBVJMW010000016.1:39684-170023 GCF_055583985.1 Streptomyces sp. NPDC104313
CCCCCCCCCCGCGGGCCCCCCCCCCCCCCCCCACCCCCCCACCCCCCCCCCCCCCCCCCGGGCCCGCCCCCCCCCCCCCCCCGCCCCCCCCCCCCCCCGCGGCTCTTCGGCATGGACCGAGGCATTCGCCCGATGACACGGCCCTGAAGGGATAAGACCTGAAGGGATGCGCCCTGGAGTGGGACGGCTCTGACGGGGACGACTCCCCGTTCGCGCCCTGACAGGAGCCGCCTGTCAGGGCGCGAGAGGCGGGCGGGGGTCCCGGGGGTCGCCGTCGGGCCCGGAGGGCGCCTGGGAGCCGTCCTCGCGGATGACCTCGCCCTGGACGACCTTCCCGTCCGTCCGGCCCATCCTGGCCTGCTGAAAGGCGTCCGAGAGGCCCCCCGGCGTCGCGGACCGCATACGGCGTTCCAGCGAGCGCTCCGCGTACCGGCTGATCATAGTGCGCACCGGCGGCACCAGCAGGATCAGTCCGGCCGCGTCCGAGATCAGACCGGGGATCAGGATCAGCAGTCCGCCCAGCATCAGCAGCCCGTTGCCCCGGGAGCTCTTGCCGCCCGCGGGGGCGGCCGGCGGCATGACGGGAGCACCGGGCCGGCCCGGCATCTGCTGGAGAGTCTCGGTCAGGTTCTTGAAGGCGCGCCGGCCGGCGCTCTTGATGACCACGGCGCCGAGCACGGCCCCGGCCACCAGGATCAGCAGGACGATGAGGCCGCCCGCGGCCGAGGCGACCAGGGTCAGGAGCCAGATCTCCAGGACCAGCCAGGCGGCCAGGGCCGGCGGCAGGAATCTACGGGCGCGCGAGCGCCGGGGACGGGTCGGGGGCGGAGTGCCGGTCGTCATGTCCCCAGTGTGCCTGTGCGGGAGTGCAAGCGGCGTAAAGGGGGTGATCACGAAGCCGGTCGGGCGGTGCCCTCGTTCGCCGGTCCGGACCGGAGCGGCCTCGTTCTCCGGTCAGGAGCGTCAGAGGGTCTTGCGGCCCAGGACCTTGTTCGCCCGGGAGGTGATACCCCAGCCGGTGACCCGCCACAGCGCCTCGACGAGGATGTCCCGGCTCATCTTGGAGTCGCCGATCTCCCGGTCGACGAAGGTGATGGGGACCTCGACCACGTGATAGCCCGCCTCGACCGCGCGGCGCGCGAGATCCACCTGGAAGCAGTAGCCCTGCGAGGCGACCTCTCCCAGCCCGAGGCCGTCGAGCGTCCCGGTGCGGAAGGCGCGGTAACCGCCGGTGACGTCCCGGACGGAGAGACCGAGGGCGAGCCGGGAGTAGAGGCTGCCACCGCGCGAGATCACCTCACGGCTCTTGGGCCAGTTGACCACACGGCCGCCCGGCACCCAGCGGGATCCGAGGACCAGGTCGGCGCCCTTGAGCGCGGTGAGCAGCCGGGGCAGCTCCTCGGGCTGGTGGGAGCCGTCCGCGTCCATCTCGACGAGCACGCCGTAGCCGTGCTCGGAGCCCCAGGCGAAGCCCGCGAGGTAGGCGGCGCCGAGCCCTTCCTTGCCCTTGCGGTGCAGAACATGGACCCGGTCGTCGGCCGCGGCGATCTCGTCGGCCGCCTTGCCGGTGCCGTCGGGGCTGTTGTCATCGGCCACCAGGATGTCGGCATCCGGAACGGCGGTGCGCACCCGGTCGACGATCGGCCCGATGTTCTCGACCTCGTTGTAGGTCGGGATGATCACCAGAACCTTGCCGAGCGGGCCGAACTGCCTCTGACCGCCGTCGTTCACTACTGCCCCTTAGAGTCCGTACACAGGAGGACACCATATCCAGCGCACCGCCGTCGGACTTCGACGCGGTCGCGCGGGCATGTGGCGTGGCGCGGACAGACCCGTGGAACTGCGGACAGAACACGGGCCCCGACACGGCGGGACCCCCTGGGAGAAACGTCGGAACTTCGGATCGGGGCCCGGCGCCCTTCGGGCCGACCTGGGGCCCGCTGGCTGCGGGTCGACCGAAAGCCGTTGTCTACTGAACGTCCGGGCCCCACCCGGGTCCCACCCTCCGTCCGGCTGAAACCTTCCCTCGCCCCCGAGGCGCGGGCGCTGAACCTGGCTGTCGGCGGTGGTGGGCCGGTGCGGCACACCACCTCATGACTCAGCGGCGTTCGACGACTGCGTGAAGGTTTAACCGGACGGACGTCCTGTGGTGGACCCGGCCGAACCTACCGGCCCGTGGGCGCTTTCTGTCAACACCCGTGCGACCTGCGACTTTTTCCGATATTGCCTGGTCAGTGCGGAAGGGCCGCAGGTCGCGGCCCAGCGATCAGGCCATCGATCGGCGGTACGAAATGTCCCGACGTCACTCGTTCGGTCGCACGTAGACAGTTTGTCCGAAGACCACGGTCCGCAGGCAGACGGGAAGGTCGGCCCCAGGGGTGAGATCCGGCAGGCCGGGCGTGCCGGACCGGGGGTCGGTGGACCATCGGGCGACCCGGTCGTCGGGGGCCTGGACCAGCAGTTCGGCGGTGCGCCAGACCGCGTAGTCGGCCGGGGCGCCGGGCACCAGGAGGCCCGCGTCGTCGCGGCCGACGGCCCGCCAGCCGCCACGGGTGTGCGCGGTGAACCCGGCGCGGACCGAGATGCGGTGCTCGGGGGTGCGGTGGTGGGCGGCGGCCCGCACGGTGCCCCAGGGGTCGAGCGGGGTGACCGGGCTGTCGGAGCCGAAGGCCAGCGGCACTCCGGCACGCAGCAGCGCCGCGTACGGGTTGAGGGTGGCGGCCCGCTCCGCGCCGAGACGCTCGGCGTACATCCCCTCCGGACCGCCCCAGGCGGCGTCGAAGGCAGGCTGGACGGAAGCGGTGAGGCCCAGTTCCGCGAAGGCGGCGATCGTCTCGGGGGTGAGCATCTCGGCGTGTTCCACGCGGTGACGGGCGGCCCGGATCCGTTCGAGGCCCAGCGTCCTCGCGGCGGCTCTGATCCCGTCCACCACGGCGGTGACCGCGGCGTCGCCGATGGCGTGGAAGCCCGCCTGGAGGCCCGCCTCGGTGCAGGCGGTGACATGGGCGGCGATCCGGGCGGCGTCCAGGTGGGCGGTGCCGGTGTGCGGGTCGTCCGCGTAGGGCCGGTGCAGGCAGGCGGTGTGCGAGCCGAGGGAACCGTCGACGAACAGGTCGCCGGCGGCGCCGATCGCGCCCAGCTCGCGGATGCGCCGGGCGTCCCTCCCGTCGGCGATCTCCTCGGCCCAGAGGCCGAGGACGCGCGGTCCCGGCCGCTCGGCGGCGAGGGCGAGGAGGGTGGTGAAGTCCTCCTCGTCGGAGATCTCCGGGCCCCCGCACTCATGCACGCTGCCGATGCCGAGGGAGGCGGCGTGGTCGAGGGCGGCCCGCTGCGCGGCGGCCCGCTGGGCGGCCGGGAGGGCGCTGTGGGCGGCGGCCCGTACCGCGTGGTGGGCGTCGCCGGTGAGTGGCGCGTCGGGGTGGTAGCCGGTCATCGCGGTGACGCCGGGGACGAGGTCGAGCAGGGCCGTCGTGACGACCGCGGAGTGCACGTCGATCCGCGGCAGGTACAGAGCCCGGCCGCCGGCCGCCTCGTCGAGTTCGGCGCGCGAGGGGTGCCGCCGCTCGGGCCAGCGGGCGGCGTCCCAGCCGTGTCCGAGCAGAACGTCCCCGGCGGGGCGCCCGTTCGCGAACGTGCGGACGAGGCCGAGGGCCTCGGACAGCTTGCGGGCGCCGGAGAGGTCGAGCCCCGTCAGGGCCAGGCCGGTGGCGGTGGTGTGCACATGGGAGTCGGTGAACGCCGGAGTGACCAGGGCGCCTTCGAGGTCGACCACCTCGTCCACGCCGCTCGCGAAGGCGTCGGCGGCCCCCTCGGACCCCACCCAGGCGACATGTCCGCGTTCGACGACCATCGCGGTGGCGAACGGGTCGGCGGGGCTGTGGACGTCTCCGCCGCGCAACAGCACGGTGCGGTGTTCGGGGGCGCTCTGGGGGGCGGTGCTCTGGCTCATGGGACCAGTCTCGCGCCTGTCGGCCGCCGCCAGGCCCCCGGCCCCCTCCGGAGCGGGCGGTCCGCCGCTCAGATACGCGGGGGCCGGGCCTCGTACGGGGTGGACAGGACGACGGTGGTCCGGGTGGACACGCCGGCGAGCGTGCGGATCCGGGTGAGCAGGTGTTCCAGCTCCAGCGGGGTCGCCACGCGCACCTTCAGGATGTAGTTCTCGTCCCCGGCGACGCTGTGGCAGGCCTCCAGTTCGGGCACCCCGGCGAGCCGTTCGGCGATGTCGTCGGGTGCGCTCGGGTCGAACGGCTTCACCGAGATGAACGCGGTGATGGGCAGCCCGACGGCCTCGGGGTCGACGACCGCGGCATAGCCGCGGATCACCCCGCGCTGCTCCAGTCGGCGGACACGCTGATGAACCGCCGAAGTGGACAGGCCCGTGGCCTTGCCCAGGTCGGTGTAGCTCATCCGCCCGTCCTTGACGAGCAACTCAACGATCTGACGGTCCAGCTCCTCCATGTGGATCAACCTATGGCCCCGGGCACCGCTCGGCCCAGTCGCGCGGGTCACGGATCGGCACCGGCGGGGCCGCATGTGACGAATGCCACAGGTTCATGGGTCGGTAGCGGGCCACCCCGCGGTTATCGGCGATGCGCGGCGGGAAGTGCTTGCTGTGGTCGAGGCCGTGGCGCCTTGTCGGCCCACCCGAGGGGGGAATTCCATGCACAGCCTGAAGCTCACCGAACGTACCGAACCGGAGCCTGTTGATCCGGACGACGACGGTAGCGCCGACGCGTACGACATGTTCGAGATGGTCCGGGTGATCTGCCCGGACTGCGCCCAGCCCATCGCGCTGCTGGCCGACGAGGACGTCCTGCCGGAGCACGCCCGGTGCCCCACGCCATGGAATCCCTTCGTCCTCACCGGCTGCGCCGGAACCGGCCGCGACGTGAGCGACGCCCGGCCCGCGGACGAGACGCTGGAGCTCCAGGAGCAGGAGGCGGGGCTCCTGTTGACCCTCCCCCAGGGACTCGACTGGCGGATGCAGCCCTTCTCGCACGCCGTCGGACCCGGCTCCCGTCCCCTGCGCGCGCCGGTGATGCGGCGCGACGCCGCCTGACCGTACGCCGTACGCCCTGCCCGGCACCACGGCGGCCCGGCCGCCGTGGTGCCCGAGCGGTCCCGCGTCTCTCTGACGCGGGCGGCAGGGGGCGGGCATCCGCGAACGGGAGCTCGAATCGGCGTGGCAGTGACCCCGGCCCGCCCTGCCACGTCGGCCCCGTATGACCACGCTGCGCTCAACAGTCGGTCCGGGTCGCCGCCGTCTCGCCGCACCCGCCTCCGAAGAATCGGTTCCGCGGCCGGGCACACCCGCACAACAGCTGCCCCGCTCCACGGGGACCTCACCCCTGGGCGCCCCGTGGACCCGCCGATCCACAGCGCGCCGCTCAGGCAGTGGGAGTGGGACGGCCGCACCCTGCCGGGCCGCCCGGAGTGGCGCAAGGCCGCGGCACTGCCCCCTGGCCCGAGGCGCCGCTGCGGTTCAGCGCGACTCGGGACCCGCGAGGTGGCGCGCGATGACGATGCGCTGGATCTGATTGGTGCCCTCCACGATCTGGAGCACCTTCGCCTCGCGCATCAGCCGTTCGACCGGGAAGTCGAGCGTGTAGCCGTATCCGCCGAGCACTTGGACGGCGTCGGTGGTCACCCGCATGGCCGCGTCCGTGCAGAACAACTTCGCCATGGCGGCCTGCCGGGAGAAGGGCTCCCCCGCGTCCCGCAGCCGCGCCGCCGCCAGATACAGCGCCCGGCCGGCCTCGATCTGGGTGGCCATGTCGGCGAGCATGAACCGCAGCCCCTGGAAGTCCGCGACGGGGCGGCCGAACTGCCGCCGGTCGGTGGCGTACCGGACGGCCTCGTCCAGGGCCGCCTGGGCGAGGCCGACGGCACAGGCCGCGATGCCGAGGCGCCCGGAGTCGAGCGCGGACAGGGCGATGGCGAAGCCCTGTCCCTCCTCGCCGATGCGCCGGTCGTCGCCTACCCGTACGCCGTCGAAGTGGAGCTGGGCCGTCGGTGAGCCCTTCATCCCCATCTTCTTCTCGGGGAGAGCGGCGTTCAGCCCCTCGGCGTCGCCGGGGACGAGGAAGGCCGTGATGCCGCGGGGGCCCTCGACGCCGGTGCGGGCGAGCACGGTGCAGAAGTCGGCGACGCCGCCGTGGGTGATCCACGCCTTGGTGCCGGTGATGACCCACTCGTCCCCGTCACGCACGGCCTTGGTCCGCAGGGAGGCGGCGTCGGAGCCGGAAGCGGGTTCGGAGAGGCAGTAGGCGCCCAGCAGGCCGCCGGAGAGCATGGCCGTCAGGTGGGCGGCCCGCTGCTCGTCGGTGCCGTATCCGGCCAGGGCGTGGCAGGCGAGGGAGTGGACGCTGACGCCGAGACCGACGGTGAGCCGGGCCGCGGCCAGTTCCTCCAGGACCTGGAGGTAGACCTCGTAGGGCTGGTCACCTCCGCCGTGGGCGGAGTCGTACGGCAGTCCCAGGAGTCCGGCCTCGGACAGGAGGGCGAAGACCTCGCGGGGGAAGACGCCCGCTTCCTCCTCCTCGGCCGCCCGGGGAGCGATCTCCTTCGACACGATGTCGCGGACGAGCGCGACGAGCTGCCGGGACTCCTCGGTCGGCAGACGGCGTTCCACCGGCTGCGGGGCACGGTCGGACATGACGGCGCTCTCCTCCCTGTCAGGCGTTGCGGCGGTCGCGCGCTCGGGGTCGGAGAGGCGCCGCCGGGTGATCTCCCGTGAAGTGACCCGGGAAGAACGGACTGCCCCGCCGATCCTGACCTCCCGGGTCACGGGTGGCACGGTCATCGGCTGTGGCGGGTTGAGTATGCCCGATCGAATGCCTCCCGTCACGGGGGCGACCGCGCAGGCCGGAAGGCCCGCAGGGGCCGTGACCGCCGGTGAATTGGTCCGAACCATCGACCCAACTGGTCCAGTCCTCCTACGGTTCCACCGCACACATATCGTGTTTATGTCAAACAGATGCTCTCGCCCGCAGTCCGGCCCGCACCCCCCACGCACCAGCCATCCCCCACGAGGAGCCACGACGCTCAAACCGCACCGCCCCCGCGCCCGGCTCCGGGCGCTCGCCCGGGCCGCCTGTACGGCGGCCCGCGGGGGCGGCGAAGCACCTCGACCGGTACCTGCCGATGACGTACGACTTCTTCGGCGCCTGGGAGGCGAAGGGGCCGACGGCACCGCACTCCCCGCTGACCTCCTGCCCGGGCATCCCCACGGAGGGCTTCAACTCCGACGCCGCGATCTCCAAGCTGAAGGCGCTGGGCATCCCACCGGAGAAGCCGCTGCTGGGCATCGGCTTCTCCGGCCGAGGCTGGACCGGCGTCACCCGGTCCGAGCCGGGCGGCAGCGCGACCGGTGCGGCGGCGGGTACGTACGCAGCGGGCATCGAGGACTACCGGGTCCTCAAGAACAGCTGCCCCGCCACGCGCAAGGTGACCGGTACGGCGTACGCGCACTGCTGCACCGACTGGTGGAGCTTCGACACCCCGGAGACCATCGGCACCAAGATGAACTACAAGAACGAACAGGCCCTGGGAGGCACGTTCTTCTGGGAGCTGAGCGGTGACACCGGGAACGGCGAACCGATCAAGGCGATCCGCTGGCGTTCACGGGTCGACGGACGGAACGGGCGGGGTGCCGGGCGGCGCCCCGCCCTTTCGCGTGCCCTGCCCCGCACCCACCCGCTCAGACCAGCCCCAGCGACCTCAGTACGCGCCACTGGGACGGCGTCGTCCGGGTCAGCCAGTACACGTAGCAGACCCCACCCGTACCGCTCCTGACATTGCCGTTCGCGTCGTAGCGCTTGGTGCGGAGCCAGATGTCCTCCCATTCGCGCCGCCGGTAGACCCGGCGTACCGCGTCGTTGTCGGGGGACGCGGGGTCGTTGGCGATGACGTCGCCCTCGGGGGTGAAGCCGATGACCGTCATCAGGTGGCCGGCCGTCCCGTATCCGGCGCCGGTCAGTTCCTCCTTCAGGAAGGACTGGGAGGTGATGACGGGGATACCCGCGCGGATCAGCCGCTCCACGTCGGTGAGCGAACCGAGCCGGGTGACGACGGCGTTCAGGTCGCGGTACGTGGCGGCGTAGGCGGCGTTGAACGGCCAGTTGCCGCAGCCCTCGTACTGGTGGTCATAGGTCTGGCGGGCGGCGTGGCAGACCTGGGGGTCGGGCAGGCCGGGCTTGACCCAGGCCAGGTCCTCCGCGGTGGGGCGGCGGCCCCAGTGCTCGATGATCATCTGTGAGGAGGTGGGGCTGCACCACGCCTCGCCGCCGTTGTCGTACTCGGGGTACTGCCCGATGTGGATGTTCTGCGAGTAGCGGGGCACGGGCAGTTCGCGGGCGAGCGCGGGGGTGCTCGCGGGCACGGTGAAGCGGTCGGGCACGTCGGAGGCCATCGCGCCGACCCGCCAGACGGTCGGGGTGAGGCGGCTGCCCGGGGTGCGGTACAGCGTGAGCCGCAACCGGTAGGAGACCAGGCGGACGCCGCTCGCGGGGTCGTCCACCGAGAAGGTGTCCGTCCACACCGAGCCGTACGGATCGCCTTGGCCGTCGAGGGACGTACGGCGGATGTCGCCGTCGCCCGCCGCCCAGCGGCCCATCACGAACCAGGGCGTCGCGGTGCCGTCCGCGTAGACGCCGCTCAGCTCGACCTGGATCCAGGTGCCGGCCGGGGTGCGGGCGTTCCAGGAGGCGATCACCTCGGTGGCGGGGACGGCGGAGCGGTGCACGGAGGAGGTCCAGGTGGCGTAGTCCCAGGCCGCCGTAGTGCCGGTGTGCGGGTCGGTGTAGTCGGTGCGTCCGGCCGGGACGGCGATCACGACGCCGGGCCGGGGCCCCGGAAGCACCCGGGTTCCGTCGCCCGTGCCGCGGCGCCAGTCGGTGCGGGTGTGCCAGAAACGGTTGTCCACGAGGGACTCCGGGGCGGCGGAGGGGTCGGCGGGCGAGGACGGGGCGGCGGACGCGGCGGAGCCCACCGTGCCGGCGGCAGCCGCCGCTGCGAGCGCGGCGGTCAGAACGGTCCTGCGCGAAGTCGGACTGGTCATGGTCGTGACCCCCGGTCGGATGCGGAAGGTGGTCTGCGGGTGCCGTGCGGTGCGCCAACTATCCCGGTTCGCGGCCGGATCGGGCCAGCGGTTCGGCAGTCGCCGCCGGACCAATATGGGTCTGGACCACTGGCGTGACCTGCGGTGGCCCCCGGGTGCCTTCGTGCCGGAACGTACCCTGGAGCCATGGACGACCTGGCCCGCCACGCCGATGAGCTCTCCTCGCTGCCCCCTTCCTGCGGGCCGGTGCGGCTCGTCGCGGTCGACGGGCACGCCGGTTCGGGCAAGAGCACCTTCGCCGCCCGCCTCGCGGTGGCGCTGGGCGGTGCGCCGGTCCTCCATCTGGACGACCTCGCCACGCACGAGGAGCTGTTCGGCTGGGCGGGGCGGCTGCGGGAGCAGGTACTCCTACCCCTCTCGAAAGGCGACAGCGCCCGCTATGCCCCGTACGACTGGACGGAGCGCCGCTTCGGCCCGGCGCGGACCCTGGAGCCGGCCCCGGTCGTGCTGGTGGAGGGGGTCGGCGCGGGACGCCACGAGATGCGCCCGTGGCTGGCGGCGCTGTGCTGGATGGAGCTGGACCGGGAGGCGTCCTGGGAGCGGGGCCGACGGCGGGACGGGACCGGGCTCGCCGCGTTCTGGGACGGGTGGATGCCCGCCGAGGCCCGGCATTTCGCCGGAGATCCCTCACGGCCGTACGCCGACGCTTTGGTACGCCAGTTGCCGGAGGGGTACGTGTGGCTGACGGGGCCCCGCGCGACAGCAGGAGTGAACCGAACCATGACACACGGTAGCCAGGGCGTCCCGCCCTACTGAGCAGTAGGAAATCGGCCCGGAAGTGCCCCAACTCTGCTTGACCGGGGGGCCTTGCTGGTCTTACGTTCTCATTGTGCGGCTTTTCGGAGCCCCCATGGACGCGAAGCCCCCGGTTGTTCCCCCGTGATCGGGGGCTTCGCCCTGTGCTCTCCCCCGCTACCCCGGTGTCCACGCAGAGTGATTCACTCACCCTGGGTCACCGCCGCACGCGTCGCCATCGAGCGGTCGCCTCCCCGCTACGCGGGTACGATGCACCTCGGTGTGGTCAATTCCCTTCCTCCACGCCGTGATTCAGCACGCTCCGGTGGGCATGCTGTGCGGGCGGGACATCCTGGGGGCACGGTTTGTGGGGGACCTGATGGACATCGGCACGCAGGGCGCTGGAGCCCCTGCCGACCTCGCCTGGCTGCGCGGCATGGACGCCTACACGATGGGCGCCTACCCGCAGGCCGAGGAGGAGTTCAGAGCCGCGGTGCGGTTCGATCCGGGCATGGCGGACGGCTGGCTCGGCCTCCATGCGCTCCGCATCGACACCACCACGGCCCTGTTACGCATGTACCGGCACCGCGACCGCTTCGGCGAACAGCGCACACGCCACCGCCGCACCCTCAACTCCTGGTACTGGCTGGGATGGTGGGTGCAACCGGTGTTGGAGAGCCGACGCGATCTGCTGCTGGCGCACGCCTCGCACTGGCTGGACGGACGTCATGTGCCGGAGCTGGACCGGGCGTTGGCCGGGCTGCCACCGGTGGACGCGGATCCGCACGTGCGGTTCCTGCATGCCTGCCGCTCCTATCTGGTCAAGGACTGGGAGCAGTTGGTGCGCTGCACCGAGCAGCTCGTCGACGATCCGATGCTGGGCATCGAGGCGGGTCTGTTCGGTGGGATGGCGCGGGTGCGGCTGGAGATGTTCGGGCAGGCGGAGCCCTTGCTGTCGGCCGCGCTGATGCGCTGCCGCAGCGAACAGCCACAGCGCAAGGAACTGCGCTACTGGCTGGCGCGGGCCCACGAGGGCACCGGGCGCAGCGCGGCCGCCCTGCCGCTGTACCGGGCGGTACACCGGGTCGACCCGGCCTTCATGGACACCTCCGCCCGGCTCGCCGCGCTCGTGGAGGGCGACGGGTACGACGAGTCGGCGGATCTGGCCGCCGTGACCCTGACCGGTTTCGGTTCGGGTGTGTCCGGGACGGGGGCTTCGGGTGTGCCGGGGACGGCGACGCAGCCGGAGGGCGACGCGCTGCTCGGCGCCGATCCGGTGGACGGGCGGGAGTCCTGGCCGGTGAGCGACGCGGGGCTGCTCGGCGACGATCCGGTCCCCGGTCCGCCCACCCCTGTCGAGAAAGTCCGCCGCACCGAGACCCGGAAGCCACCGTCCTTCCCGGCCGGGCCCAGCGATCCGGCCCTGCTCGCCGAGGCGCTGGCACAGCTGGAGCGCATGGTCGGTCTCGAACCGGTCAAACGGCAGGTCAAAGCGCTTTCGGCGCAGTTGAACATGGCCCGGCTGCGGGCCGAGCAGGGCCTCCCGGTCCAGCCGCCGAAGCGTCACTTCGTCTTCTCCGGCCCCTCCGGCACCGGCAAGACCACCGTGGCGCGCATCCTGGGCCGGGTCTTCTACGCGCTCGGGCTGCTCGGCGGCGATCACCTGGTGGAGGCCCAACGGTCCGATCTGGTCGGGGAGTTCCTGGGGCAGACGGCGGTGAAGGCCAATGGGCTGATCGACTCGGCCCTGGGCGGGGTGCTGTTCGTCGACGAGGCGTACAGCCTGGCCAACTCCGGTTACAGCAAGGGCGACGCGTACGGCGACGAGGCGCTTCAGGTCCTCCTGAAGCGGGCCGAGGACAACCGGAACCATCTCGTCGTCATCCTCGCGGGCTACCCGGAGGGCATGGACCGGCTGCTCGCCACGAACCCGGGTCTCTCCTCCCGCTTCACCAGCCGGGTCGACTTCCCCAGCTACCGGCCGCTCGAACTCACCGCGATCGGGAGCGTGCTGGCCGCGGAGAACGACGACGTGTGGGACGAGGAGGCGGTGGACGAGTTGCGCTCGATCAGCGGCCATGTGGTGGACCAGGGCTGGATCGACGAGCTGGGCAACGGCCGTTTCCTGCGGACGCTGTACGAGAAGAGCTGCGCCTACCGTGATCTGCGGCTCTCCGGCTATCCGGGCGAGCTGACCCGGGAGGACCTGTCGACGTTGCGGCTGGCGGACCTGATGCAGGCGTACGGCGAGGTCCTGTCGGGGCGCGGCCCGGTGGGCCGGGGCAAGCAGGAGCCGGGTTCGGTGTGACGCCGCGCCGGGGGGCGTCCGCTCCCGGCGCGACCGTACCTCAGCCCCAGCAGGACGTCGGCGACGGGCCTGCTGCCCATTTCGGGGGCGTCCTCAAGGCGTGTCGCCGCCTCCGGTCCGAGGAGGCCGGCCTGTCCGGAGTCCTCCACGAGCCGGGTGAGCTGCTCGCTGGTGAAGACGGCCTCCACCTCGTCCTTCGGTTCGACGCCGAACAGCCGCAGTACCAGGCCGGCGCAGGCGCCCAGCGCGGTGGTGACCGGACGGCAGAGCCGGGCGAAGGCGACCAGGCCGGGGCTCAGCCACAGCACGGTCCGCTCGGGCGCTGCCATCGCGAGGTTCTTCGGGACCATCTCGCCGATGACCAGGTGCAGGACGACCACCGACGAAACCGCGAGGGCGAAGCCGAGCGGGTGGCTCCGGCCTCGGCGGAATGCCGGGCCAGGGAGACCAGGTCTCCCGGAGTTCGGGCGGAGGCCAGTTCGGCGGTGGGCTCGACGCCCAGGAGCCGCACGAGCCGGTTGGCAGCGCGTCGAGGAAGGTGATCACGGGCCGTAGGAGGGCCGCGCAGGTACTACCGGAGGATCCGTCCCTTGCTGGGGGAAGTCACTCCTCGGGTCGCAGGAGAGGCCCCGCGGGCCCGGGATGGGGCCGTGGAACGGGCGGGGCGGGGCGCCGCCGCCCCGCCGGAGTGGACAGGAAGACCCCGCGCCGGGCAGGGGCTCAGCCGCTGCCCGGGGTGTCGTCGCTTCCGGAGCCGTGCGACTCGGCGAGGGCGCGCAGGGCGCGGGCGTCGCGGATCGCCTGCTGCTTGGCCAGGCCGGGCTGGATGCCGAGGGCGGGCAGGCTCGTTCCGTCGCTGAGGTCGAGGAAGACCCAGGGGTCGCCGGAGCGCAGGTTGACGCGGAGGATCTCCTCCCACGCCAGCCTGCGGGTCAGGGTGAGGTTGACGACGGTGACCCCGGTGTCGTCGGCGGTGACCCTGGGCCTGCTGAGCAGGGCCAGGACACCGAGGAAGAGCGCCGCGACGAAGACGAAGGTGATCCGCTCCCCCGGGTTCAGCCGCTCCAGCATCAGCGCGATGACGGTGATGACGAGGAACATCGCCAGGCCCGTGCTCAGCAGGACCACCCGGGTGAGGGTGGGCCGGAAGGTGACCGGCAGGGTGGGCTGTTCGGGCCTGGGCGCGGACATCGGGTCTTCTCTCGGGGGGTGCGGGGCGGGCCGGGGCCGTCAGAGACGGCAGGCGTGGATGGCCGTGGTGAGGATGGCACGGGCGCCGAGCTCGTACAGGTCGTCCATGATCCGCTGGGCCTCCTTGGCGGCGACCATGGAGCGGACGGCGACCCAGCCCTCGTGGTGCAGCGGGGAGATGGTCGGCGACTCCAGGCCCGGAGTGAGGGCGACGGCGCGCTCCAGGTGCTCGACGCGGCAGTCGTAGTCCATCATCACGTAGGACCGGGCGACCAGGACGCCCTGGAGGCGGCGGAGGAACTGCTGCACCTTGGGGTCGTCGGCGGGGGCGCCGTTGCGCCGGATGACGACGGCCTCGGAGGTCATGATCGGCTCGCCGATCACTTCGAGCCCGGCGTTGCGCAGGCTGGTGCCCGTCTCCACCACGTCGGCGATGATCTGGGCGACGCCCAGTTCGATGGCGGTCTCGACCGCGCCGTCGAGGTGGACGACGGAGGCCTTGACGCCCGCCTCGGCGAGGTGGGCGGCGACGATGCCCTCGTAGGAGGTGGCGATCGTCATGCCGTCGAAGTCCTGCGGGCCCACCGCGGTGCCGGGCTTGGTGGCGTAGCGGAAGGTGGAGCGGGCGAAGCCGAGCTGGAGGATCTCCTCGGAGTCGGCTCCGGAGTCCAGCAGCAGGTCGCGGCCAGTGATGCCGATGTCGAGCTTGCCGGAGCTGACGTAGATCGCGATGTCGCGGGGGCGGAGGTAGAAGAACTCGACCTCGTTCGCAGGGTCGACCAGGACCAGTTCCTTGGACTCCTTACGCTGCTGGTAGCCGGCCTCATGGAGCATCGCCATCGCAGGCCCGGAGAGTGAACCCTTGTTGGGAACGGCGATGCGCAGCATGGGGTCGGCTTCCTTCGTGCGGAGGGAGTGTGCGGGCGGTTTCGCGCTGGTGTCGCCCGGGCCGGGCCCGGGGAACGGCGTGAAGGTCGGCTCAGAGATGGGCGTAGACGTCGTCGAGCGAGATACCGCGGGCGATCATCATCACCTGGACGTGGTACAGCAGCTGGGAGATCTCCTCGGCGGCGGCTTCCTTGCCCTCGTACTCGGCCGCCATCCAGACCTCGGCGGCCTCCTCGACGACCTTCTTGCCGATGGTATGCACGCCCTTGCCCACCAGTTCGGCGGTGCGGGAGGTCGCGGGGTCGCCTTCGGCGGCCTTGAGCTGGAGCTCGGTGAAGAGCTCTTCGAAGGTTTTGTTGGCCATGATGGTCCTCAGAATACGGGGTCGCCAAAGGGCACTCAGCGCCAGGGTTCGCTGACGGTGCGCAGCGTGGCCGCGGTGGCCACGGCGGCGGTGACCGCTTCGTGCCCCTTGTCCTCGTTGGACCCTTCGAGGCCGGCCCGGTCCAGCGCCTGCTCCTCGGTGTCGCAGGTCAGCACGCCGAAGCCGACGGGAACACCGGTGTCGACGGTGACCTGGGTGAGGCCGAGGGTGACGCCCTGGGAGACGTACTCGAAGTGGGGGGTGCCACCACGGATGACCACGCCGAGGGCGACGATCGCGTCGTAGCCGCGTCCGGCGAGCACCTTGGCGACGACGGGCAGCTCGAAGCTTCCCGGGACACGGAGCAGCGTCGGCTCGTCGATGCCCAGCTCGCGCAGGGCGCGCAGGGCGCCGTCGACGAGTCCGTCCATGACCCTCTCGTGCCACTGGGCCGCGATCACGGCCACGCGGAGGTCACCGCAGTTGCGTACGGACAGTTCGGGTGCGCCCTTGCCGCTCATGTCTCTCCTGATGCTGATGCTGATGCTGATGCTGATGCTGGTTGCGGGGTGTTCGGTCGTTCGTCACTGGTTGGCGCAGGCCGACGCGGGGGCGCCGTCCAGCCAGGGCAGGTCGTGGCCCATGCGGTCGCGCTTGGTGCGCAGGTAGCGCAGGTTGTGCTCGCCGGCCTGGACGGGCATGGGTTCCCGGCCGGTGACGGCGAGGCCGTGGCGGACGACGGCGGCGGTCTTGTCGGGGTTGTTCGTCATCAGCCGCAGGCTGCTCACGCCGAGGTCCGCGAGGATCCGGGCGCCCGCCGCGTAGTCACGGGCGTCGGCGGGCAGGCCGAGTTCCAGGTTGGCGTCGAGGGTGTCCACGCCGCGCTCCTGGAGTTCGTACGCGCGCAGCTTGGAGAGCAGGCCGATGCCGCGTCCCTCGTGGCCGCGCAGGTAGACGACGACGCCCCTGCCCTGCTCGGTGATGCGCCGCATGGAGGCGTGCAGCTGAGGGCCGCAGTCGCAGCGCTGGGACTGGAAGATGTCGCCGGTCAGGCACTCGGAGTGGATCCGGACGAGGACGTCCTCGCCGTCGCCGATGTCGCCGTGGACCAGGGCGACGTGTTCGACGCCGTCGACGCTGGAGCGGTAGCCGTACGCGGTGAAGTCGCCGAACGCGGTGGGCAGCCGGGTCTCGGCCTCGCGGCGGACGGTCGGCTCGTTGCCGCGGCGGTAGGCGATCAGGTCCTCGATGGAGATGATCGTCAGGCCGTGCTTGCGCGCGAAGGGGACCAGCTCGGGCAGCCGGAGCATGACGCCGTCCTCGCCGGCGATCTCGACGATGGCCCCGGCGGGGCGGAGCCCGGCGAGCCGGGCGAGGTCGATGGCGGCCTCGGTGTGGCCGTTACGGGCCAGGACGCCGCCGGAGCGGGCGCGCAGCGGGAAGATGTGGCCGGGGCGGACGAAGTCGTCGGGGCCCGCGACACCGCCGGCGAGCATCCGCAGGGTGGTGGCGCGGTCGGCGGCGGAGATGCCGGTGGTGACGCCGTGCGCGGCGGAGGCGTCGACGGAGACGGTGAACGCGGTCCGCATCGACTCGGTGTTGCGTTCGACCATCTGCGGGAGGTCGAGGCGTTCCAGTTCGTCGCTCTCCATGGGCGCGCAGATCAGACCGCGGCACTCGCTCATCATGAAGGCGACGATCGAAGGGGTGACCTTCTCGGCGGCGATGACGAGGTCGCCCTCGTTCTCGCGGTTCTCGTCGTCCACGACGACGACGGGCCGGCCCGCCGCGATATCGCGGACGGCCTGCTCGACCGGGTCCAGGGAGAGGTTCTCGGGGAACGGTTCGTTGCCGGGGTGCAGCCAGGTGGGCTGGGCAGTCATGCCGTGGCTCCTTCCAGAGCGGGTGTCCGCGTACGCAGCCACCAGTCGCGCATCCCCCACAGGACGAGGGCGCCGTAAATGATGTAGACGAAGCCGGAGAAGGCGAATCCGTTGGCGAAGTTCAGCGGGACGCCTACCAGGTCGACCAGCAGCCAGGCGAACCAGAACTCGACCATGCCGCGGGCCTGGGCGTACATCGCGACGACGGTGCCGACGAAGATGTACGCGTCCGGCCAGGGGTCCCAGGACAGCGACGGGAAGGCGGTGAACAGGCCGCCGACGGCGAGGGTGCCCAGCGCTGCCGCGCCGATCAGCACGCCGCGCTCGCGCCAGGTGGCGAAGCGGACGGCGATGGAGCCGTCCTGGGCCCGCTGCCTGCCGCGGTTCCAGGACCACCAGCCCCACAGGGCGACGACGATCACGACCAGCTGCTTGCCCGCGCTGCCGGAGAGGTGCGCGGAGGCGAAGGCGACGAGCAGGATCACGCCGGAGAGGAGCTGGGCGGGCCAGGTCCAGATGGAGCGCCGCCAGCCGAGGGCCAGGGCGATCAGACCGACGATGTTGCCGATCATGTCCGACCACTTGATGTGCTGGCCGAACACGGTGAAGGCCTCGGAGTTGAGCCAGTTCGCGAGGTTCATCGCGGGTCCGCTCCGGCCCGGTCGCCGAGCAGTCGCTCGACGTACTTGGCGAGGACGTCCACCTCCAGGTTGACCGGGTCACCGGGCTGCTTGCGGCCGAGCGTGGTCAGGGCGAGGGTGGTGGGGATGAGGCTGATGGTGAAGTGGTCGGCCGCCGCGTCCACGACGGTGAGGCTCACGCCGTCGACGGTGATGGAGCCCTTCTCCACGACGTACCGGGTCAGCTCGGGCGGCAGGGAGACCTTGACCAGCTCCCAGTGCTCGGAGGGGGTGCGCTCGACGATGGTGCCGGTGCCGTCCACATGGCCTTGGACGAGGTGTCCGCCGAGCCGTCCGCCGAGCGCCATCGGGCGCTCCAGGTTGACCCGGGAGCCGGTGGTGAGCGCGCCGAGGCTGGAGCGCAGAAGCGTCTCGGCCATCACGTCGGCGGTGAACTCGCCGTCGCCGGTGTCCACGACGGTGAGGCAGACACCGTTCACCGCGATGGAGTCGCCGTGTTTGGCGCCCTCGGTGACGACGGGGCCGCGCAGCCGGAAGCGGGAGGCGTCCGCCAGCTGCTCGACGGCGGTGACCTCACCCAGTTCTTCGATGATTCCGGTGAACACTCAGTTTCCCTTCCGAGCAGGGGCGGGGACGGCGGTGATGCGCAGGTCGGGGCCGATACGGGCGGTCTCGGTCACATCGAGGCGCAACGCCCGGGAGATCGTGGAGATTCCGGCGTCGGCGAGGGCCGCGGGGCCCGCGCCGAGCAGCACCGGGGCCAGATAGCCGATGACCTTGTCGACCGTCCCGGCGGCGACGAAGGCGCCGGCCAGGGTGGGCCCGCCTTCGAGGAGTACGGAGCGGACGCCCCGGGTGTGCAGGGCTCCGAGGAGGGCGTCGAGGTCCAGCCCGGGGCCGGTGGCGGAGCGGGGCAGGCGCAGGACGACGGCCTCCGGGAGGTGGCCGGCCGGGGCGCCCTCGGCGACGGCGACCAGGGTGGGCGCGGTGTCGTCCAGTACCCGGGCGCCGGGCTTCACCGCGGTGGCGTTCGTGTCGACGACGACCCGCAGCGGCTGGGTGACGCCGTCGATGCCGCGTACCGCCAGCTGGGGGTCGTCGGTGCGGGCGGTGCCGGAGCCGACGAGCACGGCGTCGGCCTCGGCGCGCAGCCGGTGGACGTCGGCGCGGGCCTCGGGCGAGGTGATCCAGCGGCTGGTGGCGTCGGCCGCGGCGATCCGGCCGTCGAGGGTGGCGGCGTACTTCCACAGGACGTACGGCCGCCCCCGGCGCACCGAGGTCAGCCAGGCGGCGTTGCCCGCCTCGGCCTCCTCCGTGAGGAGGCCCCGCTCGGCCCGGACCCCGGCGTGGCGCAGGGTGTCGCCGCCGCCCGCGGCCCCCGGGTTCGGATCGGCGACCGCGTACACGACACGGCTGATCCCGGCGGCCAGGAGTGCCTGGGAACAGGGGCCGGTGCGGCCGGTGTGGTCGCAGGGTTCGAGGGTGACGTAGGCGGTGGAGCCGCGGGCCCGCTCGCCGGCCGCGCGCAGGGCGTGGACCTCGGCGTGCGGCCCTCCGGCGCGCTGGTGGAAGCCTTCGCCGATGACGGCTCCGGCGGCGTCGGTGATCACGCATCCGACGACCGGATTGGGGCTGGTGGAGCCGAGACCGCGCGCCGCGAGCGTGATGGCTCGGCGCATGGCGGTGATGTCGGCTGCGGTGTCCACCCGGGTCCTCCTGCCTCTTCGGGCACGGACTCCGGGGCCTGTCGATGACGACAGATAGAGCGGATCACCAACGGAAACGCCGAAACCCGAGGACGGGAACGCCAGGAACGCACGGCGTCACGGGAGATTCCCCGGCCATGCGTCCGCCGACGGCGGCGTACCGATGACAACCCGCCGCGCACTGCCTCCCATCCGGACTTTAACCGTCGGTCCAGGAATCTCACCTGGTCAACCGCCCGCTGGCTGCGGACGGGTCGCGGACTATAACCGCCGGTTCGGAATTGCACCGACCCCGGAGTGCGCTGCTACTGGTACGCAATCAGTCTGCCACGGACGCCTCACAGCCATGCGGGTGAACACTGTGGTCTGGGTCACAGGAGACCTGGCGCGTTTCCGTTGGCGAGAAGTCGACAACGTAGTCATCGGCAAGTCGCCGGGGAGCTATCGGGAAAGTTGACGCCTAAAGGTCCAGACCTATTGACGCACTGGTCTAGTCCTCTTAATCTCTGCGTCACCTCCGAGGTTCGGTCCGGCGGTGTGCGCACACCGGGACCCCGACACGACCCACCCCACCCCTTTTTTGCCAGTTGTGTTCTGCCGACCTCCCCAGGAGGAACGACCACATGCTGTCCCCCACCCGAGCCAGAGCCACCCTGCTCGCCGCCGGCGCCGCCGTCGCCGGACTGCTGATGAGCTCACTCGCCGCAGGTCCGTCGGCCGCCGCCGACCAGACCTCCTGTCGTCCCGACGGGCTGTACCAGACCCCCGGCGTCGACGTTCCCTACTGCTCCGTCTACGACACCGACGGACGCGAACAGATGGGCGCCGACCACAAGCGCCGCGTGATCGGCTACTTCACCAACTGGCGTACCGGCAAGGACGGCAAGGACGCCTACCTGGTCCCGGACATCCCGTGGAACAAGGTCACGCACCTCAACTACGCCTTCGCGCACGTCGACGGCTCCAACAAGCTCTCGGTCGGCCCCGACAGCGGCAGCAACGCCTCCACCGGAATGACCTGGCCCGGTGTCGCGGGCGCGGAGATGGACCCGGCGCTCCCCTACAAGGGGCACTTCAACCTGCTGACGAAGTACAAGAAGCAGCACCCGAACGTGAAGACCCTGGTCTCCGTGGGCGGTTGGGCCGAGACGGGCGGCTACTTCGGCCCCGACGGCAAGCGCGTCGACTCGGGCGGCTTCTACTCAATGGCGACCAACGCCGACGGGTCGGTCAACCAGTCGGGGATCAACACCTTCGCCGACTCGGCCGTCGACTTCATCAAGAAGTACGGCTTCAACGGTGTCGACATCGACTACGAGTACGCGACCACCATGAAGGACGCGGGCAACCCGCTGGACCACACACTGTCCAACGGCCGCCGCGCCGGGCTGGTCAAGGGCTACGACGCCCTGATGAAGACGCTGCGCGAGAAGCTCGACCGCGCGGGCGCCGCCGACGGCAAGCACTACCTGCTGACCGTCGCGGCCCCCTCCTCCGGCTACCTGCTGCGGGGCATGGAGACGTACCAGATGCAGAAGTACCTGGACTACGTCAACATCATGTCCTACGACCTGCACGGCGCCTGGAACGAGTACGTCGGCCCGAACGCCTCCCTGTTCGACGACGGCAAGGACGCCGAACTGGCGCAGGCGAGCGTGTACTCCACCTCACAGTACGGCGGCACCGGCTACCTCAACACCGACTGGGCCTACCACTACTTCCGCGGCTCGATGCCGGCAGGCCGGATCAACATCGGCCTGCCGTACTACACCCGCGGCTTCAAGAACGTGCAGGGCGGCACCGACGGCCTGTGGGGCAAGGCGGCCACGACCGACTGCCCGGCGGGCGCGGGGCTGACCAAGTGCGGTGACGGCGCGGTCGGGATCGACAACCTCTGGCACGACAAGGACACGAGCGGCAAGGAATCGCCCGCCGGTTCCAACCCGATGTGGCACGCGAAGAACCTGGAGAAGGGCATCGTCGGCGACTACGTCACCGACTACGGCTTCCCCGCGACCACCCAGCTGACCGGCACCTATGTCCGCAAGTACGACTCCACGCTGGTCGCCCCGTGGCTGTGGAACGCCCAGAAGAAGGTGTTCCTCTCCACCGAGGACGAACAGTCGGTGAAGGCCAAGGCGGCCTACGTCGTGGACAAGGGCATCGGCGGCACGATGATCTGGGAGCTGGCGGGCGACTACCGGTGGAACGCGGCCAAGGGCCAGTACGAGACGGGCGACACGCTGACGACCGCGATGTACGACGCGTTCAAGTCGGCCACCCCGTACGGCGCGAAGCGCTCCACGATCGACCTGCCCACCCAGGCCGTGAACATCGACGTCTCCTTCGGGCAGTTCCCGCTGGGCGACTCCAACTACCCGATCAGCCCCAAGCTGAAGATCACCAACCGGACCCAGGCCACGCTGCCCGGCGGCACGGAGTTCCAGTTCGACTACTCCACCTCCGCCCCGGCCAACGCCAAGGACCAGTCCGGCTTCGGCACCACGATCATCCGCAGCGACCACACGGCGGCCAACAACATCGGCGGCCTCAAGGGCGACTACAACCGCGTCTCGCTGAAGCTCCCGGCCTGGCAGACGCTCGCCCCCGGCGCCTCGGTGGAGCTGGACTTCGTCTACTACCTGCCCACCTCCACCCCGTCGAACTGGACCGTGACCTTCGGCGGGAAGTCCTACTCCCTCGCCGGTGACCTGGCGCGCGGCACCACCGTGGTCGAGCCCGGCACCGGGACCAACCCGACGCCGACCCCGACCGGTCCGACGCCGACGCCGACCCCGACGCAGCCGGGCGGCAGCTGCTCGGCCGCGGCCTGGAACGCGGCCACCGAGTACGGCGGGGGCTCCACCGTCAGCCACGGCGGCCACCAGTGGAAGGCCTCGTGGTGGACGAAGGGCGAGACGCCCGGATCCGCCGGCCAGTGGGGCGCCTGGAAGGACCTCGGCGTCTGCTGAACCCTTCTCCGACCGCCCGGCGGTGAGCGGCTCCACCCCTCCGTTCGCCACCGGGCGACCGTCCCTCCCGTCCCGGCCCCGGCCCCGGCGTCCACCGCTCGGGCCGGGGCCGTTGCCGTGGCCGTTGCCGGGGCCGGGGCGTTGCCGGGGCCGGGGCGCTTTCCGGCAGGCCCGACCCCGGTTCTGGCAGGCTGGCACCATGACAACGATTCTGCTCACCGGCGCCACCGGAACCCTCGGCCGGCAGGTCGCTGAGCGGCTGCGCACCGCGGGGGCCGACGTCCGCGGTCTCAGCCGCCGCTCCCCCTCGTACGCCGTCGATCTGCGCGACGGCAAGGGTCTGGACGCGGCGGTCGAGGGGGCGGACGTGATCGTCCACTGCGCCACGACCCCGCGCGGCGGCGACGACCGTGCGGCGGGTTTCCTCATCGCCGCGGCGAAGCGGGCCGGGACGGCGCATCTGCTCTACATCTCGATCGTGGGCGTGGACCGGCTGCCGCTGGGCTACTACACGCTCAAGCGCCGGGTGGAGCGGATGATCGAGGACTCCGGGCTGGGCTCGACGATCCTGCGGACCACGCAGTTCCACGACCTGGTCCTGCGCGTCCTCTCCGGCGCGGCGAAGCTGCCCTTGCTGCCGGTGCCCTCCGGTGTCCGGGTCCAGCCGGTCGACAGCGGGAAGGTCGCCGACCGGCTGGCGGCCCTGGCGCTGGGCGGACCGGCCGGCCGGGTGCCCGACCTGGGCGGCCCCGAGGTCCGCGAGCTCACGGATCTGGCAGGGGCGTTCCTGCGGGCCACCGGACGCAAGCGGCGGGTGGTGCCGGTCCGGCTGGCCGGCAAGGCGTACGCGGGCTACCGGCGCGGCGACCACCTGGCCCCCGGGCACGCCACGGCAACCGTGACGTTCGAGGAGTTCCTCGACCGCCGTCACCGCCACCCGGCCTGAGCCGGGCCGATCCGCCGGCCGCGCGCGGATCTCGGGCCGGCCGGTCAGCCCTCCGGGGCGAACAGCGCGTCCTGCGCCGCGTCCCGGGCGGTGATCAGCGCACCGCGCAGCACGGCCCCGTCGCCCAGCGAACCGGCACGCACCTCGGTGCGCAGGGGTGACATCGTGGCAAGCCGCTCCTCGACCCGGGCGGCGAGCGCACCGCCGCCCGCATGGCCGACGGCCCCCGCGAGCAGGACGCAGCCGGGGTCGAGCACCGAGACGACGGCGGCGGCACCGAGGGCGAGGCGGTCCGCCAGCTCCTTCAGGAAGGGCTCGCCCGCCTCCCCCGCCCCCAGGGCGGTCCGCACCGCGTCCACGGCCGCCGCCTCCTCCCGGCCGTCGGTCACCGCGCCAGGGTCCACGAGGCCGTGCGCGACGGCGAGTTCGCACAGGGCGGCGGACCCGGCCAGCGAGTGGAAGCCGCCTTCGCAGTTGACCGCCGAGGGCAGCCCGCTCACTCCGGGGACGGGGAGGAAACCGATCTCCCCCGCGCCGCCGGACGCCCCCTGACGCAGCTTGCCGTCCAGCATGACAGCGGCCCCGATGCCCTGGCCGAGCCAGAGCAGGACGAAGGTCTCCCGGTCGCGGGCGGCGCCCGCCCGGTGTTCCGCGACGGCCGCGAGATTGGTCTCGTTCTCCACCAGGACGGTGGCGGGAAGCCGCCGCTGGAGCTCCCGGACCAGGCCCCGGTGCCAGGCCGGCAGGCCGGTGCTGTCGCGCAGTTCGCCAGTGACGGGGTCGATCAGCCCCGGCGCCCCGACGCCGACGCTGTGCAGGGGGACGGATCCGGCCGCGCGGGCGGTGCGCTCCAGAAGGGCGGCGGCCCGCTCGACAGCCGGTTCGGTGCCGGTGTCGCTGCCGATGGGCAGGGAGCCCTCGGCGAGCGTGGCCCCCAACAGGTCGGTGACGACCACGCTGACGCTTCCGAGCCGCACGTCGAGCGCCGCGAGGTGGGCCCGGTCGGCGACGATCCCGTACAGCCGGGCGTTGGGCCCGCGGCGGACGGCCCCGGACTCGCCCACGACCTGGATCAGCCCGGCCCCCTGAAGCCGTTCGACGAGATCGGCGACGGTCGGGCGGGAGAGCCCGGTCAATATCTTGAGCTGGGTGGCCGTCAGCGGGCCGTCCTGCTGGAGCAGCCGCAGGGCGAGCCGGTCGTTGATGGCCCGAGCCGTGCTGGGTGATGCGGGCATACCGGGATCCTTCCAGATCGCCGCCCCGCCGTTTCCCGGGGCCGCGAAGTAACGACTATTTATCAGGCAGGGTTCCTGATAGTTTACGGCCCGCATCGTCGCACGGGAGCGCCGGGACCACCGGCATCCGAGAATTCCCAGGGGAGGGACACGACGGCATGACGAACGACTCGACCGTCACGGTCTACAGCACGGAGCAGGTGAAGCGGGCGCGGATCGCCATCGCCGCGGTCTTCACCGTCCACGGGGCGGTGACCGGCAGTTTCGCGACCCGGGTGCCGTGGATCCAGGATCACGCCGGAGTGAGCGCGGGACAGCTCGGTCTGGCGCTGGCCTTCCCGGCGATCGGCGCGTCGATCGCGATGCCGCTCGCCGGCCGGATCAGCCACCGGTTCGGCGCGCGGACCGCCCTGCGGGGGCTGCTGGCGCTGTGGACGCTGGCGCTGATCCTGCCCGCGCTGGCGCCGAGCCTGGTCACGCTGTGCGCGGCGCTGTTCGTCTACGGGGCGACGGCCGGGATGTCCGATGTGGCGATGAACGCCCTGGGCATCGAGGTGGAGAACCGGCTCGACAAGTCGATCATGTCGGGGCTGCACGGCATGTGGAGCGTCGGCGCGCTGATCGGTTCGGCGGCGGGCACCGTCGCCGCGCACACCGCCACCGATGCCCGTCTGCATCACGCCATCGCCGCCCTGGCGCTCACGACCCTGGGGCTGATCGCCTGCCGGGGCGTCCTCGATCTCCAGAGCCGGCCGGACGAGGAGCCGCCGCCGCGTTTCACGCTGCCGCCGAAGTCGGCCCTGATCATCGGGGCGATCGGGTTCTGTGCGGTGTTCGCGGAGGGCGCGAGCCTGGACTGGTCGGCGGTCTACCTGCGGGACGTGCTGGACAGCTCGGACGGTCTCGCCGCGGCGTCCACCACGGCGTTCACCCTGACGATGGCCCTGGCCCGGATCGCCGGGGACCGGATCGTCGACCGGTTCGGCGCGGTGCGCACGGTGCGGACCGGCGGCCTCATGGCCACCGCGGGCGGGCTGCTGGTCGTGTTCTCCCCCTCCCCCGCGGCCGCGATGTGCGGCTTCGCGCTGCTGGGCCTCGGTGTGGCGGTAGTGGTCCCGCTGGCCTTCGCGGCGGCCGGGCGGAGCGGGCCGAACCCGAGTCAGGCCATCGCGGGCGTCGCCACCATCACCTACACCTCCAGCCTGATCGCCCCCTCCGCGATCGGTTCGCTGGCCGAGGCCACCTCGCTGGTGGTGTCGTTCGGCGTGGTGACGGTGCTGGCCTTCGGCCTGGTGCTGGGCGCCGGGGTGCTGCGGTCGGCCGACCGCAAGGTCACCGACCCGGCGGTCGGCGGCGGCGCGCCGACGAAGAGCGCCGCCGGGAGCTGACGGGGCGGTGCGGCGGCGGCGAGCGGGCGGTTCGACATCGGCGTACGGGGCGGCGCGGACGAGGCGCGGCGGCCCGGAACTCGATACGACAACGGCGTACGGGGCGGCATGGCGGGCGCGCGGCGGGTGACCTCCGCGCACCCGCCACCCGCCGCACCACTACCATGGCGCTGAACTTTTCCGCAGGTGAACACCGAACACCGGATCGCAGACCGGCCGGCACACCGAGCAGACCTTCAGGGAGCAACCATGAGCCTCGGCGTGCGCTGGACCTTGCACGGCGACGGGAAGACACCGGAGCCCGGGGCGGTGGTGCGCCCCGACGAGCGGCTCTCCTGGCCCCGTACGTTCGGACTCGGCGCACAGCACGTGGTGGCGATGTTCGGGGCGTCGTTCGTCGCTCCGGTCCTGATGGGCCTCGACCCGAACCTCGCGATCATGATGTCCGGCGTCGCGACCGCGATCTTCCTGCTGGCGACGAAGGGCCGGGTGCCCAGCTACCTGGGCTGCTCGCTCTCCTTCGTCGGCGTCGCGGCCACGATCCGGGCGAGCGGCGGAGATGTCGCCACCATCACGGGTGCGGTGTTCGTGGTCGCGGTGGCCCTGTTCGTGGTGGGCCTGGCGGTCCAGCGGTTCGGCGCGCGGATCATTCACGCGGCGATGCCGCCGGTGGTGACGGGTGCGGTCGTGATGCTGATCGGCTTCAACCTCGCGCCGGTGACCGCCGCCACGTACTGGCCGCAGGACCAGTGGACGGCGCTCGCGGTGATGCTGTTCACCGGGCTCGCCGTGGTCTGCCTGCGCGGCTTCCTCTCCCGGATCGCGATCTTCCTGGGCCTGGTCTTCGGGTACGTGCTGTCCTGGGTCCTGGACCTGGTGTTCGGCAAGATCCACTCGCCGCTGGGCGGTGGCGCCGCCACCGATCACTGGCGTCTGGACCTGTCCGCCGTCGGCGAGGCCGCCTGGATCGGGCTGCCGACCTTCCACGCGCCGAGCTTCGAGTGGTCCGCGATCCTGGTGGCGCTTCCCGTGGTGATCGCGCTGGTCGCGGAGAACGCCGGGCACGTGAAGGCCGTGGGCGAGATGACCGGCGACTCGCTGGACGACAAGCTCGGCACCGCCATCGCGGCGGACGGCGCGGCGTCGATGCTCTCCACCGCCGTGGGCGGGCCGCCCAACACCACGTACTCCGAGAACATCGGCGTGATGGCCGCGACCCGCGTCTACTCCACCGCGGCGTACTGGGCAGCGGCCTGCTTCGCGCTGCTCTTCGGCCTGTGCCCCAAGTTCGGCGCGGTCGTCGCGGCCATCCCGGGCGGGGTGCTCGGCGGAATCACCGTGATCCTGTACGGGATGATCGGCCTGCTCGGCGCGCAGATCTGGCTCAACGGCCGGGTGGACCTGCGTAACCCGCTCAACCTCGTCCCGGCCGCGGCGGGCATCATCATCGGCGTCGGCGGCGTCAGCCTGAAGATCACCGACAACTTCGTGCTGGGTGGCATCGCGCTCGGCACGATCGTCGTGATCACCGGCTACCACGTCCTGCGGGCCTTCGCCCCGGCTCATCTCAAGACGCAGGAACCGCTGCTGGACTCCGGTACCTCCACGTACGACGAGGGCTCGGGCGACGAGGGCTCGGGCGACACGGGTGCGGGGCCCCGGAAGGCCTGATCCGGGGGGGGGGGCGGCGCTCCGGGACCACGACCGCCGAGTCCCTTCTCCGGCACCGTCGTTCGCCCGTTCCGATCGGACTCCGGCCGGTCGGCGGCGCGGCGGACCTCTGGCCGGGGCGCTCCGCGCATGACGCAGATCGAGCGGTCCGCGGGGCACACGTCGGACAGGCCCGGTCCTGGCGGTGGTGGACACCTGCCGTTCGCCCGGCCGCTCGCCGCCGGACCCCGAAGGGGGGCGAGCGCGGGAGCGTGGGCCTGGCGGGGCGTTCTCCGCTCACCCCCTGCCGCTGACGCCCGCGCCGGTCCCCGGTCCCCGCTCAGTCCTCGGGGAGTTCCACCGGGGCGATCTCGTCGAAGACGTCGCCGGGCCCGGGGTTGGTCGCGTCGGTCGCCCCGCCGAACTGGTGCATGACGCCCCACACGGCGTTCAGCGCGGTCTGCACGGCGCCCTCGGCCCAGCCGGCCGTCCAGGAGATGTCGTCGCCCGCGAGGAACAGGCCCCGCTTGTCGGCGGGCAGGCCGTCCTGCATGAAGTGGGTGAACAGCCGCCGCTGGTAGCGGTAGTGACCGGGCAGGTTCGCCTTGAACGCGCCCATGAACCAGGGCTCGTTCTCCCAGGAGACGGTGACCGGGTTGCCGATGATGTGGCTCCGGACGTCGACGTTCGGGTAGATCTCGCCGAGCGACTTGAGCATGACCTCCATGCGCTCCTTCGGGGAGAGCGGCAGCCACTTCAGGCTGTCGTCGCACCACGTGTAGGAGAGGCAGATGACGGCGGGCTTGTCCGGCCCGTCGTCCAGGAGGTACGTCCCCCGGGTCATCCGGTCGGTGAGCGTCATCGACATGGTGTCGCGGCCGGTGTTCTCGTCCTTGTCCAGCCAGAACGGCCGGTCGACCGGGACGAACAGCTTGGACGACTCCATGTAGTGGGTGCGCTCCATCGCCGTCCAGTGGTCGATCGGGAAGAGCGCGTCGTCGCAGTCGATCTTGGAGAGCAGCAGCCAGGACTGGCCGGTGAAGACCGCGGCCCGGAAGGTGCGGATGTCGCCGGTGGCGTCGGTGACCGTGATGCGGTTGCCCGCGGTACGGGTCAGCCGGGTCACGGCGGGGCGCGGCTCGCCCTGGTGCAGGGAGGACAACGAGGTGCCCAGCGGCCAGTGGACGATCTTCCGCGGTTCCCGGTCCCACAGGCGCAGCGGGAGCTGTTGGCTGCCGCCGACGATGCCGCGGTGGTGGTCGTCGGCCTCGGTGTAGACGACGCGCAGGATCTCCAGGATGGAGTTGGGGAAGTCGGTGTCCCAGCCGCCGGTGCCGAAGCCGACCTGGCCGAAGATCTCGCGGTGGCGGAACGACTTGAACGCCTCGGAGTCGCAGAGGAAGCCGTAGAAGGTCTGGTTGTCGAGCCGCTCGACGAGCTGCGACCAGATCTCCCGGATGCGCGGTACGTCGCGCTCGCGCAGCGCCCGGTTCATGTCGGAGAAGTCGGCGCCCTCCTCCAGACAGGCGCTCCAGGCCTCGGCCACGTCGCGGTAGACCTGCGGCAGGTCGTCGATGGTCTCGGCGTAGTGCGACTCGCCCTTGAGGTCCACCACGGTCGAGGGCGTGGCCGGGGAGAGCGGGTTGGGGAAGGGCTGCGTCTGGAGGCCCACCAGGTCGATGTAGTGCTGGAGCGCCGTGGAGGAGGGCGGGAAGCGCATGGCGCCCATCTCGGCGGTGAGCGAGGGGTCGCAGCCGTCGAAGCCGACGGTGCGCAGTCGGCCGCCGATCCGGTCGGCCTCGTAGACGACGGGCTTGAGGCCCATCTTCATCAGCTCGTACGCGGCGATGATCCCGGAGAGCCCGCCGCCGATGACCGCGACCTCCTGGCCGTGCTCGGTCGCCGGTATCTGCCCGAGTCCCGCCGGGTGGGCGAGGAAGTCGTCGTACGCGTACGGGAAGTCCGGCCCGAACATGGTGATCGGCGGGGCGGTCGCGTCGGTGTGCTGGACGGCGTTGGGCACCGTGGACGTCATGGGGTACGGACTCCTTGCGCGGTACGGAAGTGAAGGCGGGGCGGGCTCAGGCGAGGGAGCCGTACAGACCGGGGCGTCGGTCCCGCAGATAGGGGTTGGCTTCGCGCGAGGCGGCCAGGAGCTCCGGGTCCACCTCACCGATCACGAGTTCCTCGCCCCGGCCGGCGCGGCTGCGCACGGTGCCGTCGGGGCCGGCCAGACAGCTGAGGCCGACGAACTCGAACTCGCCTTCCGGGCCGGTGCGGTTGACGTACGCCACGTACATCTGGCTCTCGAAGGCCCGTACGGGGACGACGGATTCGGCGACGAACTGGAAGGGGTGCATCTGCGCGGTGGGCACCAGCAGCAGATCGGTGCCGGCCAGGGCGTGCGCCCGGACGTTCTCCGGGAACTCGACGTCATAGCAGATCAGCAGGCCGATCCGGATGCCGTCGAGGTCGGCCTGGACGATCTGCTGGTCGCCGGGGGTGAACCACTCCTGCTCGAAGCAGCCGAACAGGTGGGTCTTGCGGTAGTTCGCGAGGCGCCCGCCGTCGGGTCCGATGAGCTGGGACGCGTTGAAGATCCGCTCCCCGTCGCGCTCCGGGTAGCCGTAGAGGACCGCGAGACCGTGGCGGACGGCGATCCGGGCGACGGCCTCGGCTCCGGGGCCCTCAGCGCTCTCGGCCAGTTCGGGGACCGCGTCGCCGATGGCGTATCCGGTGAGGAACAGCTCGGGCGAGACCAGCAGCCGGGCCCCCGCGCCGGCGGCCCGTGCAGCGGCCTCGTCCAACGCCTCGAGGTTCTCGGCGACGGCGCCGGGCCGTCCGGAGCTCTGGAGCAGGGCGGTGCGCAACGACGGCATGGCTGACCTCGGGCGGGTGCGGGCGGGGTGGGGAGACATATCGAAGGTACGTGGCCCCGATCGGCCCGGACAAGGCGCGAGTGTTGCGCGTCGACCGTGGATTCATTGCGCGGGAAGGGCCCCCGGCGGCGAATCGTTGCGTCCAGCGTCACCGCAGGTCAGCGGGGTGATCTGGGCCACTGCCTCAGGCCGGCGGAGCCTCCGCCGAATACCGCCGCAGCAGCGGCGAGAGCACCAGGACGGACTTGGTGCGCTCGACGTACGGCTCTCCCGCGATCCGCTCCAGGACCTGTTCGAAGTGGCGCATGTCGGCGGCGAAGACCTGCACCACCGCGTCCGCCTCCCCGGTCACCGTCGAGGCCGAGGCGATCTCCGGGTAGCGGGCGAGGCCCTGCTTGATGGCGTTGGGGGAGGTGTTGCGGCTGCAGTAGATCTCGATGAAGCCCTCGGTCTCCCAGCCGAGCGCCGCCGGATCGACCCGCACGGTGAAGCCGGTGATCGCCCCCTCGGCCCGCAGCCGGTCGACGCGGCGTTTCACGGCGGGGGCGGAGAGGCCGACGATCGCGCCGATGTCGGCGTAGGAGCGCCGGGCGTCTTCGGCGAGGGCGTGGACGATGCGTTCGTCGAGGTCGTTCAGGCGCACGTCGGGCGGTTCACTTCTCTGCGGTGGGTCGGCTTGTGGAAGGGCGGAGCGTGCCGCCTCCCGCAGTAGACCATGAGCCGCCGTCGCGGGCGTGCCCGGCGCGATCGGTCCCGCCCGGCCGGGACCGGGAGGGACCCGGCGGGACCGGCCGGGAAGGCGCTCAGAAGGGGAACTGTGAGCGGCCGTGCTGGATGGAGATCCACTTCTGGGTGGTGAAGGCCTCGACCATCGAGTCGCCGTTCAGCCGGCCGAGCCCGGAGCTCTTCTCGCCGCCGAAGGGGACGATCGGCTCGTCGTGGACGGTGCCGTCGTTGATGTGGATCATGCCGGTGTGGATGCGCTGGCCGATCCGCACCCCGCGCTCGATGTTGCCGGTGTGAACGGCGCCGCTGAGGCCGTACGGGGTGTCGTTGGCGATGCGGACGGCCTCGTCCTCACCGTCGAAGGGCACCAGCAGGGCGACGGGGCCGAAGATCTCCTGGTGCAGGACGGGTGAGTCGGCGGCGAGGCCGGTCAGCACGGAGGGGCTGACCAGGTTGCCGTCGGCGTGGCCGTGCAGCAGGGCCGTCGCCCCGGCCGCCACGGTCTGGTCGACGAGCTTGGAGATGGACTCGGCCTGCGAGGAGTTGATCAGCGGGCCGATCTGGGTGGCCGGGTCGGCGGGGTCGCCGACGGTCAGCGAGGCGACCTTGGCGACGAACTTCTCGGTGAACTCCGCCTCCACCGCACGGTCGACCAGGATGCGGTTGGCGGCCATGCAGACCTGCCCCTGGTGGACGTACCGGCTGAAGACCGCCGCGTCGACGGCGTAGTCCACGTCCGCGTCGTCGAGCACGATCAGGGCGCTGTTGCCGCCGAGTTCGAGGATGGCGCGCTTGAGGTTCCGGGCGCAGACGGTGGCGACGTGGCGGCCGACCTTGTCCGAACCGGTGAAGGAGATGACCTGCGGCACGGGGTGCTCCAGCAGGGTGTCGCCGATCTCCGCGATGTCGGTGATCACGACGTTCAGCAGCCCGGCGGGCAGGCCCGCGTCCTCGAAGATCCTGGCCAGCAGGGTGCCGCCGCAGATCGGGGTGTTCTGGTGCGGCTTGAGGACGACGGCGTTGCCGAGGGCCAGTGCGGGGGCGACGGACTTGAGGGAGAGCAGGAAGGGGAAGTTGAACGGGCTGATCACGCCGACGACTCCGACGGGCACGCGGTAGACGCGGTTCTCCTTGCCCTCGGTCGGCGAGGGGAGGATCTGTCCGGCGGGGCGCAGCGCCAGCTGGATCGCCTCGCGGAGGAACTCCTTGGCCAGGTGCAGTTCGAAGGCGGCCTTCAGCCGGGTGCCACCGAGTTCGGCGACGATCGCGTCGCTGATCTCCGGCTCGCGTTCCTCGACGAGGCGCAGCGCCTTCTCCAGGACGGTCCGCCTGCTGTACGGGTTGGTGTCCGCCCACGCCTGCTGGGCGCGCTCGGCGGCGCGGTAGGCCTGGTCGACCTCCTCGGCGGTGGCGACCGGGATCGAGGCGAGCTTCTCCCCGTCGAACGGGTTGAAGTCGATGATGTCCCAGGACCCCTTCCCCGGCCTCCACTCGCCGTCGATGTACTGGTGGGCCAGGTCAGTGAAGAAGGACATGAGATCCCTTACCGCAGAGAGGCAGGCAGCTGAGTGCGCTTCATATTACTTACCATTCAGGAGAGTTGAAGTGCACCCTCGACCACCTCCGGGAACCCGGAAGCGGCCCTGCCCCCTCCGGCGCGAAGTGCCGGAGGGGGCAGGTTCATTGCGGTGAATCCGGGATCAACTCCAGCTGGCGTGCAGCGGCTTGCCCTCGGCGTAGCCGGCGGCGCTCTGGACGCCGACGACCGCCTTCTCGGCGAACTCGGCCAGGGAGCCGGCGCCGGCGTAGGTGCAGGAGGAGCGGACTCCCGCGATGATCGAGTCGACGAGGTCCTCGACTCCCGGGCGTGTCGGGTCGAGGAACATCCGCGAGGTGGAGATGCCCTCCTCGAAGAGCGCCTTACGGGCGCGGTCGTACGCGGACTCGTCCGAGGTGCGGTTCTTCACCGCGCGGGCCGAGGCCATCCCGAAGGACTCCTTGTAGAAGCGGCCGTCGGCGGACTGCTGGAGGTCGCCGGGCGACTCGTACGTCCCCGCGAACCAGGAGCCGATCATCACGTTGGACGCACCGGCGGCGAGCGCCATCGCGACGTCGCGCGGGTGCCGGACACCGCCGTCCGCCCAGACGTGCTTGCCGTGCTTCTTCGCCTCGGCGGCGCACTCCAGGACGGCGGAGAACTGCGGGCGGCCGACGCCGGTCATCATCCGGGTGGTGCACATGGCGCCGGGGCCGACGCCGACCTTGATGATGTCCGCGCCCGCTTCGATCAGGTCGCGCACGCCCTCGGCGGCGACGATGTTGCCCGCGACGATCGGCACCCGAGGGTCGAGCGCCCGGACGGCCCTCACCGCGCTGATCATGGACTCCTGGTGGCCGTGGGCCGTGTCCACGACGAGGACGTCGGCGCCCGCGTCCAGGAGCTGCTTGGCCTTGCCGGCCACGTCGCCGTTGATGCCGACGGCGGCCGCGACGCGCAGCTTGCCCTCGGCGTCGGTGGCAGGGGTGTAGAGCGTGGCGCGCAGTGCGGCCTTGCGGGTGAGGATGCCGACGAGGCGCCCCTGCGCGTCGACCGCGGGGGCGAGCTTGCGGTTGGCGCCGTCGAGCTTGTTGAAGGCGTCGCGCGGGTCGATGTCCGCGTCGAGCAGCACCAGGTCCTTGGACATGACCTCGGAGAGCTGGGTGAAGCGGTCGACGCCCGTGAGGTCGTGGTCGGTGACGACGCCCACCGGACGGCGGTCGGCGTCGACGACGACGCCCGCGCCGTGGGCCCGCTTGGGCAGCAGGGACAGCGCGTCGGCGACGGTCTGGCCGGGGGCCAGCTCGATCGGGGTGTCGAGGACGAGGTGGCGCGTCTTGACCCAGGAGATGACGTCGGTGACGACCTCGATCGGGATGTCCTGGGGGATGACGACGAGGCCGCCCCGGCGGGCGATGGTTTCGGCCATCCGGCGGCCCGCGATGGCGGTCATGTTGGCGACCACGAGCGGGATGGTGGTGCCGGTTCCGTCGGGCGACGAGAGGTCCACACCCTGCCGGGAGCCGACCGCGGAGCGGCCCGGGACCATGAAGACGTCGTCGTACGTGAGGTCGTACGGAACCGCGGGGGACTCTGTGTAGCGACCGGTACCCGGCTCAAGAAAACGCATAACACTCATTTTTTCATACGAAACGGTGCAGGTCGTTTCCACGAAGACACAACAAAAGACCCCCGCGTTCGTCTGATCCTCCGAAGAGGCGGCCGGGGGCTCCGGGCAAGTGGAACCTGCCTTACCCACGGACCCTACCCGAACAGGATTCGAATCATTTGTGATCACCATCCCTGGACCGGGTGACAAGGGGTCAGGTAGCTTCAAACCCGCAGGTCTCGGGGGTGTCCGAAGCGTCGATCCGGCTCGTCGGCACCCCTGGGCACACCGTTTTACCGGAGAGGATCCCGATCCGCCTGTGGACAGCGAACTACCGGACATCTACTGCCCGTTCCCGGAGCGGACCAACCCGCACGTGGCCCACACCCGTGTGCATCTGGACATCTGGACCAGACGGACGGGTCTGGTCCACCGCGAGTCCGCGAGAAACCGATTCGAACAGGCCGATTTCGGAGCGTTCGTCGGCATGGTCTACCCGACGGCCGACGAGGAACACCTCGATCTGGTGGCCGACTGGTTCGTCTGGCTCTTCCTGGTCGACGACCAGCTCGACGACGGCCACCTCGGGCGTTCACCCGAACGGGTGAGAGACGTCGTCGACCGGATGCGCGCGGTGGTCGACGGCTCCGCCCCCGGGCCACTGCCGGGTGAGAACCCACCGGCCGCCGTGACCGCCCTGGCCGACCTGTGGAAACGTACGATGCCCAACGCGGCCCCGCACTGGCGGACCCGGTTCGCCTGGCACCTGGTCACCTACCTCACGACCGCCACGACCTGGGAGGCGGGGAACCGCGCCGAGGACGTGGTGCCCTCGGAGGACACGTACATCGCCAAGCGGCGGCACACCGGGGCCATCCACGTCTGTATGGACCTCATAGAGATCGTGGCGGGCATCGACGCCCCGGAGTCGATCCACAACGACCCCCGCTTCATCACCGCCCTGGAAGCCGCGTGCAACCACGTGTGCTGGGCCAACGACGTGTACTCCTTCGAGAAGGAGCAGATGCTCGGCGAGATCCACAACCTCGTCCACCTGGTCCGCCACCACCGGGGCTTCGGGGAGCAGCAGGCGCTGGACCATGTCGCGGAGCGCCTGGCGATGGAGACCGAGCGGTTCCTGACCGCCGAGGACGAGCTGCTGGAGCTGTATCCGGAGCTGTCGGGGATGCTGGTGCCCTACCTCGACGGGATGCGGAGCTGGATGCGCGGCAACCTGGACTGGTCGCGCCGGACCCCGCGCTACAACCCCGCCGACGTGGGCCAGTACGAGGAGCCCGAGGAGTATCTGGAGGAGACCGTGCTGGGCGTCCCGCCCGCGCGCACCGAGGCCTCCGTCCCCGCCTCGTGCGCGGCCAAGGCCCCGCCGGCCGGCTGAACGCGGGGCAGGAACACACGAGGGTCGTGCACCGCATCCGGTGCACGGCCCTCGGTGTGTTCCTGCCGATGTCACTCCCCGTCGGGGTCGGCCCGCTCCAGTGCCGGACGGGTGCCCGCGGGGGACTCGTTGAGCAGGTGGTCGGCCGCGGCGGTGTCCGTCACCAGGCTGGTGACGAGGCCGGAGCGCAGCACCGCGCCGATCGCCGCCGCCTTGCGCTGACCGCCCGCGATCGCGACCACTTCGGGGATCCGGCGCAGCCGGTCCGCCTCCACGGTGATGCAGCGCTCCCCCAGGTCACGGCCGACCCGGCGACCGTCGGAGTCGAAGAGGTGCGCGGACATCTCGGCGGCGACGCCGAGCGAGGCGTAGTGGGCGCGCTCGGCGTCCGAGAGCATGTCGTGGACCGTGGAGATGCCCGGCTCCCAGGAGCCGATGGAGACGGCGGCGACCGTCACCTTGTCGAAGTACTCGAAGGCCCGGGCGATGCCGGTCTGCTCCCGCAGCGCGGCGGCCGTCGCGGGGTCGGGCAGCAGCATCGGGGCGTAGATGGGGTGCGCCTCGCCGCCGGAGACCTGCGCCGCGCGGCGGACCGCTTCGACCGAACCGCGCTCGGCGGTGCCCGCGTCGTACACGCCGGTCAGCTGGACGACCGTGCACGGCGGGAGCCGGTCGAGGGCGGCCGCCATATGGATGGTGGAGCGGCCCCAGGCCAGGCCGAGCACATCGCCCTCGGCGACCAGTTCGCCCAGGAGGTCGGCCGCGACCTCACCGAGGTTCTCCGGGTCGGGGGCGTCCTCCTGCCCCTCTGCCGGGGACTCGACGACCACCGCGTGCCGCAGCCCGTAACGGGCCCGCAGGGCGTCGGAGCGCTCCGCGTCCAGCTCGGCCGGTACCCGGATCTCGATGCGTACGAGATCGCGTTCGAGGGCCGTCTCCAGGACCCGGGCCACCTTGAAGCGGCTCACGCCGAACTCCTCGGCGATCTGGATCTTGGACTTGCCCTCCAGGTAGAACCGGCGGGCCATGGCCGCCGCCTGCACCAGCTCCGCGGGTCCCATCCGCATGGCTGACCGACCCGCCGAGATGCCAGACACCGCGATCTCCTCACTGCTGTTCACACGCCCGATACGCCGTTCATCCTGTCAGATCCGGCGATCCTTGATCGGCCCTGTCGGACCGCGTACATCCGCCCTTGGTTCAGTGTCCGCATGCCCAGGGGGCGACGGCCGTGGCCGCGTCCGCCTGCGCCCGCAGCGCCCGCACCGCCGCGGCCGGGTCCTGCGCACCGTAGACCGCGGAGCCCGCCACGAAGACGTCGGCACCGGCCTCGGCGCACCGTTCGATGGTGGTGGCCGAGACCCCGCCGTCGACCTGGAGCCACAGTTCGAGACCGTGCTTGCTGATCAGCTCCCGGGTGCGGCGGATCTTCGGCAGCATGATGTCCAGGAAGGCCTGGCCGCCGAAGCCCGGCTCGACCGTCATGATCAGCAGCATGTCCAGCTCGGGGAGCAGGTCCTCGTACGGCTCGATGGGCGTCGCGGGCTTGAGCGCCATGGAGGCGCGCGCCCCCTTCGCCCGGATCTCCCGCGCCAGGCGCACCGGAGCCGCCGCGGCCTCCGCGTGGAAGGTGACGGAGCCGGCCCCCGCCTCCACGTAACCCGGGGCCCAGCGGTCCGCGTCCTCGATCATGAGGTGACAGTCCAGCGGGATGTCCGTGGCCCTGCTGAGCGCCTCGACGATCGGCACACCGAGGGTCAGATTCGGCACGAAGTGGTTGTCCATGACATCGACGTGGAGCCAGTCCGCGCCCTCGACGGCCTTCGCCTCCTCGGCGAGGCGCGCGAAATCGGCGGACAGGATGCTGGGGTTGATCTGCGCCATGACCCAAGCCTGCCACGTCTCCCGCCGGTTCCCCGCCTCGATCCGCTCCGAAGCCTCACAGGGCCATCACAGTTCGCACATTCTGGGCATTTTGCCAGCTCTTTGCTGTTCCTTTGCCGTTCCCGAGGCGGGACCGGGCGATACGGGACCGGGCGAGGCGGGCACGGCAGCCCAGGCACGCGCGAGACGCTCAGCCGGTCCGTCGCAGCAGCGCCAGGTACATCGCGTCCGTACCGTGCAGATGCGGCCACAGCTGGACGTCGGGGCCCTCACCCAGGGCGGGCACCCCGGGCATCAGCGGGCGGGCGTCGATCCACTCCGCCTCCACCGGCTCTCCGCCCCGGCCCCCGAGGACGTCCTCGACCACCACCCGGGTCTCCGCGAGATGCGGCGAGCAGGTCGCGTAGCCGACCACGCCGCCGACCCGTACGGCCTTCAACGCCTCGCGCAGCAGGCCTCGTTGGAGCGGGGCGAAGGCTTCCAGGTCTTCGGCCCGACGCCGCCAGCGGGACTCGGGGCGACGCCGCAGCGCGCCCAGGCCGGAGCAGGGAACATCCATCAGGATCCGGTCGAACGTGCCGGGCAGCCACGGCGGACGGGTGCCGTCCGCCGTGATCACCTGATACGGGCCGGGGTTGCCGGCGAGCGTCCGCTCGACCAGCCGGGCGCGGTGCGGCTGCTTCTCGGCGGCGAGCAGGGCGGCGCCCCGCCCGGCGGCGAGGGCGGCGAGCAGGGCGGCCTTGCCGCCCGGGCCGGCACAGCCGTCCAGCCACCGGGTGTCGCGACCCTCGACGGGCGCGGCGGCCAGGGCGGCGGCGACGAGCTGACTGCCCTCGTCCTGGACGCCCGCCCGGCCCTCCTGGACGGCCTCCAGCGCTCCGGGCTCGCCGCCCTCGGCCATCCGGACCGCGTACGGCGACCAGCGGCCCGGCAGGAAGTTGTCCTCGCCCAGCGCCTTCGCCAGCTCGTCGGTGGTGGAGCGGCCGGGGCGGGCGGCCAACGTCACCTCGGGCCGCTCGTTGTCGGCTTCGAGAAGGTTCTCGATGCCCGCCCGGCCGCCGCCCAGCGCGTCCCAGAGGGCGGAGACGATCCAGCGGGGGTGCGAGTGCACGACGGACAGATGCTCCTCGGCGTCCTCGTCGTACGGCGGGGCGACCTTCTCCACCCAGCCGTCGAGGTCGTGCGCGGTGACCTTGCGCAGCACCGCGTTGACGAACTTCGCGCGCCCCTCCCCCAGCACCACGCGGGCCAGCTCCACACTGGCGGAGACGGCCGCGTGGGTGGGGATACGGGTGCCGAGCAGCTGGTGGACGCCCATGTTCAGGACGTCGAGGACCGGCGGGTCGACCTCGCGCAGCGGCCGGTCGACGCAGGCCGCCACGATCGCGTCGTACGTGCCCTGACGGCGGAGCGTCCCGTAGACCAGCTCGGTCGCCAGCGCCGCGTCCCGGCTGTCGAAGTCGCCCTTGGCCCGGGCCTTCTTCAGCAGCGGGGGCAGCACGAGGTTGGCGTACGCGTCACGCTCGTCGACGGCCCGGAGCGCCTCGAAGGCGAGGAAACGTACCGGGTCCTTCTGCGGACGACGGTGGGGCTTGGCGGGACGGCGACGCGGCTGGTCGTTCACGTGAAAGGTGCTCCGCTGATGGTGAGAGGTGCGAACCCTCCCAGCGTACGTCGCCGTCCCCGGGCGCCCGAACGGCAGCCCGGGCCCCTCGGGCGCCGCCCTGGGACCCGGACCGTCCCTGCCGCTCGGGGCGCCCCTCTACAGGCCGAGCAGCTCGCCGTGGGCGATGCGGACGCCGCGCGCCCAGTCGGCGCCCTTCATCGGCTTCTTGCCCTGCGGCTGGACCCAGAGCAGCTCGACCGCATGCGATCCGGTGCCCACGTACACGTTGTTCTTGGCGGCCGACAGCTCGCCGGGGGCCAGGTCCGTGCGGTCCAGGACCGGCGTGGCCTGGATCAGCTTGAGCCGCTCGCCGCGGAACAGGGTCCAGGCGCCGGGCGCCGGGGTGCAGCCGCGCACCACCCGGTCGACCCGCAGGGCGGGCGCGGACCACTGGACCTGGGCGTCCTCGACGGTGATCTTCGGGGCCAGGGTGACGCCGTCGTGGGGCTGGGGCACGGCGTGCAGTGTGCCGTCCTCGATGCCGTCCATGGTGGCGGCGAGCAGCCCGGCGCCCGCGAAGGCGAGCCGGGTGAGCAGGTCGCCGCTGGTGTCGGTGGGACGGACCTCCTCGGTGAGGACGCCGTAGACCGGGCCGGAGTCCAGGCCCTCCTCGATCAGGAAGGTCGACGCGCCGGTCACCTCGTCCCCTGCCATCACCGCGTGCTGGACCGGTGCCGCGCCCCGCCAGGCGGGCAACAGCGAGAAGTGCAGGTTGACCCAGCCCCGGGCGGGCACGTCGAGGGCGACCTTGGGCAGCAGGGCCCCGTAGGCGACGACCGGGCAGCAGTCCGGGGCGATCTCGCGCAGCCGGGCGAGGAACTCCTCGTCCCGGGGCTTCGCGGGCTTGAGCACCTCGATCCCGGCCTCCTCCGCCCGCTCGGCCACCGGGCTCGCGACGAGTCGTCGGCCCCGCCCGGCGGGGGCGTCCGGACGGGTCACGACGGCGGCCACCTCATGGCGGCCGGAGGCGATCAGGGCGTCCAGTGCGGGGACGGCGACTTCGGGGGTGCCGGCGAAGACGAGCTTCATGGGTGGCTGACTGCCTCTCGGGCCAAGGACGTACGGTGACGAGCAGCACACCAGTCTAGGGTCTCCGTCCGGGCGTGCCCCGGCCCGGCCACTGCGGGCGAGCGCCGCGCAGGGGGCGTACGCGCGCCGCGCACGCCCGGTGCATATGCACTTACGCCCCGATAGCGTGACCACATACCCGGCTCGGGCGTTGGTCAAAGGAGATTGACCGAAGCGGGCCGCCACGATGCGGCCCGATCCCTTTCAACGCCGGTTCGAGAGGCTTCTTCATGGCCGACCACGCAACGCACGACGCCCAAGCGCGGGCCAGTCTGCATCTTCTGGTGCGGGACATCGAGCGGGTCCGGCGGCAGGTGGACGCGCTGCGCACCCTCACCGCCCAGCTGGGCAACGTCTACCGTCCGCGCCGCTCCGGCCCTTCCGCGGGCTTCGTCGTCTACGGCAGGGCCCCGGCCCCCACCGTCCGCCTCGCGCAGGAACTGCGGGACAGCGTCGAGACCCTGGTCACGGCCGCGGTGGACTTCGACCGCTCGCTGGGCTTCTCCTGGGACGCGGTGGGCTCCGCCCTCGGCGTCACCAAGCAGGCCGTGCACCGCCGCTACGGAACGCGCCGGGCCACGCCGCCGCCCACCGCCGAGGCGGGCGGCGAGACCACGGCAGTGCCGCGCCCGGTCTCCGTCGGGCCGGGGTCGGCCGGTTCCTCCGCCGGTGGGCCCGGCTCCCCGGTGCACTCGGTCCCGGCGGCCCGCTCGATGCCGCCGCAGCCGCCGTCGGCGGCCCAGCCGCTCCGTGATGAACTGCGCCCCAGCGCCTTCCCTGGTCCCCGCAACGGCTGACGCACGCCGCCCCACTGCCCCACCGTGCCGGTCGCACGGCGGGGCAGACCCCTGTCCGGGCCCCACCGGCCGCCCTGGCCCACAGGCCTCCAGGCCCCCGCAGGGGCCTCCTCCGCGGCCTCAGCCGATGTCGGGCGGGTCGATCCTGATGCGCACCGGGTCGGCCGCCCCCTTGGCCGTGCGGGCCGCGAGCGCCGTCTTCAGGGCGCGGGCGAGTGCCGCCCCGCGTCCCGGGACCACCCGGATCAGGACCCGCTCCCAGGTTTCGCCCGGCGGGGCGTCCCCGACCCGGCGGGGCCGGCCGGGCCCGGTCGACGGGACCGGCACCGGTCCCAGGATCTCGGCCTCCGGCGGTAGTCCGGCGGTCCTGAGGAACGTGGCCAGGGCCTCGGCGGGGCCGGACGCCGAGGCCATCCGGGAGACCGGCGGAAACCCCAGCTCGGCCCGCTCCGCCAGCTCCCGCCGGGCGAATCCCGCCGGGTCCCAGCGGACCAGCGCCTGCACCGCACGCTCCGTCGGCTCGGCCACGATCACCACCGTGCCGCCCTCGTCCTGGCCTCGCACCAGCGCCCCCGCCGCCGTCCACCGGCGCAGCGCCTCCTCCCCCGCGCGCAGATCGGGCCGCCCGAGCATGGCCCAGCCGTCCAGGAGCAGGGCCGCCGCGTATCCGCCGTCGGCGACGGGCTCGGCGCCGGGGGTGGAGACAACCAGCGCCGGGGTGTCGGGCACCGCGTCCAGGATGTGGTCGCGCCCCGAGGTGCGGACGGGCACGGCGGGAAAGGCCCGGCCCAACTCCTCCGCGGTGCGGCGGGCGCCGACGACCTGGGCCCGCAGCCGGGTGGAGCCGCACTCCGCGCAGTGCCAGCCCCGCTCGGCCCGCCCGCACCAGGCACAGTTCAGATCCTGCTGGTCCGGGGCCTGGAGGGGGCCCGCGCAGTGCCGGCAGCGGGCCGGCGCCCGGCAGCGTTCGCAGGCGAGGCGGGGGGCGTAACCGCGGCGGGGCACCTGGACCAGCACCGGACCGCTGCGCAGACCGTCGCGGACGGCCCCCCAGGCAAGGCTGGGCAGCCGGGCGGACCGGGCGGCGCCGTCCCGGGCCAGCTCGCCGTCCCCGACCGTACGGATGAGGGGCGCGGCCCGGCGCAGCCGCTCGCGGTCCGCGAGGAGGGGCAGCGCCCAGCCGCTCTCCACGAGCTGGGCGGCCTCGACCGTGCAGCTGGTCCCGCCGAGGAGGAAGCCGCAGCGGCCCTGCGCCGCCCGCAGCTCCAGGACCTCGCGGACGTGGGGGAAGGGGGCGTTGTCATCGCTGTGGCTGGAGTCCCCGTCGTCCCAGACGACGACCAGGCCGAGGTCCTGGACGGGGGCGAACATGGCGGCCCTGGTCCCCACGACCGCCCGCACCGAGCCCCGGCGCACGGCGAGCCACTGGCGGTAGCGCCTCTCGGGACCGGAGTCGGCGGTCAGCAGGGCGTGCCGGCCCGCGCCGAGCGCCTCGGTCAGGGCCAGGTCGACCCGTCCGGCGGCCCGCCCGTCCGGGACGACGACGAGCGCGCCGCGCCCGGAGGAGAGCGTCGCGGCGACGGCCCCGGCGATCTCGGCGGGCCAGTGCGGGCCGGGCAGCGCGGTCCACACCGCGCGCGGCGCGCCGCCCTCGGCCAGCGCGCGCAGGAAGGCCGGGCCCTGGCCGTACCGCTCCCAGGTGCCCGGCTCGGGGGCGGGGGGCGGGGGCAGCGGATCCGGGGAGGGCTTGGCCTCGGCACGGCCGTTGCGGGGCGGGACGGCGAGCTGGAGGACATCGGCGAGGCTGCCCGCGTACCGGTCGGCGACGGCCCGGCTGAGGGCGAGCAGGTCGGGCCCGAGGACCGGCTCCGGGGAGACCACCGAGGCGATGGCGGCCAGCGCCCCCTGATAGTCGGAGTCGGCGCGGCGCTCGACGATGAAGCCGTCGATCAGCCCGCCGCCCTCGCGCCGTCCGCCCTGGACGTTGCGCCCTCCGGCCCCGAACCGGACCCGCACCCGGACGCCCGGCTGTGCGTCGGCGTCCAGCTCCTCGGGGACCGCGTAGTCGAAGGACTGGTCGAGGTGGAGGACGCCCTTGTTGACCAGGACGCGGGCGACGGGCAGCTCCTCGGCGAGCGGCGCGCCGCGCCAGGTCCGCGGCTTGGCGCGGGGCACCTTCGCCCGACGCACGGTCTCCCGGATCAGCGCAAGCTGCTCCGGCGCCCCGGCGCCGGGTTCGGCGGACTGCTCGTTCTCGCTGCTCACAGCTGAATTCCTACCAGAGGGCACTGACAGCGGCGGGGCAGGCAGCGGGGCCCGGTCACCGCGTTCGGTGTCCGGGCCCCGCTGTCGTACTCGATGACGCCCGCCCCGCTGTCGTACGCGGGCGGGTTTCGCTACAGACCGGCGGCGGCGCGCAGGGCGTCCACGCGGTCGGTGCGCTCCCAGGTGAAGTCGGGCAGCTCACGGCCGAAGTGGCCGTAGGCGGCGGTCTGGGCGTAGATCGGGCGGAGCAGGTCGAGGTCCCGGATGATCGCGGCCGGGCGGAGGTCGAAGACCTCGCCGATCGCGTTCTCGATCTTCTCGGTGTCGACCGCGGCGGTGCCGAAGGTCTCCACGAACAGACCGACGGGCTCGGCCTTGCCGATCGCGTAGGCGACCTGGACCTCGCAGCGCGTGGCGAGTCCGGCGGCCACCACGTTCTTGGCGACCCAGCGCATCGCGTACGCGGCGGAGCGGTCGACCTTGGACGGGTCCTTGCCCGAGAAGGCGCCGCCGCCGTGCCGGGCCATGCCGCCGTAGGTGTCGATGATGATCTTGCGGCCGGTGAGGCCGGCGTCGCCCATCGGGCCGCCGATCTCGAAGCGACCGGTCGGGTTGACCAGGAGGCGGTAGCCCTCGGTGTCCAGCTTGATGCCGTCCTCGACGAGCTGCGCGAGCACGTGCTCGACGACGAACTCGCGGATGTCGGGCGCGAGCAGCGAGTCCAGGTCGATGTCGGAGGCGTGCTGCGAGGAGACGACCACCGTGTCCAGCCGGACCGCCTTGTCACCGTCGTACTCGATGGTGACCTGGGTCTTGCCGTCGGGGCGCAGGTAGGGGATGGTCCCGTTCTTGCGCACCTCGGACAGCCGCCGGGAGAGACGGTGCGCGACGTGGATCGGGAGCGGCATCAGCTCCGGGGTCTCGTCGCAGGCATAGCCGAACATCAGGCCCTGGTCGCCCGCGCCCTGCTTGTCGAGCTCGTCCTCATCGCCCTCGACCCGCTTCTCGTACGCGGTGTCGACGCCCTGTGCGATGTCCGGCGACTGCGCGCCGATCGACACCGAGACGCCGCAGGAAGCACCGTCGAAGCCCTTTTTGGAGGAGTCGTAACCGATCTCCAGAACCTTGTTGCGCACGAGGTTGGGGATGTCGGCGTAGGCCTTGGTGGTGACCTCGCCCGCGACATGCACCAGACCGGTGGTGATCAAGGTCTCGACGGCGACGCGCGAGGCGGGGTCCTCGCGCAGGAGCGCGTCGAGAATCGTGTCGCTGATCTGGTCAGCGATCTTGTCGGGGTGACCCTCGGTGACAGATTCCGAGGTGAAGAGACGGCGGGACACATCGCTCCCTGGGGTTGCAGCGGCTGCTGGCTGATCATGGGTGGTACGACCGAGAGCTGCGCTCGGCTCGTACCGTCGGCCAGTTTATCGGTCGCATCCGGTGACCGGGGCAGGTGTCTCGCCCTTTGGGAGGTTCGTGACAGGCGCCACGCCGGTCAGCAGTAGGACAATCCACCCTTCCCGGTCTGCGTTTTAGGCCTTATGAGACGATTTCGCTCGCCCGGAGGGTTGATTGTGAAATCGGCTGGAACCTTCCCGAAACCAGATCCCAGACCGTGTCGGCGAGCGCTTCCTTGGGGCCGTACGGCACCGGTGTCTCCTGGCCGTCGGCGGCCAGGACGACCGCTTCGTTCTCCTCCGAGCCGAAGGTCTTGCGCTCCCCCACCTCGTTGACCACAAGGAGGTCGCAGCCCTTGCGGCGGAGCTTCGCACGGCCGTTGACCAGCACGTCGTCGGTCTCGGCCGCGAATCCGACGACGATCTGGTCCGGGCGGGCCCGCTCGGCGGAGACCTCGGCGAGGATGTCGGGGTTGCGGACCAGGGTGACGGCGGGCGCCTCCTCGCCGTCCTTCTTCTTGATCTTGCCGGAGGCGTACGCGGCAGGGCGGAAGTCGGCCACCGCGGCGGCCATCACGATGACGTCCGCGTCGGGGGCGGCCTTCAGCACGGCCTCGCGCAGCTGAACGGCCGTGCCGACGCGGAGGACATCCGCCCCGGCCGGGTCGGGCAGCCCGGTGTTGGCCTCGATCAGGGTGACCCGCGCCCCCCGGGCCACGGCGGTGCGCGCCAGCGCGTACCCCTGCTTGCCGGAGGAGCGGTTGCCCAGGAAGCGCACCGGGTCGAGCGGTTCGCGCGTGCCGCCGGCGCTGATCACCAGGTGCCGGCCCGCGAGGTCGGGCTCGGTGACCCCGCGCGCCAGCACCCGGCGGCAGACCTCGAAGATCTCGCCGGGGTCGGGGAGCCGGCCCTTGCCGGTGTCGACGCCGGTGAGCCGCCCGACGGCGGGCTCGATGACGACGGCTCCCCGGCGGCGCAGGGTGGCGACGTTCTCCTGGGTGGCCGGGTGCTCCCACATCTCGGTGTGCATCGCGGGGGCGAAGACCACCGGACAGCGGGCGGTCAGGAGCGTGTTGGTGAGCAGGTCGTCGGCCAGCCCGTGGGCGGCCTTGGCCAGCATGTCCGCGGTGGCCGGGGCGACCACCACGAGGTCGGCGCCCTGCCCGATCCGCACGTGCGGGACCTGGTGGACGTCCTCCCAGACCTCGTCGGACACAGGGTGGCCGGAGAGCGCCGACCAGGTGGCGGCCCCCACGAAGTGCAGCGACGCGGCGGTCGGGACGACCCGTACGTCGTGGCCGGACTCGGTCAGCCGGCGCAGCAGTTCGCACGCCTTGTAGGCGGCGATGCCCCCGCTGACCCCCAGGACGACCTTCGGCTTGTCCACTGCGTCTCCCCGCACTCGGCAACGTAAGGCAACGTACGCGTTCCATGCTGCCTCACCGCACGGAACGCGTTCATCCGGCCCCGGACACACCTCAGGCCCGGCGGACGGGCCGCCGGGCCTGGAGTGAAGGTGCCGTGGTGCTCCTGCGTTACTGCGCGGGGCCCTCGATGGCCTCGGAGGTCAGCAGGCCCGCGTTGATCTCGCGGAGTGCGATCGAGAGCGGCTTCTCGTGCACGTGGGTGTCGACGAGCGGACCGACGTACTCGAGGAGGCCTTCACCGAGCTGCGAGTAGTACGCGTTGATCTGGCGGGCACGCTTGGCCGCGTAGATCACCAGGCTGTACTTCGAGTCGGTGGCTTCGAGGAGCTCATCAATCGGCGGGTTGATGATGCCCTCGGGCGTGGTGATGGAAGAGGACACTCTCTGCCTTCCGAAGGGGGTGTAGATCAAAGACCGAAGAGATCTGAGCGATCGCAGAGATCTAGGCCTGAAGCATCAACGTTAGCAGCTCACGCGCCACGTCCTCGACGGAGGTGTTGACGAGCGTCGTATCGAACTCGGCCTCGGCGGCCAGTTCGATCTTCGCGGCGGCCAGCCGGCGCTCGATGACCTCGGGGGCCTCGGTGCCCCGGCCGGTGAGCCGGCGCACCAGCTCCTCCCAGCTCGGCGGAGCCAGGAAGACCAGACGCGCCTCGGACATCGACTGACGGACCAGTCGGGCGCCTTGGAGGTCGATCTCCAGCAGGACCGGTTCACCGGCCTCCAGGCGGTCGAGCACAGCACGCCGGGGCGTGCCGTAGCGGTTGCCCGCGAACTCGGCCCACTCCAGCAGTTCGCCGTTGGCGACGAGCTTGTCGAACTCCTCGTCGTCCACGAAGAAGTAGTGCACACCGTTGCGCTCCCCGGGGCGTGGCTTGCGTGTCGTCGCCGACACGGAGAGCCAGACCTCGGGGTGCACGGTGCGCATATGAGCGACGACCGTGCTCTTGCCGACCCCTGAGGGGCCGGAGAGCACGGTCAGCCGCGGACGTACGTCCGGGGGTGCGGGGGACGTCCCCCGGGATGTTGCAGCCATGGGGCGATTATCCAGGTTCTCAGGGGTGCCTGAGAACGTCAGGCGGGGCTGCCGCCGAACTCACGCTCCAAGGATGCGATCTGATTGGAGCCAAGACCCCTGACCCGGCGGCTCTCGGAGATACCGAGACGCTCCATGATCTGCTTGGCGCGGACCTTGCCGACGCCCGGCAGTGATTCCAGCAGTGCGGAGACCTTCATCTTCCCGATGACGTCGTTCTCCTGGCCCTGCTTGATGACCTCGTGGAGGGAAGCGCCGGAGTGCTTGAGTCGATTCTTGACCTCGGCCCGCTCCCGGCGAGCCGCGGCGGCCTTTTCGAGCGCGGCTGCGCGCTGTTCAGGGGTAAGGGGCGGAAGAGCCACGCCTACGTCACCTCGGATGTCGATCTGTCGGATACGGACCGGCGGGGAAGCTGGACGCCACCCACCAGGTGAGCGGAGAACACACTGTGCTCGGCCGCTCTCGACGGAGACTAGCGGCAAGGACCGCTGTAGTCAGCGAGAACAGACGAAAAGTCCTGGTCAGCTGTGGCCGACCAGGATTTTCGCGACATATCGACCAGGTTTCTCGTCAGTATTTCGTCAACACGCTGTAAACGTGTCAGGGTCAGCTGCCGGATACGGCGCCGCGGACCTCGTCCGCGAACCGTTCGGCGGCTTCGCGCAGCCCGGACACGTCCGGGCCGTGGCGCAGCACGCCCCGGCTCACGCTGGGGACCACGTTGCCCACCGCGTCGCCGAACACCGCCGGAAGATCCGCCGGGGTCGCCCCCTGGGCGCCGATGCCGGGCGCGAGGAGCGGTCCGTTGATCGACAGGTTCACGCCGGCATCGCCGAGTGTCGCGCCGACCACCGCGCCGACCGAGCCGAGCGGGGCGGCCCCGGCGTTCTCGGCGGCCATGTGGTCGAGCATCAGCTGGGCGAGGGAACGGCCGTCGGCCGCCGTGGCCCGCTGGACCTCGGCGCCCTCCGGGTTGGAGGTGAGGGCGAGGACGAAGACACCCGCGCCGGAGACGGCGGCGGCCTCCAGCGCCGGGCGCAGCGAGCCGAAGCCCAGGTACGGGGAGAGCGTGACCGCGTCGGAGAAGAGCGGCGAGTCCTTGTCCAGGTAGGTCGCCGCGTAGGCTCCCATCGTGGAGCCGATGTCGCCGCGCTTGGCGTCCATCAGGACGAGCGCGCCGGCCGCACGTGCCTCCTCGACGGCCTTCTCCAGGACGGCGACGCCGCGCGAGCCGAAGCGCTCGAAGAACGCGGACTGCGGCTTGAGGACGGCGACCCGGTCGGCCAGCGCCTCCACGACAGTCCTGGTGAAGCGCTCCAGGCCGGCGATGTCGTCGTTCAGACCCCAGGAGGTGAGCAGGGAGGCGTGCGGGTCGATGCCGACGCAGAGCGGCCCGCGGATGTCCATGGCGTGGCGCAGGCGGGCGCCGAAGGGTTCGGGCGTCACAGGGCGGCTTCCTTCCGGGTCCCGGCGCCGACGGCCTCGGCGAGGGTGGCGTACGGGGAGGTGGCGAGCCGGGCGGCGAGGCCCTTGTGGATCGCGCGGGCGTAGAAGGGACCTTCGTAGATGAAGGCGCTGTAGCCCTGGACGAGGGTGGCTCCGGCGAGGATGCGCTGCCAGGCGTCCTCGGCGTTCTCGACGCCCCCGACGCCCACCAGCGTGGTCCGGTCCCCCACGCGGGCGTACAGGCGGCTCAGGACCTCCAGTGAGCGCTCCTTGAGGGGCGCGCCGGACAGTCCGCCGGTCTCCCCCACCAGGTCGAGGGGCGACTTCAGGCCCAGGCCCTCGCGGGCGATGGTGGTGTTGGTGGCGATGATCCCGTCCAGCCCCAGCTCCACGGCGAGGTCGGCGACGGCGTCGACGTCCTCGTCCGCGAGGTCCGGGGCGATCTTGACGAGCAGCGGGACGCGTCGGGTGGTGACGGTGCGGTCGGCGGCCTCGCGTACGGCGGTGAGCAGCGGGCGCAGCGACTCGGTGGCCTGGAGGTTGCGCAGGCCGGGGGTGTTGGGCGAGGAGACGTTGACGACCAGGTAGTCGGCGTGGGCGGCGAGGGCTTCGGTGGACTTCACGTAGTCGGCGGCTGCTTCGGACTCCGGGACGACCTTGGTCTTGCCGATGTTGACGCCGACCGTGGTGCGGAAGACGGGGTTGCGTGCGGCCAGACGGGCGGCGACGGCGACGGAGCCCTCGTTGTTGAAGCCCATGCGGTTGATCAGCGCGCGGTCCGCGACGAGCCGGAAGAGGCGCTTCTTGGGGTTGCCGGGCTGCGGTTCGCCGGTGACGGTGCCGATCTCGATGTGGTCGAAGCCGAGCATCGCCATGCCGTCGATCGCGACGGCGTTCTTGTCGAAGCCGGCGGCGAGGCCGAAGGGGCCGTGCATCCGCAGGCCGAGGGCCTCGGTGCGCAGCTCCTTGGAGCGCGGGGCGAGGGCCGCGGCGACGAAGGTGCGCAGGACGGGGAGGCGGGCGGCGAGGCGGATCCACCGGAAGGCGGCGTGGTGGGCCTGCTCGGGGTCCATCCGCTTGAAGAGCAGCCGGAAGAAGAGCTTGTACATGGGAGATGTCCTAGGTACTCGGTGTGCTCGACAGGGCTCGCGGAGAGGGGGACACCGTTTCCGGTGTCCCCCTCTCCGGCGGCTAGTCGCGCGCCGCGATCAAGTGTTCCGCGTGTTCCTGGAGTGAACGGACCCCGACGTCGCCGTGGTTGAGGGCGTCGATGCCCTGGACGGCGGCGGCGAGCGCCTGGACCGTGGTCAGGCACGGTACGGAGCGGGCCACGGCCGCGGTGCGGATCTCGTAGCCGTCGAGCCGGCCGCCGGTGCCGTACGGCGTGTTGACGATGAGGTCGACCTCGCCGTCGTGGATGAGCTGGACGATGGTCCTCTCACCATTCGGTCCGGTGCCCTCGGACTGCTTGCGCACGACGGTGGCGTTGATGCCGTTGCGCTTGAGGACCTCGGCGGTGCCGGAGGTGGCCATCAGCTCGAAGCCGTGGGCGACCAGTTCGCGGGCCGGGAAGATCATCGAGCGCTTGTCCCGGTTGGCGACCGAGATGAACGCGCGGCCCTTGGTGGGCAGCGGGCCGTAGGCGCCGGCCTGCGACTTGGCGTACGCCGTGCCGAAGACCGAGTCGATGCCCATGACCTCGCCGGTGGAGCGCATCTCCGGTCCGAGGACCGTGTCGACGCCCCGGCCGTGGATGTCGCGGAAGCGCGACCACGGCATCACGGCTTCCTTGACGGAGATCGGCGCGTCCAGCGGCAGGGTGCCGCCGTCGCCGGTCTTCGGCAACAGTCCCTCCGCGCGCAGCTCGGCGATGGTCGCGCCCAGCGAGATACGGGCGGCGGCCTTGGCGAGCGGGACGGCGGTCGCCTTCGAGGTGAAGGGGACGGTGCGCGAGGCGCGCGGGTTGGCCTCCAGGACGTAGAGGATGTCGCCGGAGAGCGCGAACTGGATGTTGATCAGCCCAAGGACGCCGACGCCCTTGGCGATGCCCTCGGTGGAGGCGCGCAGCCGCTTGATGTCGAAGCCGCCGAGCGTGATCGGGGGCAGGGCGCACGCCGAGTCGCCGGAGTGGATGCCGGCCTCCTCGATGTGCTCCATGACGCCGCCGAGGTACAGCTCGGTGCCGTCGTAGAGGGCGTCCACGTCGATCTCGATGGCGTCGTCGAGGAAGCGGTCGACCAGGACCGGCCGGGTGGGACTGATCTCGGTGGACTCGGAGATGTACGAGGCGAGGCGCGTCTCGTCGTACACGATCTCCATGCCGCGCCCGCCGAGCACGTACGACGGCCGTACGAGGACGGGGTAGCCGATCTCGTCGGCGATGGCCTTGGCCTCGCCGAAGGTGGTGGCGGTGCCGTGCTTGGGCGCGGGCAGCCCCGCCTCGGCCAGGACCCGGCCGAAGGCACCCCGGTCCTCGGCGGCGTGGATCGCCTCCGGGGAGGTGCCGACGACGGGTACGCCGTTGTCCTTGAGCGCCTGCGAGAGGCCGAGCGGGGTCTGGCCGCCGAGCTGCACGATGACTCCGGCGATCGGGCCCGCCAGCGACTCGGCGTGCACGATCTCCAGGACGTCCTCCAGGGTGAGCGGCTCGAAGTAGAGCCGGTCGGAGGTGTCGTAGTCGGTGGAGACGGTCTCCGGGTTGCAGTTGACCATGACGGTCTCGTAGCCCGCGTCGCTCAGGGCGAAGGAGGCGTGCACACAGGAGTAGTCGAACTCGATGCCCTGGCCGATGCGGTTGGGGCCCGAGCCGAGGATGATCACGGCCGGCTTGGTGCGGCTCGCGACCTCGCTCTCCTCGTCGTAGGAGGAGTAGAAGTACGGCGTGTTCGCGGCGAACTCGGCGGCGCAGGTGTCGACCGTCTTGTAGACCGGGCGGATGCCGAGCGCGTGCCGGACCTCGCGGACGACGTCCTCGCGCAGCCCGCGGATCTCGCCGATCTGGGCGTCGGAGAAGCCGTGCCGCTTGGCCTCGGCGATCAGGTCGGCGTCCAGGCGCTCGGCGGAGGCCAGCTCGTCGGCGATCTCCTTGATCAGGAAGAGCTGGTCGATGAACCAGGGGTCGATCTTCGTGGCGTCGAAGACCTCCTCCTGGGTGGCTCCGGCCCGGATGGCCTGCATGACGGTGTTGATCCGGCCGTCGGTCGGGCGGACCGCTTCCGCGAGCAGCTCCGCCTTGTCGCCGGTCTCGCCGGTGAAGGCGAACTGCGAGCCCTTCTTCTCCAGGGAGCGCAGGGCCTTCTGGAGGGCCTCGGTGAAGTTCCGGCCGATCGCCATGGCCTCGCCCACCGACTTCATGGTGGTGGTGAGGGTGGAGTCGGCGGAGGGGAACTTCTCGAAGGCGAAGCGCGGGGCCTTGACGACGACGTAGTCGAGGGTCGGCTCGAAGGAGGCCGGGGTCTTCTCGGTGATGTCGTTGGGGATCTCGTCCAGGGTGTAGCCGACGGCGAGCTTGGCGGCGATCTTGGCGATCGGGAAGCCGGTGGCCTTGGAAGCGAGCGCCGAGGAGCGGGAGACGCGCGGGTTCATCTCGATGACGATGACCCGCCCGTCGGTGGGGTCGATGGCGAACTGGATGTTGCAGCCGCCGGTGTCGACGCCGACCTCGCGGATGATCGCGATGCCGACGTCCCGCAGCCGCTGGTACTCGCGGTCGGTGAGCGTCATCGCCGGGGCGACGGTGATCGAGTCGCCGGTGTGGACGCCCATCGGGTCGAAGTTCTCGATGGAGCAGACGACCACGACGTTGTCGTTGCGGTCGCGCATCAGCTCCAGCTCGTACTCCTTCCAGCCGAGGATGGACTCCTCCAGGAGCACCTCGGTGGTCGGCGAGAGCATGAGGCCCTGTCCGGCGATGCGGCGCAGCTCCTCCTCGTCGTGGGCGAAGCCGGAGCCGGCGCCGCCCATGGTGAAGGAGGGGCGGACGACGACGGGGTAGCCGCCGAGGGTGTCGACGCCGACGATGACGTCGTCCATGGTGTGACAGATGACGGAGCGGGCGGACTCGCCGTACCCGATCTTCGCCTTGACGGCCTCGACGACGCCCTTGAAGAGCTCGCGGTCCTCGCCCTTGTTGATCGCCTCGACGTTGGCGCCGATGAGTTCGACGCCGTACTTCTCCAGGACGCCGTTGTCGTGCATGGAGATCGCGGTGTTCAGCGCGGTCTGGCCGCCGAGGGTGGGCAGGAGCGCGTCGGGGCGCTCCTTGGCGATGATCTTCTCGACGAACTCGGGGGTGATCGGCTCGACGTAGGTGGCGTCGGCGATCTCCGGGTCGGTCATGATGGTCGCCGGGTTGGAGTTCACCAGGATGACGCGCAGGCCCTCGGCCTTGAGGACACGGCAGGCCTGGGTGCCGGAGTAGTCGAACTCGGCGGCCTGGCCGATGACGATCGGACCGGAGCCGATGACCAGGACGGACTGGATATCGGAGCGCTTAGGCACGCTGGCCCTCCATCAGGGTGGTGAAACGGTCGAAGAGGTACGCGGCGTCGTGCGGGCCTGCGGCCGCCTCGGGGTGGTACTGAACGCTGAAGGCGGGCCGGTCCAGGAGCTGGAGGCCCTCGACCACCTGGTCGTTGAGGCAGACGTGGGAGACCTCGGCGCGGCCGAACTCCGTGTCGGACACCCGGTCCAGCGCGGCGTCGACGGCGAAGCCGTGGTTGTGCGCGGTGATCTCGACCTTGCCGGTGGTGCGGTCCTGCACCGGCTGGTTGATGCCGCGGTGGCCGTACTTCAGCTTGTAGGTGCCGAAGCCGAGCGCGCGGCCGAGGATCTGGTTGCCGAAGCAGATACCGAAGAGCGGGGTGGACCGTTCCAGGACGCCCCGCATGAGGGAGACCGGGTGGTCGGCGGTGGACGGGTCGCCGGGGCCGTTGGAGAAGAAGACGCCGTCGGGGTTGACGGCGTACACCTCTTCCAGCGTGGCGGTGGCGGGCAGCACGTGGACCTCGATGCCGCGCTCGGCCATCCGGTGGGGGGTCATGCCCTTGATGCCGAGGTCGATCGCGGCGACGGTGAACTTCTTCGTGCCGATCGCGGGCACGACGTACGTCTCCTCCGTCGCCACCTCGGCGGAGAGGTCGGCGCCGGTCATCTCGGGGGCCTGGCGGACCTTGGCGAGGAGGGTGCCCTCGTCGGGGAGGGCGTTGCCGGAGAAGATCCCGACGCGCATCGCGCCGCGCTCGCGCAGGTGGCGGGTGAGGGCGCGGGTGTCGACGCCGCTGATGCCCACGACGCCCTGCGCCGTCAGCTCCTCGTCCAGCGAGCGCTGCGAGCGCCAGTTGGAGGGCTTGCGGGCGGGGTCGCGGACGACGTAACCGGAGACCCAGATGCGGCCGGACTCGGGGTCCTCGTCGTTCACTCCGGTGTTGCCGACGTGCGGGGCCGTCATGACGACGACCTGACGGTGGTACGAGGGGTCGGTCAGCGTTTCCTGGTAGCCGGTCATGCCGGTGGAGAACACCGCTTCGCCGAAGGTCTCCCCCACGGCCCCGTAGGCACGGCCGCGGAAGGCGCGGCCGTCCTCCAGGACGAGTACGGCGGGGGTCTGGGCCCCCCGGGTGGAGATCGTCATCGTGCGGTGCCTTCCGTAGTGGTGCTGGTGAGTTCCGTGGCGGCCGGGGCGCCGATGAGCTGGTCGACGGCGTCGACCCAGGCCTGGTGCTCGGCGGCGTGGTCGGAGCGGAAGCCGGAGTCGATCAGCGTCTCGCCGTGCGCCCAGGTGATGATCAGCAGGCCGCCCTCGGGGAGGACCTTGCCCGCGAGCGCCTTGTCGAGACGGGCCTCGCGCAGCGCCTCTGCGGGGATGAAGAAGTCGGTCGCCCCGGGGCGTTCGACGTGCAGGCCGCGGGCGGTGAGCGTGAGCTCGGTACGGCTGCGGGTGCCGAGGCCGTGCGCGACGATCCGGTCGAGCCACTGACCGGCGGTGGTGGAGGCGTGGTAGCGCCCCTGGAGCGTCAGCAGCGTCTCGTCGTCGGTGAAGCCCTCGGGGGCTGCCGGGAGCTCCGGCAGGCCCGACTGGAGGCGGGCGCGCCACTTCCAGCCCTCGCGCATCAGCCAGTAGATGAGGGCGATGAAGACGAACAGGCCGATCACCCAGGCGATGCGGGCGGACCAGTCCGTCACTTCCGCCGACTTCTGCTCGGCGGCCAGGTGGAACAGGGGGGTCAGAGTAGTCACGCGAGCTTCCCGTCGACGACCGTGGCGCGGCCCCGCAGGAAGGTGTGGGTGACGCGGCCCGGCAGCTCACGGCCCTCGTAGGGGGTGTTGCGGCTGCGGGACGCGAAGCCCGCGGGGTCCACGGCTCCACGGTATGCCGGATCGACCAGGGTGAGGTTGGCGGGCTCACCCGCCGAGACGGGGCGGCCGTGTCCCTCGAGCCGGCCGATGGCCGCGGGGCGGAAGGACATGCGGTCGGCGACGCCCGCCCAGTCGATCAGACCGGTGTCGACCATCGTCTGCTGGACGACCGAGAGAGCCGTCTCCAGGCCCACCATTCCCATGGCGGCGGCAGCCCACTCGCAGTCCTTGTCCTCGTGCGGGTGCGGGGCGTGGTCGGTGGCGACGCAGTCGATCGTGCCGTCGGCGAGCGCCTCGCGCAGGGCCAGGACGTCGGCCTCGGTGCGCAGCGGCGGGTTGACCTTGTAGACCGGGTTGTAGGTGCGGACCAGCTCGTCGGTGAGGAGGAGGTGGTGCGGGGTGACCTCGGCGGTGACGTTCCAGCCCTTGGACTTGGCCCAGCGGACGATCTCCACGGAGCCGGCGGTGGAGAGGTGGCAGATGTGGACGCGGGAGCCGACGTGGGCGGCGAGGAGGACGTCGCGGGCGATGATCGACTCCTCGGCGACGGCGGGCCAGCCGCCGAGCCCGAGTTCGGCGGAGACGATGCCCTCGTTCATCTGGGCGCCCTCGGTGAGGCGGGGCTCCTGGGCGTGCTGGGCGACGACGCCGTCGAAGGCCTTCACGTACTCCAGGGCGCGGCGCATGATCACCGCGTCGTCGACGCACTTGCCGTCGTCGGAGAAGACCTTCACCCCGGCGGCGGAGTCGTGCATCGCGCCGAGCTCGGCGAGCTGCTTGCCCTCCAGGCCGACGGTGACCGCGCCGACGGGCTGGACGTCGCAGTAGCCGGACTCCTTGCCGAGGCGCCAGACCTGCTCGACGACGCCGGCGGTGTCGGCGACGGGGAAGGTGTTGGCCATGGCGTGCACGGCGGTGAAGCCGCCGACGGCCGCTGCCTTGGTGCCGGTGAGGACGGTTTCGGAGTCCTCGCGGCCGGGCTCGCGCAGATGGGTGTGCAGGTCGACCAGGCCGGGCAGCAGGATCTGCCCCTGCGCCTCGATCACGGTGGCGCCGGCGGCGTCGATGCCGGTGCCCACCTCGGTGACGGTCTCGCCGTCGATCAGGACATCCCGCGGCTCGCCGCCGAGGATCCGCGCACCGCGGATAAGGATCTTGCTCATGGTTACTTGTTCTCCTCGGTACGGGCGGGGGCGGCGGACAGTGCGGTGTCGGAGCCGCCGAGCAGCAGGTAGAGCACGGCCATGCGGATGGAGACGCCGTTGGCGACCTGCTCGACGACCGTGCAGCGGTCGGAGTCGGCGACCTCGGCGGTGATCTCCATACCGCGGACCATCGGGCCGGGGTGCATGACGATGGCGTGCTCGGGCATCTTCGCCATCCGCTCGCCGTCCAGGCCGTAGCGGCGGGAGTACTCGCGCTCGGTCGGGAAGTACGCGGCGTTCATCCGTTCACGCTGCACACGCAGCATCATCACCGCATCGGACTTCGCCAGCACGTTGTCGAGGCTGTAGCTGACGTCACAGGGCCACTTCTCGACGCCGACGGGCACGAGGGTGGGCGGGGCCACCAGGGTGACGTGCGCGCCGAGCGTGGTGAGCAGGTGGACGTTGGAGCGGGCGACGCGGCTGTGCAGGATGTCGCCGACGATCGTGATGCGGCGGCCGTCAAGGTCGCGGCCGAGCCCGGTGTCGGCGCCGACGAGCCGGCGGCGCATCGTGAAGGCGTCCAGCAGCGCCTGGGTGGGGTGCTCGTGGGTGCCGTCCCCGGCGTTGACCACGGCTCCGTCGATCCAGCCGGAGGTGGCGAGCCGGTAGGGGGCTCCGGAGGCGCCGTGCCGGATGACGACGGCGTCGGCGCCCATCGCCTCCAGGGTCAGCGCGGTGTCCTTCAGGGACTCGCCCTTGGAGACGGAGGAGCCCTTGGCCGAGAAGTTGATCACGTCGGCGGAGAGGCGTTTGGCGGCCGCCTCGAAGGAGATGCGGGTGCGGGTCGAGTCCTCGAAGAAGAGGTTGACGACGGTACGGCCGCGCAGGGTGGGGAGCTTCTTGATCGGCCGGTCCGCGACCCGGGCCATCTCCTCGGCGGTGTCGAGGATCAGGACGGCGTCGTCGCGGGTGAGGTCGGCGGCCGAGATGAGGTGACGCATCATCTGGGGGTTCTCCGGGTTGCTGGAGGGAGTTTCAGGCATGCGGGCACACAGAGAAACAGCCGTACGTCCCCGAAAGGCCGTACGGGAGGACTCGGGCTACTGCGTGTCCGCGGAGGTGGCCTGCTTGACGCCCAGCAGCACGGCGTCGCGGCCGTCCTCCTCGGCGAGCTGGACCTTGACCGTCTCCCGCAGCGACGTGGGGAGGTTCTTGCCGACGTAGTCCGCGCGGATCGGGAGTTCCCGGTGGCCGCGGTCGACGAGGACCGCGAGCTGCACCGCGCGCGGGCGGCCGATGTCGCCGAGCGCGTCGAGGGCGGCGCGGATCGTGCGGCCGGAGAAGAGCACGTCGTCGACCAGGACGACCAGGCTGCCCTCGATCCCCTCGCCGGGGATCTCGGTACGGGCCAGGGCGCGCGCCGGGCGCATCCGCAGGTCGTCGCGGTACATGGTGATGTCGAGCGATCCGACCGGCGTCTTCCGGCCGGTGATCTCCTGGAGTTTCTCGGCCAGCCGACGGGCGAGGAACACGCCTCGGGTCGGGATGCCGAGCAGCACCACGTCGTCGGCGCCCTTGGCGCGTTCGACGATCTCGTGGGCGATACGGGTCAGAACACGGGCGATGTCGGGGGCCTCGAGAACGGGGCGCGCCGCGTTGCCGGTGTCGTCGTGCTGTGCGTCCATAAGAAACGGACCTCCTTCTCCGCCTCACGGGACGGATCGTTAAAGGACGTCGAAATTGCGTCATCCACGCTACCAGGGCTTGCGCTCGGCCCTGGCCCCACCCCCGGGAGGTACCGGTCCGGACCATTCGGCTTGACGCATCCAAGTAACGCTGCGTAACCTCACAGTGAGTTACCAGCCACGCGGCGGAGCCGCACACTGTTCCAGCGTCCGGGGAGCCATATGTCCAGCGAATACGCAAAACAGCTCGGGGCCAAACTCCGTGCCATCCGCACCCAGCAGGGCCTTTCCCTCCACGGCGTGGAGGAGAAGTCCCAGGGTCGTTGGAAGGCCGTCGTGGTCGGTTCGTACGAGCGCGGCGACCGTGCCGTGACCGTCCAGCGCCTCGCCGAGCTGGCGGATTTCTACGGGGTCCCGGTGCAGGAGCTGCTGCCCGGTACGACGCCGGGCGGGGCCGCCGAGCCGCCGCCGAAGCTCGTCCTGGACCTGGAGCGCCTCGCCCACGTCCCGCCGGAGAAGGCCGGTCCGCTGCAGCGCTACGCGGCGACCATCCAGAGCCAGCGCGGTGACTACAACGGCAAGGTGCTCTCGATCCGCCAGGACGACCTGCGCACGCTCGCCGTGATCTACGACCAGTCGCCTTCCGTGCTCACGGAGCAGCTCATCAGCTGGGGCGTGCTGGACGCGGACGCGCGTCGCGCGGTCTCCCACGACGAGGGCTGAGCGAGCGGGGCGGGACCCCACAGCAGAAACGTGCCGCCGGTCGGGCGGGGACCTTCGGGTGCCCGCCCGACCGGCGTTTCGGTCTCCGTGTTCCGGCCCGGGCGGGAACGCCCGGTACACCGACGGGCCCACGGTCGGCTGACCGTGGGCCCGTCGTGGTGTGTGCGCGACCGAACCGTCGCCGCCGGGGGCTACTGCTCCCGGCGGAGGTTCGGCTTCAGGTCCTTGAAACGGGCCAGCATGCCGTTCACGAAGGACGGGGAGTCATCGGTGGAGAACTCCTTGGCGAGCTGGACGGCCTCGTCGATCACCACGGCGTCCGGGGTCTCGTCCATCCAGATCAGCTCGTACGCACCGAGCCGCAGGATGCTCCGGTCGACGACCGGCATGCGGTCGATCTCCCAGTCCACGGCGTAGGTGACGATGAGGTCGTCGATCCGGTCCGCGTACTGCGCGTACCCCTCGACGAGCTCCATCGTGAATTCACCGACCGGCGGCTGACGGTCGTCGGTCCGCGAGAGCCGAACCCAGTCCGCGAGGACGCTCTGCACGGACTCACCGCGCTGGTCGGCCTCGAAGAGGATCTGGAAGGCGCGCTTGCGGGCCTTGTTCCGGGCAGCCACGGTTAGCTGTTCACCCGGCCGAGGTAGCCGCCCGAGCGGGTGTCGACCTTGATCTTCTCGCCGGTGGTGATGAAGAGCGGCACGCCGATCTCGTAACCGGTCTCCAGCGTCGCGGGCTTGGTGCCGCCGGTGGAGCGGTCGCCCTGGACCCCCGGGTCCGTGTGCTGGATGACCAGCTCGACCGCGGCGGGCAGCTCGACGTAGAGCACCTCGCCCTCGTGCTGGGCGACCGAGGCGGTGAAGCCCTCGATCAGGAAGTTGGCGGTGTCGCCGACGGCCTTGCGGTCGACCATGAGCTGGTCGTAGGTGCTCATGTCCATGAAGACGAAGTACTCGCCGTCCATGTACGAGAACTGCATGTCGCGGCGGTCAATGGTGGCCGTCTCGACCTTCACGCCGGCGTTGAACGTCTTGTCGACGACCTTGCCGGAGAGCACGTTCTTGAGCTTGGTGCGCACGAAGGCGGGGCCCTTGCCGGGCTTGACGTGCTGGAACTCGACGACGGACCAGAGCTGGCCTCCGTCGAGCTTGAGCACCAGGCCGTTCTTGAGGTCGTTCGTGGAAGCCACGGTTGCGGAATCTCCTGGACTGAAGCTGGTGGAACGACCGAGGATGCGCGCTAGAGCGCGAGCAGCTCCTTGGTCGTCATGGTGAGTAGCTCGGGTCCGCCGTCCGCCTCGGGGCGCACGACGAGCGTGTCATCGATCCGGACACCGCCCCGGCCCGGGAGGTGGACCCCCGGTTCGACGGTGACCGGCACACAAGCGTCCAGTTTACCCATGGCTGTCGGTGCCAGTTGCGGGTCCTCCTCGATTTCGAGCCCCACACCGTGCCCGGTCCTCGGCTGAAGCCCCTCTCCGTGCCCCGCGGACTCCAGCGGATGCCGGGCCGCGCGGTCCACGTCCCGGTAGGCGGCCCCGGGTGCCAGGGCTTCCCTGCCCGCCCGCTGAGCGGCGAAAACGAGGTCGTAGAGCTCGATCTGCCACTCGGCCGGGGCGGTGCCGATGACGAAGGTCCGGCCGATCTCGCAGCGGTAGCCGTGGTAGTTCGCCCCGAGGCGGACGGAGAGGAAATCCCCCTCCTCCACCCTGCGGTCCGAGGGCCGGTGCCGTCCTTGACCGGAGTTGGGTCCGGTGGCCACGGAGGTGGCGAAGGCGGGGCCGTCCGCCCCGTGGTCGACCAGGCGGCGCTCCAGTTCCAGGGCGAGATGCCGCTCGGTGCGGCCGACCAGGATCGATTCGAGGAGTTCGCTAAGAGCCTGGTCGGTGATCTCGGCGGCGATCCGGAGGCAGCCGATCTCCTCCTCGTCCTTGACGATCCGCTGCTGCTCCACGGTGAAGCCCAGATCGGCCAGCCGGAGGCGTGGGGCGGTCTTCCCCATGGCACGGTGCCTGGCCACGGTCAGATCGTGCTCCTCGACGGCGAGCGACTCCGCGCCCGCCGAGGCGGCGAGGCCCGCGGCGGCGACCACCGGGTCCCCGTCCGGGACGGGCAGGAGGTCGATCCGGAGCGCCTCGTCGGGCCGCCCGTGGGCGCCCTCACCGGCCGGGGCGCGGGGGCAGAGCAGAACGTCCTCGCCGGGGCCGAGCAGCAGCACGGCGCCCGGCGGCGCTCCGCCCGCGAGATAGCGGACGTTGGCGGGGCGGGAGACCAGCGCGGCCGCGGAGCCCGCGGCGGCGCACCGGTCGCGGAGCAGCCCGCGTCGGACGGCGTGCACCTCTGACATGGTTCGAGCGTACGAGCGGGGGCGGCGGCCCGCCCGGCCTGCGCACCCGACCGGGGTCCAAGCGCCGGGGCCCGCCGGGCCTGCCGCCCTCGGAAGGCCCTCCCGGCCGGGCGGCCCTCCGACGGCTACCAGGCGGGCGGGCTCGCGATGGAGCGGGCCAGTACGTCGTCCAGGACGCGGGCGGTGGTCTCGACGTCGTACGTGGAGTTGTCGATGATCGGGAGGCCGGAGCCGTACCAGCCGGCCATCCGGCCGTGGATGCGGGCGACCTCCTCGTCGGAGAGCCTGCGGTTGCCGCTGCGGGCGGCGTTGCGCTCCAGGACGATCTCCAGGCCGGGCAGCAGGACCACCGGCAGCAGGCCGGGGCCCACGTGGCGCTTCCAGCCGCCGAGGCCGACGACCGGACGGTCGGGGAAGACGGCGTCGTCGAGGATGCAGGAGATGCCGTTGGCGAGGAAGTTGCGGGCGGCGAAGCCGCAGGTGCGGCGGGCCAGCCGGTACTGGGCCTCGGAGTGGTCGTTCCAGCCCGCCTGTGGATCGGCGAAGCCGGAGCGGACCCATTCGCGGACGTCGTCGAGGGAGACGTGGGCGGTGGGCACCCGGCGGCGGGCCGCCCAGAGCTTGGCGACCGTGGTCTTGCCCGCCCCGGCCGGGCCGATGAGCAGGACGGCGAGCGTCGCCCCGCCGGTGCCGGCCCCGGCGGGCGGTGCGGGCAGCGGAACGGGGCCGCCCGGGGGCAGCTGGATGTGCCCGGTGGCCTGCCCGGCGGGCGGCGGTGTGGGTCCTGTGCCGCTCCAGTCCGGCTGCGGGGCCCGGCCGGGAGCGGGAGGCTGCTGGGGCCGCCCCTGGGCCGGAGGAGGCGGAGCCTGACCGGGAGCAGGCGGGGCCTGGCCGGGCGGCGGGGATATCGGGGGCGGGCCGGGGTGCTGGGCCGGGTACGGCCGACCGACGTGCCCGATGCCGGGTCCGTGGGGCGGCGGCAGCGGGGCCCCCACTGCGTGCTGCATCCGGTGCCACTCCGTCTCGTAACTGCAACTGACGCTGATGGGACGGCCACCGTACCTTCCCGGGCCGTCTCGGGGTGAACGGCCCAGGAGGGTGCGAAGTGCCCATCGCCCGTGCGGAGAGCGGACGGGCCTCGCGTGCTGTCAGTCCGTCAGTTCGTCGGCCAGGGCACGCAGGGCGAGCCGGTAGGAGCCGATGCCGAATCCGGCCACCGTGCCCGTGGCCACCGCGGCGACCACGGACGTGTGCCGGAACTCCTCGCGGGTGTACGGGTTGGAGATGTGCACCTCGATCAGCGGGGCGGTGCGCTGGGCGGCCGCGTCCCGCATGCCGTACGAGTAGTGCGTGAAGGCGCCCGGGTTGAGAATGACCGGAATCGCTCCGTCCGCCGCCTCGTGGAGCCAGCGGATCAGCCGGCCCTCGTCGTTGGTCTCCCGCACCTCGACGTCGAAGCCGAGCTCCTTGCCGAGAATCGTGCAGGCGTCGACGAGTCCGGCGTAGGAGGTGGCCCCGTAGACGTCGGGCTCGCGCGAGCCGAGCCGTCCGAGGTTGGGGCCGTTCAGGACGAAGACCCTTCGGGTCACGCGGAGACCTCCCCGTAGGCGGCGAGCAGCACGGCCGGGTCGGGGCCCTCCAGGACGGTGGGCCTGCCGATGCCGTCCAGGACGATGAAGCGCAGCAGGTCGCCGCGCGACTTCTTGTCGACCTTCATGTTCTCCAGCAGCTTGGGCCACTGGTCGCCGCGGTAGGCGAGGGGGAGGCCCACCGACTCAAGGACGCTGCGGTGCCGGTCGGCGGTGGCGTCGTCGAGGCGTCCGGCGAGCCGGCCCAGCTCGGCGGCGAAGACCATGCCGATGGAGACGGCCGCGCCGTGGCGCCACTTGTAGCGCTCGTTCTTCTCGATGGCGTGGGCCAGGGTGTGACCGTAGTTGAGGATCTCTCGGAGTCCGGACTCCTTGAGGTCGCTGGAGACGACCTCGGCCTTGACCCGGATGGAGCGCTCGATCAGCTCTGCGGTGTGCGGCCCGGCCGGTGTGCGCGCACCCTCGGGGTCGGCCTCTACCAGGTCCAGGATGACCGGGTCGGCGATGAACCCGGCCTTGATGATCTCGGCCATGCCGGAGACGTAGTCGTTGACCGGCAGCGAGTCCAGCGCGGCGAGGTCGCAGAGGACCCCGGCGGGCGGGTGGAAGGCGCCGACGAGGTTCTTGCCCTCGGCGGTGTTGATGCCGGTCTTGCCGCCGACGGCCGCGTCGACCATGCCGAGCACGGTGGTCGGGATCGCGATCCAGCGCACCCCGCGCAGCCAGGTGGCCGCGACGAACCCGGCGACGTCCGTGGTGGCGCCGCCCCCGATGCCGACGATGACGTCGGTACGGGTGAAGCCGGTCTGGCCTAGCGCCTTCCAGCAGTAGGCGGCGACCTCGACGGTCTTGGCCTCCTCCGCGTTCGGCAGTTGGACGGCGATGGCCTCGTACCCCTGGTCGGCGAGGTCCTGGCGGACCGCCTCTCCGGTCTCGGCGAGCGCCTCGGGGTGCAGCACGGCGACGCGTCGCGCGCGCTCGCCGATGAGCTGGGGCAGCTCGCCCAGGAGCTGGTGGCCGACGAGGACCTCGTACGGGTCGGAGCCCGCGGAGCCTGCGACCTGGATGCGGGTGGGGCCCTGCTGCGTCATACCGGTGTTCTCCACGCCGGGGGCGGCTTGGCCCTCCGGCAGTTCCAGTGCGTCGATGATCGCCTGGGCGACCTCTTCGGGGGTGTGCTCGTCGGTGGCGACGACGGTGCGGGCGACCTCTTCGTAGAGGTGGCGGCGCGCGTCCATCAGCTCTCGCCACTGCCGGCGCGGGTTGACCGCGAGGAGGGGGCGGGCGGCGCCCAGCCCGACGCGGCGGACGGCCTCGTCCACGTCCATGGAGAGGTAGGCGACCGGGCGGCCGGCCAGCAGCTCCCTGGTCGCCGCGTCCAGGACGGCCCCGCCACCGAGGGAGAGGACGCCCGGGTGCCCGGCGACGGCCGCCTCGACGGCCCGGCGCTCCAGGGCGCGGAAGTGCTCCTCGCCCTCGTCGTAGAAGATCTCCGCGATCGGCTTGCCGGCCTCGGCGACAACGTCCGCGTCGGTGTCCCGGTAGGTGGTGCCGAGCCGGGCGGCGAGCAGTTCGCCGACGGTGGACTTGCCGACGCCCATCGGGCCGACGAGGACGACCAGAGGGCCGCTCATCGGATCTGGAGGTGGTCGAGGTACGACTGGACGTTGCGGTGGGTCTCGGGGACGCTGTCGCCGCCGAACTTCTCCGCGACGGCGTCGGCCAGGACGAGGGCGACCATGGCCTCCGCGACGATGCCCGCGGCCGGGACGGCGCAGACGTCGGAGCGCTGGTGGTGGGCCTTGGTGGCCTCGCCGGTGACGACGTCCACGGTGGCGAGCGCGCGCGGCACGGTCGCGATGGGCTTCATCGCGGCGCGCACGCGCAGCAGTTCACCGGTGGTGAGACCGCCCTCGGTGCCGCCGGAACGGCCCGAGGTGCGCCTGATGCCCTCGTCGGTGGCGACGATCTCGTCGTGCGCCTTCGAGCCGGGCACCCGGGCCAGTTCGAAACCGTCGCCGACCTCGACTCCCTTGATGGCCTGGATGCCCATGAGCGCGGCGGCGAGCCGGGCGTCCAGGCGACGGTCCCAGTGGACGTGCGAGCCGAGCCCGACGGGCACGCCGTACGCCAGTACCTCGACGACGCCGCCGAGGGTGTCGCCGTCCTTGTGGGCCTGGTCGATCTCGGCCACCATCGCCTTGGACGCGTCGGCGTCGAGGCAGCGGACCGGGTCGGCGTCCAGCTTCTCCACGTCGGCGGGGACCGGGACGACCCCGTACGGCGCCTTCGCGGCGGCCAGTTCGACGACATGGCTGACGATCTCGATGCCCGCGGTCTCCTTGAGGTAGGAGCGGGCGACGGCCCCGAGGGCGACGCGCGCGGCGGTCTCCCGGGCGCTGGCGCGCTCCAGGACCGGCCGGGCCTCGTCGAAGCCGTACTTCTGCATCCCGGCGAGGTCGGCGTGGCCGGGGCGGGGGCGGGTCAGCGGAGCGTTGCGGGCGAGCTTCGCCAGCTCGTCGGGGTCGACCGGGTCGGCCGACATGACCTGCTCCCACTTGGGCCACTCGGTGTTGCCGACCATGACGGCGACCGGGGAGCCCATGGTCAGGCCGTGGCGTACGCCGCCGAGGAAGGTGACCTCGTCCTTCTCGAACTTCATCCGCGCGCCGCGGCCGTAACCGAGCCGTCGCCGGGCCAGCGCCTCCGCCACCATCTCCGTGGTGATCGGGACGCCGGCGGGAAGACCCTCCAGCGTCGCCACCAGTGCGGGGCCGTGCGACTCCCCCGCGGTCAGCCAGCGCAACCTGCTCAACGGTGCTCCTCATGCTCGCGCCTGAAAATCCAACGGCGCCACCGGGTGCGCGGCCCTGGCCCGCCACCTTTGATCCTCCCACGACCGGGGGCACGATCCGGCCGCCGGTCCAGCAGACGGACGGACAGCGGTGGCCGACGGCCTCGTCAGCGGGTCGCGAGCGCGGCTTCCCCGGCCTGCCGCATGGCGGCCAGCGGTGCAGGGATCCGGCCGGTCATCTGCTCGATCTGGAGCAGGGCCTGGTGCACGAGGAGGTCGAGTCCGCCGACGACCGCCCCGCCGCGCGCCGACCAGGCCGCGGCGAGCGTCGTGGGCCACGGCTCGTACAGCACATCGAAGAGGATGCCCGGGTTTCCCGGCACGGATCCGGCCAGGGCGTCGGTGGCGCCGGCCGGGGTGGTGGCGATGACGAGCGGCGCGGCCAGTGCCGTCGCCGCGTCCGACCAGTCGGCGATCACGACGTCGACGCCGAGCCGCTCACCCCAGGCCCGCATCTCGGCCGCGCGCTCGGGGCTCCGCACATAGGCCGTGACCGGTCCGACGCAGAGGGCGGCGAGCGCGGCGAGCGCGGAGGAGGCAGTGGCGCCGGCACCGAGGACGGCGGCGGAATCGACCTTGTCGACGCCCCGTTCCCGCAGGGCGGCGATCATGCCGGGGATGTCGGTGTTGTCACCGGTCCGTCGGCCGTCCTCGGTGAACACCACCGTGTTGACGGCCTCCACCGAGGCCGCCGTCGCGCTGATCTCGTCGAGCAGCGGGATGACCGCCCGCTTGAGCGGCATGGTCAGCGACAGCCCCGCCCAGGAGGGATCCAGCCCCTCGACGAACCCGGGCAGCGCCGCCTCGTCGACCTCGAACCGGTCGTAGGACCAGTGGTCGAGCCCGAGTTCGGCGTAGGCGGCCCGGTGCAGGACCGGGGAGAGGGAGTGGGCGATGGGCGAGCCGAGGACAGCCGCCCGGCGGCGAATATCAGCCAAATCCCTGCTGCTCCTTGAACTTGTCGTTCAGCTTCTCGTGCTCATCGACAGTCTTCGTGAAGTCGGTCTTCTTGCCGTCGAGCGAGATGAAGAACATCCAGCCGTTCGTGGTCGGGTTGAGCGACGCCTTGATGGCGTCCATACCCGGGTTGCTGATCGGACCCGGCGGAAGCCCCGCGTGGTAATAGGTGTTGTACGGGTCCGGGTTGGTCCGGATCTCCTTGGAGCTGATCTTGATCTTGCTCTGGTTGTTGAGATAGTTGAACGCCGAGTCGAATTCGAGCTTGCGGTGGGTGTCGATGTTGTCGGGTTCGAGCCGGTTGTAGACGACTTCGGCCATCTTGCGGAAGTCGTCGTGCGTGAGGCCCTCCGCCTGCACCAGACTCGCCACGGTGAGCACCTGCCACGGTCCGTCGAGGTTGAACTTCTTCGCCGTGGCCTCGAAGTCGATGTCCGCGTACTCCTTGTTGGCCCGCGCGACCATCCGCTTCAGCGTGTCCTCGGGTTTCGTTCCCTTGGCCACGGGATACGCGGCCGGGTAGAGGAAGCCCTCCAGCGGATCCTTCACATCCGGGTTGTCGTCCACCCAGTCGGGCAGACCCAGCGACTCCGCCTTGGTCTTGGCGATCTTCGCCGTAGTGCCCTTCTCCAGCCCCAGCCGCTCGTCGATCTTCGCGTAGACCGCGACGTTACGGGTCCCCTCGGGGATCACGAAGGCGTTCTGGCTCTTGGGGTCGAGCATCAGGTCGATCGCGCTGGCGGAGGACATCTCCTTCTTCAGGAGGTAGACGCCCGCTTGGAGCAACTTGCCCTTGGGGTTGTCGTTCTGCGCCGCGACAAAGGCGTCGGAGGACTTGATGACGCCCTTCTTGCGAAGGATGTTGGCGATGTCGTAGCCGAGCGACCCTTCGGGGATCTCGACCTCGACCTGGCCGGTACCCGCCCCCGCGTAGTCGGCCGGGGCGCCGAACTGCTTCTTCCAGAAGGTGTAGCCGACATAGGAGACTCCGCCGAGGCCGCCCACCAGCACGACGGAGACCACCAGGCAGGCGCAGCCGCTGCGGCTCTTTTTCTTCTTGCCCTTGCCGCCCCGGCGGTCGCTTCCGCCCCGGTCGCGGCGAGAGGCGCGCGATCCGTCGTCGTCCGGATCATCGTCGTCGTCGCGCGGCTCACGGCCGGCAGGCTCGTCCGCACCGGTGAAGAAGGGGTGCGTCTCTTCCTGCGGCTCGTCCGGGTCCCAGTCCGCCGACTGCTGCTGTTGTTGCTGCTCGGCTGCGGCGTCGCGGCGGCCCGGGGGTTGCGGCGGAGGGTAGGCCTCAGGAGTGCCGTAGTAGTCCTGCCCCGCGTCGTAGCCGCCGGGCTGCTGTGCGTACGGGTCCTGCGGCTCGGCCCCGTACGACATGGCGGCCTGCTGTCCGGTGTCCCAGCCACCGTTGTACTGCGGCTGGGCACCCGGCTGCTGTGCGTACGGGTCCTGCTGGGGCGTGCCGTACTGCTGGTGGTTCTGCTGCTGCCCGTACTGCTGATGCGGGTCGTACGGCTGCTGCTGCGGGTACTGCTGGTGGTTCTGCTGCTGCTGATACTGCTGGTTCTGGTGCTGCTGGTTCTGGTTCTGGTGCTGCTGGGCATACGGGTCCTGCGGATAGGGCTGCTGCTGGTCGCCGTACTGGCCCTGGCCGTGGGCGGCCTGCTGGCCTCCCCATCCCTGGTCCCCGTACAAGGGGTCCTCGGGATGCCACGGTTCGGAGCCGGGGCCCCGGCCATACTCAGTCATCGATCCCCTAGAGCCGCGAGACGACGTTCCGTCTCTTCGCTTCGCCGTGCGGTGTTTGTTCGAACACCGCCGCATCGCGCGGAACGTTACCGTATCGCGATCAGACAACCACTTCGACGCCCTCACCCGGGGGATTGCCTGACGCCCGTTCGGACTCCAGAGCGTTCTGAAGAATCACCACAGCGGCAGCCTGGTCGATGACAGACCGGCCCTTCTTGGACTTCACGCCCGAGGCGCGCATCCCCTGGGCGGCCGTCACTGTGGTCATCCTCTCGTCCACCAGCCGCACCGGAACGGGCGCGATCGAGCGGGCGAACACCTGAGCGAACTCGCGGACCTTGACGGCCGCCGGTCCTTCGCCCCCGCCGAGGGAGCGCGGCAGGCCGAGGATGACCTCGATCGGCTCGTACTCCTCGACGATGGCGGCCAGCCGCCGGTGGGCGGCCGGGACGTCGCGTCCCGGCACGGTCTCCACCGGCGTGGCCAGGATCCCGTCGGGGTCGCACGAGGCGACCCCGATCCGGGCATCCCCGACATCGACGGCAAGCCGTCGGCCCCGGCGCATCTGCGTCATCTCGCCCGTCACGCCGTCTCGGTGACGAGGCGTTCGACGGCGGCGACGGCGTCACCGATGGCGGCCGGGTCCGTGCCGCCCCCCTGGGCGACGTCCGGCTTGCCGCCGCCACCGCCACCGAGGGTCTTCGCTGCGGTGCGCACGAGGTCACCGGCTTTGAGCCCGCGCTCGCGGGCGGCCTCGTTGGTGGCGATGACGGTCAGCGGGCGGCCGTTGGCCGTGGTGAACAGGGCCACGACGGCCGGCCGGCCACCCTGGATGCGCCCGCGCACGTCCAGGACCAGCTTGCGCAGGTCGTCGGCGGAGGTGCCGTCGGGGACCTGGCCGGTGACCAAGGCGGTGCCGCGGACGTCCTTGGCGGACTCGACGAGTCCGGCGGCGGCGGCGAGGACCTTCTCCGCGCGGAACCTGTCGATCTCCTTCTCGGCGTCCTTGAGCTTGCCGAGCATGCCCGCGATCTTCTCGGGGAGCTCCTCGGGGCGGCCCTTGACCAGCTCCTGGAGCTGGGCGACGACCGTGTGCTCCCTGGCGAGGAAGTTGTACGCGTCCACGCCGACGAGGGCTTCGATACGGCGCACGCCGGAGCCGATGGAGGACTCGCCGAGCAGCTTCACCAGCCCCAACTGGGCGGTGTTGTGGACGTGCGTGCCGCCGCACAGCTCCTTGGAGAAGTCGCCGATGGTGACGACACGGACCCGCTCGCCGTACTTCTCGCCGAACTCGGCGATGGCGCCCTGCTTCTTGGCCTCGTCGATGGACATGACCTCGGCCTGGACATCGAGTTCCCTCGAGAGGACCTCGTTGATCCGCTGCTCGACGTCGGTGAGGACCGTTCCGGGGACGGCGGCGGGCGAACCGAAGTCGAAGCGGAAGCGACCGGGCGAGTTCTCCGAACCGGCCTGGGCGGCCGTCGGGCCCAGCGCGTCACGCAGCGCCTGGTGCGTGAGGTGGGTGGCGCTGTGGGCGCGGGCGATGGCGCGGCGGCGGGTGTTGTCGATGGAGGCGAAGACGGGGGCTCCGACCGTCACCTCGCCGACCTGGACGACGCCCTTGTGCACGTGGACGCCGGGGACCGGCTTCTGCACGTCGCGGATCTCGATCACGGCGCCGGTGTCGAGCCGGATCCGGCCGGTGTCGGCGAGCTGGCCGCCGCCCTCGGCGTAGAAGGGGGTGCGGTCGAGGACGACCTCGACCTCGTCGCCCTCGGTGGCGGCGGGCGAGGGCACGCCGTCGACCAGCAGGCCGACGATGGTGGACTCGCCGGCGGTGCTGGTGTAGCCGGTGAACTCGGTGGCACCGGAGGTGTCGGCGACCTCGCGATAGGCGGACAGGTCGGCGTGACCGGTCTTCTTGGCGCGGGCGTCGGCCTTGGCCTTGTCGCGCTGCTCCTGCATGAGGCGGCGGAAGCCGTCCTCGTCCACGGAGAGCCCCTGCTCGGCGGCCATCTCCAGGGTGAGGTCGATCGGGAAGCCCCAGGTGTCGTGGAGCAGGAACGCCTTGTCGCCGGCGAGGACCTGGCCGCCGGCGGCCTTGGTCTCGGTGACGGCGGTCTCCAGGATGTTGGTGCCGCCCTTGAGGGCCTTGAGGAAGGCGGCTTCCTCGGCGAGCGCGACCGTCTCGATGCGCTTGCGGTCGGTGATCAGCTCCGGGTACTGGAGGCCCATCGTTTCGATCACGACGTCGACCAGGTCCTTGACGACCGAACCGGTGGCGCCCATGAGGCGCATGTTGCGGATGGCGCGGCGCATGATGCGGCGCAGCACGTAACCGCGGCCCTCGTTGCCAGGGGTGACGCCATCGCCGATGAGCATGACCGACGTACGGATGTGGTCGGCGACGACGCGGAGCGAGACGTCCGTTCCCTGCTCGGCGCCGTAGCGGACGCCGGTCAGCTCGGTGGCCTTGTCCATGACGACGCGCAGGGTGTCGGTCTCGTACATGTTCTGTACGCCCTGCAGGATCATGGCGAGGCGTTCGAGGCCGAGACCGGTGTCGATGTTCTTCGACGGCAGGTCCCCGAGGATCGGGAAATCCTCCTTGCCGTCGCCGGCACCACGCTCGTACTGCATGAAGACCAGGTTCCAGATCTCCACGTAGCGCTCGTCGTTGACGGCCGGGCCGCCCTCGACACCGAACTCGGGGCCGCGGTCGTAGTTGATCTCCGAGCACGGGCCGCAGGGGCCGGGGACGCCCATGGACCAGAAGTTGTCCTTCTTGCCCAGGCGCTGGATGCGCTCGGCGGGAACGCCGATCCTGTCGCGCCAGATCTGCTCGGCCTCGTCGTCGTCGAGGTAGACCGTGATCCAGAGCTTCTCGGGGTCCAGGCCGTAGCCGCCGTCCTCGACGGAGTTGGTCAACGCCTCCCAGGCGAGCTGGATGGCGCCTTCCTTGAAGTAGTCCCCGAAGGAGAAGTTGCCGCACATCTGAAAGAAGGTGCCGTGGCGGGTGGTCTTGCCGACCTCTTCGATGTCCGGCGTACGGACACACTTCTGCACGCTGGTGATGCGCGGGGCGGGCGGCTTGACCTCGCCGAGGAAGTACGGCTTGAAGGGGACCATGCCCGCGGGGACCAGCAACAGAGTCGGGTCGTCCGCGATGAGCGACGCCGAAGGCACGGCGCTGTGACCGCGCTCCTCGAAGAAGCTCAGCCAGCGGCGGCGAATTTCGGCCGACTCCATCAGTGGTCCTCATTCCGGTTGTTCGAGTTGTAGTGGTTCGCGTTGGAGGGGAGCTTGCGGTACGAGGTCGCCTTCGCGGGCGGCTCGGCCGCCTCGACGGCGAAGTGCCGCTGTACGGGAAGGTCGGGGTCGACCGGCGCTTCCAGGCCCAGGGCACCGCCCAGTTCGGCCTCGCGCCGGACCATGCCTTCGCGTACGTCGAGGGCGAAGCCCCTGAGCTTGTGACCGGTCTCGATCGCCTTGTCCGCGGCCTGCGCCGCGAGGCTCTCGGGGGTCAGCTGCTTGAGCTTGCGGTTGACCTTGGTGGTGGCCCACACGCCGGCGGCTGCGCCGGCGGTGAACCAGAACGTGCGGCGGAACATCGCTCGATCAGTCCTTCTGTCCGCGGGCGTTTCGGCGTTCGCGCCTGCGTCCGCGCGCCGAGGGTACGGTCCGGCCGACGATCACCGTACGCCGGGCGGAGCCGCGGCCCCGCGCCGGTTCCGGTTCGGGCTCGGGTACGGTGCGACGGCCCAGCGCCTGCCGCACGCCGTAGCCGAACGCGGCGACCTTGACGAGGGGGCCGCCGAAAGTGGAGGCGACGGTGGTGGAGAGGGCGGAGGCATTGGAGGTGACCTCTTGGACGTCGCTCGCGATGGCGTCGACCTTGTCCAGCTGGGTCTGCGCGGAGCGCACCGTCGCCGATGCGTCGGCCAGGAGCGGAACGGCCTGGTCGGTCACGTCCGCCACGAGTTTGGTGGTCGCCCTGAGCGTCTGGGCGAGCCTCACCAGCACCACGGCGAGGAACGAGACCAGGATGGCCCAGAAGACGGCCACGAGGATCCCGGCCACCTCTCCACCGGACACTGTGCACCGCTCTCTGTTCGTCGCTCGGGCCCTGCCGGGCCTTGTCTCCGTCGGTCGCGTCCGGGCCCCGGCCCGCGCGCCCGATCGTCGTCACACGAGCCTATCGCGCCGTACATCTCCTCCCCTACCGCATTCTCCGCGGGCCGGGCGGGAGTTGCCATAACGAGATTGTACGGAGAGCTTTCAAGCCAGTACGCTCCGTGTTTTATGCGACGCCTGCAAGGCCCCTGCCCGAATTCCGACGATCCGGACGCCCGCCCCGCGGCGGCGCCCGGCGGTCTCCCGGCCGAACTGAACCCGTTCGTGGGGCGCGAGGACGAACTGGCCGAACTGGGCGTGCTGCTGGAGGAGTCCAGGCTCGTCACCGTCGCCGGAGTGGCGGGCGTGGGCAAGACGCGGTGCGTCATCCGGGTCGCCGCGCTTCGGGAGAAACGGTACTGCGACGGGGTCCTGCTGGCCGAGCTGTCCGCCGTCCGCCATCCCGACCTGCTGGAACACGCCCTGATCGACGCCCTGGGCCTGACCGATCACACGAGCAGGCCGCCGCGCGCCGTCCTCGTCGAACACCTCTCCGAGCGCCGGACGCTGCTGGTGATCGACGGCTTCGAGCACCTCGTCGACGCCTGCGCCGACCTCGTCACCGAACTCCTGCGCCGCGCCCCGCGCCTCCAGGTGCTCGCGGCCGGACGCTGCCCCCTCCGGGTCGACGGGGAACGGACGTTTCCGCTCGCCCCGATGTCCGACGGGAACGCCGTGGAGCTCTTCACCGAGCGGGCGCGCGGGGTGCGGCCGGGCTGGGAGCCGACGGCGGGCGAGCAGGCGGCGGTGCTGGAGCTCTGCCGCCGCCTCGACGGGATTCCACTGGCCCTCGAACTGGCGGCCGGGCGGCTGCGCGCACTCTCGGTGGAACAGATACTCCTGCGCCTGGGCGACCGGTTCCGGCTGCTGACCGGGGGCCGTCGCGGCGCACCGCCCCGCCACCAGACGCTGCGCACGGCGATCGGCTGGAGCCATGAGCTGTGCACGCCCGAGCAACGGCTGCTGTGGGCGCGGCTCTCCGTGTTCGCGGGGCAGTTCGACCTGGAGGCCGCCGAGTACGTCTGCGGCGGGGCGGATCTCCCGGCCGACTCGGTGCTCGATGTGCTGGACGAACTGCTCGCCCAGTCGGTGGTGGAGCGCGAGGACGGCCCGACCGGCGCCCGCTACCGGATGCTGGACACGGTCAGCGAGTACGGGGCGCAGTGGCTGGCCGCCGCCGGGGACACCCCGCGGCTGCGGCGGCGGCACCGGGACTGGTTCCTGGGGCTCGCGACCTGGTGCGAGCTGGACTGGTTCAGTCCGCGCCAGGCGGAGGTGGCGGCGCGGATCGACAGCGAGCTGCCCAATCTCCGCCGGGCGATGGAGTGTTCGATGGAGAGCCCCGACGAGGTGCATCTGGCGCAGTATCTGGCGGGCACGCTGTGGTTCTACTGGGCCGGTTGCGGACGGCTGTCCGAGGGGCGGCACTGGCTGGACCACGTCCTGGAGGAACCCACCCCGCACGACGCCGCACGGCTGAAGGTGCTGTGGGTGCTGGGCTATGTGGCCGTGCTGCAGGGTGACCCGGTCGGCGCGGTCTCGGCGCTCCAGGAGTGCCGGGAGGAGGCCGAGCGCTCCGGGGACGCGACGGCACTGGCGTACGCGGTGCACCGCACGGGGTGCCTCGCGATCGTGACGGACGACATGCCGCGCGCCGAGGAACTGCTCCGCGACGCCCTCGGCCGCTACCGCGAGGTCGGCGAGCTGAACAGCAATGTGCTGATGGCGCAGGTGGAACTGGCCATGGCGGTGGCGTTCCTCGGCGATCTGGACGCGGCTGCGGCGATCTGCGACGAGGTCCGGGAGGTCTGCGAGGACCACGGGGAACGGTGGGCGCTGGCGTACGCGCTGTACGTCCTGGCGTACGCGACGCTGCGGCTGGGGCGGCCGGCCCGGGCACGGGAGATGCTCGGGGAGTGCCTGGCGATCGGCCGGACGTTCAACGACCTGCTGGGCACGGTGCTGTCACTGGAGTTGCTGGCCCTGGTGACGGCGGTGGAGGGCGACGCCGGGGAGGCCGCCGTGCTCCAGGGCGCGGCGGAGAGCATCTGGCCGTCGGTGGGTCTGCGGCTGTTCGGCTCGGCGTTCTACGGGCGGCCGCGGGCGGAGTGCGAGGAGCGGGCGCGCCGGGAGTTGGGGAACGCGGCGTACGAGGAAAGGCTGCGGGCGGGCCGGCGGCTGGATCCGGGCGCCGCGGTCGACCGGGCCCTGGTCGGCGGCGGACCGGCCGCGGCGATGGACGGACCGGGCGCGGGCGGTGCGCAGACGGCGGGCGGGCCCGGGGGAACGCGAAGGCCCGCCGCCTCCCGGATGACAGGGAGGGACGGGCCGGAGCGCTGGTGAGAGCGGCTACACCTGGATCAGCGGGCGTAGTACTCGACGACGAGCTGCTCGTCGCAGATCACCGGGATCTCCTTGCGGTTCGGGTCCCGGTCCAGGCGGAAGGCCAGGGCCTTCAGGTTCACCTGGAGGTAGCGCGGGGTCTCACCGTCGGTGTCGTAGCCACCCTCGCGGGCCACCTGGAAGGGGACCTTGGTGCGGCTGCGCTCGCGGACCTGGACGACGTCGTCGGGGCGCACGCGGAAGGACGGCTTGTCGACCTTGCCACCGTTGACCTCGATGTGGCCGTGGACGACCATCTGACGGGCCTGGTAGATGGTGCGGGCGATGCCCGAACGCAGGACCAGGGCGTCGAGGCGGCGCTCGAGCTCGACGACCAGCGCCTCGCCCGTCTTGCCTTCGGCCTTCTTGGCACGGTCGTAGGCACGCGCCATCTGGCGCTCGCTGATGTCGTACTGCGCACGCAGGCGCTGCTTCTCCAGCAGACGGACCTTGTAGTCCGAGTTCTGCTTGCGGCCACGGCCGTGCTCGCCCGGCGGGTACGGACGAGCCTCGAAGTACTTGACAGCCTTGGGCGTCAGAGCGATGCCGAGGGCACGCGACTTCTTGACCTTGGGACGCGACTGGTTAGGCACGTTCTCCAGACCTCCGTTGTGGGTTAGGTTAGGTTTACCTTACTCAAGGAGATCGCATGTCTCGCCCTGGGAACACCACTCACGTCACGGACAGCACAGACAGCGGCAGCACACCAGAAGGTGCTGCTACGACGGAAGGCCGATCTGATCGTGGTCAGCCGCGTCCCAGCGGGCTTGAAAACACTCGGATGCCGTCAGCAGCCGAGCGCACACGAACTCTCGTACAGAGTACCTGCTCCGCGCTGCTCGTCGTACCGGGGCTCGATCTGGCCCGCGCCGAACCCCTGATCCCGGACAGGAGGAGCGTGGGCCCCGAGGGCGACCTGTTCCTCGAATTCCCCGCGGATTCCCCGGCTGTCCGGGCCGCGACGCACGCTCAGGGCGACGAGCTGACCGCCGTGCTGGAGATCACGGACGTCGCTCCGGTCTCCGTACCCCACCGGATCCGCGGCCGCGCGTGGGTCTCCGGCTGGCTCACCTCCGTACCCGGCCTGGCCGAGCCCGGCCGGATGATGCTGCGCCTGGAGTTCGGCGAGGCGTACGTGGACGACCTCTGGGGCGCCGAGGACATCGAGCCGGAGGACTTCCGGGACGCGGCTCCCGACCCGCTGGTCTTCCACGAGCCGGAGCTGCTCCAGCATCTGCACTCCGCCCACGACGAGCAGATGCGCACCCTGTGCGGTCTGCTGGGCGAGCGCACCGCCCGCGCCTGCTCCTCCCACCAGCCCACCGCCGTGCCCGTCGCCCTGGACCGCTTCGGGCTGCGGGTCCGCTTCGTCGAGGGCCGGGGTTCCTGCTTCGACGCCCGCTTCGAGTTCCCGGAGCCGGTCCGCGACGTCACCGAGCTGCGCCGCGCCATGCACACGCTCTTCGAGGCGGCCGCCTCCTGATCCGGCGGCCGAGTACCCCTACGACGGCTCCGCGCTCTCGCCGGGACGACCCAGACGCTCGCGGACGCGCTCGACGACGTCCGCGTACCGCGCCTCGGCGCCGTAGCGGGTCGGGGTGTAGTACTGCCGGTCGCGGACCGCGTCCGGGGCGTACTGCTGGGCGGCGATGCCGCCCTGCACGTCGTGCGGATACACGTAACCCTGAGCATGGCCGAGCTTGGCGGCACCCTTGTAGTGGCCGTCGCGCAGATGGGCCGGGACGGGTCCCGCGAGCCCCTTGCGCACGTCCTCCCGCGCGGCGGAGATCGCCAGGGTCGCCGCGTTGGACTTGGGGGCGAGCGCCAGTGCGATGGTGGCGTGGCTGAGGGTGAGCGCCGCCTCCGGGAATCCGATCATCGCCACCGCCTGGGCGGCGGCCACGGCGGTCGGCAGCGCGGTGGGATCGGCCAGGCCGATGTCCTCGCTGGCCGAGATCATCAGTCGGCGGGCGATGAACCGCGGGTCCTCCCCCGCCTCGATCATCCGGGCCAGGTAATGCAGAGCGGCGTCCACGTCGGAGCCGCGGATCGACTTGATGAGCGCGCTGGCGACGTCGTAGTGCTGGTCGCCGTCACGGTCGTACTTCACCGCGGCGCGGTCGACGGTCGCCTCCACCGTCTCCAGGGTGATCTCCGCCTCGCCCGTGACGATGGCCGCGCCCGCCGCGGCCTCCAGCGCCGTCAGGGCCCTGCGCGCGTCGCCGCCCGCGATGCGCAGCAGATGCGCCTCGGCGTCCTCGGGCAGGGTGACCGCCCCGCCCAGACCCCGCTCATCGGTCAGCGCCCGGCGCAGCAGGGAGCGCAGGTCGTCGTCGGTCAGCGGCTCCAGGGTCAGCAGCAGGGAACGCGAGAGCAGCGGGGAGATGATCGAGAAGTACGGATTCTCCGTGGTGGCGGCGATGAGGGTCACCCAGCGGTTCTCCACGGCGGGGAGCAGGGAGTCCTGCTGGGCCTTGGAGAAGCGGTGGATCTCGTCCAGGAAGAGGACGGTCTCCTTGCCGAAGCCGCCGGTGGCGCGGCGCGCGCTCTCGATGACGGCCCGGACCTCCTTGACGCCCGCGGTGATCGCGGAGAGCTCGACGAAGCGCTTGTTGGTCGCCTTGCTGACCACGTACGCCAGGGTCGTCTTGCCGGTGCCGGGCGGGCCCCACAGGATGACCGAGGACGCGCCGGCCGGGCCGCCGCTCCCCTCGACGAGGCGGCGCAACGGCGAGCCCGGCTTCAGCAGATGCTGCTGGCCGACGACCTCGTCGAGGACACGGGGACGCATCCGGACAGCGAGGGGGCTGCTGGACGGGTCCTTCTCCTGGCGGTCTTCGGCGGCTGCGGTAAAGAGGTCGGGCTCCACGTCATGAAGCCTATGCGACCCCACTGACAGCACCGCGGGTCACCTCCGGATATCCGGAGGTGACCCGCGGTGAGCCGGAGGTGCTCAGCTGGTCCAGAAGTCCCACCAGCGGGTCAGGATCAGCATGCCGATGATCCCGATCCACATCACCGGCAGCACCCAGGGGAACTCGGTGAGGCCGCTGCGCAGCCAGGCCGGGGCCGGGAGGATGCGGTGCTTGACGTTGTGCGTGGTCACGTAGCAGAACATGACGATGGTGGCGACCCAGGCCAGGCAGCACCACAGGCAGAGCGAGTTGATGCTGTACAGCGACTGGTACTGGAGCCAGGTGCAGAAGCCGACGCCGAACAGCGTCCCGGCGTTCAGCCCGAGCCAGAACCAGCTGCGGAAGCGCGCGCCGGCGAGGAGCCCCATCCCGATCGCGATGACCATGCCGTACGTGACGAGGCCCAGCATCGGGTTGGGGAACCCGAACACGGAGGCCTGTTCGCTCTTCATGATGTTGCCGCACGCGACGACGGGGTTGAGGCTGCACCCGGGGGTGAAGGAGGGGTCCTCCAGCAGCTTGAACTTGTCGATCGTGATGACCCAGGCGGCCAGCAGTCCGGCCGCTCCGGTGATGACCAGGAGCAGGGCGAGACCGCGTCCGGCCCCGAAGGTGCGCTTGCGGCCACCCTCGTCCTGATCGGATGAGAGATCGTGGTCTACCGCTGCAGTCGTCATATCGCCGTTCCGTCACCGAGTGGTCAGCCGGGCAAGGTCATTGTGCCGCACCCCCGTACAGGTCAACCGTTCGATGGACATAAAGGTGTGCGTCCATGAGCGCTCCTCCCGGGCGGACTCCGGGGCGGCGGGGCCAGGACGACGGAAGATGTACGCGCCCCCGGCACCGGTCCGGCCAAGCAGACCGCGCGGGCGGCACCAAGTCGGGGTCACCGGCCAGGATGAATCCACGCCCGCCGAGTTGACGCCGAACGAGAAGGCGCGGGCGGCAGGACCTGAAGTCCACCGCCCGCGTCCCGCTCACGCCCCGGTCAGCCGAGGCGCTTCGTCAGCTCCGCCGCGACCTCGGCCAGCTCCACCGGGCCCTGCTCGCCCGACTCCATGTCCTTGAGCTGGACGACGCCGTCGGCGAGATCGCGCTCGCCCGCGACCAGGGTGTAGCGCGCGCCCGAGCGGTTGGCGCTCTTCATCGCGCCCTTCAGGCCGCGGCCGCCGAACGCGAAGTCGGCGGCGATCCCCGCGCGGCGCAGTTCGGTGACGACGCCGAACAGCACCCGGCGGGCCTCCTCGCCGAGCGGGACCGCGTACACGCTGGTGGTGCGGGGCAGGTCGAGCTCGATGCCCTCGGCCTCCAGTGCGAGGACCGTGCGGTCGACACCGAGCGCCCAGCCGACGGACGGCAGCTCGGGGCCGCCGATCATCTCGGACAGTCCGTCGTAGCGACCGCCGCCGCCCACCGCGGACTGGGAGCCGAGACCGTCGTGGACGAACTCGAAGGTCGTACGGGTGTAGTAGTCGAGTCCGCGCACCAGCTTCTCGTCATCCTCGTAGGCCACCCCGGCGGCCGTGAGGAGCGCCCGGACCTCTTCGTGGTACGCCCTGCACGCGTCGCAGAGGTAGTCGCGGAGTTTCGGGGCGTCCGTGAGCTGCTTCTGTACGTCGGTCCGCTTGTCGTCCAGGACGCGCAGCGGGTTGATCTCGATGCGGCGGCGGGTCTCCTCGTCGAGATCCAGGTCCCGCAGGAAGGTCTGGAGCGCCACGCGGTAGACCGGGCGGCACTCCTTGTCGCCCAGCGAGTTCAGCAGGATGCGGAACCGGCGCAGGCCCAGCGAGCGGTACGCCTGATCGGCGAGGATGATCAGCTCGGCGTCCAGGACCGGGTCCTCGGTGCCGATGGCCTCGGCGCCGACCTGCGAGAAGTGGCGGTAGCGGCCCGCCTGCGGGCGCTCGTAGCGGTAGTACGAGCCGGAGTACCAGAGCTTGACGGGGAGGTTGCCCGCCTTGTGAAGGTTGGCCTCCAGGGCGGCGCGAAGCACGGACGCGGTGCCCTCGGGGCGCAGGGCCAGCTGGGAGCCGCCCTTGGTGGTGAGGGTGTACATCTCCTTGGTGACGATGTCGGTGGACTCACCGACACCGCGTGCGAAGAGCTCGACGTTCTCGAAGCCGGGCGTCTCGATGTAGCCGTAACCCGAGTCGCGCAGCGGGGCCGCGATGGCCTCGCGCACGGCGAGGAACGTCGCGGAACGGGGCGGGGTCAGGTCGTACGTGCCCTTGGGGGCCTGAAAGGTGCTCACGATTACGTCTCTCGTCTACATTCCTCGGCGCGGCGCCGCGTCCAGACCGTTCAGGAACGGGTTGGAGGCGCGCTCACGGCCGATGGTCGTCTGGGGGCCGTGGCCGGACAGCACCACGGTCGAGTCGCCGAGCGGCAGGCACACACGGGCCAGCGACTCGAGCAGCTCGGCGTGGTCGCCGCCGGGCAGGTCGGTGCGTCCGACGGAGCCGGCGAAGAGCAGGTCGCCCGAGAAGAGGACCGGCGGAATGTCCGCGGCCTCGGGCATCCCGAACGTCACCGACCCCTTGGTATGGCCGGGCGCGTGCGAGACGCCGAACTCCAGACCGGCCAGGGTCAGCTTCGAGCCGTCGGTCAGTTCCTTGACGTCGTCCGGCTCCCCCACGGTCAGCTCGCCCATGAGCGGCATCCCGATCGAGCGGCCGAGCGCCTTCTCCGGGTCGCTCATCATGTAGCGGTCCTGGGGATGGATCCAGGCGGGAACGTCATGGGCGCCGCAGACGGGGACGACCGAGGCGACGTGGTCGATATGGCCGTGGGTGAGGACGACGGCGACGGGCTTGAGCCGATGCTTCTTCAGCGTTTCCTCGACGCCCTGGGCGGCCTGATGGCCCGGGTCGATGATCACGCACTCCTCACCGGCGGCGGGGGCGACCAGATAGCAATTGGTCCCCCAGGCCCCGGCGGGGAACCCGGCAATGAGCACGATCGTCCTTAATGTTCGTCCGGAGGATGCGGCAACGGCGAAGGATGCGGCGGATCAGAGCCTACCGGCGCTCCTCATGCCACAGGTAACCCATATACGGTACGGGCAACTCAGGCCCTCATCTCACGACGTAACAAGGAGCCCAACCGGTGTCCAGCAGCGAACAGCGGCGGCGGCAGCTCGCCCGGGAAAAGTTCGAGCGCCAGCAGAAGCGCCGGGAGGAGGCCCGCAGCAGGACGAGGCGCATCACCGCGATCGTCGCGGCCTCGGTGGCCGTGGTCGCCGTCGTGGGCGTGAGCGCGTTCGTCGTGGCGGGCAAGGACGGCGACAAGGACAAGAAGAACGACGCGGCGTCGAGCCAGAGCCCCGCTCCAAAGCCCTCGGAGAGCGAGAGCAAGGCTCCCACGCCACCGATGAAGATCGACAAGAAGGCCACGTACACGATGTCGCTCACGACGAGCCAGGGCGACGTGGCGTTCTCGATGGACGCGGCGAAGACTCCGCAGACGGTGAACTCCTTCAAGGCGCTCGCCGACAAGGGCTACTTCGACGACACCAAGTGCCACCGGCTGACCACACAGGGCATCTTCGTGCTCCAGTGCGGCGACCCGAAGGGCGACGGCACGGGCGGTCCGGGCTACAACATCCCGGACGAGAACCTGGACGCGCTCGGCAAGGTGGGCGGCGACGGCACGGTCGTCTACCCGCCGGGCACGGTGGCGATGGCCAATACCGGTCAGCCGAACTCCGGTGGCAGCCAGTACTTCCTGGTCTACAAGGAGACGAAGCTCCCGCCCACCTACACCCCGTTCGGCACGATGGACGACGCCTCGCTGAAGGCCGTCCAGAAGGTCGGCGAGGCCGGCGTCGAGGGCGGTGCGGGCGACGGCGCCCCGAAGAAGGCCGTGACGGTCGAGAAGGCCTCGGTCGAGAAGGGCTGAACCGGCGGGACGGAACCGACAGGACGACGACCGGCCGGGCGGCCACCGGCGGGACAGAGCCCGGCCACCGGCGGAGCTGAGCGCTGCCGGTGGCCGGAGCGAAGAATTTCAGCCGCGCTGAGTGCGGACAGCCGGGTGGCCGGTCGCCTAGATTGGCGTTGTGCAGGGCGGGCGATGCCCGCCCCAGGAAACTGTGGACGATGCCCGGGGGGCGAACCCCCTCGCAGGCATCAGGTGGAGGAGGCGCTGTGAGCAGCGACCCGTGGGGCCGCGTCGATGAGACGGGCACCGTGTACGTGCGTACGGCCGAGGGCGAGCAGGTCGTCGGATCGTGGCAGGCCGGTTCGCCCGAGGAGGCTCTGGCTTATTTCGAGCGCAAGTACGACGGCATTGTGGTCGAGATCGGCCTCCTCGAACGGCGGGTGAAGACCACCGATCTGTCGGCAAAGGACGCGACGACGGCCATCGACCACCTGCGGCAGCAGGTCGACGAGCACCACGCGGTGGGCGACCTCGACGCGCTGCGCAAGCGGCTGGACGCACTCGTCGCGACGGTCGAGGCGCGCCGCGAGGAGCGCAAGGTCCTCAAGGCCAAGCAGACCGACGAGGCCAAGCACGCCAAAGAGGCGCTGGTCGCCGAGGCGGAGGAGCTGGCGCAGAGCGAGCAGTGGCGCTCCGCGGGCGAGCGGCTGCGGGCGCTGGTGGACACCTGGAAGGGTCTCCCCCGCCTCGACCGTAAGTCGGACGACGAGCTGTGGCACCGCTTCTCGCACGCCCGCTCGGCGTTCTCCAAGCGGCGCAAGGCCCACTTCGCCGCGCTGGACGCCCAGCGCGAGGACGCCCGCAAGGCGAAGGAGAAGCTGGTCACCGAGGCCGAGGCGCTGTCCGGCTCCACGGACTGGGTGACCACGGCCGCGCGCTACCGCGATCTGATGACCGAGTGGAAGGCGGCGGGCCGCGCCCAGCGCGAGTCCGAGGACGACCTGTGGAACCGTTTCCGCGGCGCCCAGGACGTCTTCTTCGCCGCCCGCAGCGAGGTCTTCGCGGAGCGGGACGCCGAGCAGGACGAGAACCTCAAGCTGAAGGAGGAGCTCGCCGCGGAGGCCGAGAAGCTGGTGCCGGTGAAGGACCTCAAGGCGGCCCGCGCCGCGTTCCGGTCCATCAACGAGCGCTGGGAGGCCATCGGCCACGTACCGCGTGACGCCCGCCCGAAGGTCGAGGGCCGGGTGCAGGCGGTGGAGCGGGCGCTCCAGGAGTCCGAGGAGTCCGAGTGGCGCCGGACGAACCCGGAGGCGCGGGCCCGCGCCGCGGGTCTGACCGGTCAGCTCCAGGCCGCCGTGGACAAACTGCGCGGCCAGATCGATACCGCGCGCACCCAGGGCAACAACGCCCGCGCGGACAAGCTGGCCAAGGAGCTGGAGGGCCGCCAGGCGCTGCTGGACCAGGCGCTGAAGGGCCTGGAGGAGTTCGGCGGCTGACGCCTTCCGTTCTCCTGTACGAGGAGGGGCCCCGATACACGTCGTGTATCGGGGCCCCTCCTCGTACGGCTGCTACGGCCTGCGGGCCGAGGTGACCCGGTAGACGTCGTAGACGCCCTCCACGCCGCGTACGGCCTTCAGGACGTGGCCCAGGTGCTTGGGGTCGCCCATCTCGAAGGTGAAGCGCGAGGTGGCCACCCGGTCGCGGGACGTCTGGACGGCCGCCGACAGGATGTTGACGTGCTGGTCGGAGAGGATCCGGGTGACGTCGGAGAGCAGCCGGGAGCGGTCCAGCGCCTCGACCTGGATGGCGACCAGGAAGACGGAGGACTGGGTGGGCGCCCACTCGACCTCCAGGATCCGTTCGGGCTGCTGCGAGAGCGACTCCACGTTGACGCAGTCGGCACGGTGCACGGAGACGCCGCTGCCCCGGGTGACGAAACCGATGATCGGGTCACCGGGGACGGGCGTACAGCAGCGGGCCAGCTTGACCCAGACGTCCTCGACGCCCTTGACGACGACGCCGGGGTCCGCGTTCGCGCGGCGCTTGCTGCGACCGCCGTGCGAGGGCGGAGTGGACTCGGCGAGGTCCTCGTTGGCCTCGTCGTGGCCGCCGAGAGCCTGTACCAGCTTCTGCACGACGCCCGCCGCCGCGACATGGCCCTCGCCGATCGCCGCGTACAGCGAGGAGATGTCGGGGTAGCGCATCTCGTGGGCGAGGGTGACCAGGGAGTCGCCGGTCAGGATGCGCTGGATCGGCAGGTTCTGCTTGCGCATGGCGCGCGCGATGGAGTCCTTGCCCTGCTCGATGGCCTCGTCGCGGCGCTCCTTGGAGAACCAGGCGCGGATCTTGTTGCGGGCGCGCGGCGACTTGACGAAGCCGAGCCAGTCCCGGGAGGGTCCGGCGCCGGCCGCCTTGGAGGTGAAGACCTCGACCAGGTCGCCGTTGTCGAGCGTCGATTCGAGCGGAACGAGCCGCCCGTTGACGCGTGCTCCTATCGTCCGGTGGCCGACCTCGGTGTGGACGGCGTACGCGAAGTCGACGGGGGTCGCGCCGGCCGGCAGCGCTATCACGTCGCCCTTCGGCGTGAAGACGAAGACCTCGTTGCGGGAGAGGTCGAAGCGCAGGGACTCCAGGAACTCGCTGGGGTCCTCGGTCTCCTTCTGCCAGTCCAGGAGCTGGCGCAGCCACGCCATGTCGTTGACGGTGTCCTGGCCGCGCCCGGTGTTCTTGGGTACGTCGGTACGCACCTTGGAGGCGCCCGCGACGGCCTCCTGCTTGTACTTCCAGTGGGCGGCGATGCCGTACTCGGCGCGGCGGTGCATGTCGAAGGTGCGGATCTGGAGCTCGACGGGCTTGCCGCTGGGACCGATCACCGTGGTGTGCAGCGACTGGTACATGTTGAACTTGGGCATCGCGATGTAGTCCTTGAACCGCCCGGGCACCGGGTTCCACCGGGCGTGGACGGTGCCGAGCGCCGCGTAGCAGTCGCGGACCGTGTCGACGAGGACACGGATGCCCACCAGGTCGTAGATCTCGGCGAAGTCGCGGCCTCGCACGATCATCTTCTGGTAGACGCTGTAGTAGTGCTTGGGGCGGCCGGTGACCGTGGCCTTGATGCGGGCGGCGCGCAGGTCGGCCTGGACCTCGTCGGTCACTATGGCGAGGTATTCGTCGCGTTTGGGGGCACGCTCGGCGACGAGCCGGACGATCTCGTCGTACATCTTGGGGTAGAGGATCGCGAAGGCGAGGTCCTCCAGCTCCCACTTGATGGTGTTCATGCCCAGCCGGTGCGCCAGCGGGGCGTAGATCTCCAGCGTCTCGCGGGCCTTCTTCTCCTGTTTCTCCCGCTTGAGGTAACGCATGGTGCGCATGTTGTGCAGGCGGTCGGCGAGCTTGATGACCAGGACCCGGGGGTCCTTGGCCATGGCCACGACCATCTTGCGTACGGTCTCGGCCTGCGCGGCCTCGCCGAACTTGACCTTGTCGAGCTTGGTGACGCCGTCGACGAGCAGGGCGACCTGGTCGCCGAAGTCGCGCCGCAGGGTGTCCAGGCCGTACTCGGTGTCCTCGACGGTGTCGTGCAGCAGGCCCGCCATCAGCGTCGCCGGGTCCATGCCGAGCTCGGCGAGGATCGTGGTGACGGCCAGCGGGTGGGTGATGTAGGGGTCGCCGCTCTTGCGCTTCTGGCCCCGGTGCCAGCGCTCGGCGACCTGGTAGGCCTTCTCGATCTGGCGGAGCGTGGCCGTCTCGATCTTGGGGTCGTTGCCCCGGACCGTACGCAGGAGGGGTTCCAGGACCGGGTTGTACGGACTGGAGCGCTGTACGCCCAGTCGGGCGAGGCGGGCTCGCACGCGGTTGGAGGAGCCTCCGGTGCGGGAGGCGGACCCGGCGGTGGCCCCGGCCTTCGCGGGGGGCCCGGGGGGCGGGGGCTTGGGCGCGGCGGCGTCCGGCTTCCTGGCCGGCGGCTGCGCCGGGCCCGTCGTCCCGGCCGGATTCGGCGGCGCCTCGGGGGCCGCGGGCTTCGCGGGGACGGCGGCCGGGGGGCGCGCGGCATCGGCGGCGGACTCGGCGGGCGCGGGCTCCGGCGCGTTCGAGGGCGCGGCCTTTCCCGGCGTGGCGGGGGCCGCCACGGGCTTGTCGGGCTGCGGGGCGGCGGCTGACTGGGCCTCGTCTGGCAAGAGCGCTCCTCGTGCGGATCCGGGGTACCCGGAAAGCCCATGGTATCGATCCCCCGGCGGGACCTCGCCCGGGGAACGGTGGGAGCCCGCGCAACGAGGGATGGGCACCCGGTGTTCCCGGATGCCCATCTCCCGTGCTCGGTGTCCGTCCCAGGACGGCGGCCGGCGGATCAGACCGTGATCAGGGCCTCCATCGGTGCGCCTGCGAGGCCCGGCTCCAGGCGGGCCCGACCCTCGAGGAAGCCGAGCTCCATGAGGACCGCGACGCCCGCGACCTGGGCGCCGGCCCGCCGGATGAGCTCCAGCGAGGCCTCGGCGGTGCCGCCGGTGGCCAGGACGTCGTCGATGATCATGACCCGGTCCTCCGCGTCGAGGTCCTCGGCGTGGATCTCGATCTCGGCGCTGCCGTACTCCAGCTCGTAGGACTGGCTCAGCGTGGCGCCGGGAAGCTTCCCGGCCTTGCGGACCGGGATGAACCCGATGCCCGCCCGGACCGCGACGGGCGCGGCCAGGATGAAGCCGCGTGCCTCCAGGCCGACGATCTTCGTGGCGCCGTGCCGTACGCACAGCTCCGCGAGGGCGTCGGTGAGCGCCGTGAAGGCCACCGGGTCCGCGAGCAGCGGGGTGATGTCCTTGAACATCACGCCCGGCTTCGGGTAGTCCGCGACATCGCGGATCCGGCTGAGCAGCAGCTCCCTGAGGGATTCGGTGGTGCTCGTCATCGCTCAGCGCTTCCCGGGGGTGCGGCCGTGCGACCGGGGGCGGCCGATCGTCGTGCCCGCCGTCTCGATGTCGTCCCGCAGGTCCTCGGGGCCGTCGTCGGGGGACTCGCCCTTGGCGGCCGCGGCGGCCCGCTTGGCGAGGATCCGCTTCTTCAGCGCCTTCATCTGCGGCTCGCGTTCCTTGAGGTCGGCGACGAGCGGCGTGGCGATGAAGATCGAGGAGTAGGCGCCTGCGGCGAGACCGACGAACAGCGACAGCGAGATGTCGTTCAGCATGCCCGCGCCGAGGACGCCACCGCCGATGAACAGCAGACCGGCCACCGGCAGGAGCGCCACCACGGTGGTGTTGATGGAGCGGACGAGCGTGCTGTTGATCGACCGGTTGGCGATCTCGCTGTACGTGAAGCGGGTCTGCTTGGTGATGTCCTTCTGGCCCTCCTTGAGGCTGTCGAAGACCACCACCGTGTCGTACAGGGAGTATCCGAGAATGGTCAGCAGACCGATCACCGTGCCCGGGGTGACCTCGAAGCCGACCAGGGCGTAGACGCCGACCGTGATGGTGATGTCGTGGATCAGCGCGATGAGGGCGGCGACGGCCATCCGCCACTCGAAGGCGATGGCCAGATAGATCACCACCAGGATCATGAAGACCCCGAGGCCGGTCCACGCCTTGTTGGCGATCTGCTCGCCCCAGCTGGGGCCGACCAGGTCCGCGTTGATGTCGTTGGCGGGGATGCCGAGCTCGTCGGAGAGCGTCTCCTTGATCTCGTTGGCCTTGGCGGTGTCGACCTCGGTGATCTGGATGCGCAGGCCGCCGTTGCCGAGCTCCTGGACGATCGCCAGGTGGCCGGAGGCCTCGGTCGCCACGTCCGTGGCCTGGGAAGTCGAGATCTGGGCCTTGGTGTCGGTCGTGAAGACCGCGCCGCCCTTGAACTCGATTCCCATGCGGAGGCCGCCGACCGCCACGCCGATGATGGCCGTGATGGTGATCAGGATCGAGATGCCGTACCAGATCTTGCGGTTACGGATGAAGTCGTAGCCGATCTCGCCGCGGTAGAGCCGGGCGCCGAGATTGCCGAGTCGCGACATCTCACGCCTCCTTCGGTTCGGTGGGGGCGTTGACACCGCGCGAGCGGCGCAACGGCGGCTGGGCGCCGAGCCGCTTCGGGTCCAGCCCGGACCACGGACCGCCCTTGGAGAAGAACTTCGTCCGGCCCATGAGCGTCATCAGTGGCTTGGTGAAGAGGAACACCACGACGACGTCGAGAAGGGTGGTGAGGCCGAGCGTGAAGGCGAAGCCCTGCACCTTGCCGACGGTGACGATGAAGAGGACGACCGCGGACAGGAACGACACGAAGTCGGAGACCAGGATGGTGCGCCGGGCACGTGGCCAGGCGCGCTCGATGGCCGGGCGCAGCGTGCGTCCCTCGCGGATCTCGTCTCTGACACGTTCGAAGTACACGATGAACGAGTCCGCTGTGATACCGATCGCGACGATGGCACCGCAGACCGCCGGGAGGTTCAGCGCGAAGCCGATGGCCGGGCCCAGTAGGGCCATGATCGTGTACGTCAGGATGCCCGAGACCAAGAGGCTCAGCAGCGCGATGAACGCCAGCCCCCGGTAGTAGGCGACCAGATAGATCACGACCAGCGCCAGACCGATCGCACCGGCGATCAGACCCGCCTTGAGCTGCTCGTCGCCGAGGGCTGCGGTCACCGTGGTGACGCTCACCTCCTCGAAGGTCAGCGGAAGCGCACCGTACGACAGGATGTTGCCGAGGTCCTCGGCGGACTGCTGGTCGAAGCTGCCGGAGATCTGGGCGTTCTTGCTGAGCGCCGTGCGCACCGAGGGAGCGGAGACGACCTCACCGTCGAGGACGATCGCGAACTGGTTCATCGGCGGCTGCTGCTGCGAGAGCCGGCTGGTGATCGTCTGGAACTTCTTGGCGCCGGCGGAGGTGAACTCCATCGACACGATCCACTCGCCGGTCTGCTGCTCGATGGCGCCCTTGGCGTCGTCGACGTCGCTGCCGGAGACCTCGGCCGGGCCGAGCACGTACTTCTCGTAGCTGCCCGGAACGTTCGAGCCGCAGGCGACGATCGAGTCGGTGGGCTTGGCGTTCTTGCCGGCCTCCGAGCGCTGCTTGGGGTCGGTGCAGTCGAGCTTGGCGAACTCCTCCTGGAGCTTGGCCGTCGCCGGGTCCGCAGGGGGCGTCGCCCCGGGGGAATCGGACGGCTTCGGCTTGTCGGAGGCGCCGGGGGTCGGGTCGTCCTTCGTCAGGGCGCCGGTGACCGCGCGGCCCTGGGTGGTGGCGCCCGCCGAGGGGGTGGCCTCCGAACCGGTGGCCTCCTCGCCCTTGGGCTTGTCCGCGCCTTCGGCGGACTCGCCGGGCTTCGGGGTCGCGCTGCCCGAGGGAGTCCCGGAGCCGGAGGGTGTGGGCTGCTCGGGGCCGCTCGCCTGAACCGTCAGAACAGGCCGGAAGTAGAGCTGGGCGGTGGTGCCGACCTGCTCCTGGGCCTGCTTGGAGTTCGTCCCCTTAGGGATGTTGACGATGATGTTCTTGGAGCCCTGGGTCTGGACCTCGGCCTCGGAGACGCCCAGACCGTTGACACGCCGCTCGATGATTCCGACCGCGGTGTTCATGTTGGTCGGGTTGATCGCGTTCGGCTTGCCGGGCTGGTTCTGTGCCTCCAGGGTGATCGACGTCCCGCCGGCCAGGTCGATGCCCAGCCGGGGCGTGGTGTGCCCGGACAGGAACATCCCGCCGGTGAGCGCGACCATGGCGATGAGGATCAGAGCCAGGGCACGCCCCGGCCTGCCCTGACCGCCGGACGGCCCTCGGCCCTTCTTGGGTGCTGCCACCTTCTCGTTTCTCCCTGTCCAACCGCCCCGCGCCGGGTACGCGCCCGAGCGGCCACGAAGTGTAGTGGGGACCCTGCCCCCGCAGACGACCGCACGGTCCCGGGGACGCCGCGCGCCGGTGGGCGCGCGACGTCCCCGGGATCGTGAGAACTACTTGGAGTCGGCTTCGCCGTCGGTCTTGCTCTCGTCCTTGAGGTCCTTGGCGTCCTTGGCGTCCTTGACCGCAGCGTCTTCGGGCTCGGCGCCGTCGGCCGCGTCGTCCTTGGCCAGGTCGATCTTGGCGACCTGGGCGTCGTCGGACTCACCGGTCAGCGAGGAGGCGTCGTCGGGAACGACGGTGCCGTCCGCGTCCAGCTCCTGGTCGTCACCGTGCACGATGCGGTTGTACTCCGCGTCGTCCAGGACTGCGCCGATGGAGTTCTTCGCGTAGATGGCGTGCACGCCGGGAGCGATCTCGAGGAGAACGGTGTCGTCGTGGACTTCCTTGACGGTGGCGTACATGCCCCCGATCGTCCGGACGCCGGTGCCGGGCTGCATGTCGTTGCGCATCTGCGCGGCCGCCGCCTGCTTCTTCTTGGCGGAGCGGGTCATCAGGAACATGGCCCCGATGAGCACGATGAAGGGGAGGAGAGTCAAGATATCCACGGGACGGGAATTCCTTCGCACGACCGCGCTGGAATGCGGCCTGATATACGGGGGTGGGTACACCGACCGGTAAGGGCGGCATCGGCGGAGTCTAAGCGAGTCCGCATCGATGGAACAACGCCCAGCATGGCACCCGGGTTCCTGTGCACGCGAACCTGTGACCCATCACGCCCCGAACAGGCCCTGTTGTCCCTTTGCTCCGTGCTGCGGCGGGATCAGTCCCAGATGCGCCCAGGCCGCCGGGGTGGCGACGCGGCCTCGCGGGGTCCTGGCCAGCAGTCCTTCCCGTACGAGGAAGGGCTCGGCGACCTCCTCGACGGTCTCCCGCTCCTCCCCCACCGCGACCGCCAGCGTGGACAGGCCCACCGGGCCGCCACCGAAGAGCTTCAGCAGGGCTCCGAGGACGGCACGGTCCAGCCGATCGAGTCCACGGGCGTCAACCTCGTACACCTTGAGGGCGGCCATCGCGATCTCCCGGTCGACCGTGCCCTCCGCCTTGACCTGGGCGTAGTCGCGGACGCGGCGCAGCAGGCGGTTGGCGATACGGGGGGTGCCGCGGGAGCGTCCGGCGATCTCGGCGGCGCCCTCCACGTCGATGCCGACGTCCAGGAGACGGGCGGAGCGGTGGATGACGCGCTCCAGCTCGGCGGGGGCGTAGAACTCCATGTGCCCGGTGAAGCCGAAGCGGTCGCGCAGCGGAGGCGGGAGCAGCCCGGCCCGCGTGGTGGCCCCGACCAGGGTGAAGGGGGGCAGTTCGAGCGGGATGGCGGTGGCGCCGGGGCCCTTGCCGACGATGACGTCGACCCGGAAGTCCTCCATCGCCATGTAGAGCATCTCCTCGGCGGGCCGGGACATGCGGTGGATCTCGTCGAGGAAGAGGACCTCGCCCTCCTGGAGGGAGGAGAGGATCGCCGCGAGGTCGCCGGCGTGCTGGATGGCGGGGCCCGAGGTGATCCTGATCGGGGCGTTCATCTCCGCCGCGATGATCATCGAAAGAGTGGTCTTGCCGAGGCCGGGGGCGCCGGAGAGGAGTACGTGGTCGGCGGTGGCGCCGCGGGCGCGGGCGGCCTTGAGGACCAGGTCGAGCTGTTCGCGGACCTTCTCCTGGCCGACGAACTCCTCCAGGTCCTTGGGGCGCAGCGCCGCCTCGACCGCGGTGTCCTCGCCGTCGAGATGGCCGGCGTCGACCAGCCGGTCGTCGAGGACCGGGCCGGTCGGCTCGTCGGTCTCGGGTCCGGTCTCGTCCCAGTTCATCAAGGGCCTCTTCGGTCGTTCGGTGCAGGTCAGCGTGCGCGGTTGAGAGTCTGCAGGGCGGCCCGCAGCAGCTGCGGCACGGGGGGTGCGGTGCCTTCGGCGACGGCGGCCTCGGCCTGCGGGGCGACGGCGTTGACAGCTTCGTCGGCCTCGCGGCTCGCGTACCCGAGGCCGATCAGGGCGGCCTGGAGCTGGTCACGCCAGCCGGAGGTGACGGGGACGCCGACGCCCTGCTGGCCGATGTGCGCGCCGACCGGTTCGCCGAGCCGGTCCTTGAGCTCCAGGAGCAGCTTCTGCGCACCCTTCTTGCCGATGCCGGAGACGGCGGTCAGCGCCTTCTCGTCGCCGGTGGAGACCGCGAGGCGCAGGGCGTCGGGACTGTGGGTGGCGAGCATCGCCTGGGCGAGACGGGGCCCGACGCCGCTGGCGGTCTGGAGGAGCTCGAACACCTGCCGCTCGTCGTCGTCCCGGAAGCCGTACAGGGTGAGGGAGTCCTCGCGGACGACCAGCGAGGTGGCGAGCCGGGCCTCCTTGCCGACGCGCAGGTCGGCGAGGGTGTGCGGGGTGCACTGGACCGCCATGCCGATGCCACCGACCTCGATGACGGCCGTGGTCGGGGCGAGGGCGGCCACCGGGCCGGAGACGAAGGCGATCATGCGGTGCGGCCTTTCAACGAGCGGGACGTGCCGGGAGCCCCGGGCGGGCGGGAGGCGCCGGCCGCCCCGGGCGTGCGGGAGGCACCGGACGTGCGGTGGGCGGCGACGGCCTGCTGGAGCCGGTTCTGCGCGGGGGCGCGCCAGATGTGGCAGATGGCCAGGGCCAGGGCGTCGGCGGCGTCGGCGGGCTTGGGCGGGGCGTCCAGTCTCAGCAGCCGGGTCACCATGGCTCCCACCTGGTCCTTGTCGGCGCGGCCGGATCCGGTGACAGCCGCCTTGACCTCGCTGGGGGTGTGCAGGGCGACGGGGATGCCGCGGCGGGCCGCGCAGAGCATGGCGACCGCGCTGGCCTGGGCGGTGCCCATCACGGTGCGGACGTTGTGCTGGGCGAAGACGCGCTCGACCGCGACGAATCCCGGGGAGTGTTCGTCGAGCCACTGCTCGATGCCGCGCTCGACGGCGAGGAGCCGGTCGGCGAGCTCGGCGTCGGAGGAGGTGCGCACGACGCCGACGCCGATCATGGTCAGGGGTCTTCCCGCGACTCCTTCGACCACGCCTACGCCGCACCGGGTCAGCCCCGGGTCAACGCCCAGAACCCGCATGGAGCCCCCTGTCCTCAGCCCGCCACCGGAACGCGCCGCGCCCGCTCGATCATCTGTTCCCGCAGGCTATCGGCTCGCACTGACAATCCGTCGCAACCGCAGGACGACGGGCCGACGGGGAGTACCCCGTCGGCCCGTCGCACAGGGGCCGTGTCCGCCCTGTCGGCCGTGCCGTCAGGCGTCGACCTTCTCCATGACCTCGTCGGACACGTCGAAGTTGGCGAAGACGTTCTGCACGTCGTCGCTGTCCTCCAGCGCGTCGATGAGCTTGAAGATCTTGCGGGCGCCCTCTTCGTCCAGCTCGACCTGCATGGTCGGGAGGAAGTTGGCCTCGGCGGAGTCGTAGTCGATGCCCGCCGCCTGGAGCGCGGTGCGCACCGCGACCATGTCGGTGGCCTCGCTGACCACCTCGAAGGTCTCGCCGAGGTCGTTGACCTCCTCGGCGCCCGCGTCGAGGACCGCGCCGAGGACGTCGTCCTCGGTCAGCTCGCCCTTGGGCACGATCACGACGCCCTTGCGGTTGAACAGGTACGAGACGGATCCCGGGTCGGCCATGGAGCCGCCGTTGCGGGTCATCGCGACACGTACGTCGGACGCGGCACGGTTGCGGTTGTCGGTGAGGCACTCGATGAGCACCGCGACACCGTTGGGGCCGTACCCCTCGTACATGATCGTCTCGTAGTCGGCGCCGCCCGCTTCGAGACCGCCACCGCGCTTGACCGCGGAGTCGATGTTCTTGTTCGGGACGGAGCTCTTCTTGGCCTTCTGAATGGCGTCGACGAGCGTGGGGTTGCCGTCGGGGTCCACGCCGCCGGAGCGCGCCGCGACCTCGATGTTCTTGATCAGCTTCGCGAAGAGCTTGCCGCGCTTGGCGTCAATCACGGCCTTCTTGTGCTTCGTCGTAGCCCATTTAGAGTGGCCGGACATCTGCCTTCTCCTTCGCGTCACCAAAATCGAGTCGAACCCGAGAGATCCTACCGGGGTCCGCTCAGTTCACCGCGCGCACCATGTCCACGAACAGAGCGTGTACGCGATGGTCGCCGGTCAGTTCGGGATGGAACGAGGTGGCGAGGGCGTTTTTCTGCCGGACGGCGACGATATGCCCGCCGTGTTCGGCGATGACCTCGGTCCCGGCCCCGACGGACTCGACCCACGGCGCGCGGATGAACACACCGTCCACCGGGCCGCCTTCGACGCCGCCGACCTCGACCGCGGCCTCGAACGACTCGTTCTGCCGGCCGAAGGCGTTGCGGCGCACGATCATGTCGATGCCGCCGACGGTCTCCTGGCCCGAGCGGGGGTCGAGGATCTTCTCGGCCAGCAGGATCATTCCGGCGCATGTGCCGTAGACCGGCATCCCGGCCCGGACCCGCTCGCGGAGCGGCTCCATCATGCCGAAGAGCACGGCCAGCTTGGACATGGTGGTGGACTCGCCGCCCGGGATGACCAGGCCGTCCACCTCGGCGAGTTCCTCGGGGCGCCGGACCGGCCTGGCCAGGGCGTCCGCCGAGGCCAGGGCGATCAGATGCTCCCGTACGTCGCCCTGGAGAGCCAGGACGCCGATCACAGGCGTGTCGCTCATCAGTGGTTACCAGCCGCGGTTGGCGTAGCGCTCGGACTCGGGCAGCGTGTCGCAGTTGATGCCGACCATGGCTTCGCCCAGGTTGCGGGAGGCGTCCGCGATGACCTTCGGGTCGTCGTAGAAGGTGGTGGCCTTCACGATGGCGGCGGCGCGCTTGGCCGGGTCGCCGGACTTGAAGATGCCGGACCCGACGAAGACGCCCTCGGCGCCCAGCTGGCGCATCAGCGCCGCGTCGGCCGGGGTGGCGACGCCACCGGCGGAGAACAGCACGACGGGCAGCCTGCCGAGCTCCGCGACCTCCTTGACCAGCTCGTAGGGGGCGCGGAGGTCCTTGGCGGCGGCGTACAGCTCGTTGTTGTCGAAGCCGCGCAGCCGGGCGATCTCGTTCTTGATCTGGCGCAGGTGGCGGACCGCCTCGACGACGTTGCCGGTGCCGGCCTCGCCCTTCGAGCGGATCATCGCCGCGCCCTCGGCGATACGGCGCAGGGCCTCGCCCAGGTTGGTGGCACCGCAGACGAAGGGGGTCGTGAAGGCGAACTTGTCGCTGTGGTTGACCTCGTCGGCCGGGGTGAGGACCTCGGACTCGTCGATGTAGTCGACGCCGAGGGACTGAAGCACCTGGGCCTCGACGAAGTGACCGATGCGGGACTTGGCCATGACGGGGATGGAGACGGCCCCGATGATCTCCTCGATCATGTTGGGATCGGACATCCGGGCCACGCCGCCGTCCTTGCGGATGTCGGCCGGGACCCGCTCCAGGGCCATGACGGCGACGGCGCCCGCGTCCTCGGCGATCTTCGCCTGTTCGGCGTCGACGACGTCCATGATCACGCCGCCCTTGAGCTGCTCGGCCATGCCGCGCTTGACGCGGGCGGTGCCGGTGGCGGGGTACTCGGCGGACTGCGGGGTGCTGGGAAGCGTGGACACGGGACCTCACTCGGTGAAAGACGCTGGATACTGCAGAGCCGAGCAAACGCCCCGGGACCAGTCCACAGCAAGGGCCAATGGACAGGCCGTGGATCATTTTGGCCCTGAAGCGATCCCGGCTCGATCGCTGGATCGATCCCCGGCTCAGGTGCCGGGGCGGTCCGCGAGGGCCACCGGCGGTGCGTCGTCCATCTCGAAGGCCAGCGGGAACGGCGCGTGCCCGGCCAGCCGGAAGAGCCGGACGGTACGGTGCCGGCGCAGCGCGCGGGCGGCGCGTACGGAGTCGTTGTGGAAGCGCCGGGCCATGGGGACGCGGCGTACGGCGGCGGCCAGTTCGGTGGCCGCCTCCTCGCCGCCGGGGATCTCCTTCACCGCGTCGACCTGGGCCGGTTCGCCGAAGACGGCGCGCAGGGCGGTGCTCAGTTCGCTCTCGGCGACCTCGCGGTGGTCCTCCTCTGCCTGCCGGGCGGCGTGCGCGGCCTCGTACAGGACGATCGAGGCGGCCGGGTCCAGGACGCCGGAGGTGGCCAGCTCCTGGGTCACCGAGGCGCGGCGCAGCAGTTGGGCGTCGAGGGCCGCGCGGGCGGCGTCGATCCGGGAGTGCAGGCGGTCGAGCCGGCCGGCGGTCCAGCTGAGGTACACGCCGACCGCGATGAGGGCGACGACGATCCAGACGATGAGGGTTACGGTCACGGGCCCACACGCTACCGTCGCCGGGGGCCCCCGCTTCAACAGGAGGCCCCCGGGCTCAGTCCCGGGCCAGCCCGAACCGGGCCCGCAGCCCGGAGCGTTCGTCCGCCGCGACCGAGGCGGCCCCGTCGGTCACCGTCTCGTACACCGCGAGGATGTCGGCCCCCACCGTCGCCCAGTCGAAGCGCCGTACGTGGGCCTCGCCGCGCTCGCGCAGTCCGGCCCGGCGCTCCGGGTCGCCCAGCAGCCGGATCGCGGCGGCGGCCAGCGCGTCGGCGTCCTCGTTCGCGAACAGGTCGCCCGCCGCGCCCTGGTCCAGGACCTGCGCGAAGGCGTCCAGGTCGCTCGCCAGCACCGGAGCACCGGCCGACAGCGCCTCGACCAGGATGATGCCGAAGCTCTCCCCGCCGGTGTTGGGGGCCACGTACACATCGACGCTGCGCAGCAGCCGGGCCTTGTCCTCGTCGCTGACCATGCCGAGGAACTCGACGCGCTCGCGCAGCTCCTGGGGCAGGGTGGCCACCGCCTCCTCCTCGTCGCCGCGCCCGGCGACCAGCAGCCGGGACCCGGGGTGGGCGGCGAGGATCGCGGGCAGCGCCCTCATCAGGACGGGCAGACCCTTGCGGGGTTCGTCGATGCGGCCGATGAAGCCGAGGGTCCCGCCCTGCCATTCGGCCTTCGGTTCGGCCTTGGCGAAGAAGCCGACGTCGACGCCGTTGGGGATGACGACGGCGTCCCCGCCGAGGTGCTCGACCAGGGTGCGCCGGGCGTACTCGCTGACCGCGATCCGGGCGCTGATCTTCTCCAGCGCGGGCTGGAGGATCGGGTACGCGGCGATCATCGCCCGGGAGCGCGGGTTGGAGGTGTGGAAGGTGGCCACGATCGGCCCCTGCGCCGCCCAGCAGGCCAGCAGACCCAGCGACGGGGACGTCGGCTCGTGGATGTGGATGACGTCGAAGGTGCCGTCGTGCAGCCAGCGCCGTACCCGGGCCGCCGACAGGAAGCCGAAGTTCAGCCGGGCGACGGAGCCGTTGTACGGGACGGGGACGGCCCGGCCCGCCGAGACGACGTAGGGCGGCAGCGGGGTCTCGTCGTCGGCGGGGGCGAGGACGGAGACCTCGTGGCCGAGCCGGATCAGGTGTTCGGCCAGGTCCCGGATGTGGAACTGGACGCCGCCCGGTACGTCCCAGGAGTACGGGCAGACGATGCCGATCTTCACGTGGGTTCCCCCCGGGAGTCCAGGTCGTCCAGCCAGAGCCGCTGGAGCATGTGCCAGTCCTCCGGGTGCTCGGCGATGCCGCCGGCGAAGGCGTCGGCCAGTGCCTGGGTCATGGCGGAGGTCTTCTCGGCGCGGTTGCCCTCTTCCGGCACCTCGACCGCCGGGTGGATGCGCCCCTTCATCACCGACGTGCCGTCGTACCAGAGGGTCACCGGCATCAGCAGCGCGCCGGTCTGCAGGGCGAGCAGCGCCGGGCCCGCGGGCATGCGTGCGGTGGCGCCGAAGAACGACACCTCGGCGCCGGACGCGGACAGGTCCCGGTCCGCCACCAGGCAGATCAGGCCGCCCGCGCGAAGCCGCCGGGCCAGGGTGCCGAAGGCGGCGCCGCCGCTGTGCGGCAGGACCTCCATGCCCAGGCCCTCGCGGTAGGCGACGAACCGGTCGTAGAGCGTCGCGGGCTCCAGACGCTCGGCGACGGTGGTGAAGGGGATCTTCAGGTCGGTGGTGACCCAGGCGCCGGCGAGGTCCCAGTTGGCCAGGTGCGGCAGGGCGATGATCACGCCCTTCCCGGCGTCCAGGCCCTCGGTCAGATGGTGGACGTCGGCGATGTCGGTGCTGTCCTTGATGCGCTCCGGGCTCCAGGTGGGCAGCCGGAAGGACTCCATCCAGTAGCGCATGTAGGAGCGCATCCCGGCCCGCGACAGCTCCGCCAGCCGCTCCGGACCGGCGTCGGGGACGACCCGGGCCAGGTTCGACTCCAGGCGCAGCACGCTCTTGCCGCGCCGCTTCCACACCTGGTCGGCGATAGTGCGGAAGAGCCGGGCGGCGGCGGGTTCGGGCAGCTTCTTGACGGCACCCCAGCCCAGTCCGTACAGCCCGTCGGTGAGCCGCCCCTTCAGGGCGGACGCGTCGGCGCTCACCGGTCGCCCCCGCTCCCCTGACCGGCCTGACCTGCGGAACCGGCGGCGGACGGGTCCGCTCCGGTCGACCCCGCGGCGGCGTCCGCCTCGGCGGATTCGCGGCGTACGGTCACCATGCGCTGGATCAGCGTCACCAGGCTGCCCGCGGCGACGATCCACAGGGCGATCGGCAGCAGGACGTCGATACCGGGGACGCCGAACGTGTGCAGTCCGGCGAGGCCGGCGGCGACCAGCGAGATCACCAGGCGCTCGGCGCGCTCCACGAGGCCGTTGACCGCGACCGGCAGGCCGATCGACTCGCCGCGTGCCTTGGTGTACGAGACCACCTGGCCGCTGGCCAGGCAGAAGATCGCGACGGCGCACAGGATGTTGTCGTCGCCGCTGCCCGCGTACCAGAGGGCGAATCCGGCGAAGATCGCCCCGTCGGCGACCCGGTCCAGCGTCGAGTCGAGGAACGCGCCCCACCGGCTGGAGATCCCGGCCTGCCGCGCCATGTTGCCGTCGACGAGGTCGGAGAAGACGAAGACCGTGATGACGATCGTGCCCCAGAAGAACTCCCCCATGGGGAAAAAGACCAGCGCACCCGCCATCACTCCGGCCGTGCCGACGAGAGTGACCGCATCGGGGCTGACCCCGAGGCGGAGCAGCAGAGCGGCGAACGGTGTGAGGACACGCGTGAAGAATGCACGCGCGTACTTGTTCAGCATGGCCTTCCCGAGGGTTCGGTTCGCCGAGCGGCCCCTTCGGCCACCGGCTGGCCCATCGTAGTCACCGCCGGTGCCTTCCACCGGACGGGCACCCGCCGCCGGGTGTCGGGCGGGCTCCCCGCCCGGCCCGGCCCGCGCCCGTGCGCGACACGGGGGTCGTAACCGTGCGCGATGCCGGAACCGTGCGGGGGCGCGATGCCCGTGCCGTGCCGTGCGCGCCGTCCGAACCGTGCCGTGCGTGACGTATGGACGAGGCCGCGTCGCGGTGCCAAGCTCGAAGGACCGCGGGCGTCGCCGAAGCCGCCGCGGCGGCCTCCCCGTGCCCGTGACCACCGCTGCTCCGCGCGCGGTCGCCCTCCCCCGCACCGCGCCATCGACCGGGAGGCACGCACCATGGGCGACAAGGCACACGCACACACCGGTGCCGCCGAAGGAGTACCGACGGCCGGCCACCCATCCGCCGTACGGAACGTGGTGCTGGTCGGCCCCAGCGGATCGGGCAAGACCACGCTGGTCGAGGCCCTGGCCCTGACGGCGGGAGCCGTGAACCGGGCCGGGCGGGTCGAGGACGGGGCGACCGTCTCCGACTGCGACGAGATCGAGCGGCGCCGACGGCGTTCCGTACAACTCTCGCTGGTCCCGGTGGCCTGGGACGGCTGCAGGATCAATCTGCTGGACACCCCCGGCGACGCGGACTTCGTCGGGGAGCTGCGGGCCGGTCTGCGCGCGGCGGACGCGGCCCTCTTCGTCGTCTCGGCGGCCCAGGACGCGGCGTCCGTGGCCGCGACCACCCGGGCCGCCTGGGAGGAGTGCGCGCTCGTCGGCATGGTGCGCGCGATCGTCGTGACGCACCTGGACACCGCCCGCACCTCCTACCGGGAGATGAACCGGATCTGCGCCGAGGCCTTCGGGGGTGAGGACCCCGACGCCGTACTGCCGCTGTACCTGCCCGTACTGGGGCCCGAAGGCGCCGACGGGCACGCACCGCTGACCGGGCTCACCGGGCTGCTGAGCCGGCGGATCCTCGACTACTCCTCGGGGGAACGCGCCGAGCGGTCGCCCGCGCCCGACCAGGAGGAGCCGCTGCGGGCGGCCCGGGACCGGCTGATCGAGGGGATCATCGCCGAGAGCGAGGACGAGTCCCTGATGGACCGCTATCTCGACGGTGAGGACATCGACGTGGCGACCCTGATCGGCGATCTGGAACGGGCCGTGGCCCGGGGCTCCTTCCACCCGGTCCTCACGGCGGCCCCGGCGGCCGAGGGCGCCCGCCAGGGCATCGGCACCGTCGAACTGCTGGAGCTGATCACCCGCGGCTTCCCGACCCCGCTGGAGCGCACCCCGCCCGCCGTCACCACCCCGTCGGGCACACCGCGGCCCGCCCCGGTCTGCGATCCCGGGGGCCCGCTGGTCGCCGAGGTCGTCAAGACGGCCTCCGACCCGTACGTGGGCCGTATCTCGCTGGTCCGCGTCTTCTCCGGCACCCTGCGCCCCGACGACTCCGTACATCTCTGCGGCCACGGCCTGGACGCGACGGGGCACGCGCCGCGCCCCTGTCACGAGGCGGAGATCCGCGTCGGGGCGCTCACCTCGCCGTTCGGCCGCCGGCAGCACGCCCTGGACCGGTGTGTCGCCGGCGATCTGGTGTGCGTGGCCCGGCTCGGCGGGGCAGAGACCGGCGACACGCTCTCCCCGGCCGGCGACCCCGTCCTGATCGAGCCCTGGTCGACGCCGGATCCGCTGCTCCCGCTGGCCGTACGGGCGCATGGCAAGGCGGACGAGGACACGTTGTCGCAGGGCCTGGCCCGGCTGGTCGCCGAGGACCCCGCGCTGCGCGTCGAACAGAACCCGGACACCGGTCAGGTCGTCCTGTGGTGCCTGGGCGAGGCCCATCAGGAGGTGGCGCTGGAGCGGCTGCGCGGCCGCTACGGTGTCCAGGTCGACGCGGAAGGGCACCGGGTGCCGCTGCGCGAGACGTTCGCCGGGCGGGCCGCCGGGCGCGGACGGCACGTCAAGCAGTCGGGCGGGCACGGCCGGTTCGCGATCTGCGAGATCGAGGTGGAGCCACTGCCGCCGGGTTCGGGCATCGAGTTCGTCGACAAGGTCGTCGGCGGTTCCGTGCCGCGTCGGTTCATTCCCTCGGTGGAGAAGGGCGTGCGGGCCCAGGCCGCCCGGGGGCTGGCCGCCGGGCACCCCCTGGTCGACGTGCGCGTCACGCTGCTGGGCGGCAAGGCGCACTCGGTGGACTCCTCGGACGCCGCCTTCCAGACCGCCGGGGCGCTCGCGCTGCGCGAGGCCGCGTCCGACGCCCGTATCCAGCTCCTGGAACCGGTGTACGAGGTGGGCGTCCTGGTCCCCGACGCCTACGTGGGCCCGGTGATGAGCGATCTCTCGGGGCGGCGGGGCCGGGTCGTGGGCACCGAGCAGCGTCCGGGCGGGCGCACCCTCGTACGAGCCGAGGTGCCGGAGATCGAGGTCGGCCGGTACACGGTGGACCTGCGCTCCCTGTCGCACGGCACCGGCCGCTTCGACCGCGCGTACACCCGGCACGAGGCGATGCCGCCGCAGGTGGCCGACCGGGTCCGCGCGGAGCGGGCGGACGGGTCGCCCGGCGCGTGACCGGCGCACTGTCGCACACACCGTCCGACGCGCTCCGGTGACCCATGGTGGTGTGATCCGGACGATACGCTGTGGTCGCAGCTCAGAAGGTATGCCGCGTACGGTAGTTGGGCACACCGCAGGGAGCAGACGTGCGGCGAGTGGGGGCGACAGGTGGCCAACGACGGATTCGACTTCTCACCCGGGGCCCAGATCCCGATCCAGGGCTCGGGCGGCCAGACCGTGGCGACCAATGCCCTGGCCTCGGCGGCGTATCGGGACAGTCCGGTGGAGACGATCCTCGACGCCAACAGCGAGTGGCACAAATCGGCGGTGAAGGCGGGCTCCTCGAAACTCTTCAAGTCGGACTTCTTCAAACCGAATCTCGGCGAGGCGTTCGCCCGTGCCGTCCAGGAGCGGACGCTCGGGGGCGCCCGCAAGGCGCTCATCCAGTCCTTCGGCACGGACCCGCAGACCGTGGTGGAGCACTGCCTGTCGGCGAACAACCTGCGCAAGGCCCGTGACACCCGACTCACCCTGGTCACCGTGGTGTTCGGCGTTCTCTTCCTGCCCGGCATGCTGGCCTGGGTGATCGCCTTCCGGGTCCGGGAAGCGCTCAACAAGTCCAAGGACACGGCGTTCCGCGCGGTCGGCACCGTACTCCTGGCCGCCTTCGGGATCGGCGCGCTGGTCCTGGTGGTCAAGCTCCCCCTGGACGGGCTGCTCTCGCTCTACGTCCGGGGCGCGCTCATCGCCCCGGTGATCGGCTGGCTGATCGCCAAGCGGATCGCGGAGACCTCGGCCAAGGACATGCGGGCCCGCTGGGAGGGCCTTCTCTCCGGCACCGGGGTGATCGCGAAGATCCCGGAGGCGGTGCCGAAGAACCCCAACGAGACCGCCCGCGAGGCCCTGCGGCAGGGCCTGGAGAAGCTGTCGGCCGAGCAGCAGTCGAACGCCGTCTTCTATGCCGGGCCCAAGGGCGTCCTCGGGATGGGCACCCGTTGGGGCAGCTGGCAGCTGGCCGAGGAGCTGCTCCCCAAGGACCCGACGAAGGAGATCCACCAGTTCCGCAGCTGGGACCTGATCCGGATCATCCACGACCAGCTGAAGATGCTGGAGCGCGGACCGCTGAACACCGGCGGCTTCCCGAAGCCGGCCGTGAAGCACTGGGTCGTCTCGCCCATCGGGGAGAACGCCGACTCCGTGACGCGCCCCGAGGGGGAGGACGTCGCCACCTTCCAGGTGAAGCCCCACGAGATACAGCGGATCTGCAATCACCAGCAGTTCGGCAGCGGTGACCGGCACTATCTGGGCGTCCAGTTCACCCTGTGGGACGGCCAGCTGGTGATCACCATGATGATCACCGTCACCGTGCTCCACGAGACCCTGCGCATCGAGGTCACGGGCCACGCGCTGGGGCCGGTGCACGGTCTGTTCCTCTCCAAGCCGGCGGCGAAGACGAAGACGGTCAACAAGACCGTCCGCTTCTGGGAGACCCGGGACATCCAGCTGGCGCTGGTGGACGCCAAGGAGGTCGTCCGGCTCGCCCTGCGGGCCCCCCTCACCTGGTATCCGCCGCTGCTGGACTACCTGGGCGGGAAGATAGTGCTGCCCGAGCCGTTCGGGCTGCGGCACGCGTGGGCGGCCAAGCCGTGGAACCACCGCTTCATGGCGGACGACGCGATGCGTGCCGCCACCCCGGTACTGCGGGCCGTCCACACGGCGGCGATGCGCGTCCTCACGGAGAACGGCGTCGACACGGAACGCTTCGACAACCGCTCGATGATACTGAGCGGCCTCGTCCAGGACCCGGCCCCGCGCAAGGCCGACGTCTACGACGCGTAGAACAGGGAAGGGGGAGACCCTGCCGGGCCTCCCCCTTGCGGCACTGCGCTCAGCGGGCCGGCAGCTCGCCCGTCGGCCAGGCGTCGGCCAGCATCGCCCGGGTGTCGCCGAGCAGCTGGGGCAGCACCTTGGTGTGGCCGATGACCGGCATGAAGTTGGTGTCCCCGCCCCAGCGCGGCACCAGGTGCTGGTGCAGATGCGCGGCGATCCCGGCGCCGGCCACGGAGCCCTGGTTCATGCCGATGTTGAATCCGTGCGCCCCGGAGGCCGCCCGCAGCGCGATCATCGCCCGCTTGGTGAAATCCGCCAGCTCCGCCGTCTCCGGGCCGTCCAGCTCGGTGTAGTCGGCCACATGACGGTAGGGGACGACCATGAGGTGGCCGCCGTTGTACGGATACAGGTTCAGCACCGCGTAGACGTGCTCGCCGCGCGCCACGAGGAGCCCGTCCTCGTCGGATTTCGCGGGGATCGAACAGAACGGACAGCCGTCCTCGGCGCCCGGGCCGCTCGGCTTGTTCTCGCCCTGGATGTACGCCATCCGGTGGGGAGTCCACAGGCGCTGGAATGCGTCGGGCGTCCCCACGCCGATCTGCTGCTCCGGCTCACTCGTCATGCCGATCAGCATATTGCGTCACCCCGGCGGAGCGTGTCGCCGGGGCCGCACCGCCCGGCCGCCCGCGATGCTGAGGCGATGAGCGACCGACCGGCCCCCGAGCCACCCGCCCGGCTGACCCGCTGGGAGCAGCGCACGGAGGTTCCGCTCTTCGCCGCGGGGCTGCTGTTCCTGACCGGGTACGCGGTGCGGGTGCTGACCCCGCACGACGACGAGCCCTGGAACGACCTCGCCCTGATCCTCGTCTGGGCGACCTGGCTGCTCTTCCTCGCGGACTACGTGACGCGGCTGCGTCTCAGCGGTCTGGGCGTGCGTTTCCCGCGCGCGCACTGGCTCGACACCCTGGTCCTCCTGCTGCCGTTGCTGCGCCCGCTGCGGATGGTCAAGGTGTACGCGGTGGTGCAGCGACGACGTGACCGGCCTCGGCTCAGTCTGTACGCGCGAGTGATCTCGTACGCGGGACTGACCGCCGTGCTGCTCGGTTTCTCCGCCTCGCTCGCGGTCTACCACCTGGAGCACGCGGCCCCCGGCGCCTCCATCCGTACGTTCGGCGACGCGGTGTGGTGGGCGTGCGCGACCCTCACGACGGTCGGCTACGGGGACGTCACCCCGGTCACCCCGTGGGGCCGGACGGTCGCGACGGGGCTGATGGCCTGCGGTCTCGCGCTGCTGGGCGCGGTGACGGGGTCGTTCTCGTCGTGGCTGATCCAGGTGTTCACCCGGGAGGACGAGAAGCGGCCCCCGGAGCGCGGTTGACGCTCCGAGGGCCGTTCCAGCCGTAGCGATCAGACCTGTACGCGGTCCTCGACGGCCTTCGCGATCTTGGCGAGGGCCTCGTCGACCGGAATGCCGTTCTCCTGCGAACCGTCGCGGTAGCGGAAGGAGACGGCGCCGTTGGCCATGTCCTCGTCACCAGCGATGATCATGAAGGGCACCTTGGCCTTCTGCTGGTTGCGGATCTTCTTCTGCATCCGGTCCGACGACGCGTCCACGTCCACCCGCAGCCCCTGCTTGCGCGCCTTGGCGGCGAACTCCTGGAGATAGGGGATGTGGGCGTCGCCGATCGGGATACCGACGGCCTGGACCGGCGCGAGCCAGACCGGGAACGCGCCCGCGTAGTGCTCCAGAAGGACGGCGAAGAAGCGCTCGATGGAACCGAACAGGGCGCGGTGGATCATGACCGGGCGCTGCTTGGAGCCATCGGGCCCGGTGTACTCCAGGTCGAAGCGCTCCGGCAGGTTGAAGTCGAGCTGCACGGTCGACATCTGCCAGGTGCGGCCGATGGCGTCCTTGCACTGTACGGAGACCTTCGGGCCGTAGAACGCGGCGCCGCCCGGATCCGGGACCAGGGGCAGACCCTGCTTCTCGGCGACCTGACGCAGCGTCTCGGTGGCCTCTTCCCAGGTCTCGTCCGAGCCGACGTACTTCTCCGGGTCCTTGGTGGAGAGCTCCAGGTAGAAGTCGGTGAGCCCGTAGTCGCGGAGCAGGTTCAGCACGAAGGTGAGCGTGCGGTCCAGCTCCTGGGCCATCTGCTCCTTGGTGCAGTAGATGTGCGCGTCGTCCTGCGTGAAGCCGCGCGAGCGGGTCAGCCCGTGCACGACGCCCGACTTCTCGTAGCGGTACACCGTACCGAACTCGAAGAGGCGCAGCGGGAGTTCGCGGTAGGAGCGGCCGCGCGCGTCGAAGATCAGGTTGTGCATCGGGCAGTTCATCGGCTTGAGGTAGTAGTCCACCCCGTCGTCGAGCTGCATGGGCGGGTACATGCCGTCGGCGTACCAGTCGAGGTGGCCGGACTTCTCGAAGAGCTTGCCCTTGGTGGCGTGCGGGCTGTAGACGAACTCGTAGCCCTCCTCCTCGTGACGGCGGCGCGAGTAGTCCTCCATGGCCCGGCGGATGACGCCGCCCTTGGGATGGAAGACCGCGAGGCCGGGGCCGATCTCGTCGGGGAAGGAGAAGAGGTCCAGCTCGTTGCCGAGCTTGCGGTGGTCGCGCTTGGCGGCCTCCTCCAGGAACTCCAGGTGCGCCTTCAGCTCGTCCTTGGTGGGCCAGGCGGTGCCGTAGATGCGCTGGAGCATCGGGTTCTTCTCGCTGCCGCGCCAGTACGCGGCGGCGTTGCGCATCAGCTTGAACGCCGGGATGAACCGGGTGGTGGGCAGGTGCGGACCCCGGCAGAGGTCCTTCCAGCACAGGTCGCCGGTCTTGGGGTCGAGGTTGTCGTAGATGGTCAGCTCGCCGCCGCCCACCTCGACGTCGGCGCCGTCGTCGGAGGATGCGGAACCCTTGATTCCGATGAGCTCCAGCTTGTACGGCTCGTCGGCCAGCTCCTCGCGGGCGGCCTCGTCGGAGACCACGCGGCGGGAGAACTTCTGGCCCCGCTTCTGGATCTCCTGCATCTTCTTCTCGATGGCCTTGAGGTCCTCGGGGGTGAACGGCTTCTCGACGTCGAAGTCGTAGTAGAAGCCGTCCTTGACCGGCGGGCCGATGCCGAGCTTGGCCTCGGGGAAGAGCTCCTGCACGGCCTGGGCCAGGACGTGCGCGGTGGAGTGGCGCAGGATGTTCAGGCCGTCCTCGGAGGAGATCTCCACCGGCTCGACGCTCTCGCCGTCCTGAAGCTCGTAGGAGAGGTCCTTCAGCTCACCGCCGATGCGCGCGGCGACGACGGTGCGCTGACCGGGGAAGAGCTCGCCGGCCGTCGTGCCCGTCGTCACCACGTGCTCTTCCCGCTCGGAATCGCGTTGGATGATCACACGGACGTCTGACACCGGTCTCTCCTGACTGAGGGGGTCGCCTGCCGTCTATGGCAAGTGCAAGAGGGATCGTACCGAGCCGTACGCCCCCGATGCGAACGCCTTCCCCCTCGCTACAAGGGCTCCTCACCCGCGCACGCCTCCTCGAAGGAGTCCACGTTCTCCCGGAGGGCCTTCATCAGCCGGTCCCGCTCCGCCCCGTCGACCTGGACGGGCGCGACCTGCGGGTCCTCGGTGAGCCGCCGGAAGCCGCCCCGGTTCTCCCGCCGCCGCTCCCCCGCAGCGGCAGCCCCACGAGGTGGGCGTGGCCCGCGGTGCGGTACGCCTCCTCGTCCGGCTCCACCCGGACGTGCGCGACCTCGGCCCCGGCCAGGGCGGGCAGGTCGCCCGGGAAGAACGGCGCGTCGGGCTGCCGCGACAGCCGCGGCCCGAAGGCGTCGGCGCGGGTGGGTCCCCCGGGGTCGGGCTGCGCGAGCGTCATGGCTCCGTGTGCCTTCCGGGCGTGCCGGTCGATGGCAGGTGACCTGCCGGCGGGGTGTCGTGGGCTGGACGGATCGACGGACGTCGGCGGCAACTGCCCGTCGTCTCGACTGTGTTGTCACCTCATCGGACCGCCCGCAAACGGCGTATCAGGCAAACAGCCCGGGTATCACCGATATCGGGCAGAGGAATCACTCCATCTGCCGTGCGGGTGCGAGGAGTTCGGGGATGATGCACTGGTTCGAGGGGCCGCTGGCCGCTTTTGACACGGAGACGACAGGCGTGGACGTCGAGCAGGACCGGATCGTTTCGGCCGCTCTCGTCGCGCAGGACACCGCGGGCGGTCGCGTCCGCGTCACCCGCTGGCTGGTCAATCCGGGGGTTCCGGTCCTGCCAGGGGCGAGAGAGATCCACGGTCTGACCGACGACCACCTTCAGCGCAACGGGCGTTGGCCCGCCCCGGTGATGGACGAGATAGCCCGGGCCCTGACGGAGAGCTGCGCGACGGGCCGGCCGCTGGTGGTGATGAACGCCCCCTTCGATCTGACGCTGCTGGACCGGGAGCTGAAGCGGCACCGGGCGTCGTCGCTGGCCCGGTATCTCGACGGGGTCCCGATGCGGGTGGTGGACCCGCGGGTGCTGGACAGACATCTGGACCGCTACCGCAAGGGCCGCCGGACGCTCACGGATATGTGCGCGAGTTACGAGGTGGTGCTCGACGGGGCCCATGAAGCGGCTGCGGACGCGACGGCTTCACTGGAGCTGGTACGGGCGGTGTGCCGACGTTTCTCGACCCGACTGGAGCGGTTGTCACCGTCCGAGCTGCACACCCTTCAGGTGACCTGGCACGCGGCCCAGGCGCGTGGCCTGGAGGCGCGATTCACCAAGAGCGGGACGCCAAAGACGGTGGATCCGGCATGGCCGCTGCGCCCGGAACTGCCCGCGGCGGCGTGAGGGGTTCGAGGGGTGGGACATGCGAAAGCCGGTCCGCGTGATGCTGACGGACCGGCTTTCCCCGGTGGGCGATACTGGGTTCGAACCAGTGACCTCTTCGGTGTGAACGAAGCGCTCTCCCACTGAGCTAATCGCCCGGGAACGGGTTGAACCATACAGGGCTCCGCGGGCTTCGTTCAAACCGCTTCCGGCGAGGCACTACTCAGAGCCCCCGTGGCCGAGAAGTGAGTATCCGAGCGCATGTACGGGCCGGGCGGCCGGACCACACTCCCGTACATGGAACACCTGCCCCCGCCCGCCGAGGAACTGGCCCGCCTCGACCGAGAACTGGCCGAGCTGGACGCCCGCCGCACCCAGCTGCTGACCCGGCGCGCCTGGCTGCTCGCCGCGCTGCGGCCGCCCGCGCCGACGGCCGCCCCGGGCTGGAACCCTTCGGGCTGGGGAGCGCCCCCTGGCACCCCGGCTCAGCCGTGGGGCCATGTGCCGAGGCAGCCGTCCGCCCCGCGCAGCGCGCAGAACGTCCTGCTGGCGCTGGGCGGTCTGCTGCTGACGGTCGCGGCCGTCGCGTTCACGCTGGTGAGCTGGGGCTCGATGGGGATCGGCGGCCGGTCGGCCGTGCTGGTGGCGGTGACCCTGGGGGCGTTGATCGCCCCGGCGGTGCTGCTGCGGCGGGGGCTGGCGGCCACCGCCGAGGCGTTGGCGGCCCTGGCGCTGGTGCTGACGCTGCTGGACGTCTACGCGGCCCATGCGGTGGCCGCGCCCGACACCGACGGGCTCGGCTTCACGGCCGCCGCCTCTGCGGTGCTCGCGGCGCTGTGGACGGCGTACGGGCTGGCGCTGGGCAAGCTGCGCCTGCCGTTGCCGGCCGCCGTGGTGCTGGCGCAGTGGCCGCTGCTGTTCTGGGCCTGGGCCGCGGGCGCGCCGGCGCTGGTGGTCGGGTGGGCGCTGCTGGCGACGGCGGTGCTGGACGGCGTGATCGCACGGTGGGGCAAGGGTGCCGGGGTGCGGGTGATGGCGTGCGTCGGTGGATCGGCGATGGGATTCTCGGCCCTGCTGGTGGGCCTGGCGCTGTCCACGACGGCTTCCGGGCCGCTCAAGGCGGTGGCTCCGGGGGCGCTGCTGCTGGCGGCAGCGGCGGCGGCCCTGGCCGGGGCGTGGCGCGCGCCGAAGGGTTTCGCGCGGGCGGGCGGTGTGGTGGCGGGCCTCGCGGCGGTGGCCGCGGTGGGCGGCGTACCGGCCGCGGCGCTGCCGGACGGCTGGCGGGTGCTCGCGTATCTGCTGTGCGGCCTCGCCCTGACCGCAGTTGTCCGGACAGAGGTGCCGAAGGACGCGGCGCGCGGGGTGCTGGTGGCGTCGGGGGCGGTGGTGGCGGGCGCCCTGGTGTGGGCGCTGCCGCCGCTGGCGGCGGTGCTGCTGGGCCCGGTGACGCTGTTGCCGGACGTGTGGGCGGGGCCGCCGGAGGGCTTCCGGTCCGCACTCGGATCGACGCTGCCGTGGCCGGAACTGGCGGCGGCCCCGGTGGTGCTGGCCCTGGTGGCCGGGCTCCTGGGTGCGGCGTACCGGTGGTGGCCTTCGGTCGTACGGATCACAGCGCCGCCCGGTGCCGGGGAGGAGACACCGAAGCCGGACGCGGCGGCGGGTACGCCGGGCGCGGCTCGGACGGCGCCGCGCGGTGCCGGGGCGCCCTGGTACACGACCGGCGGGGCCAATGCCCGCAGGCGGCCTTCCGGGGCGGCCCTGCGCGGAGCCGCCGGTGCGGGGGCGGTGACTCTCGGCTGGGGTGCGCTGCTGCTGGCCGGGGTCGTGCTGGACGTGCCCTACGCGGTCGCGGTGGCCGGGGAGGCCGCTCTGGTGGGCGGGCTGCTCGCGTCGGCGGTCCGGGGCGCCGGGAGCGGCCGGGGCGTATCGGCGGTGCCGGTGAGCGCGCTGGTGGCGGCGGCGTCCGGGGCGGTGAGCGTCGGGCTGCTGTCGCTGGCGTCGGAGGGGGCCTCCTACGCGGTGTTCGGCGCGCTGACGGCGCTGTTCGCCGGGGCGGCGTTCCGGGCGCGGTCCGAGGTGCCGCGTGCGGTGTTCGCGGTCGCCGCGGTCGTCTGGAGCACCGTGCTCACGGGCTTCGCGGGCCGGTCCCTGGGCCTGGCCCCGCACGAGACCGCGCCGCTGGTGCTGCTGGTGCCCGCGCTGACGGTGCTGCTGGGGGCGCGGCTGCGGCGGCACCCGGTGGCGCTGCCGGTGGAGCTGACGGGTGGGCTGGGTGCGCTGGTCGCCGTGGGGCTCGCGGTGTCCGACGCGCCGTTCCTGGCCCTGGTGCTGGCGCTGTGCGGGGTGCTGGCGGCGGGGGCGGCGGTGCGGCCGGAGCGACGGCCGGTGGCGGGCTACCTGGCGGCGGCGCTGTTCGTGCTGGCCACCTGGGTGCGGCTGGCTGCCTCGGGGGTGTCGTTCCCGGAGGCGTACACCCTGCCGGTGACCGTGCCGGCGCTGGTGGTCGGAACGCTGCGGCGGCGCGGGGACCCGGAGGCTTCGTCGTGGACGGCGTACGGGCCCGGGCTCGCGGCGACGCTGCTGCCGAGCCTGGCGGTCGCCTGGACCGACACGGATTGGCCGCGGCCGTTGCTGCTGGGGACGGCCGCGCTGGTGATCACCCTGCTCGGCGCGCGCCACCGCCTCCAGGCGCTGCTGCTGCTCGGCGGGGCGGTGCTGGCGCTGGACGGGCTGCACGAGTTGGCGCCGTACGTGGTGCAGGCGGCGGGGGCGCTCCCCCGCTGGCTGCCGCCGGCCCTCGCCGGGCTGCTGTTGCTGGTGGTCGGAGCGACGTACGAGCAGCGGCTGCGCGACGCCCGCCGGCTGAAGGACGCGCTGGGGCGGATGCGGTGAGCCACGCCCGGTCCGGGGGCACGCTGGTCACAGCGGCTCCCGGGCCGGGCCCAGAGGGCAACGCAGAGGGCCCGGGAGACGGATTCCGTCTCCCGGGCCCTCTGTCCGGGTGGGCGATACTGGGTTCGAACCAGTGACCTCTTCGGTGTGAACGAAGCGCTCTCCCACTGAGCTAATCGCCCGGGCGCAGCGCAAACATTACCCCATGTCAGCGGTGCTCCCGGACCGTCCGCGGGCTACTCGCTGATCTTCCACGGCATGGCGAGCCCGAACTTCCAGACGTAGATCCCGGCCAGCACCGCCATGATCACGAGCCCCAGCGTGGTGAGGATGATGTTGCGTCGCCGGACCTTGGGGTCGAGGGCCCGCTGCGCCGCCTCGGTGACCTTGCGCTTGGTCCAGCGCAGCACCAGCTGGGCCCAGACGAACTCGGTCGCCCAGATCGCCATGCCGCCGAAGATCACCAGCCAGCCGGGCCCCGGCAGCACCAGCATGAGCACGCCCGCGATCACCACGCCGAGACCGACGATGAAGACGCCGACCTGCCAGCTCAGGTGGAGCGCTTTCGACGCCTTGATGAACCCCGGCGCCCGCGAGCCCAGCTCGCGCTCCGCCCGGCCCGTTTCCCCCGTGGCGGATCCCGGGGCCACCTGGTCGGCGACCTCGCTCCGCTCGTCACTCTCCGCGTTCATGAAACTCAACTTACCCGACCTGTCCTCGTCACTGGAATGGGCGCATAACCCAAAGTTACACGCCGCTGGGGGAGGGACCCGAAGCATCACAAATGGGTCAGAGGGGTTTACAACGGCACCGTAGGTGGCATGTCGATTTCGCCGACGTGCGAATCCCCGAGCGCACACTGAGCGAAAGGCCCTGGCGCTTATGAACACCACGGTCAGCTGCGAGCTGCACCTGCGCCTCGTTGTGTCGAGCGAGTCCTCACTGCCTGTACCCGCGGGCCTGCGGTATGACACGGCCGATCCCTATGCCGTGCACGCCACCTTCCACACCGGAGCGGAGGAGACGGTCGAATGGGTATTCGCCCGCGACCTCCTTGCCGAGGGGCTGCACCGGCCCACCGGCACCGGAGACGTCCGCGTCTGGCCATCTCGTAGCCACGGTCAAGGCGTCGTATGCATCGCCCTGAGCTCCCCAGAGGGAGAAGCCCTGCTCGAGGCCCCGGCGCGAGCCCTGGAGTCGTTCCTGAAGAGGACCGACGCCGCGGTTCCGCCCGGCACCGAGCATCGTCACTTCGATCTCGACACGGAGCTCTCCCACATCCTGGCCGAAAGCTGAGCCAGGCAGAGAGCCGCTCGACGCCGTCCGACTCGGGGCGACGACGTCGTGCTGACAACCGCATAGGGCAGACACCGGCGCCGTCGTCGCGGAATCCACCGCGACGACGGCGTCGGTGCGCCCGCCCCCTGCGGCTCCTCCTCCCAGCGGCCGGAGGGGTCCGTTCCGCTCCCTGCCGGGCCCGCGCCGGGCCTGGCACCGGCGGGCCGAGCCAGTAGAGTCAGCCGCCATCGGCAGGCGCCCGCCCGCCGGAAGGCCAGGGAGCGAAGCGTGCTGATCCCTCACGACACCCGGATCGCCCTCGACACGGTGGTCGATCTGGTGAACACCGCGCCGGAGACCGAACCGCCGCGGGGCGCCACCTCGGACGGACTCGCGGGTGGGCCCGAGGACGGTCTCGCCGATATCGCCGCGCTGTACGCCTTCGCGGAGCGGCATCTCATCAGCGGAGTCGGCGCGCTCGGCGAGAAGGACCTGAGCGCCGTGCGCGACGTCCGGGCCCGTTTCGCCGAGGTCTTCGCGGCGCCCGACCCCCGCGCCGCCGCCGACCTGGTCAACCGGCTCGTCGCGGCGGCCGGAACCACCCCGCAGCTCACCGACCACGACGGCTACGACTGGCACGTGCACTACTTCGCCCCGGACGCCTCGATCTCCGACCACCTCGCGGCCGACTGCGGCATGGCGCTGGCCTTCATCATCGTGGCGGGCGAACAGGAACGGCTGCGGCGCTGCGAGGCGCCGGACTGCGGGCACGCGTTCGTCGACCTGTCGCGCAACCGCTCCCGCCGCTACTGCTCCAGCCGTACGTGCGGAAACCGGCTCCACGTCGCGGCGTACCGGGCCCGGCGCAAGGAAGCCGCGCGCTGACGCCCAGGTCGACGCCCGGAGCGGTGACGCGAGGCGTCACAGCACGAAGAGATCATGCAGGGCGGCCATCAGCAGCAGACCCCCGATCACCGTCAGGAAGATCATCAGGGGCGGCTGGGAGAGCGCGAAGAGACAGCCGCGGGGCTCTTCTGCCTGGGGTGCGGGGGCATCGCCCCGGGAAGTGTCCACCATCTCGGGGTGATCATGACTCACCCGTGGCCGGGTTGGCGATCAACCATCGTCATTCACCCGGGAGTTCACCATCCCGTGGCCATCGAAAATCGCTCCGGCGTACGGGTCGCCGTCAGGCATTCGGGCCGGTGGCCCGAGCACCCGCACCCGCGCCCGCAGGGCCGACGCCGTCTCAGATGCCGTGCTTCTTGAGGATCGCCTCGATGTCGCTGAAGTCGTCACCGGGCCCCGCGGCCTCCTGCTGCTTCTTCGGCTGCGGCTTCGTGGCCGCAGCCGCGGGTCCCGCCGTCGCGCCCGCGCCCAGCGAGGGGGCGGAGGCGGCCGGGGCCACCGCCTCGTTCCGCCCGGCCGCCCGCGCGGCCTTGCGTTCCGCCCGGGTGGTGGTGCCGCGGCGCTCGATGGCGCGGGTGGTCATGAACAGCAGCCAGGACACGCCGAGCACGCCGAAGCCGAGCCAGACGCTCGGCTTGAAGGCGATCCCGGCGGCCCACTCGACGACCCCGGTCAGCACGAGCCCGACCGGGACGAGGGAGTAGGCGGCGAACCTCGTCGCCGTGAGGAACCGTTTGCGGTACGCGGTCACCGCGGCGATGCCCAGGCCGGCCGCCGACACCGCGGAACAGATGGTCTCGGCAAGCATCAGGACCTCCAGGCGCAGGGGATACGTCCCTTCCATCCTGCACCGGCGACCCCCGTCGGGGCCACGGCGGTCGTCCACCTCAGGGACATTTCAGGGCCGGACTCCTCCCCAGGGGGTGACCCGGTCCCGGTTGGGCCGCGCCCGCCCGGCCTGAAAGACTGGGCACATGAGCGATTCCTCCCCCGCGGCACCGGTCGTCCTCGACCTCTGGTGCGATCTCGAATGCCCCGACTGCCACCGAGCCCTCGACGATGTGCACGCCCTGCGCGCCCGGTACGGGGACCTCCTCGAGATCCGGCTGCGGCACTTCCCGCTGGACAAGCACAAGCACGCCTACGCCGCGGCCCAGGCCGCCGAGGAGGCGACGGACCAGGGCAAGGGCTGGCCGTACATCGAGGCCCTGCTGTCCCGCACCGACGGTCTCGGCCGCACGGGCGAGCCGGTACTCCTCGACGTGGCACGGGAACTGGGTCTGGACGCCGAGGAGTTCGACACGGCACTGATCGACGGCCGGCATCTGCTGATCGTCGACGCCGACCAGGCGGAGGGCAAGGCGATCGGCGTCACCGGCACGCCCACCTATGTGATCGGCGACGAGCGGCTGGACGGCGGCAAGAGCCAGGACGGGCTGCGCGAGCGGATCGAGGAGATCATCGACGGCGCCTTGGCCGCACGGGAGCGGTAGACCGGTCAACGGCCGATGGCCCGGCCGTACCCGTGGACCGGCCGCGGCCGGGAGGGCCCCTACAGCGCCTTGGCCAGGTTGTACCGCGTCGTCGTGTAGCCGAGGGACTCGTACAGTCGCAGGGCCGGGGTGTTGGAGGCGAAGACGTGCAGGCCGAGCCGGTCCGCGCCCCAGGCCCGGGTGACGTCCTCGGCGAGCAGCATCAGGGTCCGGCCGTGGCCCCGGCCCCGGTGCTCCTCGCGTACCTCGACGTCGAAGACGAATCCGGCCGGGCCGCCCGGCGGCAGCTCCCGCTGCGCCACCCACACATGGCCGACGACCTCGCCCCCGTGCACCAGCACCCGGAAGCCCACCCCCTCGGTCGCCAGTCCGTCCGGCAGGAGGGCGGCGTGGTCGGCCTCCGCCTTGAACCGGGCCTGCTCGGGCGGCACGGCGCGGTCGATCCAGTCCTGTGCGTACGTGTGCACCGCGGCCTGCCGCCAGATGGCGAACTCCTCCTCGCTCATCGCGCGGGCGGTGAGACCCGCGGGCAGCGGGACGGGGTCCGGGAGAAGGTCCTTGACCATGTTGCGGCTGCGTTCGGTGTAGCCGAGGGCAGCCGCGAGGCGGCCGGCCGGGTCGTTGTCGGCGGGGACCTCCACCCGCACCCGGGTACAGCCCCACCCCCGCAGCACCTCTTCGGCGGCGAGCGCGGCGATGGTGCCCCGGCCACGTCTGCGCCGGGGCTCCTCGACGCTGAGCGAGCGCAGCACCCCGGCGGTCGCGCCGAACGCTTCGTCGGTGCTGATCGCGACGGCGCCGACGGGCCGCCCGTTGTCGCACACGTCGTAGTCGCGGGCCCGCGCGCCGTCGGCGCCCTGCTGAAGCGGCCCGGACGGCCGGAGTGTCGTGGTCATCAGAGGTTTGTATCCCCTGCGCGACCCCCCGTCACGCGCTTTTCCGGCGGTCGGGGCCCGCTACGGGTCGAGGTCGTCGCCGGACCGCTCGGCGAAGATCCGCATGGCCTTCGCCGTCACCGGCCCGATCTCCGGGGTCAGCTCGCGGTCGTCCAGGCGGTGCACCGCCTGCACGTCGCGGAGCGTCGAGGTCAAGAAGACCTCGTCGGCCTCGGCGAGGACGTCCATCGGAAGATCGGTCTCCTCGGCCCCGGTCCACTGCACGGTCAGCGCGCGGGTGATCCCGGCGAGGCAGCCGGAGGCCACCGGCGGGGTGTGGATTCGGCCGTCCAGGACGACGAACACGTTGGAGCCGGTGCCTTCGCAGAGGCGGTCGGCGGTATTGGGGAACAGCGCCTCGGACGCGGCCCGTTTCCGCGCCCGTGCCAGGGCGACGACGTTCTCGGCGTACGAGGTGGTCTTCAGGCCGGCGAGCGCGCCCCGTTCGTTGCGCGTCCAGGGGACGGTGATCACCGCCGTACTGTCCGGGCGGCGGTTCACCCCGTCGAGGGCGACCACGAGGCTCGGCCCGTCGGTTCCCCGGTCCGAGCCGAGCGGGGACAGCCCACCGGTGCAGGTGATCCGCAGCCGCCCCAGGGCGACGGGATTGGCGTCGATGACCGCGGCTGCGGCGCGGCGGACCTCGTCGTGGTCCGGATCGGGCAGGCCCAGGCCCCGGGCGGACCGGGTGAGGCGGTCGAGGTGCCGGGTCAGTGCGAAGGGGCGCCCCTCGCTCGTACGCACCGTCTCGAAGATGCCGTCGCCCACGGTCAGCCCGTGGTCGAGCACCGACAGCCGGGCGTCGTCGGCGTCCCGCAGTCCGCCGTTGACCCAGATCCTCATTTCGCGGTCCTTCCTGTCTCCGGATACGCACCCGACGCTACAGCGAGCAGCCGGGAGGCCTTGAGCTCGGTCTCGTCCCATTCGCGATCCGGGTCGGATCCCCAGGTGATCCCGGCCCCGGTGCCGAACCGCAGCAGCGGCGCGGGCCCGGTCCGGTCGATCCAGAACGTCCGTATCCCCACCGCGAGCGAGGCCGTACCCCGGTCTGCGTCGACCCAGCCGATCGCACCGCAGTACGGCCCGCGCGGGGCCTGCTCCAGCTCGGCGATGATCCGCAGCGCGCTGGACTTCGGCGCCCCGGTGACCGAGCCGGGTGGGAAGGCCGCCGAGAACAGCTCGGGCCAGCCCGTCCCGTCGGCCAGCCGGCCCCGGACGCTGGAGACGAGGTGGACGAGTCCCGGGTGCTTCTCCACCACGCAGAGATCGGGCACGCTCACGGACCCGGAGGCGCAGACCCGGCCCAGGTCGTTGCGGACCAGGTCCACGATCATCACGTTCTCCGCGTGGTCCTTCTCCAGCAGGTCGTCCTCGGTCCGGCCCGTGCCCTTGATCGGCCCGGACTCCACGATCCGCCCGTCGCGCCGGAGGAAGAGCTCCGGGGACGCGGTGGCGACCTCCACCCCGTGGCCGGGCAGCCGGATCGTTCCCGCGTACGGGGCGGGGTTGCCGCGTGCGAGCAGGGAGGTCAGGGCGTCGACGTCGGCCCCGGCCCCGCCGCCCGGGAGCGGTGCGGACAGCACCCGGCAGAGGTTGGCCTGGTAGACGTCGCCCGCCGCGATGTGTTCACGGATCCGCCGCACGCCCGCCGTGTAGGCGTCACGGTCCAGTGAGGAGGTCCAGTCCCCGGTGGCGGGCCCGCGCCACGCTCCGGGCCGGGGAGGGGGCACCTCCTCCGTACGCACGTCGGAGAAGCGGGCGCAGACGATACGGCCCTCGAAATCAGCGGATACCGCCCAGAAACCGGACGAGTCGAGAGCCGCGGGATCGTGGGTCACATCCTGCAGACCGGAGGCGATGAGGCCGTCGAAACGGGCCAAGGGGGCGAGGTCGGACACGCGAACGAGTCTAGGACGGTGTGCGGCGACCCGCGTCGGGGCGAGGCCACCGCAGCACGCTGCACAAACGCGTTTTTGTACTGGCCCAGGAATCCGCTAGAGTTCAACACGTCGCCGGGACGCGTGAGCGGGCCGGAAAAGACAAGCGGACGTAGCTCAGTTGGTAGAGCGCAACCTTGCCAAGGTTGAGGTCGCCAGTTCGAACCTGGTCGTCCGCTCGCAGAAGATGGGGGATTTTTCCCGGGCCCCCGTCCCTGGTGGAGTGGCCGAGAGGCGAGGCAACGGCCTGCAAAGCCGTCTACACGGGTTCAAATCCCGTCTCCACCTCCAAGGACGATTAGCTCAGCGGGAGAGCGCTTCCCTGACACGGAAGAGGTCACTGGTTCAATCCCAGTATCGTCCACCGGTCCGCAAGGATCATCGATCCGCAAGGATCCCCGCGCGATTAGCTCAGCGGGAGAGCGCTTCCCTGACACGGAAGAGGTCACTGGTTCAATCCCAGTATCGCGCACGCAGTACACGCAGGTTCACCCCTGCGCGATTAGCTCAGCGGGAGAGCGCTTCCCTGACACGGAAGAGGTCACTGGTTCAATCCCAGTATCGCGCACAGCCGAGAACCCCCGGTCGTCTCCACGACCGGGGGTTCTTTCGTCGTACGGTCCCCCTCCGTGACCCGGGGGCACGGTGGCCACCGGGTCACGGAGGGACGCTCAGGACGAGAACAGCATGCGGCCGAAGCCCTTCTGGCGGTGGTGCCCGCCGTGCCCGCCGTGCCCGCCGTGCCCACCGTGCTGCGGCGCGCCCCAGGCAGGGGCGTGAGCGGCAGGCGCCGCCGGGTAGCCCCCCGGGGCGGGGGGCGCGGGCGGAGCCTGCTGGGACCACTGGGACTCCAGGCGGGTCAGCGACTCCAGCTCGCCGTAGTCGAGGAATATCCCCCGGCAACCGCTGCACTGCTCGATCTGAACGCCGTTGCGGTTGTAGGTGTTCATCGGCGCGTGACACTTCGGGCACTGCATCATCGGCTCGGCTCCTCGCCCTCGTTGTGCCGTCGCCGGAATGTCTGCCCGGCGGCGGTCCGTTCACCCTACGACGCCTGGACGGCGGCCAACTCGGGCGGCAACGTAGCGATTCGGGCACAGGATTCGATCATCAACAGTTCGAGCTCATCCGGATCCCGTTGCTCCGCGGCGCACTTGGCCAGGGCGAGCGCCGCCGTCTGCACCGTCAAAGCGCGGGCCGGGACGTCCAGTTCGGGCCAGGGGTCCCCGTCGGCGGGTACCGCGGGCCCCCCGGCGGCGCGGTAGGCGGCCAGGAAGGCGGACCAGTCCTCGGGAGCCAGGAGTCCGGCGGCGTACCAGGCGGCCGGCCGGCCGAGGTCCCAAGCTGGATCGCCCGCCCCCGCGTCGTCCACGTCGATGAGCAGCCAGGGCCCGTCCGGAGCCGGATGGCGTACGAGCTGGCCGAGGTGCAGGTCTCCGTGGCACAGGAAGCCGGCCCTCCACGCGGGTGCCGGGCTCTCGCCCCGGGCCCAGCGGGGCAGGGCCCGCCAGCCGGCCAGCACGGGCAGGACGGCCGGGTCGCCGGGGAGGGCGGCGCGCATCCGGGCGACGGCCCGTGCGGCCTTGGCAGGTCCACGCATCGGCGGGAGCCGGAACGGGGGCTCCGTCCGGTGGAGACGGGCGAGCAGCGCTGCGGCCTCGGACCAGGGGGCCGCCTCGGGGTCGGTGGGGTCGACGGGCGCACCGAGCGGCCAGAAGGTGACCGGACGCGGGGCGGGAGTGGAACGCTCGGAGGGTTCCGGGTCCTGGGGGCCGCCGGAGGACTCCGGGGGCCCCGGAGCGGCCAGTGACTGCCCGGGGGCGGTGAGCGGCGGGAGCAGGATCCCGGTGAGCTGCGGGGCTGCGGCCAGGGCGATCCGGGCCGCCAGCCCCTCGCGGTCGGTGTCGGCGGCGTGGGCCTTCGCGACGATCGCGCCGCTGCGGACCACCGTGCCGTCGGGCCGGTCCGCGAGGACCTGCGGCGGCCCGCACGCGCAACGCGCCCTGGCGGGGTGGGAGAGGCGATGCGCGAGGGTGCCCAGGTCATGGACGACTGAGGTCTGGGTGGTGGTCAAGGGCTCCCCCGGGCTTTCCGGCCCGGCCGTGGCACCGGTCCCGCCGTGAGGGTAGCGCGAGAGGCCACCCTGGAGCCGCCCGGGCCGTAAGCCACTGCCCGGGCCGGAAAGCCCGGGGCAGGCCCCTGGCCTGAACGCCCGACAGGAAACCGGTCCGGAGCTCCGGTCTTCGAACCGGGCCAGTCGGCCCGGTGTGCTCCGGCCCGGCGGGGAACGCCTGGGCCCGGACAGCGCGATGTCCGGTCAGCTCCCCAGCTGACCGGACAAACGCTGCCGTCCGCCGCACCCCCGTCCCCACGGGGCTGTTGGCCGGATGTGCGGGTCCGGACCGCTCTTCCGGACCCCGGGCGCCGCTCAGCGCCCCAGCATCACCGCCACGGACGACGCCTGTGTGACCACCGCTTCCCAGCCGCCGAAGACGACCGCGAGCAGAGCCGCCAGGGGAAGGACCATCGCCGTCGCCACCAAGGGGTGCCGGGTGGCGGACGAACGGGTGCCGAACGCGGCGCACGCCCTGCGTCCCTGCGTACGGACCATTGTCCGCGTTGCCGTGTCCGACATGGTTCCTCTCCTGACCTGATGGGGAGCGGCAGGCGTGTGACCTCGGGGGACGAGTGCTGCGCCCGCCGCTTGACCTCAACATTAGGTAACCGGCGAGCACAGGGCGTCATGCCCGCGTACCTAATCCCGGGCCTCCCGGAGGATGAGCCGTCGTCGATCGACGTACTCCCCTGGGTGGAGACGGACCATCGGAGGTTGGGGTCATCCCGGAGGGGACGCCCGGGCCCGGCCCGCACGTACCGGCCGGCCTCGCGGGCGCGTGCACCGGGTGACTTCACTCACGCCCACCATCCCCGGCGGGCGGCCCACCCCGCGCCGGGGCCCCCGGAGCACCACCACCCCGTAGGCCCGGACGGCCCTCACGGCCTCCGTGAGGGCCGCACCCCGGTGTTCCCCGCGGTGATCCAATCCCCCTTGCCCAGTGGCCCCTTGAGCGGACCGGCCGGCCGAGGGGCCCGGATCCGCTCTGCTCTGCCCCCTCTTCACCTGTCCCGTCCGGCACCGACAATCGAATCCCCGGCGAGGGCGCGGCCTCTGAGCGCGCCGGGCGCGGGGTACGTAAGCTGTGCCTCGTCAGGCGGACCAGGCAGCGGGGATGGGCAGACGATGGCGATGATGCGGCTCCGGCGCGAGGACCCGCGTCTCGTCGGCTCGTTCCGGCTGCACCGGCGGCTCGGCGCGGGCGGCATGGGCGTCGTCTACCTCGGCTCCGACCGGCGCGGCCAGCGGGTGGCGCTCAAGGTGATCCGGCCCGACCTGGCGGAGGATCAGGAGTTCCGTTCGCGGTTCGCGCGCGAGGTGTCGGCGGCCCGGCGGATCCGCGGCGGCTGCACGGCCCGGCTGGTCGCCGCCGATCTGGAGGCGGACCGCCCGTGGTTCGCGACGCAGTACGTGCCCGGCCCCTCCCTGCACGACAAGGTCGCCGAGGAGGGCCCGCTGGCCGCCGCCGAGGTCGCCTCGATCGGGGCTGCGCTCTCCGAGGGCCTGGTCGCGGTGCACGAGGCGGGAGTCGTCCACCGCGACCTGAAGCCGTCGAACATCCTCCTCTCCCCCAAGGGCCCCCGCATCATCGACTTCGGCATCGCCTGGGCGACCGGGGCGAGCACGCTCACCCATGTCGGTACGGCGGTGGGGTCGCCCGGGTTCCTCGCGCCCGAGCAGGTCCGGGGCGCGGCCGTGACGCCCGCGACGGACGTCTTCTCGCTCGGCGCGACGCTGGCGTACGCGGCGATGGCCGACTCCCCCTTCGGGCACGGCAGTTCCGAGGTGATGCTGTACCGCGTCGTGCACGAGGAGGCCCAGCTCCACGGAGTGCACGACGCGCTGGCCCCCCTGATCAGCGCCTGTCTGGCGAAGGACCCCGAGGAGCGGCCGAGCACGCTCCAACTGTCCATGCGGCTCAAGGAGATCGCGGCGCGCGAGGCGCAGGGGCTGCACGAGAGCCGGCCGCCCGCCCAGCGCTCCGCCCAGGACGCCGACCGGCCGACCGGCCGGATGGCCGATCCGTACGCCGACCAGCACACCCGCCGCTCGGAGGGCCCGTCCGCCTCCCGCCCCCAGCCGAGCAGACGCGGCGTGCCCCCGCGTTCGGGCCCGCCGCGCACCGGTGGCTCGCGCCCACAGCGGGCTTCGCGCGACACGACGCGTTCCGGGAAGCGGCAGGGGTCCCCGGCCGGGACGAACAGCCGGCCGGGGACCCGCTCCGGGGGGCGCGCGACCTCGGCGGGGCGGCGTCCGGCCAATCCTCGGCTGCTGCGTCAGCGGCTGGTGGTGTTCGTCGTGGTGACGCTGCTGGTGGCGCTGGGCATCGCGACGGCGCAGGGCTGTCAGGGGCCGGCTCGCGGGCTGGGCGGCAGCGGGACCGGGACCGGGACCGAGCAGCAGTACGGGACGCCCCGGACACAGACGGAGACGCACGCGCAGGCCGTGCAGGAGCCGCCGCGATCGTCCTGACGGCCGGGACACCGGCCGGGGCCGCCCGTGCTCAGCTCTCCGGGCGTCCCGTGGCCACCGCATAGAAGGGGCGACGGCCGCCGCCGCGCCCACGTTCAGCGAGTCGACGGGCCCTGGCGCGTTGAGGCGTCAGCTTTCGCGGCTCATCTCTGTCGAAATGAATTCTGCCAGGTCGACGATGCTCTGCCCGCTGAGCATTTTCGCAAGCGGCACGGTAACCCCGAACTCGCGCCGCATTTTGCTGCGCACCTCCGTGGCCATGAGCGAGTCCAGGCCCTGACGGTTGAGCGGCTTACGGGCGTTCAACCGCTGCACGGGCAGGCCGAGCGCACTACTGATCTGCTGCATCAGGTAGTTGAGAATACTTGCGGGTTCGCCCGAGACAGCGGGGGCGGCGACCTTCGAGACCGGCACGGCCTCTGCAACAGTCGTGGCCGGCGCAGCTGTCGAGACTCGTACGAGCTTCGCTTCTCGCTCCACCGTGAGCAATTCCCGCAGCAGCGGGTCCTTCGCCGCGTCGGGATACGCGGTACTCCAGCGGGCCCAGTCCGCAGGCAGAACGGCTACTTGTCGGGCCGGTCCGCCCAACAGTTTCTGGAGCAGAGCGATGCCCTCCGCCGGGGCAAAGGTCTCCATGCCCTGGGGGGCCAGCCCTCGCCCATGCTTCTCGGAATACCGAGCCACCATGCCCACGGAGTCCCAGAACCCCCAGTTGACCGACAGCGCCGGAAGTCCCAAGTCCCGCCGATAGTGCGCCATGGCGTCGAGCGCGGCATTGGCAGCGGCGTAGGCACCCAGGCGAGGCGAGCCCAGGATGGCCGAGCCGGAGGAGAACAGTACGAAGAAGTCGAGCTGCTCCTCCTTGAGGAGACGGTGCAGGGTCCATGCTCCGATGACCTTCGGCCGGACCATGGCACGGACTTGCTCAGTGTCGAGTTCGGATGCCGATATCAGGTCGAGGAGACCTGCCGCATGGATGACGCCTCGTACTGGCGGCCTGCCATGACGGGCCTGCTCGTGCAGCAGGTCGCGCATCCCCGCCTCGTCGGCCACGTCGACCGCGTAGTACCGCACCCGCGCACCGGTGCGCTCGAGACGACGGAGCTCGTCGACCCGGTCACCCAGCGGGCTGCGGCCGACGAGCACGAGGTGTCTGGCGCCTTGCTCGATCAGCCAGGCCGCGATCTTCAGACCAATTCCGCCGAGGCCGCCGGTGACCAGATATGTGCCGTCCGGCGCGGGCTTCATCGCGCCCGTCCCGGGTGCGGCCACGAGCGCCGCCCGTCCCGCCGCGCCACTTGCGGTGTCTCCTGCTCCGTCCTCCGTATCGAACCGAACGAGGACCTTGCCGATGTGTTTGGCCCGCGCCATCTGCCGGAACGCGGACTCGATGTCCCCGATGTCGTGCACCTCGTACGGCAGCGGCTCAATCGCTCGTCCATCGATGAGCTCGAGCACTCGCCGCAACAGCGCTCCGGCCATCTGCGGGCGGTTGCGGAAGATGTCGATGACGTCCACCGAGAAGAACGTCAGATTCTTGGCGAAGGGGAGCAGGCCGATGGAGCTGTTCTCGATCAGGTTCTTCTTACTCAGCTCGACGTACCTGCCGTAGGGCGTGAGCAGGGAGAGGTTCTGTGGTATTGCCTCGTCGGCCAGGGAGTTGAGGACGACGTGCACGCCTTCTCCGCGTGTCGCGGCCATGATCGACTCCGCGAAGTCACCGGAGCGGGAGTCCGCGACGTGCTTGACTCCCATAGCCTTCAGCAGCGCGCGTTTCTGCGGGCTGCCCGCAGTCGCGTAGATCTCGGCGCCTCGCCAACGGGCGATCTGTAGTGCTGCCAGGCCGACACCGCCGGTAGCCGAGTGGATCAGTACTCTTTCGCCGGGGACGAGATTCGCCAGCTCGCACAGACCGTAGTACGCCGTGAGGTAGGCCGCGGGAAGGGTGAGCGTCTCCTCGACAGTCAGCCGCGCGGGGATCTTGCTCACCACATGGGCGTTGGTGACGACATGGCTGGCCAGGGCCCCCTCCGAGAGGGCGACGACCTCTTCGCCGACCCGCAGTCCGGCAACACGCTCGCCGAGCGCTGTGATGACACCGGCGCACTCCCAGCCGAGCTTCGCGCCTTCGGGCGCACCGGGGTAGCGGCCCATGGCCGTCAGCACGTCCCGGTAGTTCAGCCCCGCGTGGGTCACTCGGATCTCCACCTCGCCCGCCTCAGGCCGACGGTACTCGGCCGGCAGCGGTCCGAGCTGATCGAGGAGACCCACCGTCCGGGTGTTGATCGCGAAGCGGTCCCGGCTCGCGGCAGTGCGACGAAGCGTGGGACCCGCGGCGGCGTCCGGCACGGGCGACACCGAAGGTGCGAGCGGCACGAGCCGTGCCACGTACCGCTGACCGGCCCGGAAGGCGATCTGGTTCTCAGCGCCGCCCGTGCCATCGGACAACAGCTCGGCGGCCAGCAGGTCCGCGCAACCGCTCCCGGTACCGGCCGGAAGGTCGAGGAGGGCCGTGCGCCACTGGCTGTACTCCTGGATCAGTGAGCGGCCCAGGCCCCACAGCATCGACTGGCCGACGGAGACCGTTCCCTCTTGGCCGGGCAGGTGCTGTGCCCCCTCCGTGACGAGCCACACCAGTGTGGTGGGCCACGACGTCACGTCCAGGGCCTGGAACAGATGCAGAACACTGTGGCAGCCGAGACGTTCCGCCAAGGCCACGTGGGCCGCAGCATCGTCGTCCGCCCCCTGCGGGTCGCACGCGTCGCGGGCCCACAGGTGCACGATGCCCTCGCACTCGACGCCCCCGGTCTCCTGGCGCACGTCGGCAAGGAGCCTACGGTAGCCGTCGGCCGAGGCGGGGTCGAGAGCGTAGCGGTTCGCGCCGAGCTTTCCGTAGGAGGCTCCCGGAGTCACCACCATGGTGCGTCCGCCGATACGGGCGGCGAGGGCCTCGGCCGTGTCACCGGCGTCGGCGAACAGCAGCCAGAAGCCGGGGCGCGGGCGGCCGCTCCCGGCGAGGGGCGCGGCCCGCCAGGCGACCTCATGGAGCCACTCGGCCACGTTCCGCCCGGCCTCTTGAGGAATGAGGAAGCGGAGTCGCAGACCCTCGAACTCGGCGAGCAGGGAACCGTCCTCGTCGCGGATCTCGACGTCGCCGACGAGGGCGTCGGCGCGAACCTCGGTGCGTACCGCATGGCTCCACAGGGGGCCGTTCGGGCGTCGGTGGATGCGGACGCGGTCGATTCCGCCGAGGACGAAGGCGTCGTGCTCGCTGTCGGAGCCGACGCCTTCGGTCACCGCCGCCAGGGTGTGGCCGCAGGCATCGAGCAGCGCGGGGTGGAACAGGTGCTGCGGGACGCCGTCCCGGATCGCTTCCGGGATCTCGATGCGGGCGAACGCCTCACCGTCCCGGCACCACAGCCGGGTGATGCTCTTGAAGACTCCACGCCACTGGTTTCCCTTGGCGGCGTAGCGGCGGTAGAACTCCTCGCTGCTGATCTCCCGGTTGCGCTCCTGGACCGCGTCGCGGGGCTCACCCGCCATGCGGTCCGCCGCTGCGGCCGGCGCTTCGGGGTCAAGGTGACCGGATACGTTCCGCCGGTAGGCGTCCTCGTCACCGTAGCGGGTGCCGATCTCGAAGCTCCAGCTCCCGTCGGGGGCCTGTTCCAGGGCGACCCGCAGGACTGGCGGCTCCTCGCCCGGGGTCAGGAAGATCCCCTCGTGGTACGTGATGGCCTGGATCGCGGGGGCCGAACCGAAGACGGAGGCGGCCGCGGCGGACACCAGCTCGATAGAGGCGGTGCCGGGCACGATCACGATGTCCTGCACCTGGTGGTCGCGTAGGTAGGCGTTGCCTTCGAGGTCCAGCGGGCCTTCCCAGACGTGTCCGTTACCGGCCACCGGGTTCCCCAGCAGAGGATGACCGTGCGGGGCGCCACCGGGGCCGCCCCGCGCAGCAGCGGTGGAACCGGCTCGCGCGACCGGGGTCGCCGAGCCGCTCCGGGCGGCACTCACCGTTCCTGCGGGCGTCTCGGGGAACCAGTACGTCTGCCGCTGCCAGGCCGGACCGGGCAGTCGTGTGAAGCGTGCCTCGGGTTCGAAGACCGGGCCCAGGCCGACCGGGTGGCCACTCAGGTGGAGCGCGGCGAGCGAGTCGAGGAGAGTGGCGGATTCGGACTGGTTGCGGCGGGTGGAACCCACCGTGAGGCTCGCGCCGTTCGTCCGGTCGGCATACTCCCGCATGCCCGGGGTGAGGATCGGGTGGGGGCTGATCTCGACGAGCAGGGTGGGCCCGGCGGCAAGGAGCTTCTCGATGACAGGGCCGAAGTGCACGGGCTCACGCAGGTTGCGGGCCCAGTAGTCGGCGTCGAGGCCGCTGCCGTCCAGCGGTTCCTGGACGACGGTGGAGTACATCGGGATGCTGCCGGCGCGCGGCGTGAGGTGCCGCAGCCGGTCGAGCAACGGCTGCCGGAGCGGCTCCACCTGAGGCCCGTGCGAGGCGAAGTCGACCCGCACCAGACGGCAGAAGACCCCGCGCTGCTGGAGCGCGGCCAGCAGTTCGCGCATGGCGTCCCTGTCACCGGACAGGATGGTGGAAACCGGGCCGTTGATCGCGGCGACGGAGATGAGGTCGGCATACGGCTCCAGCTCGCGGGCGGCGTCCTCGGCGCTGAGCTCGACGGAGGCCATCACCCCCCGGCCGGACACCTCCTGCGCCAGGGCGCTGCGGCGGCAGATGACGGCGGCGGCGTCCGTGACGCTCAGCGAGCCCGCCACGCAGGCAGCGGCCGCCTCGCCCATGCTGTGGCCGACGACGAAGTCCGGCTCCACTCCCCACGCACGCCACAGCGCGGCCAGAGCGACCTCCATCGCCCACAGCGTCGGCTGGATGACGTCGACGCCTGCGAGCTCGGCTCCGTCCGTCAGCCGCTTGATAACAGACCAGCCGGTCTCGGCCCGGATCGCCGCGTCACACTCCTCCATCGCGCGCCGGAACACGGGCTGCGTCCGCAGCAGTTCGCGGCCCATACCGACCCACTGCGAGCCCTGGCCAGGGAAGACGAACACCACCTGGGAACGCTGCTCGTACACGTCGTCGGCCGACCGCAGCAGCGTGGTGGCCTCACCTTCGAGGAACGTGCCGAGCTTGTCGGCGATGTCCTTGTGGGACGTACCGACGACGGTGAGGCGGCTCTCGCGGTGCTCACGGCGGGTGGCCGCGCTGAAGGCGATGTCGCGCAGCGGCATTTCACTGCCCGCGCCGCCCGGCTCCAGATAGCGCACGTAGCGGCCCACCACGTCGCGGAGGGTCTCCGGCTGGTGCGAGGACAGCACCAGGAGCCGGGGGGTCTCCTTGTCCGGGCACTCCGTAAGGGACCCCGAGGCCACCGGGGAATCCGCATCCTCCAGGGACTTCGCCGGCTCCGACGCCGAGGGCTCGACCGGGACGGGGCGGTAGGCGCCGAGAACGATGTGCGCATTGGTGCCGGAGATCCCGAAGGAACTCACGCCCGCGAGCCCGGGCCGCTCGTCCTGGGGCCACGTCCGCGTCGCCTGCGGGACTTCGATGGGTACATTCGCCCAGTCGATCGCCGGCGTCGGCTCGGCGCTGTGCAGGCTGGCGGGGATGATCCCGTTCTCCAGGCAGAGCACGGTCTTGATGAGGCCCGCGATGCCCGCCGCGCCCTCGCAGTGGCCGATGTTCGACTTTACCGAGCCCACGACGAGCGGCTGTGCGGCGGGGCGCCCCTCGCCGAGCACGGCCGTCAGGGCGCGCAGCTCGACCGGGTCGCCGACGCGGGTGCCTGTGCCGTGCGCCTCCACGTAGTCGACCTGGGCCGGGTCCACCCCGGCATCCCGGTAGGCGGCGCGCAGGGTCTGTTCCTGGCCCGACTGAGCGGGCGCGATCATCGCACCGCCGTTGCGGCCGTCATTGAGGGTCGCGGAGCCGTGGACAACCGCGCGGATGGCGTCGCCGTCCGCGATCGCGTCGTCGAGGAGCTTGAGCACGACGATGCCGATGCCCTCGCTGCGCACGAAACCGTCCGCGTCGGCGGAGGCGAACTTGCACCGGCCGTCGGGCGAGAGCATCTTCCCGTTCGAGAAGGTGATGCTCTCCTCCGGCATGAGGACGAGGTTGGCCCCTCCGACCAGGGCCACCGTCGATTCGCCGTTGCGCAGACTCTGGCAGGCCAGGTGGACGGCGGTGAGAGACGAGGAGCAGGCGGTGTCGACCGTGAAGCTCGGGCCCCGCAGGTCGAAGGCGTAGGAGAGCCGCCCCGACAGGACGCTGGGGGCGGTGCCGGGGTTGGCGTATAAGTCCAGGACGCCCGAACGGCTCATCGTGTCCCAGTAGTTGCGCCCCATGGACCCGATGAACACACCGGCGGTTCCGGCAGCGAGGCGTTCCCTGGTGAGCCCGGCGTCGTCAATCGCTGCCGCGGTGGTCTCCAGGAGGAGCCGCTGCTGCGGGTCCATGTGCTGGGCCTCGCGGGGCGCGATGCCGAAGAAGTCCGCGTCGAACGCGTCGATGCCGTCGAGGAATCCGCCCGACCTGCTGACGAGCTTGCCCGGGGTGCCGGGGCGTGGGTCGTACACCTCGTCGATGTCGAACCGGCTGGGCGGCACCTCGACGATGCTGTCGTGCCCGTCGCACAGTCGCTTCCAGTACTCTGCCAGGTCGTTGGCCTGCGGGAACTTGCAGGCCATGCCCACGACTGCGATTGCGGGGCCGGCGGCGCCGGGCAGCGTCGCCGACGCCGTGCCGGTCATCTCGGCAGCAGGCTCGCCGTACTTCGCCGGGGGGACGGGGGCGCCCTTCGCCGCTTCGGGCCTGCCTTCCGTCATCGGCTCCGGAATGGAGCTTTCCGCGCTGCTCTTCAAGGCGTCGGCCGAATTCTCTCGGCGCTTCCGACTGGCCATTTCTTCTTTGCTCCTCAGAATTTTCATATCGCCCATGAAGCGGCGGTGCCGATAGTGAGTACGGCACTGCTGACCACGAATCCCGGTGCCGCGCCCGCGAGCAGGACGTGGTCCCCCGGCCCGAGCTGTCCGGTGGTGACCAGGTGGTCGAGCGCCACAACGTGGTCGCTGGCCCCCAGATGGCCAATCGTCCTGCCGAAGTCCCAGGTCGACGTGGACTCCGCAAGCCCGAGGGGTTCGAGGAAGTACTGCTCGACGAGGTACTGGCCCTGGTTGACGTAGATGGCCTTCTTGACGTCCGCGACGCCGATCCCGGCCTCGTCCAAGGTGCGCCGCGCCACCTCGCCCTGTTGCTTGGCGATGATTTCGTTGACCTCGGCGAGCGACCGGCCGGTGCGCCCGAAGTGACGGGCGCGCTCCACCATGTCGATGGTCTCCCGGGCCTCCCCGCCGAACAACGGCTCAGCCCCGCGGTGAAGCGCCTCAAGCTCGGGGACCAGGAGGTGGTTGACCGACCGAACCCGGGCGAAGCCCCCCGCGGTGTCGAGCAGCATCGCGCTGCCCGCGTCACCGATCACCGTGCCCGGTCCGTAGCCGCGCCAGCGGTCGAACTTCGAGGACGTGGAGTTGTCCGACGTGGTCAGGAGCGCGGTCGTGCGCGAAGGGTCCAGGTGGAGCTGGCCGGCCGCCAACTCCAAGGCGGCCAGCATACCGTTGCAGCCCTGGCGCACTTCGAAGGCGGGGATGCTGCCGGTGCCCAGCTCCCGAGCGATGTAGCCACCCGGGTTCCACATCTCGGGGCCCTGGCGCAGCACGCAGGCATGCACCAGCAGGTCCACGGACGCCGAGTCCCGGCCCGCCCTTTCGACGGCCTCCTTGGCGGCCGCCACGGCCATCTCCACCGGTGGTGTGTCGCCGGCGACGAGGGTTCCGGTGACCCCCGAGTCCAGCATGAGGATCTCTTCGTACAGGCCGAGTTCGATGGCCCGGCGGCTGCTCATCCGCTGCGGAAGGTAGGTGCCCAGCCCGCTGACGTAGAGGTTTGCGAGTTTCATGTACGTCTCCTGGTCAGTGGCTACCGCGAGGAACGGCGCGACAGGTACCGGCTGATGACGGCTCCGATCTCACGCAACGGTCCGGGTTCCGTCATCTCCGTGTGCTCGCAGGCGAGCAGGTGGTTCTCCAGCCGGCCCGTCACGTGCGGCACCCACGCCTCGAAGCTCATCCGGTCCTCGGCCTTGCCTTCGGTGGCGGTGGCGGTGGCGGTGAAGAAGAGGACGTCCCCATCGAAGATCTCGGGCTCGTACGCGTCCATGAGATGGATGTTGTTGATGACGATGTCGACGAGCCCGCGCATCTGCTCCGTTTCGAGGTTGGCCAGGACGCTGCTCTCTGCCCGAATGAGTTCGAGGAGTTCGGTGAGGTCGGTGGTCTCCTTGATCTCCTCGTCGATGTCGAGGCCGACGTCGTCGAGGAGGACCTTGAGGGCTTCCCGGTCACCGGGGATCTTGTCGCCGAACTGGATCTCGGGGTAGGCGTCCAGCATCGCGAGGAGATCGACCTCCTCCCCCAGCTCGCGCAGGTGGACGGCCATGGCGAAGGCGACGCCGCCGCCGTACGACCAGCCGAGGAGGCGGTACGGGCCCTCCGGCTGAACGCTGCGCAGCGTATGTACGTAGTCGGCCGCCATCTCCTTGAGCGTGGTGGGCCGCGCCTCCTCACCTGCGATGCCACGGGCCTGTAGGCCGTAGATCGGGCACTCCGGGTGGAGAGCGCTCATGAGGCCCGAGTAGCACCAGCTCAGACCGCCCGCGGGGTGTACGCAGAACAGCGGGGTCCGGCTGCCCTGGGGGCGCAACGGCAGCAGCGTTTCGAGCGCCTCGCCGACCTCGTCCGAGTTGAGCCGCTCGGCGAGGCCGGACACCGTGGGCGCCTCGAAGACGGTCCTGATGGTGTGCTTGATGCCGAAGGTCGCCTGGATGCGGCTTGTGAGGCGGGTGGCGAGGAGGGAGTGGCCGCCGAGCTCGAAGAAGTTGTCGTCGATCCCGACCCGGGCAAGCCCCAGCACCTCCGCGAACAGAGCTGCAAGGACTTCCTCGCGGGGGGTACGGGGTGCCCGGTCCCCGACGCTCGCGCTGAAGTCGGGGGCGGGCAGGGCCTTGCGGTCGAGCTTCCCGTTCGCCGTCAACGGCAGCCCGTCCAGCACCACCACAGCCGCCGGGACCATATAGTCCGGAAGTCCGGTTGCCGCTTCGCGCCGAAGGTGGGCGGAGTCAAG